>CALYBD010000060.1 GCA_944393745.1 uncultured Alphaproteobacteria bacterium | reverse complement strand
TAAACGGGAATACCTTTTAAATACTTCGGAAAGTCTTCAATCACTTTACGAAGCTTGTCTTTATCAACATTTTGAAAGGCGTAATCTCTGTCTTCCGGGCTTAGGATATAAGACCGAAACAGCTCTTTCATTGTCTTATTCTTTTTCATGGGCTATTTCCTCCTGTTTCGACGGACGGTGTTTCGTTTGTGTGATTTAGGGCTATTGGTTTCGTGCTTCTTAAGTTGAGGAAGCCTTATTCGATAAGCCGCTTTAACCATGTTTTCGATATTGTCCGTTTCAAGACGAAATTTAGCTTTCAATGATTTCAAATAAACTTTCAGCTGTTCCGGAGGCGTTGGCAGTGCTTGTCCCAACCTGTATGCGGCTTGATACTCTTTTAAAAAACGACGGAACGTTGAAACGCACTGACCAAACCCGTTTGTGCGAACGGCGCGTCTGTAAACAACCCCGGCTGCTTCCGCTCCGACTATGGAGCAGTTGTTATATTTTTTCTCAAACATTGTATATGTCCTTTTGCAAAAGGAAGCACACGACAACCGTGTACTTTTCATATACAAAATTATTCAATTACCAAAATGAGGGGGTGACATAGATATTTTTCTAACCATAAAAAGATTTTGAATTTCGAAGATTTCACTAACTGAAAAAATTGAGAAAGAAGTATAGAAAATGAGCCGTGATTTTTTGAGCGAGCCGTTTAGCGTTTTCGAGACTTTTGAATCTGTAATTTTTTTTGGTTGAAAACATATATTCCCTTGGTTATCCTTTGTTGTAACTGCGAGGGAGACATTGGATGGCAGATTCGATCATAGATTTAGACGAATTGAACGATGAAATATCGCTTCATTTAAGAGAAATAATGAAGATTGAACAACGCTTCACAATAGAGAATCGTTCCTATGAAACTGAACGATTGGAAAAGATTCAGAACTACATTGACAAGGCTGTAAAAATCGATGCAGATTTATAGTATTGAAATGAAGAACTTTCGTTGCTTTTTTGGAACGCAACGTATTGATTTTTCCACAGATGCAGAAAAAAACATCACTCTTATTCACGCACAAAACGGTGTTGGGAAAACGACACTTCTTAACTCTATCCTTTGGTGCTTTTATGAGAAAGTATCTAAAGGTTTTGAGAAACCTAATAATATTATCAACGAAGAAGCCTTGAAAAAAAACAAATTTGCTTCTGCTTCTGTTCAAATATCTTTTGAACACAAAGGAAAACAATATGATGTTTTCAGAAGTATTCGACCTGATTCACGAACATCAGATTTGAAAATCCAAATGATTGAGGACGATGGGAATATGCGCCCCCTGCCAGAAGCGGGAGCTAAATTTATGGAGTCAATTATTCCCTATGATATGGCGCGCTATTTCTTCTTTGATGGAGAAAATGCAACAGCATTTGGAAGCACAGAAAACAAAGACGAAGTTAGTGAAGCAGTAAAGAATATTTTAGGTTGCCATCTATTAGATCGCACCCTTGACGATCTTCAAAAAGTTGAAAAAGTCTATAACAGACAGATAGCAACCAATACTGTTAATTTAGATACCCAAAAGGCTTCAAACGAAATTACTTCTAATGAATCTGAAATTTTAGATTTAGAGGAAAAACTTGTCCAAAACCGTAAAAATCTTCAATATGCCAAGGAAGAAGAACAAAAAAAGGCAAAAGAACTTCAATCTCTTAAAGCCTCCGCTGAATTAGCAAAAAGAAGAAGCGAATATGAGTATGATTTATACCGTCATAAAAGGAAATTGGAAGAACTTAAATCTTCTGAAACCGAATGGATAGAAGAAAATGGAATATCTCTTGTGGCAAAAGGGATTTCAGATATGGCGTTCGATTTCTTGGAAGATTTAAGGAAAAAAGGGACTATTCCAAGTCCCTATAATGAAACCTTTGTAAAGGATTTGCTTGAACACTTTGTTGAACGTGATGGGAAACGAGTTCACGAATGTATTTGCGGAAGAACATTTGAAGATGGAGATGAGGCTTTCCGCCATATTTTATCCCTCAAAGAGTTGGCAACACCTCTTGAATTGGAACACAATCTAACGAAAGTTAAATCAAGGATTGACGCCTTAAAGAGAGAAGCTGTTAGAGCACCGCAAGCACTCAAACGCATAGAAAATGATATTTTAGAAAAGAACGAAGAAATCAAAAAATGCGAAAGAGAAATTGAGGAAATTGGGAAGCAATTAAAAGATAATCCCGAAGAACGGGTTAAACAACTTGAAGCCGCAAGAAATGAATGGCTATCCAAACGTGATGAATGTGTCCGAAATGACGCAAATTTGAACAATAAAATAAATCGTCTAAAAGAAGACAATGCTTCTTTACAACAAAAAATCGATAGTGCTGAAAGGTCTACCCTTAAATCAAAATTATTTATGAAAAAACGGGATCTGACGAGGTTGATTTATAACAAACTGAAAGATTTATCAAACGAAGATCAAAAGACTGCTATTAAAGTTATATCTCATAAAATCAACGAGATTTTACAAGGTATAATGCGTAAAAATGTTAAGGTATCTATTTCTAGTGATTTCAAAATAGATATGGCTATTGACGGAACAGATTTAGGCAGAAGCAATGGGGAAAAACAACTTTTAAGTCTGGCTTTTATTTCCGCATTAGTTTGGTTCGCTAAAATTCGTGAAAATGCAACATCTCAATATCTATTACCGGGGACAATAGCTCCTCTTGTTCTTGATTCTCCATTTGGACAACTTGATGACAGTTACAAACCGCAAACAGCGAACTTTATACCAGAAATGGCTTCCCAAGTTGTTCTTTTGGTTTCCGGTTCGCAGGGTGATGCTTCTGTTATGAGGTATATTGAAAAACACGTTGGGGCAGAATATATCCTTGTTCGAGAAAATACCGGAGAAAGAGGTTCTAAACCCGTTGATGAAATTAAAATCAATGGGGAAATATACGAACAAACAAGGTATAATTCAAACTTTAACGGCACTTCTGTTGAAGAAATTACTTTGGGAGAAACGCTATGACTTTACCCCGTGATGTAAATTTACCAGAAGAGTATTCTAATCTATTAAAACTTTTAGTGCCAAAACCGTTTAAGACACACAAGAGTCTTGCTTGTTTTTGTGCTTTTTTAGGTTTTTCATTACACGAAAGAAAACCGCTTACAAAAAAGTATGAAAACGCCATTAAAGCAACCACATTTGATAGCAACAATGACGCCGATTACGTTATGCTTATTGGTGTTGCAGAGAAAAAAGACATCTCAATCTTATCGCCCTCTCTTAAAGCACCTAAATCAGAAGATAAAGAGGATAGCGATTATGTAAAAATTTTTGAAGAATATGCACATGGAGGAATGAGAATCGTAGCGAATTGGCTCGAAAAATATAGAGGTGATCCCAGCAAAGGGGAAGCAATAATTCAAGGTATGCGAGATCAAGGTTTTATCCCGAAAGACAGCAATCAGACTTCTATAGATATAAGCAAAATAGATTTCTAATGTTCACAGATATTCAAAATCTAAAATCTGTCTATAAAACGGATAAGGACAATCTTATCAAGGATTTTTATATCCCTGTCTTAAAAGAATCTATCCGGTATGATCGTGCTGTTGGTTTCTTTTCGTCTGCTATTTTGGCTTATGCCGCCGAGGGTATTGCCTCGCTTATTTCCAATGGGGGAAGTATGCGCCTAATTATAGGTGCAGAAATTGACAACGAAGAATATGATGCGATTCAAAACGGATATGAAATCAAAAATACTCTTGAGGAATTATCCATTAAAATCGGAAACGATATAATCAATTCATTTGAAAAAGTGGAAAGTTCTCTTGCGCTAAATCGCTTAGACGCTCTGACGTGGTTAATTGCTCATAATAAGTTAGATATTAAAGTCGCAATTCGTCGCAAAGGAATGTTTCACGAAAAAATCGGAATTATGGTGGATCGTGAGGACAATAAAATCGTATTTCAAGGGTCTGCTAATGAAACCCCTTATGCTTTGACGCCGGATTATAATTTTGAATCAATCAATGTTTTTAAGTCGTGGAAAGATTCAGAGGATCATTTTTTACCGCACATTGAAAGTTTTGAAGAATTATGGAATGAAAAATCAAAAAATACATTGATTATTTCTTTCCCAAACAACGCAAAAAAATGGCTTGTAAAAAAAAGTGCTTCCTTAGAATATAAGCCCTCCCCAGAAATAGAAGAAGATGTTTGGGAAAAATGGAGCGGACGAACTGAATCAACTGAAATAGAAAAATTACCGTGCGTTCCTATGACATTTCACGGACAGCCGTTTAGTATTAAAGAACATCAAAAGGATGCTTTAAGACAATGGCAAGGAAATGAGGGGAAAGGCATTCTCTCTCTTGTTACGGGAGCAGGAAAAACAATTACATCAATATATGGAGCAGTTAAAATATTTAGTGCTTCAAGAAAACTATTTCTCATTATATCTGTTCCTTATGTCAATCTGGCAGACCAATGGTGCGAAACATTGAAGGACTTTAGTATCTATCCAATACAATGCTACAATTCAAAAGACTTTTGGTTTAGACGATTACACGACAGCATTACAGCATATTTGAATGACAGTCGCAAATTTGAAGCAGTAATTGTTGTTAATAGAACGCTTCAAAGTGATGCTTTTCAGGCTGAAATATCCCGTATTCCCGGAGACTGCCTGATGTTCATCGGAGATGAATGTCATCATCATTCTTCAAAAGGATTGTATGAGGCACTTCCTAAACAAGCAAGATTCAGATTAGGGTTATCTGCAACGCCTTATAGTTATATGGATTCCGAAGCGAATAAAAGACTTGATAATTATTATAATGGGGTCGTTGCTACATATACACTTAAAAATGCCATTGAACAGGGCGTTTTGACTCCTTATAAGTATTTTCTTCATGCTGTTCCTTTGGAACCTGATGAACAAGACGAATATATCGAGATTAGTTCTAGTATCTCTAAAATGATCGCAAGCGGAGCCTCCTTTGAAAACGAAGCCCTTTCCGCCCTATTAAGAAAGCGGGCAAGATTGCTTGGAAATGCTCGTAATAAGATGCCAATTTTAACGGATATTTTAAGAAAAACAGAAATTTCTCCATATACTCTTTTTTTCTGCGGCGATGGTTCGACAGAGGAAGAAACATCTTCTGGAGAAAAGGAATTGGTCCGTCAAGTTTCACAGGTTGCTACGGTCGCACAAAAATTAGGTTGGAAAACATCAAGGTTTACGTCCGGTGAAACAAAAAGAGAAAGAGATGAAATCCTTGATAATTTTAAGAATAAAGTTATAAACGCCCTTGTCGCTATAAGATGTTTAGATGAGGGATTTGATGTTCCGGCATGTAGAACGGCTTTTCTCCTTGCTAGTGCGCGGAATCCTCGTCAGTTTATTCAAAGACGTGGACGCATTTTACGAAGATATAAAGGGAAGAATGAAGCAATTATTCACGACTTTATGGTTTATATTCCGTTGGGTATGATGGAAGAGGAAGCGGGAAAATTTGAAAGAAGCCTCTTACTTGAAGAATTAAAACGAATAAAAGAATTTGCGGATTCTTCAGAAAACTTTTCTGACGCCTATTCCGTTCTTGATGATTTTTGCGACGAATACGACCTGATTTTGTAATCATTTTTGTTGACTTTTAAATGTCTTGGGAATATACGCAAGTATATACTTGCGTATATCGGAGTTTTCGATGTTTTCTTATAGATTTCCTGTTGTTCGAGGGGTTCAAGCCAATAAAGAGTATTTTATTGGTATGCTCCCTTTGGAGTATTTATCAAAACTTTTCCCTGACGATTCCGATGTCGTTGCCCCGGAGTTCCGCGCTCAAAGACGTGTGAATGAACAAAGAATCCCCGCAATCAGAGATTACATCTTAAAAAACAGGACTTCTTATGTTTTTTCCGCATTATCCGCTTCGATTGACGGTCATTTCAATTTTATCCCCTCATCAAGTTCCCCTGATTTAGGGATTCTTGAAGTCGAAATGAGCGCCGTGTTTCTTATCAACGACGGTCAACATCGTAAAGCATCACTTCAAGCGGCTTTGAAGGAAGATCCGTCCCTTAAAACGGAAACAATTTCCATTGTTTTTTTTAAAGATGAAGGGCTTCAACGAAGCCAACAAATGTTTACCGATTTGAATAAGCATGCTGTCAAAACGTCGAACTCAATAGCGGAACTTTACGACAATCGGGATAGAATAGCGGTTATAAATCGAACGGTGATTTCTTCTATTGATTTTCTGAACACCTATACAGACAAGGAACGGGATAATCTTGGGAAGTTTTCATCAAACCTGTTCACGTTGAACACGTTTTATCTGGCGACAAAACGTATTTTGAGGGCGAGCGGCGGCGATGATGAAAAAGATATAGACTTTCTCTGCCATTTTTGGGAAACCGTTATTAAAAACATTGAGCCGTGGCAAGAACTGCTTAAACGCGAGATTTCAAAAGTTGATTTGCGTGAAAAATTTATCATAACTCAGGGCGTTGTTATTCAGGCGTTAGGAGTGCTCGGAAAGTTCTTTTACGACCATCGAAAGGAAAGCAATATTCAAGCGGATTTGGAACTATTAAATAAAATAGATTGGCACAGAACGGCAAAGGATTGGAAATACCGCGTTGTTCGAGCTGACGGAAAAATCCTCACAAGCGAAAAAGCCATTCAACTTGCTGCAATTCAGATCAAAAAAATCATTAAGATTTCTCTTTCCCCGGAAGAAAAAATTCTTGAAGCCCGTTTCAATTCAGAAAAGAGAAAGTAAGGAGAGAAAATGTCTGAAAAATATGAAGCACATGAAACCTCAAAACAAGAAATCTCCATTACAAAAGAATCTGTTGAAGGACTTATGGAAACGGTTCGACGGCTATATTTAGCTGATGATATTCCGTGGGTAATCGGGTATTCGGGAGGAAAAGACAGCACAGCAACGCTTCAACTGGTTTGGCTTGCTCTTAAAGATTTACCTAAATACAAATTCAGAAAAAAGATCCACATTATCAATACGGATACTCTTGTCGAATCCCCGGTCGTATCCCAATGGGTTAAAAGATCGCTTCAAATTTTAGATGAAGCCGCACAGGAACAAGGATTGCCTTTTGTTACTCACCGTCTGACTCCTGAAATGGATAATACATATTGGGTGAATTTCATCGGACGCGGCTATCCGTTCCCGAGAAAACAGCTTCGGTGGTGCACGGATCGACTGAAAATTCAGCCTGTAAACAACTTTGTAAAAAACAAAATCGCGGAACACGGCGAGATTATTCTGGTGATTGGGACACGAAAAGCCGAAAGCGCAAACCGCGCTAGAACAATGACATATTATGAAAAATTGCGTGTTCGGGAATTATTGAGTCCGAGCCAAACAATGGCAAACGAGCTTGTCTTTACGCCTCTTGAAAATTGGAATGACAACGATGTTTGGGTGTTCTTAATGCAATATACAAATCCGTGGGGATACTCAAACAAGGAACTGTTGACCCTATATCGCGGAGCGACCGCAGACGGAGAATGCCCGATGATGGTTGAAAAGGGATTGCCAAGCTGCGGCAAAAGTCGTTTCGGGTGTTGGGTTTGCACAATGGTCGAAAAAGACAAATCAATGGAAGCTATGATCGCGAACGATGAAGAAAAAGCGTGGTTAGCTCCGTTACTTGAATTTAGGAACAAATTCGGAGATGAAACAAAAGATCGCGAACGCCGCTCTTTCAGAAAAATGACCGGAGCATTGTTTGGATCATATAAACAACTTCATCACGGCCCTTATAAAAAAGAAATCCGTGAGGAATGGTTAAGAGATTTGCTTTCCATTCAAAAAGAAATTAATGAAAACGCGCCTAACGAGTTTAAGGATTTGGAATTGATTTCTTTGCCTGAATTAAGAAATATCCGACGGATTTGGGTTTTTGAAAAACACGAATTTGACGATGCGCTTCCAAGAATCTATGAGGAAGTGATTGGCAAGCCCTTTGACGATCCTGAATGGACTGCTTCCGAAGATTTCCGCAAGAATGAGTGGGATATTTTGAAAGACGTGGTGAACGAACTCTATCCTGATGAAGAATTGGCGTTTGAAATGGCATATAGTTTGATTGATACTGAAAATCAGTCAAAAAGTCTGAACAAAAGACGCGGCGTTCTTCAAGGTTTGGAGGACTGTATAAAAAAGACCTTTTATAAAAATGAAGAAGACGCGACAAATTACTATATGAACAAAATGGTTCGCAAGAAAGAGCTTGGCGGAAAGTATAACGAAAAAGCCCTTGACGACACTTATGATGAAGCGGACGCAGAGGAAGAAGAACAATGATTATCAAAAAACTTAAACTTTATAATTTTGGTATCTATGCTTACCTTAATATGTTCGTTTTCAAAGGTGCGGCACCGGTTGTTTTGATCGGTGGTATGAACGGTCGGGGAAAAACGACGTTCTTGGAAGCTGTCCTGCTCGGCCTTTACGGTTCAAACTCGTTCGCGTTTCAGGAAACTAAATTCAAATACAAAGATTATTTGGCGTCATATACCAACAAGACTGACGCTTCGCAGATGGCGTATATCGAAATAGAGTTTTCTATGGAGAAATATGATTCGGAAACCTATACGATTCATAGAGAATGGAGCAAAAAATCAAAGTTTCAAGAGCATGTTTGGGTAAAGAAAAACGGGGAAGACAACGCTTTTTTAACCGAAAATTGGGCGATGTTTATTGAAAACATTTTACCAAGTGCATTGTCCAAATTTTTCTTCTTTGACGGTGAAAAAATAGCGGCGTTAGCGGAAAACAACACATCTGAACAGATCAAAGAATCAATAAAAGCGATGTTAGGAGTTTCCATTCTTGATACATTGGATAACGATCTAAACAAGATTATCTCTAAAATATCGAAATCAAAAAAAGGAAACAGCGAATTAGACCGGCTTGAAACATTAAAGAATGAGAAAGAGAAAGCAATCGCTGATTTGCAGGAAGCTGATTCAAAAATCGCGGATAAAAATGCGGCGATCATCAAACTGAAAGCTAAACTTGAGAACAAGAAGAACGATTATACGCTAAAAGGCGGCGACATCGTTTCACAAAAGCACGATCTTATTTTTAAAAGAGCAGAAAGCATTTCCGCCTTGAATTTGTGTAATGAAAGTCTTGCTGAATTGGCTTCAAGCGAAATGCCTCTGAAAATGGTGTCATTCCTTTTGAACGATATAGAAGTTCAAAGCGAACAAGAGTTTGAACAAAAGAAATATGAAATAACCCTTGAGAAAATAAAGGAATTACAGAGTTCTTTTTCCGACAAGGAACATACGGACATCAGTTCTTTCATTTCGTTCGTTCAGAATAAATTGGCAACGGAAAAGAAAGACACCCTTTACAATTTATCGAACGAAAGTCTATTCAAACTTCACGATTTAATAAAAAATAGAATAGACGCTTCTATTGATAAAGCGAAAAATATAACGAAAGAAAGAGAAAAACACAAAAACTCTATCAACGAAATAGATAACTATCTTTCTGTAGATATAGATGATGAAGTTTTGAATAAACTCTTTAAGGAAATCAAAACACTTGAAAATACAATTTCAGAGGAAGAAATCTCTCTTAAATTTTTAGAAGAACAACGCAAAACATTAAACGGGATTGCTACAAAAGCCGAATCTGAATTTAGCAAAGCGGCGGAGGAGATTTTGTCGTCCATAGAAACGGACGAAGAAGAAGGACGAAGCCTGAAATACTTGTATATGGCTCAAAAAATCTTTGCGGAATATCAGAAAAAACTCCAGGCACGAAAGACCGAAATTCTGGCAAAGGAAATGACGAATTGTTTTACACAGCTTGCGAACAAAAAAAGTCTTGTTTCAAAAATAACAATGGATCCCGTTTCTCTTGATCTCCACTATTTTGACAGTTCAGAAAACGAAATTATAAAAAAACGGCTGTCTTCCGGGGAAAAGCAGTTGATGGTCATATCTTTATTATGGGCTTTAGCGTTATGCTCGAAAAAGAAACTTCCGGTTATTATTGATACTCCGCTGTCTCGACTTGATTCCGCCCATCGAGGTTCTCTCATCAAAACCTATTTCCCGAACGCGAGCGATCAAACAATCATTCTTTCGACTGATACGGAAGTTGATAAACGGTATTACAAAATGATGCGTCCGTTTATCGGCGATGAATACACTTTGGAATATAACGATACAAGCAAACGGACGGTAGTGCGTCGCGGCTATTTTGGTTGGGGAGAATAGCAATGTTTATCAAACAAATTAGACTTTCCGAAACTTCCAAAGAGCGTTTGAGCCGATTAAAAGGAAAAACGGGAATTAAGAATTGGAATATCCTTTGCCGTTGGGCTTTATGCTACTCTTTAAGCGAACAAACCCTTCCAACCGACGTTCCGGTAAATACGGACAGCAATGTAGAGATGTCCTGGTTTACATTCGGCGGTGAATACAGCGATATTTATTCGGCCTTATTGGTTGCCTGGTGTCAAAGAATGAAATTATCCATAGATGAAGAAACGCTTGAAAAGTATTTCAAACTTCATTTAGAACGCGGGATCGCATATCTGTCCGGCACGAACCTGATTAAAAGCATTGATGACTTGTTGAAATTGGCAATCGAGGTCAAGAAATGAGTGTTTATCTTGATTACAATGCTTCCGCTCCCATAGATGAGCGCGTGTTAGAGGTTATGATTGATGTGTATAAAAATGCGATTGGAAATGCAGATAGCAGAACTCATAATTTCGGCGAAAATGCCAGAAAAATAGTTGAGAACGCACGGGAGCAGATTGCTTCTTTATTAAACGTTGATAAGGGAGAGGTTTTTTTTACAAGCGGCTCAACGGAGAGCAATAATATCGCCATTCAAGGATTGAAAGAATATGCGCTTAAAACAGGAAAAACACATATCATTACAACTACGATAGAGCATAAATCCGTATTGGAAACCGCCAAGTATATGCAACGAAACGGCTTTACTGTCGATTTCGTTCCACCTGAACCGAGCGGACGAGTAAATGAGCAGGCGCTTTTCGATAAAATTCAAAAAGACACGCTGCTTGTTTCCGTCATGCATGCGAACAATGAAACCGGAATCATTCAACCTGTCAAGGAAATAGGCGACTTCTTAGCAGGTAAGGATATTTTATTCCATATTGACGCCACGCAAACTTGCGGCAAATTAGTGCCCGAAATCAAGGGATTGAAATATAATATGCTTTCTTTAAGCGCGCATAAATTGAGTGGACCTCAAGGGGTCGGAGCTTTAATTCTGCGAAAAAAAAGATATAAGCTACCACCGGTAAAGCAAATAATCTTCGGAGGACAACAGGAGCGGGGTATCAGACCGGGAACAATACCGGTCGCGTTGGTCGCTGGATTAGGAAAAGCTTGCCAACTAGCGGAAAATGAATATCAAGAGAACATTCAAAACTGCCGCGAAATCAAAAAAGACATTCTTGGATTGCTGAACAAGTCAAAATTAAAAATAGAAGTGAACGGTGAACCGAATTTTTGTATGCCGAACACATTGAATATTAGTATTAAAGGCATTGAATCAGAAGCTCTTATGCTTTCAACGAAAGATTTTTGCGGTATCTCGAACGGATCGGCTTGCTCTTCGTCAGATTATAAACCAAGCTATGTCCTTTCCAGTATGAAGTTAGATAATGACCGCATATCTCAAGCCGTCCGATTAAGCTGGGGAGGGAAATCCGATAAAGAAAAAATACTAGAGGACTTAACCCTTTTGATTAAAAGAGCCGAAGATCTTGTTTTTTAATTCATTCATTTCTTTGTAAATGGAATACATTTGTTTGTAAAAAGGGATGGCTTTATTATGGCTGATTTCTATAGAGAAGGTCTATTAAAAGATCCTTAACGTCTTCTGTGATTGTTATGGGAAGCACTCCGTAATATAAGGGAGGGTTTTTCAAAGTTCTCTTTAACATTTTTTAATGACTCTTTTAACGATGGAAAGTTATCGTTTAGAGCTTTTACAAAGGCCGATATTGACAGTGACCGTTCACAGACCGATGTCGATACGCATACCGGATTTATCTATGCGGAATACAAACCGAATAAGTTTTATGTCAACGCGATTGCCAGTTACGGTCATTCGGAATATGACGACACGACCAACTTAATCGGCTTGACGAGTGATTACGACGCGGACACGATTGGCGCGCGGATTGCGACTGGGTATAACTTCGGCATTTTGACACCGGAAGCGGCTTTGCGTTATACGCACGTTAAACAAGACGATCATACCGATGCTTTGGGGGCGACAATGCGCTCGAAGTCGTTTGACACATGGACGGCTGTCGGCGGAGTTAAGCTGTCGAAGAAGTACACATTGAAATCAAATCACCGCATAGGCATTACGCCCGAATTAAAGTTGGCGGCGACGTATGACTTTGAACGTGATGACGAAACGAACACGGTCGTTTTGGCGGACGGTTCAAGCTATATCGTTGAAGGCGATATGTTGAAGCGTTTCGGTATTGAAGCGGGAGCCAATGTCGGTGTTACGATCGGGAATGATTCCGAGATTACGTTGAGCTACGAAGGCAAGTTCAAGAAGGATTATCAAGACCATACCGGTTTGATTAACTTCAAGTACAACTTCTAGGCCGTTTTACCTGAAATATGCAGGCGGGGCACTAAATCTCCGCCTGTTTTGTTTATTCCTCTGCCGATTTAAACCAGTTTTTGCGTCTGTGTTCAAGGACATTCAGCACTTTTAAAACGTTGCCGACCTGAACGGTCGTATCCCCGTGCAACAGCTTTAAAACCGTCGGCTTGGACAGTTTCGCCTCTTTTGCAAGGACGTCCGCAGAAACACCCAATATCGTTTTGTAACGGTTTATTTGTTCGACAATAATGCGCCACTTTAAAATGTCGGTCACTTTATCGTTCGTAAAATCGATTTTCGGAACGCCGTACGTTTTTCGTTTTTGTTTGCTGTCGCGTTTCTTTTTTACAAAATCAAAATCGGTATCAACATCGTCAAAATCAGCTGTCATATCGTTCTCCTGTTTTCTTTACAGGCTATTCCGGCTTTTTATGTTAGTCAATTATAATTATCTTTAAGGATTTATATATTTATCTGTTTTCTTTGTTTACAAGATTAAGGGCATGATTTAACGTGATAAATATGCTAACAAAACTGCTAACATTTTTTTATAAAAAGGAGCTTGAGGCTTGATAAAAACCGCAGAAATCCGTCATTTAACGTCATCAAAAAATCAAAATCATACCTCCAGGTTCCCCAGCCAACCTGAACAAAGGCTTGTCTTTTCCGGCAAGCCTTTGTTTTTATTATCTTTTTTCGGTTCGATCGCTTCATTTTCGGGGAACGGCAAAACACGGCCGTTTTCGCCCGCAACCCCTTGATTTTCCGCCGGTTCGCACAATTCCGCTGTGTTTTGAAATTCGTTGAACGGATAGCGGAGCTTATAGCCTATTCTTCCCTCGTTCAGTTCCAGACGGTCGAACAGGAAAGACAAAAGCAACCGTTTCTTTTCCACGTTGTCGCTTAATTTGAAAATGGTCGCGGACGATCTTGCAATCTCCATAAGGTTTAAGACGGTATCATTAAAGGAATTGTCCGCCTTTTTATGCGCGTTTATTTTTTCTTCGACGCGGTGGCGTTCCAGTTGCAAGCGGTCGTTCTTGTCGTTATACGTTTCCTTGTCGATCTCTCCGTCAAGGCGCATATTAAACAGAGCGTCAATGCGGTTTTCAATCCGCGTCAATTCCTGTTTAAGCCGTCCCGTTTCCGCGTTTCTAAACGCGACTTCCTGTTTTTTGGAAGCGGCCAAGTGGACGCGGATTTGTTCGATTATGCCGGCAGGGATTTCAATCGAGTTCAGAATATAACAAATCTGTTCGTCAATATCTTTAAGCGGGATATAAACGCGCCGCTGTCCGTCAGCCGCCCAACAGACAACATAAGGGAATTGTTGTTTCTTTATATCTATCGGGCAAATTTTATCCGTGTTCGCGCAATGGATCAGGCCGCGATATGTAAACGGCTTTTCCCCGTGCTTAAACGGTTTGCATCTGGAGCGTTCAAGAACGCGTTGGCAAGCGTCAAAGGTTTCTTTGCTGATAAGCGGTTGGTAAACGTGGACGTGAAGCTTTCCCTTTGCCAACATTTCCCCGTAATAAAACGGATTGCGGAGAATTGACAGAATGCCGGTCACTTGCAGTTTGCGCCCCATACGCGAACGCAATCCTATTTTGTCGGCGACGCGCGTCAATTCGCGGGCGGACGTTCCGCCAAGAGCAAACAGATTGAAAATGCGTTGAACCTTTGGCGCGTCCACTTCATCGGGGCGGATTGAGTTTTTGCCATCTTCGTTCCTGTAATTGACATATCCGACGGGGGCAACGCCCGCCCGTTCGCCGTTCCTCAATTTATAATCAAGGGAGCGTTTGACGTTTTCGGACAGTTGCAGGACGTAGGATTTCGCGCCCATGACGGAAAAATCCCAACGCATAATGTCGGACGCGCTTGCGCCCGCGCCGATTACCATATTTTCGCGGTAAAAGTGAAGTTCGATTTTTTCTTTGCGGACGAGGTCATCAAGCAGGACGGAGTCTTTGAAAGAGCGTTGAACGCGATCCACAGCGTCGGCGATCAGCGCGACGGTTTCATTTTGGGAAAGGCAAAAGTCTATTGCTTCACGGAATTTTTTGCGGCCGCCGCGCGTGGACGACTCGATTATCTCAAAAGATTTGATGACTTCCAGATTTTTGCGCTTACAGTATTCGATAAGGCGTGTATTTTGGGCGGCGAGCGAGTGCCCCTCTTCTTGCTCTTTCGTTGAAACGCGTGTCAGGATAACGGCCTTTTTCACGGACTTCCTCGTATAATTCGCACAAAGCGTCAAGATAACCGCGCACAAGACGAAAAGCGTCTTCGTCCACGATTTGCGGCGGAAGCTCCTCTTTGTCCATGCGCGTTATCATATTCATATCAGAAAAATTCCAATTAAAAAAGTGTTTATCTGTTGTCGTTCAAAAGGCTTTTAACCTTTTCGTCGGCTTCCGCAACGATTGACCAAAAAGAGTCCTGCATTCCGGTTGCGCAAAGCCCGTCCGCCAAAGCTGTTTTATAAATTTCCAAAGCTTCCCGAAGACGTTTGTTTTTCTTTATCAACCGTTCACATCGTTTTTCAAAGCGAGCGGCGATTTTTCGGGAGTTTGACAATATTGAAAAATAAAAATCTGCCGCGTATTTGTATTCGCTTAACGCTTCAAAAATTTCTTCATCAGATAATCCCAAAGATGATTTTATTTTAGAAAGAGCGATCACAGTCCTTTTTTCTATTCCGAACCAATGTGAAATTTCTGCCGTTTCTTCGTTACAAACATCAACAAAAAAATTTCCGTATTTATCTGGCGGAAGCAGTTGGCCGCAGTGCGGACAGGTTTTTATTTTGATTTTTATACTCATTTCATCAACTCCGGATTTTCGTGAATGTCGCCGATGACTTCAAAGTCGCTGGCCATTGTGTAAAAGTCTGGGAAAATAGGCTGATGGTATACTTCTTTTAAGTTTGAAAAGAAAAAAGCACAATCTTCATCATTCCAGATGACACGCCATTTTTCGCCGTTTATGAAGATAATATCCCCTTCAAAAACAAGCTTGCCGTTTGCGTCCTTTATGCCGGTGCATTGTTCGACAATATAGTTTTCATCATCAAGAACGTCCGAGAAAGACTGTTTCCAAATACGCGGGCTCCCCGTGAAAGTGTCATACGTTTGCTCGGCCTTATAGTGCATTATTCTTTCTTTTTTGTTCCAAGCTCTGAATTTGAACCGGTCTTTAATCATTTCTTTTTCCCCCTTATTTTTACCGAAAGATCGCCGTTGATTTGCGCGAGACGCAAGGCTGTCTGATCTTTTGTTTTCCGCTTAAAGTCCAAGTCGGACAGTTTCAAATGCGGCTTAAACATTTTGTTGTATCGGGAGAGCAAACGCCTGTTTAATTCAAGCAGGTTTTTTATTTCTCCCTCCCAACCGTTCCGGGGCGCAAACCGCGGGCTTAAATATCCCATTCCAAAAGAGCAATCAATCATCTTCAACCTCTTTCATTGTCGGGATTTCCCAATCATCTGCGTTGACATCTTCGATTGAACATTCACACCAAAGGATTTGGCAAACACCGTCCCCGTAAACATGGACGATTTTTCCTTCTTCCTTTCTTCTAACGTCTTGTCTTCCGCCGTAAATATGCGCTTCTTCATAAGCTTTGTTGATCGCTTCAATAAGTTTCATTTTTCAATTCCCCCTATCAAAACGGGATTTCGTCGTTTAAGTCGCCGTTTTTGGCGCGTTGATAATCTGCCGGAGTAAATGCGCCGCCGGTTGTTCTGTCGTCGTAATCGTCAGCGGTTGCCGGTGGCGGGAAAGAGTTTCCCTTATCCTTGCTGTCCAACAGCAAGATTTCCCCGTCATACGCGCCGAGAACAATCTCCGTCGTATAGCGTTCAAGGCCGTTCCCGTCGGTATATTTCCGCGTCCGCAAGGAACCGGACAGAAACAATTTAGAGCCTTTTTTAACGTATTGTTCGGCAATATCCGCCAAGCCCTGATTGAAAATGACGACGCGATGCCATTCCGTTTTCTCCTGCCGTTCGCCGCTTGTCTTGTCTTTCCACGTTTCAGACGTTGCAAGGGAGAGGTTGACAATCTTTCTGCCGTCGGCGGATTGCCGGATTTCGGGATCCTTGCCGACGTTGCCGATCAACAGCACTTTGTTTAAGCCCGCCATTTAATCTTCCCCCTCATGTTTCCAACCTCCATTTCCGTTTTCTTCACAAGAACCGTCGCCAAGCCGCGAAGTTTGCGGGCGTATGCGACAGCGTCCGGCGTTCCTTTGTGCCGTTCAAGCAGACAAAAAGCATCGTCAATCTGTTTTTTGACATACTCGTAATTAACGGCTTTCAACGCCGCGTTTATTCCTTTTTTCATTTGACATATCCCCTGTGTTCGATTTCGACGACGGACGGCCCTCTTTCTTCCGCCCGTTTAACAACGTCCTGCAATTCCTTAATGCTTTGTTCGTCGTAATAGGCCGTTTTGAGATACGTTATTGCCGCTTTAAGGGCTCTCAAAAGTTCGATTTCCATTGTTCCGTTTCCGCTTTATCGGCGGGCGTTCCGGTTTGAAACGCCCGCATTGTTTGTTATCAGACAACCATTCTTTCCGGTTCCGGTGCTTTCGGCGCGTTGGCGGCAAGCGGCACGGGTTCCGGTTCGGGAGCCGGTTCTTCAACGACGGCGCATTGTGCGTCAATCACTCCGTCGTCATCTTCGACCGCGGCATACATTTGTTCCGGCGTTCTGTTATCAACGACGTTGTAAGTCGGAAAATCCGTTTCATTGTCGTTGTCAATGTCAATCGCGGTCTTTGCTTCGGCCGACAGCGGCAACCATTTGGACGCGCGTTTGAAGACGGTCTTTTTCGCCATTTCGTCGTAGTCGGTATTCCAAGGGCAAAGCTTTCCGTATTTTTTATAAGCTCCCCATGCGCTTGAACGTTCCTTGATTGCTTCAACCTCAAACTTTGACATGACTTCGGTTTTCTTCGTCCCGTCTTTGAACGTGACGACCGTATAATAGGCGTAAGCGTCGCCGCGCTCTTTTTTGAAGTTGATCTTGTGCTTGATGATTTCGCCGATGTTATATTCAAAATCGTCATTTTCGCAGACTTTATCCGCGTGAATGGACGAGATCAAGCCGGAGCGCATAGCCAATTCGACGATCCCTTTATAATCGAAAATCAACGTGATGTTGTTTTTATACGGGATCAGGTAAGCGCGGCGGCCGTCCGGTTCGATACCGAGTTCGGCGCAACGCATGAACGCTTCTGCCAAAGACAATTTGCCCTCGCGCGTCTGCATAGCTTCAACAAGCTTGCTGTCTTTCTTCATGCACGTTACGGCAACGCGGGCAAAGCGTTCCGGTGTGCAGACGTTCGGCAACACTTTCGCCCAACCGCCGGAAAGCGAATTGATAAATTCGGCGACGGGATCCGTCTTTTTGGCAACAACTTCCTGTGACATGGTTTTATTCTCCTCTCTGCAAATACCAGTTTGAATATCTCATTGTTTCTTTGGCGGGATAGGCCGCAAAGATTTCCGCGTCGTGCGTTTCGTTCCAAGCCGTCAGTCTGGTGGAAATGGCGTTGATGTGGTGGCGCACGATGTCCGCCGCTGTCGTTTGCGTGTCGTAATCGCAACCGGCGACGCAAATAACGTCTTCTTCTCCGTCGATGTTCGATTGAAGAACAAAGACAAAATCAATCTGTTCAAGCGGCATATTCAGCTTCTTTGCAACGCCCATGCGGTAAAAGGCTTCTTGCAACGGATAGCCGAGCTTTTCCGGCCAACGCAAAACGGAAGAAATGTCCGAAGACGTTTTATAATCGACGATCAGAACGCGGCCTCCGGCAATCTTCTTGATCGCGTCGGCTTTCATTTTGCAGTCAAGGCCGGTTTCCTCGTCCGTCCAAACGAACGGAACTTCGCATTTTCCGCCGTCAAAAATCAGGTTGGCTAATTTGTGTTCGTGGATTTTTGCGATCATCTTTTGCGCCCTGTCCATTTCCGCCGGCGAAACGATGATTTTATTCGGGAAAAGAGCCTTTACCTTTTCATAATCCTTGTTGCGGCGGGTTTTGCCGAAGTCCTGAACGACAAAGCGGTTTTCCACTTCTTCCGGTTCGAGCAAGAGGCAATGTGTCAGCTTGCCGAAGATCAGCGCGTCGGTTTCTTTGTCTTCCGCTTTATCGGGATTGAAACAAGAGCCTTTCCAAAACGCATACGCGCTGTGATCGTATGCTTTAATCTGTGACGCGGACAGAGCCTTATAAGCAAAATACGCGTCGTCGTTGTTCAATAAACGAATATCCATGATGAGTGTTTCCTCTTAGTCGATGTTTTCAAAAGTCGCCGCAATCGCTTTGATTTGCGTAAACAGTTCTTTGACGCGCAAGGCGTTTTCCCTGCCGACAACAAGCGTCTTGATCTTAAAGAGATATTGCGTTGTGTCCGCTTCCGGCTTCTTTTCGGGCGCGGGTTCGGGAACGACGGGCGCGGCGGCGGGCTGTTCCGGTTTTTGCGTTTTGACGAGTAAACCTCTTTTAATGCCCTCTTCCGTATCAGTCGCAATTTGGCGCATACGGGCGAAGACTTCTTTCAACGGCTTATCGGACGTTAAGGCGTTCGACAAAATAAAGTCATTCATTCCGTTGGGGTATTCCTGCCGCAAGCGTTCGGCTTCCTGTGTGATCGCTTCAATGCGTTCCTGTTTCAGACGTTGGCGTTCGGCTTCTCCGGCGATGCGTTCTTTGACGCGTTCAACGATTTCTCCGAGATCGGAAACGATGCTTTTTTCGGAAGTCGATTTTTTCAGCCACTTTTCGCGAATGGCGAAGTCGGCGCGGTAGTCCTCCATTCCGTTTTCGGAAATGACTTTATCAATCAGGCCGTTCAATTCGGCGCGGCGTTTATCCAGTTCCGCCGCTTCAAACGCTTTCACCTGATCGCCCAACGCTTTATAAGTATCGTCGAAAATCTGTTTTACGCTTTTAATCTTGTCCACATAAGGCGCGATCAGTTCCTTATATTTCTTTTCAATCGCTTTGCGGCTTTCATCAATATCTTTTGCGTATTTGTTCAGTTCGGCCATTTCCTTTTTAATGGAAACAACGTCGTTTTCGCTGATAACCAAACCTTGATATTTGGCGCAGAGGCCGCGCGCCCATTCTTCCGCTTTGGAAAAATCCGCGTCCATTTGGAAGACGGTCTTATCTTCAATGACAATCAAATCGTTCATGGTGTTCCTCCTTTTACGCCGCTTTCAAAATTTTGCAGTAACGGATCGGGAAGCTTTCCCATTGTTTCCGTTTGCCGCTCCACGTCTGAACCATTCCGTTTCCGGCCGGTATGACAGAGCATTTCTTTCCGTTCGGGGCGACGACATAAATTCGTGTGTTCTTTTTCATGGTGTTACCTTTCGATTGTGGTTTAACTCGTTTTCGTAGTTAAAATTACAAAATAAAATTGTATATGTCAACAAAAAAAAGTTGTTAAATTTCAGAAAGGCAAAAAAATCCCGCGAGGGTTTTCGCGGGAGTTATATGGAAGTTATAAGGCCGTCAATCAGACAATATTTTTTAATTCAACGCGGCCTTTTTTGGTAAAAAGGAAAACATACGATATAAAAAGGGGTATTAAAGAGCCGGTAAAAGACAATATCGCTGTAATCACGTCTATTTTATACCGTAGCTTTCCAAAAAAGTATTCATATATTTGCGCCGCGTCATATATGAAATAAGCAAAGAATACTATATAAAGCGGGATTAAAACCGCTTTTTCTTTCTCTTTCATCGGAATGATCGCTGTTGAGCAGACGGAAAAAATTAACGCCGTCCCCACCGGCGCGATCAAAAGGTAAACGCTTGAAAAGAGCCATTCAGCATAAAAAACGCTCCGAATGAAAGTGAAATATATTCTTTCGACAATTCTGGCCGCCAACAGGGAGGCGGGAACAAATGCGATCCAACGGAAAACGCTCTTTAATTCGTTTTTCATTTCAGCCCACCTTTTCAGCTTTTAATGTATAAACGACTTTCCCGACGATAACGATCACAGAAAGCGGCTCCCGTTCGGTGTCATATTTGGTGTTGTCCGATTTTATCAGAATATCGCCGGAAACCGTTGTTTGAAGCCGCTTCACAGCAAGAGCGGTCGTTTTCTTTATAAGATAGAGCCCGTCGCTATCAAGGAAGTTGCGGGATATATCGACGAGAACCCAATCCCCGTCTTTTAAAGTCGGCTCCATGCTATCGCCAAAAACGCGCAACATCTTTATATTGTCAGGGTTCGCGTGCGTAATTTCCTTATATTCTATTTCCGGTATGTGCCAATACCCGACAACCTTATCGTCGGCGTTTTCGATACCGTTCCCGCAACAAGCGCGAGCATCGAGGACGGCAATCGAAACGGTGTCCGGGGACGGTGCTTGCGAAAACTTAATGATCCGAAAGCTTTCCGGTAGCAAATCCGTAACTGGTATTTTCAAAGCCCGCGCAAACGCGGGGATATGCTTCAACGGTATGTTGTCATCTCTTTCGATCTTGTTGATTTGCTGTTGCGACAGGCCAACGCGCTTGCCGAGTTCGTTCTGGCTAATGCGCTGTTCTTCGCGTTTTTCTTTAATGATACTCATGTTTTTGCACTCCTTTCCGAATATACAAATTTATTTTGTAGTTTAAAAACATAAAAAAATTGTTGACGAAAACAAAAAAAAGTTGTTATTTTATTCGGAGAAAGGAGATTGACATGGGACTGAAAGACTATCTTGAGAAACACAAGATCAGCATGGCGGCGGCGGCAAAAGCGTTGGGTTTATCCTACGAATTGATCCGTCGATATTGTAACGGAATGAGTATCCCCCGCCGTGAAACGCTATTGAAAATTTGCACTTGGAGTGGCGGGAAAGTCCGTCCCTCTGATTTTTACGAAGAACCGAAAGAGAGGTAAAGCAATGGGGCTTTTTAACGCATTAACGGAAATTGTTTCCGCGCCCATTCGGGTTGCGGAAGCGGTGAGAAAAGATTTGACGAGAGATGATGAGAGCGACGCGATGTTGAGCATTTTCACGTTGGGAACGTCAAGCGCGGTTAAAGGTATCGGCGAAACGGTGAAAAAGGCCGCCGATAAACTGGACGACTAAACAGAGGAGCATAAAAATGGAAGTCAAAGGAATTACAGATTTGCTTAAAAATCTGGAAGACGGACAGCTTGAAGTCGATCTGACGGACGAGCTTTCCAAAATCGTTAAGGCCGTCGGCAAAATGGTTGAAGACGGAACGACGAAAACGGCAAAAGGCACGTTGTCCATCACGTTGGACATTGTGAACGAACAGGGCGTTTTCTACGTCTTGTCGAAAACGAAAACGGCCTTGCCGGTCATGCCGCGTCGCAAGTCGATCTACTACAAGACTGACGACGGCAATCTGATTACGGAAAATCCCAATCAGTTGAAATTACCCATCGCGGTTGTTCAAGAAATGCCGCGCATCGTCAACAACGCTTAATAAAGGAAAAGCATCATGGAAGAAGAAAACAAACAGGGCATTGAAGCCTTAAACGAAATTCTCAAGGAATTGAACGAACCGAAGACGGTTGAAGTGGACGGCCGGACAATGATTTTCTATCCGTCGGGACTGGAAAAAATTGACGTTTCCGAGATCACCGAACGTCTGCAAAAAGCTCCGAAAAGCCTTGAGGGATATGCGCCCATGCATTCACAGGAGAGTTTTTGCGATTACGTCAACCGGTTCAAAGACGAAGACAGCGCGATTTTCTTTGACGAAACGGACAACAGGTTTGTTGCCGTGTTCGATTTTGACAAGGGCGGCGCAGATAAAAAAGCGCGGTGGCGTAAACACGGCGCAAACTATGTGGCAAAAGTCAGCGACGAGCTGAAATTCTGGACGCATTACAACGAAGAATGGTTAAGTCAGGAAGCCTTTGCCGCGTTTCTGGAAAAGCGTTGTTTGGACTTTATCGAAGCCGACGAAGAACACTTGCCGGAAGAAACAAAGCGTTTGCGCGCATTGTTGGGCGGCCGGTTCGCAACGCCAACGCAGATGTTGGAGCTTGGCCGCGGCATTGACATTACGCGCGACCAAAAAGCCGCCGTTATGTATAACAGGCAGACCGGAGCGCGCGCGATCAAGTTTGAAGACACCGACAAGGGCGTTGATGTTCCCTCGTTGTTTATGATCGCGATCCCGATGTATAAGAACGGAAAATCTTATTATTCGTTGCCGGCTCAAATCCGGTTCCGCGTCCGTGACGGCATTGTTTCTTGGCAATACGAACTTCACCGCTTGGAAGAAAGCGAAGAAGCCGCCATTAAAGGCATGATCGACGAGATCAAGAAAGAAACCGGGTTGCCGGTGTTTTTGGGTAATCAGGCCGACTTACCTTAATGAAGCGGTTACCGGTAAAAATTTCGGAGCATGACACGCAAAAGGCGATTATTCGCCTTTTGCGGCTTGCCGGTTGTTTGATAATCGGCTCTGACGTTATGGACGGATTGAAGTTTTTCACGGACGCGGACAGGCGGCGTTATATGTTCATCAATCACCATAAAGATATGGGCTACACCAAAGGACAGCCGGATTTTATCTTTGTTTACCGGAACCGCGTTTTTTTTGCCGAAATGAAAACGGCGACAGGAAGACAATCACCAGAACAAAAGGAATTTCAACGGCAACTTGAAGCCGCCGGACAGACTTATCTTGTATGGCGTTCCGTTCAAGATTGCGTTGACTTCATCACGAAACAAAGGGTTTGAACATGGCTAAACAATTTGCACCACACATTTACAGGGATTGGCTACCTCTATTTATGACACTACCGGCGGAACAGGCGGCGGAAGTCTTAAAAGGTATTGCCGGTTTTCCCGATTACGAAGTTAATGGCGTTGCGATGTGGGAGTTTTTCAAATCGCAGTTAGAAAAAGAGTATGCGGCGTTTGCCGGCCGAAGCGAAAAAGCGCGTTTCTCCGCTTCTGCACGTTGGGAAAATGCGAACGCAAAAAATGAAATGCGAAACGATGCGACACAATGCGAACGCATAGAAGAAAATGCGAACGTATGCAAACGCATAGAAACGCATAAAACCGAATGCGATTGTATTCAAGAAAATGCGAACGCAAAAAATGAAATGCGAAACGATGCGAACGATTTTGAAAAAAGAAACAAAGAAAAAACGCCCCCTGCACCCCCAAAAGAAGAAAATAATAAAAATATATATACCCCCTCAAACATAAATGTTTGTTCCCCCAAAGCGAAAAACTTCATTCCTCCGGCTGTTGAGGAAGTGAGGGCTTACATTGCCGAGAAAGCTTACTCGGTGGACGCTGACCGGTTCGTTGACTTCTACACCGCAAAAGGTTGGATGATCGGAAGCAACAAAATGAAAGACTGGAAAGCGGCGGTTCGCACTTGGGAGCGCGACAGACAAAACGCCATTTCTGCCGGAACGGTTGTTTCGTTCGGCGTTAAAAGTGGCTCTTATGCGGGAGGGACGCCGCTATGATAGTTTTACCGAGATTTGAAAAAGCGTCATTCGACAATTACGAATGCACGACGAACGAACAACAGCGGCTTGTCGAAACATTGCGCCGCGGAGTTCAGAACGGCTTTGACCGGAATATCGTCATTTTGGGAAGCGTCGGAACCGGAAAGACGCACCTTGCCTTTGCTGTCAAAAACGCCCTGTCCAAAGTGGACGAGTTCCGCGGAATGAAATTCTACACAGACGACCGTTGCGCCTATATGACGGCCAAAACGCTGATTGATGACATTCACGAGGCTTGGAAAGATCGGGATTGCGAAAATCCTGTTTATAAGCTGACGAAAACGGATTTACTGATTTTGGACGAAATGGGGCTGTCCCAAAACGAACGGACGGAGCTTTACGACCTGATAAACGCCCGGTATGAACGCTGTAAGCCGATGATCTGCATTTCAAACAACACGAAGACGGAGCTTCAAAAAGTGTTGGGACAGCGGATTTATGACCGGATTTCCGGCGGCGCGGAGTTTTTCGAGATTTCCGGCGAAAGCTACCGGCAAAAGGTGGCGTAATGAGGTATGAGATTGTCGATACGGCCAAAATAAAAACCGTCGAGGAAGTGGAAAACAGGATTTACCACGCCTTTAAGGTTACACGGACGTTGCCTGATCCGTGGCCGGGAAAATATGTTTGTCCGCTTGGACGATGGAGCCCGACGGAATACCCCGCCGATGAAGTCGATCCGAAGCCCGTTCGGGAGCGTTATGTTTCCCGCGATTACCGGTTAGCCGATGAAGTTTCGGAATGGTGGCCGAAGTTGCCGCTTGACTTTGAAGCCCGTTCTTTGATCCTATACCGGTGCGGCGCGCCCGTTACAATCGACGGAAAAACATTAAACTGGTCTGGCGTTCGCCGGTGGAAAGATGTCGCCTACTCGTTTCATTGCCACCGAAACACCGCAAAAAACAGATGGAACAACGCCATGAAAGAGATTTTTGCGTATGTTCAGAGCCTAAATTGTGCATGATTGTGCACGATTGTGCAAAATTGTGCAAAATTGTGCATTTTTCCATTGTGCATTTTTTTTCGATTTGCGGTATATTTGTTTTATAATCATGACGAATTTGTAATTTCCATGGTGATAGTGTGTTACTCATCGGGCGGTCGAAAGGCCGCCCGTTCCTGTTTTGAGGATTTTTAATGCTTTACAAAGCAAACGCGGAGATTGATTTACCGAACGGAAAGAGAGTTTCGGCCGGAGATGAATTTGAATTTGACGGCGACGTTTCTCTGATCTCCGACAAAGTGGAACTGATCGGCGGCAAGCCGAAAGCCAAAAACGCGGAAAAGAAATAAGCGAACCTCTGCGGCGACTGACCCGAAAGGATAATCAGATGACAAAGAAAAGCAAAATAACAAAACGTGATACGACAAAAGAGCGCGCCAAACGCGTAATTGCTCTTATTGCCGACGGAATGGGGTGCGCGGCCGCCCGTCGAAAAGTCGGGATCGGCAACAGTAAATTTTATGAGGTGGTTTCCGGCGACGCGGAACTGCGGGACAAATACGCGCGCGCGAAAGAGGCGCGGACGGAAACATTCATTGACCGGATCGAAGCGATAGAGGATTTAGTTTCCGCCGGTAGCATTGAGCCGGCGGCGGCAAAAGTCATTATTGACGCGGAGAAATGGAAAGCGGCGAAGTTCTACCCGAAAATGTTCGGCGACAAACAGCAGGTCGATATGACGGTGCAATCATTCGATTTGTTCACTAAGGCCGTGGAAGAAAGGGCGAAGCAGTATGAAGATCAGTCAAAAGACGTTGAGTGAAATGGAACATAGCCTTGTGGCGTTCCGTTACGTCGCTTTGTCCAACGATCCGGCAAAGGAATTGCCCGCCGCAAAGTTTCATCACGAATTAAGCGATTTGCTCCTGAATGACCGCCGCAATATCGCCGTTGAAATGTTCCGCGAAAGCGGCAAATCGTCCTATGCGTTGCGGACGTTCCCGCTTCATTGCCTTGCATATCCGAAGCGCGGCTTGGATTTCATCGTTATCATCAAGCAAAATCAGCGCGCGGCATCGGCCAAATTAAAGGATTTGATTGACGAATACGAAGCCAACCCGCTTTTGCGGCACAATCTGGTCGAGATTAAACAGCAGAACGCCACCGCCTTTTCCGTTGACGTAAAGGACAGGGACGGCAACAAAGTTAATATCAGAATTGAAGCCTACGGCAAAGGGACGGGCATTCGCGGCCTTTCAAATCAGGATCGCCGCCCGTCCATCGTCATTTTGGACGACATACAGGACAAAGACGACAGCCGGAGCGAAACGATCATGGCGGCAGATTGGGATTGGTTCTTGTCCGACATTTGCTTTTTAGGCCGGTCGTCGCGGATTTTCATGATCGGAAACAACCTCGGCGAAAAATGCGTCATTGAGCGTTGCATTCAAAATGCGCCGGAGTTGGGCTTTTACCCGCTGAAAGTCCCCGTCATGCAGGACGGCGTTCCGACGTGGCCGGAAAAGGACAGCCTTGAAAGCATAGAGAAAGAAAAGGCGGATTACGCGAAGCTTGGCAAGTTGGACATTTGGTTTGCCGAAAAGATGTGTTTGGCGGTGGCTGAAGAAACGCGCATTTTCCAAGAGGACGATTACCGGTATTATTCGCCCAGTTGGAAAGAGGACATTATCAGACGGTCAAATCTGTTCGCCTGTATGGATCCCGCGTCGTCGTTGTCGCCGGAAAGCTGTTATCGGGCAATCACGGTGACGGCCGTCGATAACCAAAACGATTGGTATATGCTTGACTGCCGCTTTGGGCGTTGGGACAGCGCGGAAATGGTAAATATCATTTTCGACACGGTTTCACGCTACCGGTTGCGCGATTTCTGCATAGAGAAAGGTTGGTGGGATCAGGTTATGCGCCCGTTCCTGACGGCCGAGATGAAGAAGCGGAACATTTTCTTTAACGTAATTCCTATGGAACACGCAAAGAAAGGATCGAAGCTTGAACGCATTAAGCTGTTACAGCCGCGTTTCAAGGCGCATACGATCTATTTCCCCGATAATGCGGACTGGTTGACGGAGTTCAAAAGCGAATTAGCGGGCGTTACAAAAGACGCGATCAAATCACAATACATTGATTGCGTGGACGCGTTCGCCATGACGGAACAAGTGGCCGTTGCGCCGGTCAATAACGGTTCAAGCGTGGAAAGCTTTGCGCGGCCGAGAAGAAGACAGAACAGCGGCCAGTCGCTCTTTTCGATTGCGGGGTATTAAATGAGTGATTGGGTTGTCGGTTCAAAGGTTCCGTTTGAAACGATCCGCCGGTGGATCGAAACGGTCAATTCGGAGTTTGGATTGTCCGAACGGAACGAAGAAAGCTATGCGTTTTTAATGATGATCCGCGAGGGATCATTTTTTTTGTTGGAAGATTGGGGTTATTGCGTCGTTGCGCTTAGCCGCGATCCGTGGGGGTATTTGGTCGCGTCGGTCGTTTCGTTCTATATCAGGCCTGAAAACAGGGATTTGAAGCACGTTTTAGGCATTGAACGGGCGATTGATGACTTTTCGCGCAAGGTCGGGGCTGACTTCATCGAACAAGGAAGCCACTTGTCCGACAAATTGTTTAAGTTGTTGGAGTATTGCGGCTATAAGCCGGCGGTTATGAGAAAGGATTTAAGAGATGGGAAGTAAAGGCGGATTTGTAGGGGCTATTCTTAATCCGGTCAGTTATGTGACGGGGAAAGTGGCGGGAAAGGTTTTCGACGATAAAACCTCCAGTGCTATTTCCGGCTCTCCGTCCGGTTATATTGCGGCGAAAGAAACGGAAAGCATCGGAGAAAAACAGCAAAGAAAAGCCAACGAAGCCATAGCACAGGCGAACGAAGCGACAAACGCGGCCATTGCCGAACTTAAAGCGTCGCAGGAAGTCGCCAAAACGAACGCGGCGGCAAAAGTCAGGACTGCCCTTTTGAACAGATCAAAGACGGTCTATACAACGGCGTTGGGAGCCGCCGACACCGGCGACGGAACGGGCGCACCGGTTAAGAAGAAAACGCTTTTAGGGGGATAATATGGATTTATCCGCTGAAAAAATTGTCAAAAATTATGAGCAGTTGAAAGGAAGCCGCGAACGCTTTACAAGCCTTTACGATAAACTGCACCGTTTTTTCTACGTTGAGGGGACAAATGTTTATCCCGACGAAAACAACGCCGATCTTCCCGCGTTATTGGACAGCACTTCCCTTGATTGCGCCGACGTTTTGGCGGCCGGTCTGTCGAATTATCTCACGCCGGAAAGTTCCAACTGGGTTTATTTGGAACACCCTAACCGCGAATTGCGCGAAGACAACGACGTTAAAGTGTGGTTGCAGGAAGTCGCCGACGAAGTGCTTTTAACGCTCTCACAGTCGAATTTCTACAATCAAATGCCGATTTTTTACAAGGCTTCCGGCGTTTACGGAACGGCCGCGATGATGATTGAGAAAGACGCGACGGACGGCGTTCGGTTCTATAATATCCCGATTGCCAAAACCTTTATAACGGAAGACGCGAGAGAACGGCCGAGTGAATTTTATCTGATCCTTGAATACACCTCGGAACAGGCCTTGAACCGTTTCGGAAACGCTTGTTCCGACGCTATCAAAGAGGATTACGCAAGCGGCCGGTCGGATAAGAAATTTAAGTTCATCTGTTATTTGGGGAAGCGCGAAGACCGCGACGACACGAAAGAGGACAAGCCGAACAAGCCTATTCGTATGGTTTGGGTGGACGTTCTGACGAAAAAGATCGTCAAAGAGGACGGTTGCGACACAATGCCGGTCGTCGCTCACAGATTTTACAAACGGGCGCAAGTCGTTTACGGGTATTCTCCGGCAATGAAAGCGTTGCCGTATGCCCGCGCCGCGAACACAATCGCCGATACGATGATCCGCGCGGCGATGAAACAGGCCGATCCGCCGTTACTTCTGCCGGACGACGCTTTCCTCGGAGAGCCGAATTTTAATCCGCGTCAAATCAATTATTACCGGCGCGGCGCAATGACACCGCGGGACGAAGTGTTTTCGGTCGGCAACGACGGCAAGCCCGGTATCGGTATGGAGTTTTTGCAGTTCTATCAACAGCAAATCCGACTGATGATGTTCTATGAAACATTTCAGGCGTTCAGTTCATTGACAAAACAAATGACCGTTCCCGAAGTCATGGAGCGCATAAGCGAAAAAATGACGTTGCTCGGCCCTGCCGTCGGCCGCTTCATGAATGAAGTTTTACAGCCGTTAATCGAAAAGGTGGTTTTCATTCTTTACGAAGCGGGGAGATTGCCGCCGGTGCCGGAAGCAATGCAAGCCGATCCGCGCTTTGAAGTGAAATTTAAGAGCCGCCTTGTTCAGTCACAGCGGCAAACGGAAGTCAACAACATTGTCAACGCCTTGTCGATTACCGGACAGATCGCGCAGTTTAAGCCGGAAGTCTTGGACAAGATCGACGGGGACAAAGCTGTTGATGAGATTTTCGATATTACGGGCGTTTCCCGCGAAATCCTGCACGATGACGCGGAAGTTGAAACGATCAGACAGCAGAGGGCGGAAGCGCAGGCGCAAGCGGCGGAACTTGCCAACGCGCAGAGCGTCGCCCAAACATACAAGGCGGCCGCAGAGGGCGCGAGAAACGAAAGCGAGGCTTCCGATGTTTGACTTAAAGGACGCTAAAACCGTTGAACATTTGCGGAACGTGGCAAAAGATGTGAGCGCGAATTATCCCGACTTTTTCAAGTTTTTAGAGGATTTTTGCGGATATAACACCCCCATTCTTTCGCCCGATCCGGCTCAAATATCATATTCCGCCGGCAAACGGGATGTGATCTTAACGCTGAAAACAATCATGCGTGACGACATTTTGCCTGAACAGATAGCCGAATATTATACGAAAGGAAATTTGAATGGCTGATGAACAGATAACAAATCCGTCGCAAAGCGGGAGTGATCCCCTCTTGAACGGAACAAACGGGACACCCGCAGGACAGCAGACACAGACAACCGATTTTATGGCCGGATTGGACGCGTCGTTTCGAGATAATCCCTCGATTGCGAAGTTTGGCGGCGACGTAAACAAATTGGCAAAAAGCTATTTGTCCCTTGAAAGCTTGATGGGACAAGGCCGCGTTGTCATTCCCAAAGACGAAGCGGACAGAGAAGCATGGACGGCTTACGACAAAGCCTTTGGCGTTCCTGAAAAAGAGGACGGTTACCAGTTGACCGCGCCGCAGGGCGTTGAATTGGCCGAGTTTAAGAAGATCATGCGCGAAAATCATATTTCGCCGAGCGTGGCGCAGAAGCTTTTAGACGCGCACCTCGGAGAATTTGAACGCGTTGACGCGCAAATCAAGCAACAGCGCGAAACTGCACGTCAGAACGCAGAAGCCGAACTGAAAAAAGAATGGGGCTTGAAATATGCCGAGAATATGCAAACGGCAAATTCCACCCTTAAAAAGCTTTCCGGTTCGGAAGCCGATTATCAGTATTTCGTTGACCTGATCGGCAACGATACGAAATTCATTCGGCTGTTAAACAACATTGGATCGAAATTGTCCGAGGGTTCTCTTGGCGGTTTAGAGGGACAAGCGTCGGGCTTTACCCGCACCCCTTCCGAAGCCAAAAAGGAATTGGAGCGGATTATTTCCGATCCGAACGACGCTTATTGGGCGGGATCACGCAACAGACGGGATAATCCCGAATGGTGTCGCGCCCACAACGCAAGCTTTGTGTCCGAAGAAGAACGGAAACAACGCGTTGATTATGTGAAGTCGTTAATGAAGATGGCAGGATAAGCAAAAGCCCCTACCGAAAAACAAGCACCCGTTTAACGGACAATGCTTTTTAAGTGACCGCCTGTTTGGGCGGTTTTTTTGTAACTGTTATCAATGAGGAGTGAAAAAATATGTCTGATAACACACAGTTTGACGTAAGAGGGCAGAATTACTCTAACATTATTCTGCCGGTGGCGCGTCAGGAAAGGTCGATGTTGTATAACTCGGTCTTTGTCAAAACCGGTTTGCGCGGCAAATCGTTCTATCAGGATCAGATCGGAAACTGGGAGATGTCGCCGAAAACGGCCGTGAACTCCGAAACGCCGCAACACGATCCGAACTTAGCACGCACGCGAATTGACATGAAAACGTATCAGGACAACCGTATGTTTGACCGTTCTCTGGAATTACAGGAACTGGCCGATCCTATGTCCGTTTCTTCGATTTGCGTCCAGTCCGCCGTTGGCGTTCAGTTGGACAAGGTCATTTATGAAGCGTTGGGCGGAACGGCCTACCGTGGCGAAACCGGCGGCACTTCCGTTTCTCTGGGTGCTTCCCACACGGTCGCGGTTGACTTGGAAAGCTCCGGCACGAATACCGGCTTGACCGTCAACAAAATCCGCCGCGCCGCAAAGATGTTGGACGCAAAAGGCGTGTTTACCTATGACCGCACCTTTGTTGCTTCCGCAACCGCCAAAGAGCAGTTGTTAGGCACAACGCCGGTGACGAGCGCAGATTATAACAACGTCCGCGCTTTGACTTCCGGCGAAATCGGAACGTTCATGGGCTTTAAGTTCGTCTTCCTGCCCGATGGCATCATCAAAACCGACAACAACCATATTGCCGATTACTTTGCTTTCCAGAAAACCGGCATTTGCTTCGGTATGTTGGAAGAATTGTTTATGCGTATGGAAGAACGCCCTGACAAATCTTATAGCAAGCAGATTTACTATGAAATCTCTTGCGGTGCCGGTCGCTTGGAAGAAGACAAAGTTGTCAGGGTTAAAGGCGACGAAAGCGTCGTTGTTGTCAATTCTTAATTTAAGGAGAAACAAATATGGCTACTGTAAATTCTGACACGTTCGCAAAGGTCGAAGATGGCAAATTGGAGATGGCAAGCGGATTGATGGACACGTCCGTCCTTTCCAAATGTTGCGAATACAACGCATCATCATTGGCCGCCAACGGTATTATCAACCTGTTCCACATGCCCAAAGGCGCGGTTATCAAAGAAATTGTCGTTGATCATGGTGCTTTGGGAACTGGCACGACTTTGGACGTTGGCGATAGCAACGACGTTGACCGTTATATCGACGGCGCAGATACGGCGAAAGCCGCAGGAACGGCACGGATTAACACGATCGACGGCCGCAATTACCGGATCGGCACGAACGCCGGCGACAATATCATCACCGCCAAAAACCTCGGTGGCTCTGCCACCGGCAAGATTAAAGCCACCGTGTTTTATTCGGTCTAACCGATTGAGAGGGGGTGAAAGTCCCCTCTCTTTCTAAACTTTATTCAAAGGACTTAATACCATGAGCCAAGTTTCCATTGCTAACCGCGCCCTTGCCTATATCGGCGCGAACAAGATCACTTCATTGTCAGAGGGAACGCAAGAAGCAAATGCGATCTCTAATGTTTACGGCGACAGTTTGCGGTCTATTTTGTCGGAAGCTCCGTGGGTTTTCGCGTTAAAAAGAAGCCTTTTGAATAAAGTTCAGCTTACTCCGTCATGGGGGCGCGGAAATTATTTTGCTGTTCCCGCCGATATGGTTCGCATATTCGGGACGATGACGGAAAACGAATGGCGGCAAGAGGGAAAGTATATTTTATCCGACACGGATCAATTCGGGATTATTTACACCTACAAAGAAACGGACGACGCGGTTTATTCTCCGTCCTTTGTTGACGCGTTCGCTGTCCGTTTGGCCGCCGATGTCGCCTATGATTTAACGAATGCGTCCAGTAAACAGATGGAATTGATCCAGTATTACAAATCCGAGATGTTGCCGATTGCCCGCAGTATCAACGCCCAAAGCAGAAGCGCGAAGCCGGTCAAAGACGATCTTTGGGTTAATGCAATTTTGAGGGGGTAATCATGGCAAGAGTTGCTCCGCTTTATCCTACGTTTGCGCGGGGAGAAATCAGCCCGTTGATGTTCGGCCGTTCCGACGTTGAAGCCTATGCGTCCTGTTTGGACAAGTGCCGGAATTGTTGGGTTCGGCCTTACGGCGTTGTTTCACGTATTGCCGGAACGGAATATATTAACACGACGCGGGGAAAAGCGCGTTTATTGAAGTTCGTCTTCAATGCGAAAGACAGCTATATTATTGAATGCGGCGCGGGATATTTCCGGTTTTACCGCAACGGATCGTATGTTGTCACGAATTCGGGCGCGATTTATGAAATCAGCAACACGTTCACCGAAGCGCAGTTATCGACAATTCAATATGTCCAGTTGGACGATGTTTTGAAAATCGTTTATGAGGACGACAGCGGGAAGACAAACGAGCCGTTAGAATTGATCCGCCGCGCGTCAAACGATTGGATTTTACAAAAAGTTTCGTTCAAATGCACTCCGTTCTTGGACGCGAACACGACGGCAACGACGTTGGCGGCAAGCGCGGACAGCGGGACGATCACGGTCACGGCAAGCGCGGCTTTGTTTTCGGCGAGCCACGTCGGTTCTTTTTGGAAGATGGGTGGAACGGTAACGATTGACGACGAAGAACGGCAAGGCTTTTTCAAAATCACGGCTGTTACGGACGCGACGCACGCCACCGCCGTTGTTCAGTCGAAATTATCCGCGACGACGGCCACAAATATATGGAGCGAGGGAGCATGGAGCAAAAAGCACGGCTTCCCGTCAAAAATCGCCTTGTTTGAGGGGCGTTTGTATTATGCGCGAACACCGTCAAATCCGCGTAATGTTTACGGATCGCACCCTTACGCTTACGAAGATTTTACGCCGGCCGTCAACAATGAAGCAAGCGGCGCAATCAATATCGAATTGGCGGCAAGCGCGGCCGGTGACGGTTCCGCAATTCAATGGATGAACGGCGCGAACGTGTTGATTGCCGGATCGTATGGTTCGGAGTTTGTTATCCGCGGCGGCGACAGCGGGATCACTCCGTCAATGGTTACGGCAAACGCGAAAACGAACTGGGGAAGCGAACCGATACAGCCGCCGACTTTGGGCTCTTTGGTTTATTTTGTTCAGCGAACCGGAAAGAAAGTCCGGCAGTTTTCCTATGATTATACGTTGGACACCTACAAAGCCATAGACGTTTCGCTATATTCCGAGCATTTATTGGAAAGCCCGATTGTCGCGGTGGCCTACCAGAAAGCACCGGACAGCGTTGTTTATTGTTTGAGGACGGACGGGAAAGTTGCCGCCTTGACGATTGAAACGGAGCAACAAGTTCAAGCGTGGTCGTTGTTGGAGTTCGACGGCTTTGTTGAAAGCGTTGAAACGGTTCCGTCTTACAACGGCGAATATGACGAAGTTTATTTTATCGTCCGCCGCGTCATTAACGGCCAGACGGTTAGATATGTTGAACGCATACAAGACCCGATAACGCCCGAAATTCAATCGAAATGTTGGTATGTCCGTTCCGGTTTGCATATATCGGCTTTTGAGGACACGGCTCTTTTGGGTTTGAGCATTACCGACACCGTAGGGGAAAGCACCGTCACTTTGACGACGACGACGGCTTATTTTGACGATTGGATGCTGAACCGCCGCGTCCGCGTCATTGACGATATGATGAACCTTGTCGCTGAATATAAAATCGAAACCGTTTCCGCAAACGGACTTTCGGCGACGGCAACGGTCATTAAAGCGTCGGGCACAAATCCGCAAAGCGTCGCGGCGGGGCATTGGGGCGTATCGTTAAAATACATTTCCGGTTTGGATCATCTTGTCGGGAAAACCGTTCAGATTTTGGCGGACGGCGCGGTTCAGACGGCGCGAACGGTCGCCAACAACGGCCAGATCGAACTTGAAACGGACGCTTTTTATATAATCGTCGGCCTCGGTTATCGTTCTTATATGAAGACAATGCCGTTGGAAGCCGGTTCCGAAAACGGAACAAGCGTAGGAAAACGGAAACGGATCAATGAAATGGCTTTGCGCGTTTGGCGCACGTCCGGTTGTCGCGTCGGCGGTTCTTTGGATAATCTTCAAAACGTAAGATACAGGGATCCCGCAACGCCTATGGGAATGCCGCAGACGCTTTTCACGGGGATTGTCTCAAACATCAAATATAATCAGGGGTGGACGTGGGACGCGAACATAACGATAGATCAAAAAGAGCCGTTGCCGATGAACATATTGGCGATTGCGCCGATCATTAACGAAGTTGACAAATGAGGTGAAACATGGGGGCGGGTGCATTATTCGCCGCAGGGACGGCGTTATCTGTTTATGGACAATACACTTCCGCGCGGGCGCAAAGGAACGCGTTAAACGAACAGGCGGCCTCTTTTGCCCGTGAACAACAGATTTTAGAGGTTCAACAGCAGATAACAGACAATCAGTATTCGGACAAGCGGCGGCGAGTTGTCGGAGCTTATGAAGCGGCGGCCGGACACGGTGGCGTTAAATTGACCGGAAGCGTCGCGGAAAGTCTGTCACAATCGCTTGAACAGTTGAACATGGAGCAGGCTTACGCGAAGTTTGATAATCAAATGTCGATCATTTCCGCAAACGCAAGCGCGAACGCGGCACGGCGGAACGCTTCGGCGGCGATGACAGCCGGCTATATAAACATGGGCGCGACGGCCTTACAGGGCGCGGCAACGTCAATGTATTATTGGGGCGGTTCTTCTTCTGGTAAGTATCCCGTGAGAGATGTCACGAATACCGCTGGAACGGGCGGAAACGTCACGATTACAAACGCGAGTTATAGGGGATAAAGACAATGGCAGTATTACCGGTTTATCGGGCGCAAGGAAACATTCACGTCGAAAAAGCCCGTGGAAGTCGCGTTGAAAACAGAAGCGGGGAAATGATCGGGAACGCGTTAAGCAATTTAGGCCGCGCCGTTCAAGAGGTTTCTGTTCAATGGCAGAAAGTCCAAAACGCAGAAGTGAAGCTTGACGCTCAAAATAAACTTTACAAAGCAACGAGCGATCTTCTGAAAGAGGCAGACGATCAGCCTTATACGACAGAAAAGGATATGGAAAAAAGGAAAGCGAATTTCAAAAGACGGCTTGTTAATGCCATGACTGAAATCGTTGATGGGATCGACAACGAACGCAACGCGGCGGACTTCACGCGGGAAAGTCAAATCAGTTTAATGAAGACAGACGCGAGAATTGACGCGATTTTCCGAAACAAACACCTCGACCATGAGAAGGCCGCCTTATTGCAGAATGAAAAAGACAATCACGATCAATTCGTTTTAACCGGTGTAAGCACATTCAAAGACAATTTCAAAAACACATTAAAGGCGCAAAAGGAAGCAGGGTATCTTTCGGAAGAAAACTATCAAAAAAAGGTTATGGGAATTGATAATTGGGACAAGGATCGTGTCTATTATATCGCTGAAACTGATCCGCAAGCGGCTCTTGACGGTATCACTTCCGATCAGTTCAATATCAATCCCACGGAAAAGAACGAGGTTTTGAAAACCTTAAAACAAATGAAGACGAACAAAGCCCTTACAGACGCATATCAAAGGGAGCTGAATTATTCGGAGAACGAAGCAAATCTTCAAAAATACCTGTTCTCTGACGCGTCCTTTACCGATAAACGCCAGATGATTGATAAAATGGCCTTGATGGGCGAAATATCGGACAATTACGCGGCCAAAGCCCGAACCTTTATGACGAACTTCAACCCGAAGCACGGCGCGGTTATCAGTAATCCAAAGGTAGCGTCCGGCTTATTGCAACGCGTGGCGGACTTGAACAAGAACACGGCCACCGCGACGGATTATTTGCGCGGCTACAACAATATCCGCGCCGACGCTTTGGAAGCATACAACAAAGGCGAATTGTCCGCAAAAGACTTTCAGGCATTCAATAACCAGTTGTCCATTTATTCACGCGGGAACGTCGCGACGAATACGCAGGTTGTCGCCCGCCGTTACAAAGAGGTCAACGATTACCTGAAAAACTCGTTGCCGGCCGATTTGAGAAATCAGGCTTTCTTAGAGATATGGCAAGAAATGGATCAGATCGAAATGCAGGGCGACAAGAGCGAAACGGAACTGAAAAAACTGTGGCGGCAAAAATCCGTTGAAGTCACAACACGGTTAGCGACGGATCGCCGCTTAAAAGCGACGGAAGCCTTTGCGGACGCGACGAACAAAAGCGACGGTCAGTTTATCAACGAGTTGGCTAAACGACGCGGCACAACACCGGAACGAACCGAAAAGGATATTCAAGACACAATGTTTTTGTATGGCTTGTCGCGGGATCAAGTTTTGAACGCTTTGAAAGGTAATTTGTAATGTCCGATTTATTCAAAGAATACGGGATCGAATATAACGCGAAGACAGCGGGGAAAGTCGATCTGTTCAAAGAAAACAATATCGTCCCGCCGACGACAGCGGAAAGCAACCGCAAGACGTTCGCCAAATCCGTTATTGATATGTCCGAATTTACGAAAGCGGACGAAGAAACCGGCGCGGCGTTCGTCGATAAAAGAACGGCGGAGCTGAAAACGGAAGCGGATAAAAAGGAAGAATATGCGGATATGGCGGAAACATTGGATATGTATTCCGATCCGCTGACAAATCCGGCTTGGGGAATGTCCTTAAAGTATCGGGAAGACGCAAACGATTTGAGAGCAGAAGCCCGTCAGATTGAAGAAAGCAAAGAAATGCTTTCCAAAATGCTGACACCGGAGCGATTGGCGGAACTGCAAAACGCGGAGCCGATAGGCGCGTTGGAAATGGCAAAGAAAAATCTCAAATGGGGAAACGCGCCTTTTGTCGGAGCTTTCGTTGAGGGGGCAAAGAAAAGCCGGATTGCCTCTTTGATTGAACGCGTCGGGAACGGGGAAGAATTAAGCGACGAAGAAAACAAAATCGTCGGGGATTACCTTTCCGATTATGCGGAAACGACCATTCGCGGCGTTTCTTTTTCCGGTAAAGTCGTTGACGGCGTGGCGAAAATGCCCGCGTTTATGATCGAATACGGCGTAGCGAAAGGATTGTTTTCAAAAGTCGGAACGGCCGCAAAGTCGCTTTCGGCTGTAAGCAAAGCAGCGAAAGCCGTCGAAGCCGCAAGCGCAACAAGCAAAGCCGTTAAATATACGGCAAAGGCGGCCGAAGTCGTTACGACGGCGGCAGGCCGCGCAATGTTCATGCCGGGAACTGTTTACGGCAATTATGCCGATATGCACATGAACGAAGTTTTCTCTTTGGCGGAAAACGGTCAAATCCTGTTGACAGAAAACCAAGAGCAAAAGGCAGTTACAGCGTTAAAAGCGTTCGGATTGTCAACGATAACGGCGTTGGCGGAAGACAGCGGCGACGCTATAACGGCCTTAGCAAAAAAAGGTGTATCTCCCATTTACACCCGTTTGCCGCCGAACATCAGAAACGGACTCGTCGAACTTGCCCGCAAAACGGAAAAGTTTAAGAACGCGTCCGTTTCTGAAATGTTTTCAAAAGTCGGTTACAGTAATATGTTGGCGGAAATCGGAGAGGAGCGTTTAGAAGATTTTCTGGGCGCGGTTACCGGTTTGAACCCGCAAGATGAAAATTATATCGACAGCATAGGAAAAGCGATCTTCCCCGGTTGGGAGCAATTTCTTGTTGAGGCCGGTGTAATATCCGTTGCGGGAATGACACGATCCGGCTTGTCCTATTTGGCAAATCGCGGCTATCCGGCAAAGTTTTTGTCTTCCTTAACGACAAAAGAGCAAGACGCGCTTGTTGAAAAGGAAATCGAAAAACAGATTGCCGAAGAAAACGCGCCGCAATCGTTGGCGGATATGCCTATTTCCGAAGAGGAAAGAAACGCTTATGCCGTCGTTGAAATTCCGATCAATGAAATCACACTTTCGGAAGAAGTGCCGAACTTCAAAGAGGGAGCGAACGCACGCGGCGTTGTTACGGGAAACGAATTGACCGGAACTTACAGACGTCTGGGGACACCCCCTATTGTCGTTTGGGAACGGTTGAACGGAAAGAAAGAAGTCATTACCGGCCGCCACCGTTTAGACTTGGCAAGACGGACGGGAGAAGTTACAATACCGGCACAAATCGTCCGTGAAGCCGACGGCTTTACAGCAAACGAAGCGGCCTTGTTGGACGCGGAAAGCAATATCATAGATGAAAAAGGGAGCGCAAAAGATTATGTCAGGTTCTTCATCGCAGAAAAAGGAAAATACGACAGAAAAACGGCAGAGCTTCATGGACTTTTGTCTCGAGCACTCGGACGAAACGCCTTTGATATTGCCACACTTGGAACGAGTGACACGGTTGCTGGCGTCCTCGGCGGAAGAATATCAGCGGAAAAAGCGGCAGGAATTGCAAACGCCGCCCCAAACAACGAAGCCGTCCAATCCGCAGGATTAAAGTATGCGTTAGAACACCCGAACAAAAGCGCGTCTTTTGTCCGCACCGTCGTTGAACAGATCGCGCAAATGCCGCCGTCAGAGGTGGAACAAGGGGATTTATTCGGCAAAGACGACGGATATATCAAGACAATGGAAGCGATCGCGAAAGCGAAAGAAAAGGATCGCGTTGCCATTTCCGAACGTATCCGCGTCGTCACTCCGGCGTTAAGACACCCCGAAGCCGCAAAAGATATGGGCTTGACCTTTGAAGCGACACCGGAAAACATTCAAAACGAAATCGACAGATTGAAAGCGACGCTTGACGCTTTGGATAAATGGGCGACAAATCCCGTTTTATCGCGGCATTACCAGAACGTCGCGGAAGGGATTGATGACGGATTTAATGTTTTCACAGACATTGTGAAAGCCGCCCCCGCAGTCGAAGAAAGCCCCGTTGATGATACTCCGGGGCTTTTTGATATGGAAATGTTGCCGAGCGCGACGGAATGGAAAGCGGAAGAAAAACAGACGGCGGAAAAACAGGACAAACGCGACGATACGGAAACGGCAGAAGCCGCCGGAGTTGACGACAGCGAAACATGGTTTGAAGCGTTTTATCGCCGCGTCGTTGATACAGTTGCGCCGTTGCAAAAGCTTTCCGACGCAGTTCAGGCCGACGTTACGGACTTTAAGCGCAAATATGCGGAGAAGATGAAAGAAAAATTCGATCCGAAAGAAGCAATTCTTCCCGCCGGTATGCGTCCCGATTTGTTGGCGCGCGGCTATCAATACGCCCGAATGATGATCCAGAAAAACATCGAGGATCGGACGTATTACATTGACGAATACGGAAACGAGGTTGACACGGGAGAGGGTTTAATTCCGATTTTGCGCGACTTTGAAGCGACTATGCACGGGAAAGAAAAAGACAGCGTCAAAGCCCGCGAAGATTTAGAAGATTATCTGATCGCGCAACGGTATCTTTACGACTTGGAACCGAATGAAGAAGTTGAAGTTACAAAGAAACAGTTGTCCGACAGCATTTCCGATCTTGCGCGTTTGGAAGAAAAATACGGCGAAGATTACGCCGTGTTTGAGGATTTTGCCCGCCGCATTTATGATTTTCAGATCAGGATTTTGGATAACTTTGTCCGATCCGGCAACATGAGCCAAGAGGAAGAAGAGGAACTTAAAAAGAAACATCAACATTACGTCCCGTTTCAACGCGTTTTAGGCGACGACGAACAAGCCCCCGGCTTCTCCATAAGAGGATTGTTTGACGGCGCAAGCAAGAAACGCGTCATCAAAAAGATAAAAGGATCAGACAAAGACGTTAAAGACGTGTTCGTTTCTATGATGATGAACACGGCCAAAACGATTGACCTTGCTTATAGGAACCGGATCGCCAGAGCCGTTTCGGAAATGAGCCCGTTCATGCCGGAATTGATTAAGCCGGTTAAACCGCAATACGTTCCGGCCTTAAAAACACATCTCAAAGTCAGTTATGACAGGGGGCTTGATGAGGCGTTGGAAATCGCCATTAAGGAAATGGGCGGAACGTCGGAAGTAAAGAAATCTCTCAAAATCCCCGGAATGAAAGGGCTGATAATGGGAAGTTACAGCTCCAAAGAAAACGTCGTCCGCGAAAGATTGGGTATTCATACGGCCAAAACGCATGAAGTCGGGCACATGATGGATTTTCGCATTGGTTTAGGGAAAGCGATTTTGACGGGTGAAACACTCGGCGAATTACAGACGTTGGCTTTGGAACGGTTAAACTCAAAGTCATATCTCGTCAACGGGCGCATCATTCAGGAAAAAGATCAAAACCCGACGGCCGATTTTCTGGAATACATACAAAACAAGAGGGAAATCGTTGCCAACGCGTTCGATTGTTGGGTAAACGCGCCGGAGTTGATGAAGAAAATCGCTCCCAAAACCTACAAGAAAATGCAGGAGTTCGTCGAAAACACGCCGTATAAATGGGTCAAAGATATTCATAAAACAATGGATATCGCGGTCGAAGACGTGGAGCAACAATCTTTCCAGTTAGTCAAGCCTTACGGAAACGTCATTGAGTATTGGACAGAGGGAAAGCGTCGTTTTATGGAAGTGTCAAAACCGCTATACGAAACGATGCACCACTTAAACCCGATACAAGTCGGTTGGTTGCAGAAGATTTTAAGTGTTGCGAGCGTTCCGGCAAAAGTTTTAAGGTTCGGCGCAACGACAACGCCGAATTTTATTTTGAGGAACTTTGTCAAAGATCAGTTTACGGCGATGGTTCAAACAGAGGCCGGCGAAAAGACAACGCCCGCGAACACGGTCAAAGCTTTGTTTGCCATAATGGGAAAAGCGGACATTTATTCCGAATGGCAGAAAAGCGGCGGAGCCGGTGGCGGATATTATGATTGGTCTGAAAAAGGGACAAAAGCGTTTATTGATGAAATGAACGACAAAAGCGGCCGGTTTTGGAAAGCGGCTAAATGGGCGTTAAGTCTGCAATTCATTCAAAAGCCGTCGCAGATGATCGAAGAAGCAACGCGATTGGGCGCATACGAAGCCGCCAAGAAAAACGGCAAATCCGATTTGGAAGCGGGAATTGCAAGCCGTGAAGCCACCGTTGATTTTGGTCGAAGCGGCGATGTAAGCAAGATGATAAACAGATTTGTCCCGTTCTTTAACGTCGGCGTTCAAAGCGCGGACAAACTGTTGAGGACGTTCAAGCGTGATCCCGTTTCAACAACGCTGTGGGCTTTTTCGACGATTGCTTTCCCGTCAATTATGATCGCGGGATATTACCTTTACGGCGCACCGGAAGACGAACGGAAAAAGTGGTTGGAAATACCGGATTACGTTCGGGACAATAATTGGGTGTTTTTCATTAAAGGCAAAGATGAACCGATCACTTTCCCGAAGCCGTTCACGGTCGGTTATATCGGAACAGCTTTAGAGGACTTTTTAATCTGGGGGTTCAAAGGGGAAAAGCCGGAAGCGCGGAACCTTTGGGAGTTATCGTTAGGCGCGGCGGGTTCTTTAAGCCCGTTGCAAACCGTCGGATCGTTATTAACGCCGGTAGGACAAGCCGTTATTGAGGGAATGACAAATTATAATTTCTTTCAGGGACGGCCGATTTATCCGGTGTTTATGGACAGACTGCCGCCGGAAGAAAGAACGACGCGGCATGACAGCAAAATCGCGACGATTATCGGCAAAAAAACAGGGACTTCTCCCGCGATTGTCGATAACACGCTAAACGCTTTGTTTTCGACGTTGGGAAGACAGACGATAAAAGCGGGAGAAATGGCCGTCGATGAGTTCCGCCGGTGGAACGGCGAAAAAGTCCCGCGTCAAGTCACGTTCGACAAAGACATTCCTATTGTCGGCGCGGTAATCGGAATGATACCGGACGGTTCGCGGAGTAAGTCTTATCAGAATTTTGCAAAAGAGTTTAAGCGATTGAGCGAAATTCACGCTTCCTTTGCGGCCAAGAAAGGCGATGAAAAAGCCGAAATGAGGGAAAAGAACGAAAAAGATTTATTGAAATACGACATAGGGAAGCAATTCCACACGCGTATTTCAGCAATCCGGAAAGAGATCAACGCCGTTTATGACGATATGGATATGCCGTCAGACAAAAAGGTTGAGAATGTAATCGAATTGGAAAAACAGATCACCGAAGTTGCACGGTCAGCGAATGCCGCCTTGCGTTCCGTCGGCGATTAAAGGAGTTAAAGACAATGACAGTTGAAAGCCAAGTCAATAAAACGGAAGCAATGGTTATGGGTTCCTCCGCAACCTATGACTTTTCTTTCCATGTATTGCTGAACGATCCGACGGAAAACGAAGCGAAACAAGCCATAAAAGTTTCCATCTCCGACGGCGTAACGACAACGCAATTAGAATACGGAACGGATTACACCGTCAGTCTGAACGACGACGGAAACGGCGGAACCGTTACCGTGGCGGACGTAAAAACGTCTGATTATTCCTTAATCATTTATCGCGAATACGACTTTAAGCAAGGGAGCGATTACCAGAATTATAACAGTTTTCCGGCCGATACTTTGGAAAGCAATCTTGATAAAAACGTGATGGTCGCCCAACAGCTTAATGAAAAGCTTGAACGCGCCGTTTTGGTCGATAGATTTTCTTCGTCCGATCCGAACGAATACGCAATGAAGATGGAAGCCCTGTATGACATTCGGAATGAAATTGTCACGGACGCGCAAATCTCCGCCGCAATCGTTGATGTTTCCGAAAACAAAACGAACATTAACGCCGTCAAAGCGAACGAGGCAAACATTACCGCGGTTGCTGAAAACGAAACGAATATTAACGCTGTCAAGGCGAACGAAACGAACATTAACACAACAGCGACAAACATTGCCGCCGTGAATACCGCCGCGGAGCATATAACGGCCATTGAAGACGCACCGACGCAAGCGGCAAATGCGGCGGCTTCGGCGACGTTGGCGGAAAAATGGGCTTCTCAAATGGACGATCCTGTTTCGGGAAGTGATTATTCGGCCAAGAAATATGCGATGGACGCGCAAGAGGCGGCTGTTCAGGCCGGATATTCTGTCGATCCGTTGTTTACGGAGCGCGACTTTACGGACGATGCGCCGCCCTCAAATTTGAGTTGGGTTCGCACCGATCAGATGGACACGATGTTTGACGGCAATCTGTATGAAGCGGCCTTTAACGCGTTGAAAGACGGGGAACCGATTGCAACGCAACACAACGGAATTAAGCAGTTAAACAATTCCAGTCTGACAATTCAAGACGGTTCCATTTACAGCGGCATTACGGTTGCGGCGGGATTGAACACGACGAAAGGTTATATTGAGATACCAAACTTTTCTTCGGCCAGTTTAACGACGGTAAACGCCGCTTTGGATAACGACGATTTCAGCTATTTTGTCGTAAGCAAGGCTTTCGGGTTACAGGTCGCCTCTTACAGTAGCATGACGGCGGACACTTGGTATAATCTTTGGGACGATGGTTTTCTTGGTCTGGATATGAAATACAGCGGCGGAAACCTTGTTTTCCGTCCGAAAGTTTATCAAAACGGCGTGGGTTGGGTAACCGGCAACGAAGCGACGAAAACGCCCGTCGCGTATTTCTTTAATTGTCAGGTCACTTTAAGGGCGGACAGCAACACGTCGGCGTTTAGAATTATCTTCTACAACTCCGATGAAAACGTATCTTCCACCAAAGACACGACGCTGACAAACGCGCAAGTCAAAGCCGGGTTAGCGATAACGAATAGCATTTATTCCGTTCGTGCAATTACTTATTGTTGCGTTCCGAATACGACGGTTGCTTATTCAATTAACGCTTACAACGCACAGTTGTTGCAATGTTTTAGCAACACGCCGTTTGCATACTCCGTGCAAGAATTTCAGTCTTACAATTCTCAATGGACAAGCTACGACTTCACCGGAACGGACACTTATACGATCGGGGGCACAACCTACACAATCAATTATAAGACGTATAACGGCAAGAAGTTTATTCGTAATGATCAAACTTATTTGGCGGCAAAAAACATTTTAAGTGCTTTCGGAAAACAGCCGTATTATTGCGTCGATAATGCCGACAAGAAGTTTATGCTTCCTTGTCAACAGGCAGATCACGGCGTTGTCACCATTCACAGCAATTTGACCGGCACGTCCTCCGGCGAAATAGCCATGCTGAATATCTATGAAGACGGATATTTTGAAGTGGTCGGCAAGGTTTCCGCCGGAAAATCCCTGACGTTCCGGCAGGACGTTGGCGATATTTACAGCCTGATGGCAAGCGCGGGAACAATCTCTTATTCGAGTAAGACGCTGACTTTATCCGCCGCGTGTTCTTTCTATGTGACCGGCGGCATTGGGGACAATGGAAAACTCAAACGAACGAAACACCATTATTCTTTGGTCGGTATGCACCAAGACGGAATGGATATTGACGTGGAATATATTGAAGGAAAGATTGAGGAGAAAGTTTCTCAGATGTCAGCGTCTGTTCCTGAGTTTCTCGGACAATATATGTTTTCCGAAGTCAATCCGCACAAAGCTTGTTGGTTAGTTTCTGATGGAGAATACAAACTGAAACAGGCTTATCCTGATATGTGGAACCAACTCCAGACAGAACTGGACGACACCATCGAAGAAAGCGATGTAAAGACTATTGACGGAAAGCAGTATATCAAACGTGGATTACCTGTTGTTACGACAAGCGATACTATTACTGACGAAGACTTTGTTGTCAACGCTGTGGCCGGAACATTTCGCGTTCCTGTAAAGCCGCGTGGTTGCATCGTTTCAAGGAACTATAACAACTGGTATCTGTTATTCTATGTCGGGAATACGGTAGAGAACATAGAGAAGATTGCCGCTGACGTTATTGCCGGATCATTACCGACTAAAGCAAACAGAAACCTCAGCAACTTGACGGAAACAGGCAACACAACATTGATCCACAAAAACTCTGTGAGCAAAAGATCGATTAACTTCATTTCCGGATCCACCACAAAGAATGACGGGTTTATCTATTATGGCGGCGTAGCTGCTGCTTCCGGCGGTCCTCATAAATTCAAGGTCTTGGTGGTCGATCCTGACGATAGCGATGCTGTGATTTTCCAGAAGACTTGTCAGGTAGGAGATGGAGATGACTTTGGCATAATGACACCTGTCGGCGTTGGTTGTAAAGTAACAGCTTCTTACAACAATCCGCCCGCATCTTCTTCGTTGAAGTTTATCTTTCCGAACGGCATATCTTCGGATCACGTTTTCAATCCGCTCTTGTTCTGGGATCAGCAACAATACGGTGATCTCAGTCGTGACGATCTCAAGGCTTGGAGTATCGTTCCTTACGATCATTCTAACGACGAGTTCCTTGCGTATACAACAACTGCTGTTCCTCAGGTCGGCGATACTGTATGGTTGCTTAAATCAAATTCATTCTGGACCGAAAATCCGACTGTCACGAGAACAGCGACGATACTCGCTCTCGGTGAGGGATATGGTAGTAAACGCGCCATCTACGTTTCCGGTTGCACTTCAGGCGTATACTATGAGCGTCACCCTTGGTATGACCGCAACGGTTCTTTCAGTTCATAAAGGAGATGATTAAATGGACAAAGAGGTTGCCGGAGCCACCGGCGTTGGAATGGCCTCAATGATTGCGGGAATGGCGGACATAATCAACCCGATTGTGTCCGCCCTGATCGGCATAGCGTCGTTGATTTATATTTGCTCAAAGATTTACTTCCTTTGGAAAAATGAGGGCAAAAGATGAAAAACAAAAACAACGGGCTTTTCGCCTTGTTCGCGTTCGGAGCAATCGGCGCACTTTGGCGAAGATGGTTCGGCGGCGGTTTTGGAAAAGCGGGGAAAATCACCCGCTTTTTTAAGTATGCCGTCCTTATTCTCGTTTGCTTGACTATGCTCTACGTCAAGACGCGGTGTTTCATTTTTTTGGGAGAAACTAAAACATACGAGGAAATTGTTTCCTTTGCGTTTCATTGGGCGGAAGGACACGGCGATTATTTCTTTGTGTGGGACACCGGAAAAGATGAGGGACGTATCAGATGGATTGATTGGGCGTTACGGAGGATTTATGGCAAAGGGAATTATTACTGCTTCAAAGGCAATGTTACAGGATTGGTGTTGCGTTACGGTAGCACTTCTTGTCTGGTTGCCCTTTGTCTTGGCAACCCTCTGTTTTGCTTGTCCAGTTTACTTACTCCGCTTTCTTACGTCATCACGGGAAAGATGGAAAACCCGACGAACAAGGCGGAGTTTTTAGCGGGGGCGTTGAATTTCGCCCTCTTTTATTTATGCTTATGAGGTGCTGAATGACGAAAAACTATTTTAGCCGAAAAGAAGAATGGTGTTCCTGCTGTCATAGCGGCGGACTTGTGCCTGACTTCCGCGAAAAACTAAATAAGGCGCGGGAGATTGCGGGGATCCCGTTCGTGTTAAATTCGGCCTACCGATGCGAAACGCACAATCAGGACGTTGGCGGATCGGAGAACTCCGCCCACCGCGCCGGCCTTGCCGTTGATATTCGGTGCAACGACAGCCGGAGCAGGTGGATCATCATTGACGCTTTGAAGCAAGCGGGGTTTAGACGGATCGGCGCAAGTAAAGCGGGGAACTTTATCCACGTTGACGACGATCTGACTAAGCCGCAAGACGTATTCTGGCTTTATTAAGAGGAGAAAAGAAAATGGAACACTTTGATATAGAAACATTGAAAACCGTTTTTGAAACCTTTATGTTTTGGTTTGGAACGGTAGTGGCCGCGGCTTCGATTATCGTCAAAGCAACGCCAACCCAAAAAGACGATGCCATTCTTGCAAAGGTCGTTAAGGTGTTGGATTGGCTTTCGGTCTTTAACACGAAAGAAAATCAGAAGAAGATCGACGACGCGACAAAAAAAATCAGTTCGGAATAATATCACGGATTGTTATGTTATAACGGATTGTGATGTTTTAATTCGTCGCTAATTCGTTTCTAACTCGTTTTAACTCGAACAAAGGACAAGAGCAATGGCAACAGAAATTAAACTTAAAGACGAAGAGCGTCAGCCCTGCGAAGTTTGGACGCGTGTCATGGGCTACTTCCGGCCGGTTTCCGCGTTCAATATCGGCAAGAAAAGCGAATATGCCGAGCGCGTTTGTTTCTCTGAAAAGAAAGCGACGGAAAGGTTTATGGCGATTGCGGCGGAATAATCCGAAAACGGATATTTTGCAGTTTCCGAAAACGGAATTATGAGTTTTTGAAACTTACGAGCAACTTAAAAATGGCGGATTTCCGCCGTTTTTTTTGTGTTGTTTATGAGTTTTGAAACTTAGCTTTATGAGTTTTGAGAAATGAACGACTTGATTTTAACCGGCCTGATTGCGCTCTTAATGGGAGCCGTCGGACTGTTGTCTTATAACCTCGGAAAAAGGACGGAAAGAAATGCGGAATATGACAGGAAGACCGATGCTTTGCGAACTGCGAACGCCGCGCGGGCTTCTTTACGCGATCCTGCTGTTGCTGAACGGTTGCGCGACAAATACAAGCGGTGACTTTTGCGACATATATCAGCCGGTTTATGCCGATTATGAACGCGACACCCCCGAAACGCTCCGGCAAATCGAACAGAACAACGTCGTATATGACAAGGCTTGTCTTTAAGCGGCTGATTTGATAAAAAGAAGTAAGGCTTCTGCGCGACTTTGTAAGTCTTTGATTTCGTTGTGACGAGTTCGAAGATTGTCCAGTTTGCCCAGCCAATCTGGACGGAAGCCCCTGCCGAGGATACTCGACAGGGGTTTTCTTATTGAAATAATTAGATTTTTTTCATCCAGAAAAAAGTTCGAGCAGAGCAATTTTAAAAGCATCCGTTTTTCTTCAAAACTAGAACTTTTATACAACGATTTTGCGTTTTTTATAATTTTTATCAGTAGGTTAATCGAAATTATCGTCTTTTCCGAACTTCCTTTTAAATTTGAAAGTTCGGCTTCTTTTTTAGACAGTTCCGCTTCCAAGTCGATCCACTTAATTTCAAAGGTCTGATTGTCTATTTTTTCATCAAGATGAAGATTCAGCAATTTGTCTTTACGGGTTTTGGCAATACTGATCTCACGAGCCAACACCCCCTTTCTTGCCGTCTCAATATTATGATCAGACTTTATTTTATCGTTCAGATATGACGTAATACTGTTAAAGATTTCAGTCGGAATCTTTGAAAATTTATTCATAATCTCCGTCACGCTTTCCTCCGCAATCTTCTCACTGACACTGTGTTTACAATGCTGGCAAACAAGGTACTTATAAACCTTGCCGCTTTTCTTTCGTTTCATATCAATGACAACCTGATGACCGCAGTGAGAACAGCTGACAAGACCTTGAAAAAGATGCTTCTCTTTACGAATACGGTGGAATTGCTTTCCTTTTAAGACAGCCTGACACCTGTCAGCTGTTTCTTTGGAAATTAGCGTCTGATACTGATGCGGCCAAACTTTTCCTTTTATCTTCATATAGCCGTAATAAAATGGATTCTGCAACATATTGATTATCGTTTGCTTTGTCAGATTATTTCCGTGGAAAGATTTCAATCCTAATTCACGCGCTTCTGCCAGAAGTTGTGTAATGTTCAAAGCTCCCGTCGCATAATCTTCAAACAATTTAACAACGATAGGAGCCATATCCGGATCAGGGATGATCGTTGGCTTATTATTTTTATCCCTGCCGTTCAAGTATCCCAACGGAGCCAGATAACCATATTTTCCTTCACGAAGCATCTGTTGATTACTTCTCTTGACATTGTCGGAGATGGCGTTGGTATATGCTTCAGCCTGCATGATTAAAAACTGATACATCATAATCTGAGACGCATTTGAATTCTTGCTCAGAACTTGGTTTTCAACATAAAAATGCAATTCGATTTTACCATTACGTCGTAACTCGTCCAAAACAGGCAATTTATTACTTTAAATTTTGCTATGTCTTGATTGTTAGGCGATAACGATTAAGGGATTTAGCATGTCGGAAAAATTGCAAATTGAACAGCAGCGAACACCCCCTAAATCTAACAGGGGGTGTATGAAATACATTCCGAGTTTGAAAAAGTTAAGGGATGTACCGGATACGGAGCCGGAAGCGGGCTATTTTCGTTTTTTATGGCAGGGTTACGATTCTTTGCAGGAATGTTTTAACGTCCGACTGAACGACGATTTTTTGACAATGCTTGACGAGAAATTTAATCAAGCCAAGCAGTTGCAATGTCCAGTGACGCTTCCGTTTGAATATGGCCGGACTGAATTTCAGGTATGCGATTATGCGTCTAAAGGCTTTCGTTTTTTGATACAGTGTGATGATTATATGATTATGGTTGCCAATCCTGAGAAGGAATGGTCGGTATCTGTGCGTTATTTATCAGCGGGACTTTGTGAATGGGGTGTTGACGTTTTGCGTCACAGCGTCCGGCGGATATTATCGTTTATTTCCGTCCCGAACTGTGAAGACTGGGAGCGTTTAAGTCGTGTAGACGTTGCGGTTGATTTTTATTCTAAGCGTTTTTCTGAGTGTCTTCGCCCGTCTATTTTGGACGGCTTGGTTGTTCCGTCTCGATCTAAAGTACGCCAGGACGAAATGCTGTCATTTTATATACAGGAAGGCCGTTTTGACACGCTAACGATCGGGACGAAAAACAGCCTTCAGCTTCAGGTATATGATAAAGCGAAAGAAATCCGGCAGTCTTCGGGAAAAACATATTTTTATAAACTTTGGGGCATGGAAGCGAAAAAGGACGTATACCGTTTTGAAATACGATTTTTTTCTGAATTTTTGCGCAATCGTTCAATTCTGACATTTGAGGATTTTGAGACCTATCGTAATGAACTGATCTCCGAAGCGATGAATATCCGGCGTTTGACTGTACCGAACTGGAACGACAAGAACCGGAGCCGGTGGGCGTATCACCCGTTATATACGTTTGTGCGGAGATGCTTTTGTTGTGAAAACTTCGGTGTTTGCACAGGACGATACGTCACCGGTAGGAGGTCTGAGTTATCGGAAAGAGGGATTAAACGAATAGCGGGCGACGTTCTATCTCTATCAGTGTTGCGAAATCGGGGAATTTATGATGAACGTTCGGTAGCGGTTGTTATGCGCCTTGTATTGCGTTCGCTTGAACAGGACAAACGTTTGCCGGACAAAGTGGAGAGGTCGCGAGAACGCTATAAATACGTTGACTGCGCGGCTTAGTTCGGTTCATGCCCTGCCGAACAATAAAGAACAAAGGGCTTTTGATAAGGAAATGAAAAAATGGAAACAGTAAGCAAAATATTGGTTTTAGGATTGGATAAAGCGTTTGAGATTACGGACGATAAAACCGGAGAGATTATACCGGGTCGTAAACTTTATTATGCGGTTCCACGTGGCGAAAATGAAAAAGGAGCGCAAGGACTGTCAGTAAACGATCAGTGTTTTATGCGTGAAAATTTGCAGATTTTAAGGGACGTGACCGTCCCCGGTTATTACGAAGCGAAAATTGAATGGACTGTTCGCGGAATGAAGAGTTACGGCAAGTTTAAAGCATTCCGTCTTTTGAAAGAATTTAAGGCGGAGTTTTAAACAATGGTACAGATATTGACGTGTATCGAGGGTATCGGAGACAGCGAAATATGTCCGATTGGCATGATCCCCAAACTGGTAGAGGGGTACATATTTTCCACTGATCCGACAGCTTTCGATCCGTCAATTGCGGCCCAGTATTTTGCATTTAGCTTTAGTACAGTGTTAGCGCTTTTTATTGTCGCACGTGGAGCCGGTTTTGTTCTAGAAATGTTTAGGAAATAATTATGTCGTCTGTTTCATCAATATCCGATGAAGATTTAATTCTATTGCATGATCTTAAAACAACCTGTTTTAAAGATGGTTATAGTTGTCATTTATCAAATGATGATTTTACAGTTACGTCTCCAGATCAGTTATCTTATTGGTTGGGAGAAATTACATATTCGGAGTTATCTCCAGAATCTGCCGCGCTATTTTCAATGAAAGTTTATTATTGCAATTGCTGTGTAAGTGGTAGTTGTTTATCATCAACGAGCTATTCTTGTAGTCGATGTGAGAAACCTTATTATGATTCAAATGATTATTTTAGCTTATATAAAAATGATAGTGCCTTATATTCTTTTGTTTCATATTCGGATATAAAAAAAGAATATAAATCCAGAGGATTAAATAATTTAATAGAAAACACCGACAATTCATTAACAAATATTATTCGTTCAAAATTAAATATGGAAGATATATTTGATTCCATATTTATTATTACATCTTCAATCATTTTACTTTTTTTTATTTCAAAAATTTTGATGAAATTTATTTCTTTTTTTGAAAAGTAGGTGGGGCATGCTTCAAAATACAATTTTATCAATTGATTTCTCTGATATCTTTGGTGCTTTTTTAGAAATTTTTCGTCAATTGACTTTTCTTCAAATTGTTGTTTTTGGTTCTGCATCTGTTTTGATTCTTTTTGTTAAAGCTAAAGAAATAAATGAAAAAAAACGCCGTAGAATAGAACGTCAAGAATATCAAAAGCGCCGTGAAGATTATCAACGCCGCAAATTAGAGTTTGACGAACGACGGCTTGAATCAATGGAAAAGCGAGAACATCAAAGCCGTCAGTATCAGGAAATGAAGAAAGAGCGTCAGCGTTTATCTGCGGAACTTCGTTGAAATTCCGCTGAAAAAGGCGGATTGCCGTAGCTGTCCGGCGTTTGACAGTAGTAAGAAATGAAAGGTAAAAAAATGGAAAAATTTAAAATGTTTTTGAAAAAATCAGCTGCTTTGTGCTGCGCTTTAATGGCAGCTCCTATGGTTGCAAAGGCGCAAGAAGCAGAAACACCGTTAACAGATATGGTTAATACAGTCAGTTTATCTGATGCAACTTCCGCGATTGTAGCTGCTGCGGGAGTTTTGATCGGTTTAGCTGTTATTGTTTATGGAGCCAGAAAAGTTATTGGTTTCTTTAGCCGATAATTGCAATAGGGAAAGGGTGCACACTTTCCCTTTGCTTTTTCGAGCCTTTGCGACCTTGGAGCAAAGGCCGGAAAAAGCAAAGGATACACTCATGATTTCTACTTGGTGGTATATAATTTTTTTTAGTTTTGGCATGGTTTGCGCTTGGGCAGTGGTAAAGGGCTTAGATGCGTAAATATTTTATAGCATTTTTGATTTTATTTTTGTTGATCGCTGGAACTGTTCAGGCGGCAACATATTCTTCAAACGCGGTTAAAACACTTGTATCTAGAACGTTAACAAAGGTATGCGCGGCAGCGAATGACAACCGTTGTTTACGATTGGTTTCCGGCGCCTCTGATGTTTTAGATAAAACATTAACGGTGTCATCTCTTTTTGGAAAAACAAATTGGTTAACTTTAGCCTTAACTTTTCTCTTACCTCGTGTAGGGGATTATGCTTTTGAGTTGGGGAAAAAAATCCGCATTAGCTTAACAAGATCCAATGATGATGTCATTGTCACACAAGTTGAAAAGACTGGAGAAAATGAAGAAATCCCGCTAGTCGTTGATTCAGGAATAAGTTCAACACCTGCTTATGCTAACGAATGGGTAAGTTCAAATATTTCTGCTAACGGAATGGATAATACTATTATTAACGGCAATTATGTTTATCATAATCCTCAAAAAACAACATTAACAAATTACGGTGGTTTTGTTGCTTTAGAAGGTCAATATAATCCACAGGGAAGTTATTTCGTCTCAACTATAAAAGATGCTCAAAAATATAAATTACTTAATTGGTCTGTTGATCAATTAACGGTATATACATCATCTAATGGTATTTTTTCATCTTTAACAGTATATCCTGATTATTGGTATTTTACTAATGACGATATTCTTCCTTATTTTGGTATAAATAATTACAAAGGACGTTTTTTAGGATATATGTCACCTATTATTTGGGTGAAAGATAATATTAAAACAAATGCGTATGTTTTAATTGGTTATTCTGGATATCCACAAACAGTATGTGGTGAAGGACAATATTTGAATTATTCTTCTTCTACTTGTTCTCCATTACCAGATATTATTGAAAAATATGAACAGGGTTCAGATGCAAATGCATCAGTCCGTGAAGAACAGGGAAAAACAGTTGTTACAAATCCCAATATTTCATTTGATGAATGGATAGGTACATTAACTGAAACCGAAAAAAAACAGTTAACATCAACAGATTTGCTTTCTGATTTTATTGATAAGCTTTGGAAAGATACGGCGGCGCAACCTGATTATGTCGGTGAATCATATGTTCCAGAAAAAATAACGCCGAATTTAATTGAACAGGTTTCTCCTTCTCCGCCAACAATCGGAGATATGCTTGAACCGATCAATGATACGGTAACACCGGGTGGTGGTGTTAAACCGGGAACAACCTTAACGCCAGACACTGGAACAGGTAGTTTAAATGATCCGTCAACCGGAACGGACACTGGCAGTGAACCAATTGGCGGTATTGTTAGTCCGACAATTCCAGGAAATGGAATTGGTACAGTTGGAGACCAAAATATTAGTATTGATGTAAACTTAGATTTAGGCGATTACCCGGCCGTCAATCAGCCGACATTGGAAGAACCGCCGACAGCGGCAAATATTCTTGATCCGATTTTTAATTTGTTCCCCTCCTTACAAAATTATCAAGTGCCGGAACATTCCTCCGAATGCCCTCGTCCGTCATTTGAAGCTTTTGGCGAAATTTACGAAGTATCTGCGCATTGTGATTTAATGGACGAGCAACGTGAAACAATTGGCGTAATTATGCTGTTGCTTTGGTCAATATGCGCTTTGTCAATAGTTTTGAAAGCGTGAGGTATTAAATGTATGGAATTGTTGTAGCAGCTATTAATTCGGCTTTGGGTTTCATTTTTAAAACAGCAATCGTTAAGTTTATTCTGTTTTTCGGTTTATATATGGTGACTTATTCTTTTATAGCGTATTTGTCTGATAAGCTGCCGTCTGTTACCGGATTGGATAGCCTATTTAATCAAATACCTGCCGGCATGTGGTACTTTTTAGATATATTTAAATTCTCAACCGGTTTTAATTTGTGTATATCTGCTTTTGTGTTGCGTTTTATGATCCGGCGTATACCGGTTATCGGGTAGGACAATATGTCGATAACGTCTTATACCGGGAAACCCGGAGCAGGTAAATCTTACGAAGTTGTAAAAAACGTTATTCTTCCGGCGATTGCGGAAGGTCGACGGATCGTTACGAACATTGACGGTATAGATCAGCAGAAAGTCCTTGAATATGTTGAAGATCATCTTGGCCCATGTACAGGTGAAATTGTCGTTTGCAAAGAATCAGATATAACATCAGATTGTTTTTATCCTGTCTCTCAAGATGACAGCTTTTCCTTTGTCAGACCGGGTGATTTAGTCATTATTGACGAGGCGCAGAATTTTTATCGTACTGGTCAAAAATTGTCTGATCATGAATGTAAATTTTTCCGCGAACATAGACATTTTTGCGATGAGGAAGGACGCGGTTGCGATATTGTTTTAATCTCTCAGCGTTTTGTTGACATTCAGCCGTTTGTGCGTGGAGTTGTTGAGCTTTGTTTTGTCATGCGCCAATTAAAAGTTTTTAGTTTGCCTAATTATTATACGGTGACTGTTTATGAGGGCGATTTAAGACATAAAATATCCGGTCCGACGACTCATAAATATCAAAAAGAAATTTTTGAATTGTATAAATCTTTTGCCGTTACCGGCGGTATGCAGGCCAGAGTTGATAAACGGCAAAGTCTTTTTAGTTTTCGATTTTTTTTCATACTGACCTTATTACTTGTCTTTCTTTTTGGCAGTTTTAAAGTTCTTTTTACTATTTTTTCGCCTGAACGTTATCAAAAATCAGATAAACGTGCAGGCATAACATCTTTAAATTCATCTTCTGGCGTTTCACCGCCTGTTTCTTCCACACTTTCGCGAAACGTACCTGTTCGCCCGGTCGGCGTTAATTATTCCAAGAGGTGGCGGATACTGGGAACGCTGGGCGTTGGCACGTCAAGACATATAGTTATTGGTGATAAAGACGGTATGCTTCGTTTTGAACACCCGCAAAATTTTAAGGGCAACGGTTCGACTATGACTGGAAAGATCGACGGCGAAACGGTTACAAAATTTACCGGCGAATTTGAGAAGAAAGAAGATCAGCAAGGCGGGTTGAACTTATGAAACGCATCATATTTTTAATTGCCTGTATTATTTTTATGACATCACCGGCGCAGACAAACAGCCCGCGCGTCAATATTGATCTGGGTAATATGACGATAGCGCAGCTGCTAAAAGTCGTATATGATGATACATTAGGTAACGATTATGTTTTGGAACCGGAAGTTTTGGAAGACCAGCGTCGGATTAGCGTTCGGGTGTTTGATTTCAGGCGTAAGGAAAATTTGCTGACGTTATTGTCTAGTTTAGGGTATCATTTGGAAACACGTAGCGGAGTAGATTATATCAGCTCGGTTAAGAAAACAGACGATTTTGACTTTTACGTGTATCGACCGAAATATAAAACAGTAACTGATTTAAAAACAGCTTTGTCCGGTTTATTTTCCGGTACGTTTAGCGGTGATAACAATCGGCTAATCTTTAAAGGCTCCGCTGTTGAGATTGCAAAACTAAAAAAGTTGTTGGAGCAATATGATAAACGACAGCGTGAAATTGTTATTCGAGGGAAAATATACGAAGTCACGACGAAGAAAACAGACGCAAGCAGTCTGTCGATTATCGCCGATATATTCAAAAACGCTGGTCTTGCTCTCAGTAACGGCGCAAAACTGGTTAATTATCTATCGTTTACTGATAAACACGTCAACGCGTATTGGTCAGCATTATCCAGCGACGACCGCTTTAAACTGATATCCGAACCCAGCTTGCGCGTTCGGTCAAATACGACTGCAACGCTGACTGTCGGAAATGATGTTCCGACATTGGGTAGTATTACATATCAAGATGGACAGCCAGTACAAAGCGTAACCTATCGATCTAGTGGTATTATTTTTGAAATTACGCCGGAAATACTGGATAACGTGGTAAATCTATCCGTCCGCCAGGAAATGAGCAATTTTAACGAAACGACAAGCGGTGTAAATAACAGTCCTACACTTGTCAAACGCGAGATCAGAACAAATATCACAGCCAATAATGCCGAATTAATTGTTCTGGGCGGTTTGGTTGAAGATAAAGACACAAAATCCGCCGCCGGTTTGTCTTTCCTGCCCGGTTGGCTGGGTGCAAAATCCGACAGTAAGGACAAAACTGAAATCATTCTTTCCTTACACGTTGAAATTTTACCGGAAAGTTGATTTTTATTAGAAATTGAGTCATTCTAACCCTTTAAACGTGAAAGGGTTTAAAATGGCTACGCCTTTAA
>CALYBD010000059.1 GCA_944393745.1 uncultured Alphaproteobacteria bacterium | reverse complement strand
CTTCTGGTCAGGAATGGCGGAGGAGGGAACACTTTATCTTATCACATTTCGACAATCAAATTTGCGAACGGTATTGACACCGATATTGATGTGGAAAACATACTTCCCTCTTTAGTTATTCAGGGAACTTTTGGCAACGACACACTTACAGGAGAAACATGGAATGATGTTTTAGACGGCGGTGCGGGCAATGATACTTTGAACGGCGGTGCGGGTGATGATACTTATCTTTTCGGATTTGGTGACGGGAACGACGTTATCAATGATACAACCGGAGAAAACATTATTAAAATGAAATCTGGTGTTACTGCTGCCGACTTGTCGTTTACAAGGAATGTAAATGATCTAATTATTACTTTGACAGACGGATCCACAATTACGCTGAATGTCAACAGCTTTACCGACAATCATTTATCAAAAATCGTTTTTGCCAACGGTACGGATGAAGATATCCAACTGACGGATATTTTACCGACTTTGGACGTACACGGCAGCGTCTATAATGATATACTGTCCGGCACGCAGCTGAACGACACGATATATGGCGGCGGCGGACACGATAGTTTAAACGGCGGTGACGGAAATGACGTTTTGTACGGTGAAAAAGAAAACGATACTCTAAACGGCGGAAAAGGAAATGATATTTTAGACGGCGGCGCGGGCAACGACGTTCTGAACGGCGGCGAAGGAAACGACACATACATTTTCGATCGTGGCTACGATCAGGATACGATTTATGATACGCAAGGAACAAATACTCTGCACATTACTCAGGCGGATTATGATAACCTTTGGTTTGAACGAGAGGGAAATAATCTAAAAGTTTCTGTTTTGGGAACAGAAGATACTGTAACGGTTAATTCGTGGTATTCAAATGAAGATGCCCGGCTGTCTCAAATTCAAACAGACACGAAAACAATAGGAACGGCCGATATAGAATTACTGGTTCAGGCGATGTCGTCGTTTTCTCAACCGAATACGGGTGCGATTTCTCAAGATGCTTCTTTATCCGGAGCTTTTAAAGAAACTGTATCAAAGTTGTGGCATGCCAGAACATAGTCTAACAATGCAAATACCCCGATATATCAATCGGGGTATTTTTTATTTTCTTACATTTGTCACTTTTCGTCCGATAGATTGAACGGATAATTCAATAACAGAAAAGGTGTCATTTTTTGAAAAAGTTTGTCCGACGTTCAGGATTTGGGACGGTGTGTTGATGATGATGCCGTAGGCTCCCCAAAGCAGTGCGCCGGTGAGCAGCATTTGCATATATCCGACCGTGCCGACCGTTACGGCAACATTGTTGTCCTGAAACATATTGAGGCTGTTCAGATAAGTCAGGACTATTCCGATCGTACCACAGGACAGAATGATTTGCAGGCTGTTCGTCAGCAAAATCCGGATCGCCGCAAAGCAGGCTTTTTTAAAAGGCGGCAGCGCATAAAAGGTACATAAAACAGGTGAAAGCAAAGTGATCGCGAACAGTTGAACGAACACGTTAAACAAGCTTGCAAATATTCGCCATAAAAGCAAAAAGTAGATGATGCCGATCGGGATGATGGCAACAGCCAGTTTCAAGCTTGCCCACGACACGTCACTCATCATTACGCCAATCTTGTCTAAAACGGGCGTAAAAGCCGTTTCAACGTATGTCAATAAAGTTGCCGTGCCGGAGGTGGTTTTCAGAACGGCTTGTCCCTCCGAAGTAATCCGCAGGATTCTGATGCCTAACTCCATGCCGAAATGATAAATCCAGAAACAGACACCGCTCCAATACTGAAAGCTCTGTAATAACGCCGTTGCAATCGAAAGGTCGATAAATTCCCTTAAAAGGGTGTGCGGATTTTCTTGTTTTCCGATTAACATTTCACAAAGCCGATACACGATCCAAAGCATAAACAGATAAGCCAACAGTGTTTTGAGTTCCGGCGTTACAGCGCTAAAAAAAGCTGAGCAAAACGAAAGTGTTTTTTGATTGAACAGATCAAAAATTTGGCAGGAATAGCACGTTTCAGGCATTAAGCTTCTCCGTATATTGTTTTTCTTTGAAGTAAAGCGGTGTTTCGCAATAAACGGGGTGCGTCATAAAGCTCTGACACAACAAAACGTGTCGTCCGAACGGGATGGATCCCCAATCGGCGACACTCATCAAGTCGCGCCCTTCAATGTTTTGAGAAACGGACGAGCCGCCTTTGCTTGATCTTGACAGGCTTTGACGTTTGGCGGTCGTTTTGCCGGTCATTTGAGACAATTCTTTTTGCGTGTTGAAGTTGTTTTGCGCGTAAACCAGTAAATAGGAGCAGTTCGTTTTGATGGTATCAAACCCCTTGTCCCCGTATATGGCTTTGATCTGGGCAAAATCTTGAACGATGATCCAGATGATCGTTCCCATGCCCGCGCCTTTTGAAAGAAAGTCCGTCATTAAATTGATTTTCGGAAGGCTTCCGAACTCGTCGGCCAAAAGGACGATCGGGGCTTCGTTGGTTTTTTTTGGGGTGTCCAACGCCCAACCGAAGAATGTTTCAAAAAACAAAGCTGTCAGAACGCCCAAAGATTGAGCGTCTCTCTGGGGAAATTTGATAAAGACGGCGCAGGGAGCATCTCTTAAATCCTGCCAATCAAAAGAACATTCCCGTGTCGCTCCCGCAACCGCCAGACTGCGCCAAATCTGCAATTTGGATAAAAAGGTTGTCATATGAGAACCGGCTTCGTTATCCGGCGCATTGCGCCACGAAGACAAATCATTAAGAATACGGGAAGGGGCGTGAACAAAAGCGGCGTAAGTCATCAGGTCTTCAAGATTTTGTTTTGCTCCCGTCAAAGCTTCTTCGTCTCCGTTTAAAAGTCTGCCGACATCAATGTCTTTGGCGATAAAGTGATAGACCTTTTGTAGATGCGGTTCGTGAAGTTCCTCGTAATCTTTCACGGATTGCGGATCTTGCGGATCAAGTCTTTGTTCGGCCAACTCTCCCAAATAAACGGAAAACAAAATCAATGCCGCGATATGCTTTTTGGCGTTTGTTTCCCAATGATCTTCCGTTTGCCCTTTTTGTCCGACGAGCATGGCGGCGATACGTTCCGCCTGTCGTTCGGCTTCGGAAAAATGTCGTATGACGGACGGGAAGACCTTTAACGACAACGGATTCCAAGCATCTTTCGAGGCTTCGTTCGACCAATCAATGGTATAAACGGTTTTCCCCGCTTTTTTCAACGGTTCGGCCAGTAAAGTTTCCAGTTCGCCTTTCGGGTCGACAATTATCAAAGATCCTCTGAACGACAAAGCCGAAGGTATGACGAACCCCGCCGTTTTTCCCGAACGCGTAGGTGCAAGCGCGATGCCGTGACGCAAGCGGTTCGGAGATAAAAGTTTTCGTCCTTTTTTGCCGACAATAATGCCTGAAGCGTTTTTCTCATCAAGCAGTCCCATTTTTTTTATGTCCGTAAACGTCGCAAATCGTGCTTCTCCGTAAGGGCGATCCTGCGCCGAAACAAAAGCGAACGCTCCCCATAAAAGCACGCCGATCATCAAAACAAGGCCGCTCAAGCCCACAAAAAAGGCTTTTTCGTCAACGCCGTCATACGTTGCTTTGCTCATCACGTTGATCGCATACGACAAACAGTCAAAGAAACGGCTTTGTCCGTTCACGACGACAATTTGTCGGACAAGCACGGAATAAGCCGCGCATAAAACGGATAAGAAAAGGGCGGTATAAATACTGTTTCTTTGTTTTTGAGAGGTTTCGCTCCACGGTGTCATCAGTAGTCTCTTCCTCTTAAAGCAATATCCGAAATATAGCGTTTGCCTTCGGACACTTTGATTTGAATAATGCAATCCAGACAGTCCTTAACGATTTTTTCCATAACGTCTTTATCTACGCATTTATCTCCGGTCATTGCGTTTGTAACGACTTTGCTGATTGCGTGAAGCGGCGAACCGGCGTGAATGGTTGTCATACAGCCGCCGTGCCCGTTGTTCAGCAAAGAAAGTAAAGTCCAAGTGTTCCGGCTCCTCAATTCGCCGCAGGCGATCCGGTCGGGACGCAACCTCATCATCGCGTCGATCACATCGTTTTGAGTGATTGAATTTTCATCCGTACCGCCCGAACGGCAGTTCCCGTTGTCCGGCAGGACAAAGTGAACCGTGTTTAACAAATGACTTGTGTCCAATTCCCGCACGTCTTCCATGGAAAGAAAACGGTCGGTGTCGGGAACATACTTCAACAACACGTTCAAGAGGTTCGTTTTTCCCGAACTGGTCGCGCCGCTGATTAAGATGTTCCGCTTTTCTAAAACAAGCCGTTTCAGGCTGTTCGGGATGTCGTCAAAGTCGAAAGCCATGTCAGGTTTAGGCGCAAAGGATTTTTCGGTCAGGAAATTGTCAATCGTCAGACTTCTTGAGCGTTTCAGACGAACGGCGGCGCAAAGCCCGCTTTCAATCGTCGTGCCCATACATAAATGAAGGCGATGACCGTCCGGCAACTCCGCACCTAAATACGGGTGCGCGTCAAAATCCGTTCCGGCGCGATTGGCTAAAATCCGACCGATTGATAAAAAAATCTCTTTCGTGATGTTGTCGTCACGAACAAACTCCCATCCGCAAACCGTTTCCAAAACGATTTCGTGTTCGCGATTGACGATGACTTCGTTTGCACCTGTCAGTTCCAAGTACGGTTCCAACGGACGCAAAGCGTTTTTTAAGGCGATATTATCGGCATGCCACATCCGGCACCACCTGTTCATCAACACATGTTCCGCTGAGGATGTATTGCGTTTTGCACGGTCTTGATTGATCGCATGAATGGGATTTTTGAGAACTGATCGTTGTTTGCGTCCAGGGTGAACAAACAGAGCTTCCCGTTTCTGGATGATTCCCGATTGTTCTTGTGTACGTTGCCGTGTAAATTCTGTATTTGCCCGACAAAAGACAGGCAAATCCGGAACAATTGCGACGAACGCAAAAGCTTGCCGTTTCTTCCTGCGTTTCGTCACGGCACATATAAACAGGAAAAACCTCTTTTAACGCCTGGCTGTTTTGTACTGTTTTCCCGTTCGGCAACAAGTATGTTTCCAACAGGATTTGTTGATAGTTTCGCCAACATCCCGTGTCGGAATATTGATCCGTTTTGACAATTTCCTGCGTTTGTTTTGCCAAAGGAACGGAAATACTGTCTTTCGTTATGGTCGCCTCGGATATCTTTACGCGCCCGGATGGCAGATCAATGTAATATGCGATTAAAGAAGTCGCTTTTAAATTCTCAAAATCGACCTGCCAATCCTCGATAACCGCCTGATGCTGATATGTTGTCGCGTTGACGGCGCATTTGGTCAGATAGACGCGGGCGCTTTTGTCGTTCGTGTAATAATAACGGCTGTATCCGTAGGAAAAACCACCTTCAAAATCGTCTTGATGCAATCCTTCACAGCCTTCGGATGTTTCCAAAATGTCCGTTTGAGACACCGGCTGACAATCCGTTAAGTAATGCAAACCGGTTATCGTCTCTATCTTCTTGCGTTCGTATCGAACGGCTTTCTTGACGGCCAGATTATCTTTGTAATAACAAAACTCGTCTAAAATCGGATATGTCTTCTCACTGTCCTGACACGACGTGACATCAATCGTCGTCCCGTCTTTGTCATAAACATATTTCCCCTGCTGATACGCTACGCCGTCAGACGCGTCCGCGCGATAAGAGCAGGTGTCGTATGTAAAACGCAAATCAAACGTTCGCGTTGTGTCGCGTGTCTGACATTCGGACACGGTAACGGCGCGTTCCGTATCGTCCTTGTAATATAAATACGATTGTTCTTTGACGGTTTTCTCGGCCATGTCAATTTGAGGCAGGCAATCAAAGCTTTCTTGAATGTCAAAAGCTTGTTCCTCGTCGCGGGTGCATTCCTTTAAAAAGCTCTGTTCTCCCTTGTCCAAAAAGTAGGGTTTGTACATTTTATAAGCTTTTTTGTCCGCTAAAACGATATCGTCGGCACATAAAGAATACGCGCGAAGAATCTCAATCGGAAAGTCGGCATCCTGACAGCCTTGCCGTTCGACTTCTTGTCCGTTGACGGATTTAACGACTTCGTTTTGATACACCACCGCGTTGTTTTCCCAATCCACGCGCACCGGACATTCGGCCAGCGAAAAGCTTACCGTGTCTTCAGGCGGTTCATTCACGGTGACGGCAGAAGCGTCATAGCTCTGATCTTCTTGGCTTTGTTGCGAGCGCTCCATTAAACTCGGAAAAGATTGACGGGAAAGTTCTTCTCCGTTTTCCTGTTCTTTTTGTTGATCGAACAGCAACGGCAATAGTGATAAAAGACGGTCTTTATCTCCGCTCAAAGTTAAGACTTTATTTTGTTCCAAAAAAGGAAAATCGCCGATGTCCGTTCTGTACGTTTCGGCAAGACCGACCGATTTGCCGTTTTTTAAGTTCCGCACTTCGTTAAAGACGGCAAACGTGTTTTCGAAACGCCCCGTCAGTTCCACTTCGTCCAGATTTAAAGTCGTTTCCGGTTGCAAAGGTGATAAACCCGCAAAAACGGCTCCGCCGTCTTCAACAACCGTTTCTCTTGTCGTTAAGACGTCGAATGCGGGAGCTGTCGCTTCCTGAGCGAAACATCTGAACGCAATAACGGCTGTCGTGAAAATGATAATGCGTTTGATCCGTTTGTGTTTGTGTCGCTTTCTATAAGACGTCATCACTTTGTCTCCATAACTGTTTAAGCGTCAAAGTCTCGTCCGCTTCATTGCAAATCGCGGATGCCGCTTTGCTTCGTTCAAAACAAAAAATCGCGATCACCCAAAAACATCGGCCGATCAGTCGTTTCATTGACGCTCCTGTTTCAACGTAATATCCGCCGCAAGACGGATTAAAATCGGTTCGCCTTGGGCGATGGTGATGATCGGGGCAATGTTCATATATTGTTCAAGGATTTTTGTCGTGATCTCTGTCGTGTTGTCGGACAATCTGTTCCAAAATTCTTCGTATTCATCGCCGTCAACCTTTGCCTTGCCCAAGCCTGCCAGTCCGCCGATCAACGAAGTTGAAAACGCCAACCCGTAACGTTCCCAGTTTCGATTGTCGACATTTCCGACCAATCCGGCGCGTCCCATTTTATCCGCCGCATAGGCGAACGCCGTGCCCGCAGAGTAAATCTCAGCACCGTCCGCCGCACGGAGAATGCGATAAAAAGAAACATTTATGCGTGTCTCGCCGACTTTCTTTGTCGGCTCGTATCTGCCTAAAACAACATCTCCTTTTTCCAGCAGCTTATAGCGGTTATCCGCTCCGAACACGTCTTCGGAAATATAAGCCCGCACCGTTCCGCCAAGCTGTGAGTTGATACCGTCCAGTAAAACCGCCGGTATCGTTCTGTCTTCCGTTAAAATGAAAGACCTGTCCACCGGATAAGAGCTTAAAACGATCGGCGCCGCATAAGTCTTGTCTTTCATTGATACCTGAACGGAAAGCTTTGTTTGATGCGGCTGTCTTTGTTTCGGCACATCGCTTCTTGTTAAAAAGGAGCCGCCCGCCTTCCGCCTCAAAACGCGGATCAGTTCCGATCTCTGTTTGACGTATTCCCGAAAGTCCCTTTTCTTTTCCGCTTCTTTTCTGATTTCCTGACGGCGTTCGGTCTCACGCGCTTGCATAACGGCTTTCCTCCGTTCCCGTTCAATCAGCTTTTGAGCTTTTTCTTCCGCCAGTTCTTCCGCTTTCTTCTCGATTTCTTTTTGAACGTAAACCGTTTGAACCTCAGGTTTCGAAGGAGGCAAAACAATAAAATAGTCGGTTGGATAATCCGCCGTAATCGGGATAACGTCAGACAGCGGCGGATTGTCTTTCTTTTCGCAAGCCGCTATTAGCCGTAAGGGCAAAACGATGAAACAAAACAACCTTAAAACCTTTAATTTTTGCGCTTTAAGCATACCGTTTTCTCCCCGTATCGCAGGGTTATCGGATTGATCGTTTCAATGACCATATATCTGCCGTCAGGCGATTTCCGCATATTGACCGGCTGATCCACCCGATCGACAACCTGATACGCGACCGGCCAGACGCGGCTGTCGCTGTCATGACCGTAATCCAGATAAGTGAAACGTTCGTCGCGGAACACCAACACGGGCGCGAGTTCCTTATCCCCGCGCATTTCAACGTCGTGCCGGATTTTTGTCGGATCGAATTTCAGTTCGTTCAACCATGTCGTTTTCTCGTTTTTCGTCAGCTTTTCAAAACTTTCAACGCTTTCCTTACGCTTTAAATCGCTCGTGTTGTCAAAAAAGTTTTGAACACTCGGCATCGCCGCGTCCACATAAACGACCTGATCGCTGATGTTGTCCGAATAAATGCTTTCGCTTGCCAGATAAAAACTGTAAATATTCCCGCTTTTGCCGATGAGTGTCAGGTTTGTGTCGGCTCCCGCCGACAAAGCCTCGACATAGATCATGGAAGAATTGTTCATCTCTTTTTGTCGGAAGTTCACGCTGTCGGCCAGAACGGACTGATCAAGGCCGTCCCAATCGGGCAGCTTGAACAACGTTCCCATTCCTTCGCGTAAAGTGACTTTGAAGGTCTTGCCTCTTGACCATACAAAAATTTTGGTTCCGGCCTTTGTTTCTGTTTTTTGACGGCTCCATGCCTTTTGCGTCAACGGAAGCGGAGGTCGATATTCGGAAGCCTTGTCGAACTTGCCCGACAAGATCGCATCAATGTTTTTCAATAAATCTGTTTCTTTTTGCGTTTCAAGTGATTTCGCTTCAACCTCTGAAACGGAAGACGCTTTCGGTTGAAGCGGCGAAACGGGAGCAGGGGCGGCATTTGCATTTGCTGCCGCACAAACTAAAATCGTTAGCAGAAGGATTCTTTTCATAAACTGTTATCCTTATCGTTCGGCCGCCCTTTGACGGAAACGGCATAATTTTCAACAATCAACCCGAACGGATTGAGACCGGTTTTCGTTTGGTCCGTAAGGATCGGTGTCGTATAAGCTTTGAATGTCGCAACAAAACTTTTTGAGCGAACTCTTTGACCGCTTTTGCGATCAGTCGCAATGTATTCGGCGCGCCAAATATGGTCGGTGTCGGGAATTTTCTCCAGTGTCTGTATGGCGATTTCCCGTGTCAGTTCGTTCTTTGCATAATAAAGCAACGGACTGTCCGGGTTGCTTGAGTTCATATGATCGGCGAACAATCGAAACCATTGAGGGTGCGTAAAAGCTTGCAACCAAGCGAACCGTTCGCTTTCATCAACAAAATTGATTGTTTCCCGCTTTTCAATGTACTCGAATAAAACAGAGCGGATATATTCCTCTTTTGTCGTCCGGTCGATTTCCTGAGGTAAAAGTCGAACCATTTGTTGACCGTCTTTTAATGAAACGAATACCGTTTCCGTCTTTTTTAAAGGCAGTAAAGACAAGACGACGCAAAAGCTGCCGACAACCGAAAATACGCTGACGGAGGCAATCTTGGACAGCAACGCGACCGATTTTTCCAACCGGCGCAAATAACTCGAGTCCGATGTTTTCGGTTGTTCAACCGTCGGCGGCGCGTTCGTTTGAATGTCCGTTTCCTTGCTCATTCGTCAACCCTTTCGACAAAGCCGTATTTAAAACAGTCTTTCAATACGGAAAGCGCGATCAGAACGTCCAAGCGTAACCCGCTGTCGGACGGCAGTTTTTCTTCCAATTTGATCCGCAACGCTTCGATGCGTTCCAAATCCAAGTATTTCTGCTTGATTTTCGATACTTTCGTTCCCATTTTTCACCCTCTGGCGTAATTCGGTTGTTCAATGATCAGGCATGCGCACGGGCTTTCTTTATAACTGTCCGTTCCGGAACCGATCCCTTTAACGCTTTGCGACGTGGAACACGCCGACAGCAAAGCTAAAAATCCTGTAATGATCAGCTTTCTCATTTCGTTTTCTCCTCCGTTTGTGTCAGTGCCGCATCAAACGCTATCGTCCCTTCGACAAGCTTTTCTTTCGAGGCGATGACCTGCAGAATGTTTGCGATTAAAATATTTTGTTGAATAAGCGCGGCGTGTATGTCCGCCAAAGCTCTGTTCGTTTGCGACAGCTTTTCCATAATCGTTAAAGACGTGTTCGTGTCCTGAATGATCGAGCTTGCCGCTTTTGACAGCGTGTTAGCTTCCGCTTTAACCGCCATGGCGTTCGCCAAACCGTCGTCAACGCTCTTTTTATGAAAGTCCGTGCGGGCTTTCTTGACTTTCCGCCACTGCGCCTTTGTTTTGTTTGAACCCGTCGTAATGCCACGCCAGGAATAACTGCCGCCGATTGTGCCGGCAACAGTGTTCAAACCGTTTTGAATGTCGGTGTCGGCAGGCAAATCCAACGCCTGCCTGATGTAATCCTGTGCCGTGCAAATGTTCGTGACTTCAAAATTCGCTCCGTTCAAGAGAAACTCCGGCGTAACGCATTGAAGCAAATGATCGGCGTTCGTGATAAAGCTTTGCGCCGTCAACGCCAGAGAAACCGCGCCGCCGACCGTGTCCGTGATCTGTTTTGTCGCTTCCAGTCCTTCTTTGGTCGTGTTCCAAAGAGCCTTGCCGTTTTCCAAAATTGCCGCCATTGTCGCGTTTTGCTTGATGCTTTCCGCCAAGCCGTTCGTGTCAATGACAGCCATCTGGGCATTCGCCGCGCGAGCGAAAAATAAAAGACAAACAGTTAAAAATCGAAGCATCCCCATTCCTATGCAAAAATAACAAAGCTCTTACAGCTTCGTTATTTTATGCCAGGCTTCCGTTATCGTTCAGTTCGGTTTCGGTGCATAAAGGGGAATTATGGTGCAAGAGGAACTTTATTTTCCATAAACCGGCAACGTTCTTCCACCGTTTTTAAAACCCGTTCATACACGGGCGAAGCGAATGTCGATGCGTTTAATTCCGCCGCCAATCTTTCCGCCTGTTCGAGAACATTTTGTTTGAACGTCGTCATTTGTTTCCATATCCGCTCTTTAGCTCGTTCCGATCCTTCCGTATAAGAAAGCCAATGGTGTTTGAAAATATAGCGCGCATCATATTTTTTCCCGATTTTCATTGCCATTTTCTTTGACACCTGCGGATAAATATCCGTATCCATCACGTCATAAACCGGCGATAAGCGAATACCGTTTTTACCGTATAAAATCGAAAAATTCTTCCCGTGGGCGTCAGCGTTTCCGATCAAATAATTAAATTCAACCGTTTTCAAAAAAGCGTCTATATCGGCAACGGGCAAAGCCGAATGTTTTTTTAATAAAGCGATGCCGTCTTTGACGGACGGGCCTCCTTCAATCTCGTATTTTCTGCTTGGAGGAATCCCCAAAGCCTGGCAGAAATCTTCTTGATGAAGACGTGTTATGATTCCGTCGACTTTTATCCGGTCATACCGGTCAACGACGAAACAGGAAATATCACCGACTTGAACGATGTGAACTTCCGGGGCGGACAATCCACACCTTTTTGCCAATTTCATACAGAAAAACTCGTTTTGAACGGAATGATCCGCCGTGGCACGTTCCATAACCGGCTTCAAAATATGAGTCGTGGGACTGCCATTTTTTATCAGAAAAACTTTTCCGTTCTCATAGCCGACAGCCATTTTGTTCTGCGATCCGGCCAAAGACAACCGGATACCATCCCGTTCCGCCAACAACGGATGACTTTTCATTAAATCGAGTAATTCCAAGAGTTTTTTGTCATCGAGTTCTTCCTTATCGGTTTTTCCGGGCGTTTTCGGCATTTCGCCCGGAGGATAAAAGGCAACAGCTCCGGCGCATTCGCGACCGACCGCCTGCAATAAAGAAAACGTGTTTTCTTCCGAAACACCCAAATATCGCGCCAATCTTTTCCTGAACGCTTCATCCGGAAGCAGGCCGGAAAAAAACGGTTCCGTTTGCGAGGTGTCAAATTCTTTTTCCCGCAAAGGAAGTGACAAGGACAACGGCTCTTTTGACGAAGCCAGATAATCGGCATTGTATTGAAACGTAAAATATCCCTGCTTCGCGCTTTTATAAGTTCCCGCCAGTTTTTGATTCAAAAAGACGTTCAACAGCTTTTCCGCCATCAGATTTCTCCCGATTTTGAGCCGATATTGATCGTCAAACCCAACATCAGCAGGACGTTTATCGCTTTTTGGATTTCACAGGTCGGTTTGCCGCGTTCCAATTCTTTGATAAAGCGAATGCCCACACCGCTGTATGCTGCCAATTTCTCCTGCGTTATTTTTTGCGCTTTGCGCGTTGAATGAATCAACATCCCGAGTTCTTCGCTTGACGTAATCTGTTTCATAGACGTCCTCTTTAAAAATATCCTGAACGGTATGATTTTATCAAATTTAAAACGAATATCAATAAAAAATATCCCGAACGGGTTGTTTTTAAAGGTGGATATTTACGGCTTTTGAACCCGATACAATCGACTGATTTCCAAAATCCCGTTATTGTAAAGCCGGCGTGCCTGCCAACGGGATAAATTGACGGTTTTTTGTATGACTTTCCAACATAATCCTTTGGCTCGTAACCAGATGATTTTTCGTGCGCGCAAATCGTTGATCGACGGCAACAACACATCTGTGGCGTATCGAGCCTTTTCCCGTTCCGTATCTGTAATATAAGGGGAATCTAACGGATTCTCAGTGATTTCCACTGCCAACTTTAACAACTGTTCGATTTCCTTTTTTTTCATCTGTTCGCCCCATAGTGTTTGAGATAGTAAGCCGCCGGATCTTCCGGTTTGAACATCTTGGCGTAATCCAGGAAACGGACGGCTTTAGCGCCGCCTTTAAAGGCGTTCAGATAAGAACCAAGGCAAGTCATATCCGTTTCCAAAAACACGTTGACTCCGTTCCTTTGCATCAAAACGGGGCGTTTCGCTCCCTCGATTTTTGCGCCTTTCGTCAGCACAAAGTCCGTCTCGCTTTCCGTCAGGTTAAAGCCGTCGATTTCCTCCGGCGTTCCCGCACAGCCGTCATAGAAAAAGCGCGTATGGCAGTTCGTTAAAATCGTTTCCTTGATATTCAGCGTCTTCAAATCGTTCGTTCCCTGAAACGCCATAAAAATCGCCATTCTTTGCTTTCTTGCGGTTTTAAGCAGATTCTCGATTTCCGTTTTCAGAGGGTGCGAAGAAAGAAGTGTCGGAGCTTCGTCAACAATCAGCAAAGACGGTTTACCGTTTTGCGCGTTCTTTTCGATCTTTTTGAACAAATGGAAGAATAACGCCGCTGCCGCGTTCGCATCGTCCTTCACGTTATCCAAACCGAACACGTTTAACCGGTTTTGCGCTACGTCAAGCGTATCTCTGTTCCCGTTGAACAATTTGGCATTCAATGTGTTTCCTTTAATCCATTTTTCAAGCTTTTCTTTGAACCGCCCGTTCGGAGCCAGTTCGTTCGCATACCAATCCATTCGTCTGTTGAAGCGAGGCTGTTTCAGCATTTCGGAAACGAATATCCGAATGTCTTTCTTTTCTTCTTCCGTTTCCGCGTTCGTCAAAATCTGCATAAACAGATTTAAGGTTGTTTCTTCTCCCGGCCCGCAATCAAACGGGTTCAGACTGATTTCCCCGTCCTGACTGATTTGATGATACGTTCCGCCGACCAAGTCCGTGAACACCGTCACGCCGTTGTCGCGGTCAAGCATAAACACCGACAAATCGGGATAAGCCGCCAAAGCTTGGCTGACCAAATGAAGAATTAACACCGTTTTGCCGCTTCCGGTCGGCGCGAACACGACACAATGAGGCGGAGCCTGATCTTGCGCCGTTGCGTGAAAAGTGAACCCGAACGGATTGCCGGAGGGAACGCTCGGAAAATAACAGACAGGGCATTCGCCCCAATCGCATTTGTTAATTCCCGTTTCGGCTTTTGTCATCGGGCATAAGTCCGCAAGATTTTCCGAAGTCAGCAACAGTTCTCGGTTGAAGTAATCTCTTCCCGGAGACTGTCCCCAAAACTTCGGTAAAACGAGTTGTTCCTCCAACACGGGACGGACGCCGTATTTCCCCAATACCCCGTAAACGTCCTGAACGGCGGTCTGTATTCCGTCTTTGTCGTACAGGTTCAGAAAAATGCTGAACTCTGTTTGAAGCAGGGATTCCTTGCCGATTTCGACAATATCCCTTAATTCGCGAATTTCTTCGTTCGTCAAAGAGTTGAACTCTTTTTTCCCCAAGTTCATTTGCGCTTTGCGCTTGTCCAGATTTGACAACGCCGTGCTTTTCGAGATGGGAACGGCGTGAACCAAAACCGTTACGGGATAAGGCAACGCCAAAAGTCCGTCGAATATTTTTTGAGAAACGCTTTCCCCGAAGTCCTTGATGCCGAACGTCAGTCGGAAAGTGTCTGTCGCCCCGCGCGTCTGCGTAATTAATCCGTTCTTGTCGATCTTGATTCTCGAGCGTTCAATGCGATGAATGTTATTTTCCTTATCGGAAACGGCCAGTTCTTCCGCATTGTAAAAAGTCGATAAGAACGTCAGCAACGGCGAAATACCGTCTTTTCCGCTTTTTGTCAGGACAGCCGGTTCCAAATCGGAAAGAGCGATAAAGATTTCCCGGATAACGGCGTCCACCTCGCTTTCCGAAGACGAAGAAACGACAATGTAGTGCCTTGTCTTAAACGATGTTTCAAGTCCGCTTTCCCATCGTTCGACCAGAGCGTCCAAGAACGGATTGCCGCAAGGAGGTTTTTTGGAAACAGGAAGTAACGTCTTGTGGCTGATCAGACGCAAATGGACTTTGTTTTCCGATATACGGCGGAAAAACAACGCCCTTGCCGAAGCCGCCTTTTCCAAATCGTCCGCCCGTTTGCCCGCGACGCTTTGACCGGACAAGGCAACAACCTTGAACACTTGTCCCGTTTGCGTCATAACAATGTCGTCATCTTTAATTCCGGTTAACGGCACTTCGTCTTCAACGAATGTCAGTTTTTCCGTTTTGGTTTCGGGAACGCATCTCCCGTATGTCCAGGCGGCGGCAACGCCCGCGCCGATCAGCGGAAGCAAAAATTCATAATTCATAGATTGCTCCCGCGTTCTTAAACAGGCTTTTCGTCCTAAAGTGCGGCTGTTCGTCCGATTTGACGCCGGCATACTCCCGCGCCCGAAGAGAGAAGTTGCGTAAGATATTGTTAATGTGCGGCTCTTTATTTGTCAGATGAATACAGAACAAGTGGGAAAGCGTCAGGCAGACAACCGTCATAATCGGTTCTCGGACAAGAACCGTTAAAACGATCGCGCCAAAGACTTCCAGATAAAGCAGATTTGTTGCCGCAAATAATATTATTGACGGTTTGAGAACCGAACCGTAAATCCGTGAAGACCTCATAGCGCCCCCATAAACAGTTCGACAATCCATCCCAAGCCGGAAAAAGCCGCCATAATTATGCCGATTTTGATGCAGGTTTCTTTGTTAAAGCGTCCCGTTATCGCGCATAAAAAGCAGACGACCATACTTGCCATCGCGAGCCACTTGCCAAGCGTAATGGCGTTTTCGATTAACGTTTGAATGGCCGTTTGGGCTTGCGTGAACGGATTTGAGTTTAACATCGGCATCGCCGCGTTTGCGACATCCGGCAGGATCGTTATTAAAACTGCGGCAAGAATGATTTTGAAAATAAAAGCGCAAGTTGCGCCGCGCGTTTTTATTCCGCATAGCATAAATGTTGCTCCTTTGTTTAAGGATTTCAAAGGCAGCAACAAAAATGTTCCTGTTGGTAAAAACCGAAATCAAGTTTAGAGTCAAATTTTATAAAATCAAGTAATTTTTAAAAATTATTGTTTTGTGTATTCATTGTAACAAATAAATATCAATGAAAATCAATTATTATCAATAAAACGCAATTGTAATTACATATTGTTTTTATATTTTTATTCGATTATGATTTTTTCTGTTTTTTAACAATGCCGAGAATTTTCTCCGCACCAATCAGACCTCGTTTAAGCGTGTGTGACAACCGCTGAACAAAACCGCATTGTTAGGAGACAATCTCTATGGCTGAAAACACCACTACGGCATTGGAAGAAACATTTGCCGACATCGAACCGACGAAAAACATTTTAGCAGGGCAGGAGGGCTTGATCCGCCGTCCCGTTTTCGAGGGCGAGTTCGGGAAAGAACAAAAATTCAAAGGATACGAAATCGCCCCCGTTCGCGTGAAGTCCGTTTACGCGAAAGAAGATCAGTTGTGGGTCAAGTTTGAACGTCTGGACGGGAAAGACGGCTTCAACACTCGAATTGACAACGCCTATCAGCAATTTCGCAACACAAAGGAAATGACGCGGGAGGAAATCGATAAGGCGGAATGGATGAAAGCCCGAAACAAGTTGGACAGTCCCGCTTTCGTTCAAAAGTTGATTCACGAGGGTAAAGACATCAACGCCTTGATGACAGTTGCGGGCTATACCCGAGAACGCTTTGAAAAAATGGTCGAAAAATCGCAGGGCAAATCCAACGCTATGGAAGTCCCGTCAAAAGAGGAATTGCCTTCTTTGTCGCGGGCGGACATTCCGAAACCGACACGTTCCAAATCCAAAGGACAGGAAAAGATGCAAGAGAAAACCGGCGAAATCGTTATGTGACGAAAAAGGGGAGTGTTTACTCCCCTTTTTCTTTTACAATCCGACGACCGCTTCATCAAAGATTGCTTTCAAGCGGCTAATCTGATAAAAACAATCAAGGCTTCTGCGCGACTTTGCATGTCTTTGATTTCGTTTCGGCGCGGTCGAAGATTTTGCGGTTTGCACAGCCAATCCAAAAAGAAGCCTTTTGAAGCGACATTTCAAGAGGCGTTTTTTCCCTGACCACGCCATAATTTCTCCGGAGAGGTTTCGCGAAATGAATAAAATCTCAATACGGTTCTTCAATGATCGGGAAGTCCGCGCCGTTTGGGATGACGCGAATGCGAAATGGTGGTTTTCGGTATTGGACATCATCGGCGTATTACGCGGTTCCGATGATTACGCAAAAAACAGGAATTACTGGAAATACCTGAAAGCGAAACTGAAACGCGAGGGCAGTCAAGTGGGTAGTGTGACTACCCAGTTCAAATTCGTCGCGCCGGACGGGAAGAAACACGCCGCGAACGTCCTTGATTATGAGGGCATTATCGAGCTTGCCAAGAACTTTCCGAGCAAACAGGCGAACCGCTTTATCGAATGGTTTACATACAGCGACGAAAGTATCGACGGCAAAAGCAAAACAAAGGCGTATGCGCTGTTTGACAGTTCTTTGTTTGAAATGATGGAAGTCGGGACGGTCAAAGGACTTCAACAGATACACGGTTATCTTTTCGGCGGCCTGTATGACTTCGCCGGACAGATCAGAACGGTCAACATCGCAAAGGAGAGCTTTCGTTTCGCGCCGGCACAGTTTTTGGAGAATACGCTCAAAACCATCGAAAAAATGCCTGAAAGCTCCTTCGATGAAATCGTTGATAAGTATGTTGAAATGAACATCGCACATCCGTTCAGAGAGGGAAACGGCAGAAGCGCAAGAATCTGGATAGACCTGATCCTGAAAAAGAATCTTCGGCTTTGCGTGGACTGGAGCAAAATCAACAAGGACGATTATCTGAACGCCATGCGGAAAAGTCCGTCGGATTCAACAAAGATCAAAGCCCTGTTGAAAAGCGCGTTGACGGACAAGATCAACGATCGCGAAGTGTTTATGAAAGGGGTGGACTACTCCTACTACTACGAACAGGACGATACGATTACGGACGACAAAGATCATCCGTGGTTCCGCGAAGCAACCGAAGAAAGCAAAAAGGCAGAGTAAAATCGTTATGTGACGGAAAAAGGGAGTGTTACTCCTCTTTTCTCTAGTCGTCATATTTACTCAAACAATGTCTGATATCTGTCTTTGATATTAGCTGATATTTTGTCATAAACATCAGAAGCGGTAAGGGGATTTTCATTGAGCTTGTTTGCCAAATTATATCCTTTTTCCACAATGCCGGAAAATGTTTTCGCCATTTCTTTCATCATACCGGTCGGATTTAAATGCAGCTGTGAAAAGAGAGCTTCCCAATCCTTTCTATAGACCGAAGCGTAAGTTCCTTTGCCGTTAATCGTCATGGCAATATCATGGCTGACAATTTTCTTGGGATAAACATCGACCGCCACTAAATCATACGTCGGAGATAAAGCTACTTTGTTATTCCGATCAATATGTAAAAATGAAAAATTCTTCGCATGAGCATCGGTGTTGCCGATAAGATAGTTAAAAATAAGCAGTTGAATGAATTTATAACCGTCTGCGGCTTTTCGGTGTGAATGCTGCGTAATGGCATTGTATATTTGTGAAATTTTCGGTCCGCCGTCTGATTGATATTTTTGTCGGCTTAAATAACCCAACACCTGACAAAAATCTTCCTGATGTATGCGTTCGATTTTGCCGTTAAGCGATTTTCGATCAAATCTTTGAATTTCTAAATATTTTCGCCCGTCAACCGAATGTATTTCAACCTCAATGGCATCTTTAAATATTTTTTTTGCCAAGCTCATGCAAAACAGCTCGTTTTCGAGCAATCCGTCAAAACGTTTGTTGGTAATTTTGATAATATGTGTGGTCGGGTGTTCGTCGTCAGAGCGATAGTATTTCCCTTCTTCATCTTTATAAACGGCAAATTTTGCTTGCGCTCCGGCTAAAGATAAACGGGGTGCGTTTTGCAAGCCTGTCAATAAAGGATTATCCGGCAACTCATCAATGATGCCAGCCAACTGTTCTTTGCCGATCTCTTTTAAAGGAGTGTCAATCTGTTTTTGGAGTTCTGCCGGATATAAGGAAACGGCTCCCGCGCAATCTCCGCCAATTTGATTAAGGATTGAAAAAGTGTTTTGCTCCGATATATGAAATTTTGCGGCAATCAAGCTCAGTGCATCGCCTTCCGGTTTCAAATTATCAAAAAAAGGCTCGGCATATGCTGCTTCATATGCTTCCGGTCTGACAGGCATACGAACGGATAAAGGATATGAGGAAATCTCGTATTGAAACATTAGATGTCCGAGCGAATCTTCCGATAAAGCTCCAACCTTTTGTCCGTATAAATAGACGCTTAATTCTCTTGTCATTGATTACTCTTTGTCTTCAAAACTCAAATTTAATCCCAGCAACCACGCAACATGGAGTGCCTTTTCCAATTCTATGGTGGGTTTTCCTCTTTCCAATTCACCGATAAAACGAGGGCTGACGTTAGCTATTGCCGACAGCTGTGTTTGCGTCAATCCTTGATTTTTTCTTTGTTGTTTAACGGCTGTACCGAAATCTGTTGCATTTTGTATCATCATTTTCTTACCTCTCGGTAAGATTAGCACGTTTTTTTATCAAAATCAGTTTAAATCTTACCTATCGGGAAGATTTTAGTATAAATAAGTTTTTTAAACCGATATATTCCCGAACGGGAAGAAATTTGGAAGTTTGTTTCATCAATGCCTCTTCTTCTCAAAGTTGTTTGTCATTTTTTTCACCTCTTTCAATTTTTTTTGAAACTTCTCCATCAAGATTTTCAGACGAACCTCTCGTTTTTTCTTTAATTCAGAGGTTATCATCGTTTTTTCTCTGCGCTTTCGGGTTGACAAGATAGTTTACGACTTTTGATCCGGGAACCTTTATCGGTTCGCTGATAAGGTTTCTTTCGATCAGAATTTCCAGCCGCTCCTTGATCTGATCCGCACAAAGTTTATGCCGGAACGCATAAACGATCTCCCGTTGCGAAACTACCGGCTTTTGAAAACTTTGTATGGTTGCCCAAATAACAGAAGCCTCTTTGATTCTTAAATCCGATGAAAGAATGAAATTATCAAAGATTTTTGTCGCGTGGCTGATAAGGCGGGAAGAAACTTTTATCGCATCGCGCATCGTATCTCCGTTGATCGGAGTCGAATTGCCCTTATATCGTGCAATATGCAGTAAACCGGCAAGGCGCAAACATTGTCCGCAAAGTTTTCCTCCCCAACCTTGGCATATCTCCATTTTCCCGCCTTTCCTTAAATCCTTTTCGACTTTGTTTTGAAACTCCGCCCAAAGAGAACTGGCGACTTTTGACACTCTGATTTTGGCGGGAGAACGCGGAGTCGGTATTTTCAGAAGATCAGTAACGGCTTCTTCGTATGATTTAGTTAGTTTCAATGGAATGGCTTGTCCTTGGTGCGTTCTATATCCGATTTTGGAGGAGGGCTCGCAAAACAGGAATCTTTCGTAAAAGCCTTTTCCGATAAAGTTCCTGTTTTTAGCCATATTTTCAAAAATGACCGGCTGAACAATCATAAATATCGTAATTAACGGAGAGAGATAGACTTCGTGATCCCGGCGTTTAATACACAGATTTCCGCCGTCCCAGCCCTTAAGCAGAACGTCGATGTTTGATGTCCCGCCGGTGTAAAGTCCCGAGCAGGTGTCTAAAATACCGCCCTCGTCAGTAATAATCGAAATTTTCCCTCCTTGTTCGCATAACGCACTCGCCAAACTTTCCGTTGTCGCATCGGTCAAAAATAATTTTGGCAATGCCGGAGGTTCAAACAAAAGAGCTTCCTTTTCCGCGATAGCCTCTATTGCTTCCTGATTGTCTGCGGAAAGCTTCTTTCGTTCATTCTCGATCATTTTCTTTTGAGACAGAAAGATTGACAAATCCTTTTTATATTGAGGTTCTAAAACCTCCCTTTGCTTTATCTCGTAAGCGACAATCGGTTTTATACAGCTTTTTAAAATGGCGGATTTTCTGTTTGCGGGCGGCATCGCGACCATCATATAAAGATTTAGCGGTTCTGCGTAGTCGTTCTCAATCTGAACGACAAATTTATTCTGCAATGCCGTTGCTAAGACGCTTAAAATACAAAGGATCGTTGCGCTTTGCGGCGTTTCCAACCGCTCGGAAAGAGCCGAAGCAAACTCTCTGAACGGACTGGGTAAAACATCGTCGGGAATTTCTTCCAACATAAAGTCGTCAAAAAAGACCGGATCGTCCCATTCTTGAGAAAAATCCACTATATTTCCATTTTTTCCCGATGATTCCCGATTACTGCACCCCTCAAACTCGTTACGTTCTCTTGATTTTTTAGCAATATTTCCCATTTTTCCCATTTTTCCACCCACCAAGAGTTGTTTACAGTCCCAATGAGGAGCTGATCTGTTGACGGACAAAATCCAAGCCATACCAACAATGAAGATCATTGAAATCGGTCGATTGTGTGTCGTTTTCATCAAAAACGGGAAAAATGACTTTTGCTTTGAGCTGTCGTGCTACTTTCTTTGCCTTTTCTATTCCGGTGTTGATGGCGTTAAATCTGTCATTGTCCGCGCAAAAGATCAGTTCGGAGTCAGGATATTTTTGAGCCAAAAGCGGAGCGATATACGCGAGATTGCCCGCATCGAAGCAACAAACGACACTTTCTTGCATTGCCAGAAAGATACTGCTTCCCGTTGCATATCCTTCGCAAATGAAGATATGTTTCATTGATTGTTTGAACATAAAGAAGTTTCCCGATTTCTTTCCGTTTCGCAAAAAGCGTTTTTTCCCGTGAATATCAATGAATTGAAGCGTCCAAAGCTCGCCGTTAATATCCGAAAGAGGAATGATTAAAAAGCCTTCTCCGGCAACCTTTAAGCCGTAATTCAAGGCTTTCTTCTTTTTCAAATATTCGTGAGAAAAAGTTAAATAAGGGGTGCTTTCCCAAATGTTCTGCGCTCTTTGTCGGCTGGCCTTATAGAAAAAGGTTCTTTCCGCTTCCATTTGTTCGATTAAATCCTGAACTCTTTTGGAATAACGTGTGCGATCGAAATCACCGACTTCCTTTCCGGGAAAGACGGCGGTGGAAAGATCGCTTGCGAAATCTCCGAAAAAATAACCGTCATCGACAGGAATGGCCCAATATCTTTGATTTTTTCCCCAACGGATAAAACCGTTTGAAGAAGCGCGGTTTTGCGGATAAGGGATTCTGTATTCGTGTAAAGCGTTTTCTAAAACAGGATCATAGCGCATTGTTTTCGTTCTCCCATTGATGCTTTTTTATAAACTCCCGAATATCGCAAAGTTTGTATAAAACCCTGTTCGAGAATTTGACGTACGGGAGATTGTAGCGATTTTCAGCCCGCCACCGGCACATCGTTGCTTGCGTGACGCGAAGCATTCTTGCCGCTTCTTTTGAAGTGATGTAGTCATTTAATGTTTCCATGGAAAAATCCTTTCCTTTGTAAGTGAACAAAGGAAAGGTAAATTATGATTTCATAATTTTCATCTTCTTCAAGGGCTACAAATTCTTTGTGGCGCTTGAAGTTTTTTTTAAGGGATCTTTCCGTGTTTTTTCAGACTCGAAATCCAACTCGCCAAAAGGTTTCGAATGTTCGTTTCCGTCAAAGGAAAAGGAGTGTATTTGCCTGAAACCATCTTTTCTATTCGGGACGCCGCCACTACGTTTTTAATATCAGGTTCCAACTCGGCAATTTCCAGATACCTCGCTGTTACGAACTCTTTAACCTCAATAAAATTTGCGGAACGACGCCTGCCTCCCAATGATCCCGCGGTCGCTGTGGTCGTGTTCCGACTTGTCAGATTCAGATATATCAGAACACCCAGCTCATAGGCTTCAAGAACATCTAAAGCGTCAATCTTGAATTTTCCTCTGAGTAAGGGATTGTGTTCATATTCTTTCAATTTTGAAAAAAGATTGATGATTTCGGTAAAAAATCGAATGTCGGCCAATTCCTTTTTTGTTTCGTCCGTGGTTTTGACAGCGCTTTCCATATTTATTAAAGCCACTTCCATTTGTTCAATTAAGAAACAGAATGTTGCGGCATACTCTTCCGATAACATTTTTTTTGCTTCTCTTAAATTTGTTAAAATCTCTGCCGTTTCAGTCATAGCATTCCTCTTTTTGTTAAAAATGATAAACCGTTGACGCGTTTGAACACATCAACGTTAAAGGCTATTATGAACAACAGCGGAAATGTCGCTTTTCGGTGAGGAGGGTGGATTCGTTTCTTTGCGTGTTATGCCGTTTCTTGTGCTTTATTCGCGCGGCTGTTCATCAGATTGACCGCTTTCGTCATGGCATCTCTTACGCTTTCGACATTCATTCGGGCATAAATTTGCGTTGATTGAAAACTCTTATGTCCCAATGTTCTCGAAATTAACGGCAGATTTACATCAGCCATAGCCTCATAGCTTCCCATCGTTCTGCGGAGATCGTGAATACGAAGATCCTTTATGTTCAATTTTTTCAATAAAGTTGCCCAGGCTTTTTTTGGCTCCTCGTAATGTCCCGTTTTGCTGTCGGAGGGAAATACCCATTCGGAATTTGTTTCGCTTTTAATGCGTTGGAGTAAATCAACGGCTTCATCAATCAGCGGAACGTCCAAAGCCAAACCGTTTTTTGTTTTGGGAATGTGCCATATTCTGTTTGTCAGATCAATGTGATCCCAACTCATCGCAAGAACGTTGGATCTCCGTTGACCGGTGTAAATGGACAACAGAACAAAATCTTTGAGGATCGTGTGCGGTTCCGAGGTTAATTCTTTGAACAGTAAAGAAAGCTCTTCCGGTCTTAAAAAACGGCTTCTGGCCGGTGTGGGGAATTTTTTTATGCCAAGACAAGGATTATATGTCAGATAACGCCATTCAACCGCTTTGTTGAACACAGTCTTCAACATAACCAGAACGTGATTTGATGTTTGTTTGCTGACAGCGAGAGTTTCCGATTGGATGATCTCAACGTCCTCGCGGGTTACGTTGTCCAGACGTTTAAAGCCTATGCGTTTGTCAACATATTTGCGATAGGAAGATTCTATGTATCTCTTAGCTCTTTCGCTCATCATTTTTTGTGCGTGTCTGGGGATATAGACTTCATTTATAAACTCTTTAACGGAAAGAAGTCTGGCGTTAGCTTGTTCCGTTTTTCGCTGTTCCTCATGTTCTTCCATGTCCGAAATAAAATCTATCGCCTTTTTGCGAGCCTCTTTTAAGGTCATTTGCGGATAATCGCCTAAAATAAAATAGCGAATGTTGTTTTTAATTCTTTTCCGAGCGAAAAAAGTTTTAGTTTTTTTGTTTACGCGAATAAAGAGGGCGGTAACTTTTGTGTCGCCGATTTCATATCGTGTTGTGTCAGGTTTGAGATTGTTCAAAAAAAGCTCTGTAAAATTTTCTTTACCGCGAGATTTCATTTTGACCCCCTGTCAGACCGGTTGATAACACCAAGATATCAAAAGTGTCTAACAAATGTCTAACAAAAAAAACGAAATTAAACGATATATAACGCAATCGGAAGCAATGTGGATTACATTTTTTAACGCTCTGAAAGCCTTTATTTTCTGCGGTTTTTATAATCAAACGCACTATGGCGCAATATAACGCAATATATCAGACCGTCTGATTTGTAATCATCAGGTCGGGAGTTCAAGTCTCTCTGCCGGCACCATTCAAAGGGGCGAAAACGTTGGGTTTGCCCCTTTTGCTTTTAGGTTCGCAAAAAAACGCTACGGCTGATTTTCGATGTTTATTTTTCGCTTTTTACGGCGGCCATTTGTTTGTTTCCGACGTGATTACTTATAAAAAAGCCCTCCAAATTGAGGGCTTTTCATCGTCAGTCCAGGCATACACCTTTATAAGTATATGAATTAACTTCGTAGCTGCCCGGCGTTTTACAGGTTTGTACATTTTGTTCGCATACCAATTCTTTTCCCGACGGGCATAAGCTGCATTGCGCGTCATAATTATATTCAAATTCTCTGATAACGCATGCAGCGCAGGCGGACGGACATTTCAAACACTGGAAATAAGCGTCGTCATAAGTTCTGGTATCTATATAACCGTTGGCGCAAGTATCGCATTTATTGCCGGTATAGCCGGTTTCGCATTTAGAGCATTTATAGCTTCCGTCGTTTTGTTTTGTAAAGTTTCCCGTGCAATGTTCCGGTTTTTCAACTTTTTTGCATTCGCCGTTTTTATTCTTTTCATAACCGTCTTTGCATTGCAGACATGTATTGCCGGAACACGAAAGACAGTTCGGAATGGAACAGGTGATTTTTTCGCATTTTCCGTTTTTCAGCTCATAATCGGTCCGGCATTTTATACAGCCGTTATAATTACACTGTTCACAGTTTTGGGAACAGGCAACGCAACTACCCATGTCGTGATAATATCCGTCAAAACAGGATTCGCACGTCGCGTCGTCCGAACAGGTTTTACAGTCGGACGGACAGGAAAAGCAGGCCAGATCCGTGTCGTTCCACCAATACCCGTCTTCACAGCTTCCGCTTGAACAAGATCCTCCTGTCAGTTTATATCCGTCAAAGCATTTTGTACAAGTGCTGCCCGTAGAATCGCACAAAGCACAGTTTTCTAAAAAATCGCTGCATAAATTGCACGACCCGCCTTCGATCCAATACCCGTCTTCGCATTTAGAACATTGTCCTGTTTTGGTGTTGCATGCGGCGCAGTGCGCTGTGCATTCTTTTTCTGTATTGACAGCTCTTTTCCCTATCACGAATTGTGCTTTTTCCCAGCCTGAAAGCCCGTTTCCCCGCCCCAGTTTAACGGCTTTGGCCGTGATAAAAGACTTTTCTTCATTGAAAATTGAATTCGCATCGGCATACGGTGATACCGTAATAAAAAAAAGTGTTAAAAAGAAGATGTTCATTCAAGAATTCCTTTAAAAGTTGTGAACATCTTATTTTGTTGTATCGTGCTTCTTTTGTATTCATAAATATGGGGGGGGGGGGGGGGGGTTTTTTTTTTTAAAAGTTTAATGGGGCCGAATTTTTTGTGTTGACGGTATACT
>CALYBD010000058.1 GCA_944393745.1 uncultured Alphaproteobacteria bacterium | reverse complement strand
GAAAAGACAGGCTGGATCGGTTCAGACGATGCTTTATTGGTTCGAGATATTAACGAAAACGGGCAAATAGATAACGGTTCGGAACTGTTCGGTAATCAGACGATTTTATCGAACGGAGAAAAAGCCGCTAACGGCTTTGAAGCTCTGGCGGATTTAGACAGCAATCGTGACGGCGTTTTTGACGGCGACGATGAAGCTTTCGGCGAAATAAAAGTCTGGCAGGATTTCAATCAAAACGGAATCGCCGAATATGATGAATTGCAAACATTGGAAGAAATCGGGATCAGCTCTATTAATCTGGATTATGAAAATCAATCCGTAACAGATGCGAACGGTAACGAGCACAAGCAAACCGGAACAGCTGTTAATTTTGATAAAACGATTTCAACTGTTTCTGATGTGTGGTTTAAAGCCGATTATATGGAAACCAAAGATAAAACCGAAATTGATATATCTGCTGAAATAACCGCTTTGCCTAATATAAAGGGGTTTGGCAACGTCCATGATTTACATACGGCAATGGCTTTGGATGAAAGCGGTGATTTAAAAGAATTGGTGGAACAGTATATTGCCGAAACAAATCCGCTTTCCCGCGAAACAATTTTATTAAATTTAATTTATACATGGGTCGGCGTTATTGATGTTGATCCTGAAAGTCGTGCGGCAACACAGATTTACGGCAATGTCATCGGTGATGCTCGTAAGCTGGAAACGTTGGAAGCTTTCTGGGGAGAAGGCTATCTCGGGACATGGTGTTGGGGGGAACGGGATCCTAATCCGCACGGACAGGCCGCGCCGTTATTGTTGGACGCGTTTGAACAATAAACGAACTATTTTCACAGGAGGAAGAGATGACGTTTGAAGCAGGAAGAGTGCCGGAAGAAGATAGGCCGTTGATCAATTCATGGGTAGCGCAGGAAAAGCAATTCGGCCGTAAATTTTTAGATTACTGGCTGTTTGGTGATCCGTTGGTTAGTAAGGCATACAGGATGGCGGCGGATCGCGAAAGGGGATTTTATTTTATACGAAGCGGTGTTGAGAAGCGCGGCCCTGACGGTCCAGTCATAAATCCGACATATTTCTTTTATTTATGGTGGAAGGGGGGCTTTGTCGAAATCTATTCGAAAAGGGATCCGAAATATAAAAAAGTTAAACAGGGTGATCGTGTATTTAATGAAGTATATTTTCTTAAATACAATATATTCAAGATGTATTTGCATCAAGAGGGACCGATTTATTCAAGGGAATATTTGTTTTCAGTGATAGAAGAGGCGTTTAAGGCCTTTAAATTATGGGGGAATGACCCTTTTTATGATTCATATCTAAAGGATGAAGATGTTGTAGTTAATTGTGACAATGTTGAGTTGATCGGGGATTGGAAGGAGTAAATATTATGACGCAATGGATAGATGAAGTTGAATGGAACAACCTAAATCCCGAAGAAATTGTAGCCTTATTAAAACAGAATAAGGCGAGCCTTTCCGAAGTCAGTCAGGTTATAGATAAGCTGTCCGTTGCGGGGACGAATTCAAATACGACGATTTTTTACAGCGGATTAACAGATACGGAAGCATTTATCGAGGCGCAAAAACAGGCGGGCCATCGCATTATTAACACGACGAAGGCGGGAGAGGTGATCGACAGCGACGACTTTCAAGATTATCTGAGAAAAACATTTCAAAATGAGAATCTAGATTCGTTTTTGTATGACGGCAAGGACGGATTATGGGCGCGGACGTCCAAGCGTTTTGCCGAAGCGACAACGGGCGAAATTCGGGTGGAATTCGGCCCGAATTTGCGCCAAGAGAGTGTTTTTGTTGAAACAGAACTTCCCATTATAATTGAAAAAAGTGATATACATACGGCCAACGGTCATCCAAAGGAGAAATTTTTAAAGGGATTGTTCGGGAGTACGGATTATACGTTGGATCCTACTGCCGCCAAGCGAGTGGAAAAAGTTTTGCAAAATGCGACGCATTTATATTCGTCCCCAACTCTGCAAAAAATATTGCACAGATTCGGAATAGCGGGCATTGCCCTGGGGCTGGCAACGACAAGTTCTATGGCGCAGGCGGCGGTAGAAGACGGCGATACGGACGGAGCGATAGAAATTGTTTGCGATTTCCTCGTATCCGAATTTTCGGGGGCAGCGGGCGGTGCCTTGTCAATTTCTGCGGCGGTTAAGGTATTGACGTATTTGTCGGTTACTAATCCCCTTGTTTTGGGCGGAACCGTGTTTTTATCGGCTCTTTTGGGATCGCTTGCCGCTTCGGAAATCGGTGGAGAAATATTTAATGAACATAAAGATCGGATAATTAAGGCCGTTAAAGATTTATTCGGTTGGGAAAGTACGTATAACGGAGAAGAAAATTTAAGAGAAGCCTTAGGGCAACAAAATATAACGGCGGAAGTAATGCGTTCGCCGTTGACGTTGGATTTAGACGGAGACGGCGTAGAAACGGTATCGGTAAATGATGGCGTATATTTTGACCATGACAGGAACGGTTTTGCGGAAAAGAGCGGCTGGGTATCTAAAGACGATGCGATACTGGTTCGTGATTTAAATAACAACGGACAAATTGATGACGGCAGCGAATTGTTCGGAGATCAAACGATTTTATCCGATGGAGAAAAAGCCGCTAACGGCTTTGAAGCTCTGGCGGATTTAGACAGTAATCAGGACGGCGTATTTGACGGCGACGACGAAGCGTTCGGAGAGGTTAAGGTTTGGCAGGACAAGAACGGAAACGGCGTTGTTGACGACGGGGAACTGAAAACGTTAAACGAAGCGGGTATAGCGTCAATCAATTTGAATTATGAACACCAATCGGTAACGGATGAACACGGCAACGTCCACAGTCAAACGGGGACGTTTACGCGTACGGACGGCACGTCGGGAACGATAACGGACGTTTGGTTTGATGCGGATTATGCGGATACGATTGATTTGACCGATGTTGATATATCCGATGAGATAGCCGATCTTCCCAATGTAGAAGGATTTGGCAACGTACATAATTTGCGAACTGCGATGGCTTTGGATACGACGGGGGAATTAAAGGGGCTGGTTGAACAATATGTTGCGACGACGAACCGTACGGAGCGGGACGGGATTTTAACAGATCTGATTTATACTTGGGCGGGGGTAATTGACGTTGATCCCGAAAGTCGGGCGGCAAGTATGATATACGGCAATGCGATCGGTGATGCACGTAAACTGGAAACGTTGGAAGAATTTTTAGGAGAAGAGTATTTAGGGACATGGTGTGACGGTACACGGGATCCCAACCCGCACGGACAGGCCGCTCCGATATTGTTGGATATGTTTGAAACGCTAAAAGATTACATAGATGGCGTTTTATTGTCTCAAACCCATATGAAATCCTATTTTGATTCGATCGTTCCGCAATGGAGCGACGAAACGTTGCAAATTGAAGTTGATATTTCTGCAACATTGGATTTGTTGGAAACAGGGTATGAAGCAGCCGGAACGGAGGGGGCTCTGTTTCTGAATGATTTTGCCAAGATTTTAGAAGCTCACGGAGATTTCGGGCAAGATGTTATTGATGCTTTTCGGGCGGCGGGAGATCCTTCCGGAGAAGGAAGTTCGTTTGAATTGGCTTTGGCTTCTTTAGGCGCGGATAATGTCGGTACGTCACTCAATGATTCGTTAAAAGGCACGGACTTTGACGATCAGTTGTTCGGTTTGGCCGGGGATGATTACATTTCGGGAGGCGACGGCAACGATACGTTAATCGGCGGTGCGGGAAACGATCACTTGATCGGCGGAAACGGTTCTGACACATATACTTTTGCCGTCGGGTTCGGGCATGACACAATTGACAATACGCATACGGACAGCAGTTCCGACACAATCTTATTCGGCGAAGGATTGTCCCCTGAAAATGCTGTCGTGTCGCGCGAAGGATATGATTTAATCATCAGTTTCGGTGACAATGACAGTCTGCGGATTTACAGTTACTTTGACGAACGCGGGCAAAGTTCGGCTGTGATTAACACAATCAAGTTTTCCGACACAAATGAAACAACATGGCAATTTTCCGATATTGCCGCGATGACCGGCGTTGCGGACGGTTCGGACAATTTCTATATCGGGACGGACAGTGCGGATACTTATGACGGGTTGGGCGGCGACGATATGATCTTCGGCGGTGCGGGTGATGATACGTTAAACGGCAGTGCGGGCGAAGATGTGATTTACGGCGATGCCGGAAACGACACGTTGGACGGCGGGGCGGACAACGATACTTTGTACGGCGGGACAGGATCGGACAGCTATAAATTCGGGCGCGGTTCGGGCAAAGATACCGTTATTGAAACAGATAAAAACGAAGGCGACATTGATCAGATTTTATTGGGCGAAGGATTAACGGCAAACGATATCTTTGTCAGCCGCGACAACCAAAATCTGTATATTTCCATTTACGGAACGGACGAAGACCCGACGATTTACGATGTTCTGACGATCAAAGATTATTATGCCGATAATAACGCAAAAGTCTCTCGCTTAGTCTTTGCGGACGGTACCGTCTGGAACGATTTAAACGAACATGTTACCATTAACACCGGCAATAATGCGGGGCAAACGATTTACGGATCCGGTCTGGCGGATACGATAACCGGCACGGACGGAAATGACGTTATAGACGCTGATTCCGGAAATGATATTCTTACCGGCGGTTTGGGCGATGACACTTTGATCGGCGGATCGGGCAATGATACTTTAGACGGCGGCGCGGGCAACGACGTTCTGCGCGGCGGATACGGATCCGATGTTTACAAATTCGGGTTCGGATATAATAATGACGTCATTGACGAAGATTCCTTTAACGGTGATGTTATTCAATTAGCTGAAGGAATAACAGCCGATGATGTCAGTTTTGGCAGAACGGCCAGCGCAATTTACATTGAACTGTCCGATCACAGCCGTCTGACAATTAAAAATTTTGTCACAAACACAACCAATAATGGACTTATTTTAAAGTATGCTGACGGTTCAACAGTAAACTTAAAGCAAAAATTATCAGAACTGCCAATTACGGGAACGATCTTTAACGATAACCTGCAGGGAGACAGCGGAAACAATACTCTGATCGGTCGCGCGGGTGACGATGTCTTGTCGGGCTATGCCGGAAACGATATTCTGGACGGCGGCGAAGGCGACGATACTTTGTACGGCGGCGAAGGAAACGATACTTATCGCTTCGGGTTCGGGTACGGAAACGATGTTCTGGAAGACAATCTGGGCACCAATATCATTGAATTAAACGCCGACGTTACGGCCGATGATGTTTCTTTCAGACGTGATATGTACGATTTGACTCTGATTTTAAGCGACGGATCGACTCTGCTGATTAAAAACGGCGGGCATACGTCCGATACGGCTCATCATATTTCGCAAATCATTTTTGCAAACGAAACGGATGATTCAATCAATATCGAAACTTTGTTGCCGACTTTGCCGATCTATGGAACGGATAACGCAGAAACAATCAACGGATCCAACGCCGGAGAAACGATTTATGCCGGGGGCGGGCATGATACCGTAAACGGAAACAACGGTGCGGATACTTTGTACGGCGGTGCGGGAGACGACGTTTTAAACGGCGGAGACGGCAACGATATCCTGGACGGCGGCACAGGCAATGATATGCTGAACGGCGGGTACGGCAACGACGTCTATCGTTTGATGCTGAACGGCGGAAAAGATACTATTATCGATAATTACGGCGCGAATATTATCGAAATAGACGCAAATGTTTCAGCAGATGAAATCGAAATCACGCGCGCGCTGACTTCGGTGAAAATCGCCCTGCCAGACGGATCGTCTTTTACCATGACTAAAAGCGCATCTGAATCCGAAGACGTTTATCACTTGGAAACAATCCGCTTCTTAAACGGGACTGACGCGGATATCAATTTCATAAACCGGCTGGCAATGGAACCTCTGCACGGAACGTTAAATGACGAAACTCTTTCCGGAGCAGCCGGGAATGATACACTCTACGGTAAAGCCGGCCATGACACATTAAATGGCAACAACGGCAGCGATACGTTATACGGCGGATCGGGTAATGATACGTTAAACGGAGGAAATGGGGACGATACATTATACGGTGAAGAAGGAAACGATACCTTAAACGGCGGAGACGGCGATGATATTCTGGACGGCGGCGCGGGTGATGATAATCTGTACGGCGGTTACGGCAATGATACGTATCTGTTCGGTTTCGGTGACGGGAACGACTATATTGATGACAATTCTGGCGAGAATATCATTAAATTAAAAGCTGACGTTTCTTTGTCAGACGTAACCTTTGAACGGATCGGGAATGATTTCCGGATTAAATTGTCAGATGGCTCAACTCTTCTGGTCAGAAATGGCGGAGGAGGGAACACTTTACCTTATCACATTTCGACAATCAAATTTGCGAACGGTATTGATGCCGATATTGACGTGGAAACTTTGCTGCCGACAATTACCGTTCAAGGAACGGCGGATAGAGAATTTTTACATGGTGTGGCCGGGAATGACATCATGCACGGTAATGATGGCAATGATACGCTGAACGGCAACAACGGCAATGATACGTTATACGGCGGATCGGGTAACGATACGCTTAACGGAGGAAATGGTGACGATACATTATATGGTGAAGAAGGTAACGATACCCTAAACGGCGGAGACGGAGACGATACTCTGGCCGGCGGTGCGGGTGATGACAATCTGTACGGCGGATACGGCAATGATACTTA
>CALYBD010000057.1 GCA_944393745.1 uncultured Alphaproteobacteria bacterium | reverse complement strand
AAATTCATTATACGTTTAAATGCTCGATTAAAAGACGATCTTAAAAATGATACTTTTTAACTGGGTTGATCCGCCCGTATAGGGCAGATTTGGGCATATAATTTTTTAGTCGCCATACACAATGCGACTGTATATGAAAAGGGTTTCTGACGCCCTGCGCCCGCAGTTGCGAACGCACCGTGATGATAATAAACTTTTACCGAACCGACAAGCGCAAGATGGATAAGTAAAGACATTAAAACTTTACTTTTCAAAAACGGGTATTTATCCTTTAATTCATTACAATTTTTAATGTTGTGCCGAAAGGCTCATTTCGTTAACAGACTTTTGGATTCAGGAAAGAAAAAGAATGACTACCATAAACAAAATTCTCTCTATTGAGAATGTCGGAAAATTCAAAAGGAGATGTCGCATTATGAATAATCAGTGACTGAAATCGCGAAGAACACCGGCCTGACGAAAGTTAATGCCAAACGAGGAAGGAAGCTCTATTTAAGATGATTGCTACGACCTTGATAAAAGGCGACGATGTTCACTTGGTCGGCTTTGGTACGTTCAGCGTAGCGAAACGCGCAGCGACGATCGGTCACAATCCGCGTACAGGAGCGGAAATTAAGATCCCGGCTTCAAAACAGCTGAAATTTGCGGGTAAAAGTCTGAAAGACGCTTTGAATTAAAACATAAATACGTTAATTAAGGAGGCACATAACTATGAAGGCTGGAGAAATTTTAATTAGTGGAATCTTCAACGGATCGCGCCTCCTTGAGGTGCCGTTTTACCAGAGAGCCTATGTGTGGCAGGAAGAACAATGGGAACGATTGCTTGAGGATTTAAAGTACGTTACCAAAATCCGGCAACAGTATTTCATGGGATCGATCATTCTTAAAAGCGGAAGAACACTAAATACGTGGGAAAAGTACTCTGAATGCAGAGTCGTTATTGATGGACAACAGAGATTGACCACATTGCTAATCTTTATGAAAGCTCTCTGCCTGAAGAAAAACGAGAATGACCTCTTTGAAAGAGATTTTATTCTTGAAGATGGCTCTATAGCTTTATGTCATGGTCAAAATGATGTTGAGGCATTTAAGACGGTCGTTGAGGCGAAAGCTGATGCGCCTATTGATAACGTCAAACCTAAGTCACAGATTATAGATGCGTTTAATTACTTCTGTGAAAACATTGAACCCGACTTATATGATCGATCGACAATCCGGAAAAATTTGCAGTTTGTTTGTATTGACTTAGCCGAGGATGAAGACGAACAGCAGGTATTCGATACTATCAATTCGTTAGGGGTGAGGTTGACTACGGCAGAACTTCTGAAAAACTATTTCTTTAACCAGAATAACGTAGACGAATACAAACAAAAATGGCTGGACGTATTTGAAAAGGATGATGAAGCCAAAACCTATTGGGAAACGGAGATTGAGGCAGGCCGCATTCGTAGAAGCATGATAGATTTGTTCTTCGATTCCTATTTTCAGATTTTTGTTCAGGATAGCTGCTACAGTGTTCTCTCCGAAGATAAGCTGATGTACGACCGGGTTGATCGTTTGGCGAAGTCTTACCAGCATTTTATCAACAAATACTGCAACGGAGATAAGAACGTGATTTTATCCTCTCTAAAGGAATATGCTGAATGCTTCAGAAAGAGCTTTGATCCTTCTTGCTGCGAAAGAAGCATTCCCGCGACCTATGGAATAGAACGGCTTAATGTTCTTATCTTTGGATTGAAAAACACGACGATGATTCCGTATATTCTGTATCTTGCTAAGAACGTCACAAATCAGAACGAGTTTAATCAGATATGTAGAGTTCTGGAAAGCTATATAATGCGAAGAATTGTCGTTCATGCTACAACGAAAAGCTATAATCGGCTCTACACGTCGTTAATCCTGAACCAGATTTGTGACACAAAGTCTCTCTTAGATCGATTGTCCAACGTCAATGACAGTACGACATTTGTGCCGACAGACACAGATCTTGAAAATGGGTTCAAGAACACAAAGCTATATAACCTTCAAACTAAAGGTATTCTTTACTTCATCGAGAGTGGCATAAGACCTGCAAACAGTGCCACAGTATTACTTGGTTTCAATGGATATAGCCTTGAACACCTGTTACCAAAGAAATGGAGAAACAACTGGCTAGCCTGTGAAAATGATGAGGCTGCAAGAGAGAGGGACTCTAAACTTCTGACGATTGGCAATCTTGCCATTATTACTCAATCACTGAACGCATCTATCCGAGATTCTGACTGGACAACCAAAAAGGAAGGCAAAAAGAATAAACCAGGTTTAATTCTTTGTGCCGCTGGGTTGAACACGCTGAAAGAAGCATTAACTAAGACTGACTGGAACGAAGCAGAAATCGATGCTCGCGCACACTGGCTTTACGAAGAAGCCGCTAAATTGTGGAAAATTTACGATGCCCTCTAAAACTCCAAAAAACATAGTCTTTAAATGTCTAAAAAGCTTTGAACCAAAGCCTGTTCAAAAAACTGATAAAGGCGTGTCCATCAATGAACATTTGGTATGATTTTTATCAAAAATAGAATTTTAGGAAAGCAGTATGGATAAGAATAACCTTGATATTTTGCTAGAAATGTTAAAACGCAATATTCTTTTATCTGTTTTTACAAAATCCCTTCTTGAATGCCGAAAAGAGATCGGAAAAAATTCTATCTCTTTTCAAAAAATACGAAATAAAATATTTACTGTTTACAATAAAAACAGGGGATATCTTTTACGCTTTGTGAATGGAAAGACTGATATTCTTTCACAATTCCTTTCTGAGTATGTTTTTTTAGAACGAAAAGAATACATTGAAAAAAACGGATTAGAGATTATTTCATACATTGATCCTGATGACGAAGAGGATATCATAAAGGTATGTAATGCTCTTATTGAAAACAGGCCAGAAGGTCTGAAACAATATGAAACGCCAGATGCTGTCTACACGGAAGTTGAAAACAATATCTCCGCAGAAAATGAAGTTGCGTCTTTTTCTGGAAATATAAGAAATTGCCTCAGCCAAATAAGAACATATCTTAGATCTGTAAATGAAGAGGATAGATTTCTTTATAAATGCAAGTTATCAGAAGATATTTATAGGGAGTTAATGGAGGCCGCTTCAAAACATACAAGCTTTTCTAATCTTGAAATGGGAGCTTTTATTCTTCTTCTTTCATCGGAATGGTGCAAAAGAAATTATAGGAACTATACATGGAATCCTATTTTTGAAATTTTCAAAACGATACAGCTTTCCAGTCAAAACATAGGGGATTTTATTATAAACGGATGTCGCTACTTCGGCGTAAGACTCTATCAAAGCCAAAACACCGGAAACAACCTGTACCTTGCCACGGTATTGATAAATGCTGGACTTCCCAAGCTTTATATGGAGAAGTTTCAAGGGCTTTTAAAAGAAACGCTTGCCAGAATCAAAGGGTATTCTGTAACGAAATCTCAGATTGTTCAGAATATAAAGTCCACAAGTCATTCGTCATACCATGATGAATTTTATGATCTGATGGCTGATTTAATTATCAGCGTAAATGATTTTGTAAAAAGCTTGCCAGAAGATTACAAAAAAGAACCGGAAAAGCACATTACATCTGAATTTAAACGCAGTTTACCATTATATTTGAATGATGAAGCTGCTGAAAATTTAATTCAAGCACTGGTTAAAGAAGCTGCTAGAAAAGAAAAAACGACATATTCATATCCTGTTTGCGATTTTATTACGGAATGCAACGATAATAAAATTTGCGTCCATTCAACAGTTCGTTTTACAAAAACTTCGGTTCAAAAGGATTACTTTAATCAATTATTCGGCGTAAACGATCTGCCTGATTCATTTTCCATTATGGCGGAAAGCGATAAATTGCACGAAGTTGCATTTGTAAATAAGGGATTGGGAACGGATACTTTTAGGATAATTCCCAAAAAAGCATCATTTGATCCGTTTCGTGAAGAGATTGTATTAACTTTGCGGGACACAAATTTCAAATCGTTTTATTCAAATGTTGTGAATGGAGAGCAAATTTGTCCGGACACGCTTTTATGCTTTGATGTCCGTGATGGCGAGCTGGCTTTTATCGGTTCTGGAAACCAAAAAACATTCGGAAATACAGTTTACCTATTCATACCAGATAACGCAGAAGTTACAATATCAAGTAATGTCAGGGAAGAAAATACGGATTTAATATTCTGCTGTCCTGAAGAAAACGGTATCTCCGAAAAGAAATTACGCCTTTTTAAATGTGACGATAATGAAGGATGGGTGGGAATATCTCTTCTCGAAGACGAATATAAAGTTTTCTTGAATTCATCGCCGTCGCAGGATGTATTTATTTGGGGGGGAATGCAGGAGCATCAATTAGAGATATCTCCGTTTACTAAAATATATTTGGGAAAACCAACGTTGTACTGTATGAATAATGATGCTTTATCAACTATTCCCAATGAAGAAATTAGATGGTTACGTTGGAAAAATAATATACCCACCACAGAAATATTCGGACCCAAAAGAGCAAAATATAATGGAAAGAGCAACCTCTTTTTTATTTTACCTCCCAATTTCAAAATGACCGTAAATGCGTATAGTGCACTTAAAGGCAGCATTATTTTTGAGAACTTAAATTTAGAAGATATTTCACTGCCGGAAAACGAAGCATATGGAGTTGAATTTAAACGACATGAAAATACTTCCATTGAATTAATTTGCACAAAAAAAGGAAACTCAAGTATTCGGTGGTTTGAAGTACGCGCCAAAATTTATGGAGAATGGTTTAATATCAGACTACCCTTTCCTATGAATGAATTTGTTTTTTATAACATTGACGAAGATAAGGATGAAAGCATTGATAAAAATAAAACGCCAGCAATCAGTTATTCTAAATTAGCAAGAGAAATACTGAAGATTTCCACTTGCGATCAAAATCGAACATATATATTGACAATCCGTCTTGAACGACAAAATAAGATTCCAGAGCGAACAATAAATATACCGTCTGGTTTTCAGGAAATTCCTTTAAGTTCATTTAAAAAAGATATTTCCTTATTTTTGAAAAACGCTGAGGAAAATGATTGTGTTCTACTGATTTTATCCAGAAACGGACATCCAGAATCTCAATGTAAAGTTTATAACTTTGATTGCCATTTAGAAAAAGACATTGTTTCTGGAGAATTGACAACCAGAAAAAGATATCAGAATCATGAACTTGTCGCGCAAGACTGTTATTCCGCAAGAAGTTTCCCAATCGAGAGAAAGTCTTTGCTTTCTTTTGAAGAAAAAGATTCGATCTATTTAATCAAACTCATCGATACGTCTGTGACGTGTGCGCCTTTTTTTGTTGGGAAAACAGATAATAAAATGAAAAATTTTATCAAAGGTGGAGAAGATGCATCTTTTGTCGCAGAACTAGCAAACAATTTTGATTCAGATGACTGGAACATTGTGGATTTTTGGTTGGATTTATCTGAAGATTACCCTTTATACACACTTTCTTTTATGAAAGAGCTCAAAAGAAATAAACTATTCTTTGCGTCACTGTTTGTTAAATACCCGACTGATCGTTTAGGATCATTTATTTCAAAACTTTCAAATGATTTGAATTTTGATGCTACGTTGATCCCCATCGAAGATTGGAAAGTAGCTTTAAGTTCGTTGATTAAAACGAAAAGTATGAAAAAACTGAAGGAAACAAGCAGAGATGTTTTTAATCTATTGCTTAAAAAACAGATATCTGATTTATGTGATGAATTTCCTTTGCTGAAAACATTATTTATAAAAATTGTCTTTGAGATAGAAGATCTCCGCTTTTTAATTTCTGATTTTATGCCATCATTCGAAGGAATTCCTAAATTTAATTCATTAGATTTTTGGGCATTTTTCCGTTGCGGGGAAGATCGTCGAAGCTTTCAGAGTCGGCATAGTCTTGACGAGATTATGGTTCCGAGAAAAAACATTGAACAATGGCTTCGTGTGATTAATTTTAACTTTAAATATGAAGATAATATACTGACATCGTTGATTTATGCTCCTTTTATAGTAGCATATGCACAAGTTCAATCTACACTTTCTGCACTGCCAACCTCTTTTGAAGAAGATATCTATGAATTAAGAAACTTTGATGAAGAATGGTTCGAAAAAGCTTTTATATGGACAATAACCGCATTGATGAAGGAGTAAAATATGGAAAAATATAATTTTTTAAAAATTTTCAATGAAGTTTCCAACTCCTCAGAAGGGTTACTATCTTCTTTGCGTCAATTACCGAATAATTTAAAAAACAATATCAAAAATCGTCTCAATAGCGACGAAAAGCTCTATTCGTGTCCCGTTTTTGAACCGGCGTTCGGTTGGGAAACCGGAAAGAATCCGTTGTCGGAGAATGAGGATCTAAGTCCTGCATTTATTAAAAAGATAACAGCGGATAATGATATGGTTCCTTATGCCCATCAGGAGGAAGCCTGGCATTCTTTGTTGAAAGAAAAAAAATCGCTGGTTGTTGCGAGCGGAACCGGATCGGGTAAAACGGAATGTTTTTTGTATCCTATTCTCAGTGAATTGTATCAGGAAGCACTGCAACAGGGAAAATTGACCGGTGTTCACGCTTTGTTTATCTATCCTCTCAACGCGCTGATAGAAGACCAGAAACACAGACTGGACAGGTTGTGCAATGGAAAAATACAATACTGTTTATATAATGGCTTACTTCCTGAAAGAATAAGGCCTGAAAACGAGAGAAAAAATCCCTACCAGATCGGTTGTCGGAAAACATTGCGAGAAGCTCCGGCCCCGATCTTGATTACCAACATCACAATGTTGGAATATATGCTGATCCGAAAGGTTGATGCGCCGATTATTGAAAAAAGTCAAAAAAAACTTCGCTGGATTGTATTAGATGAAGCGCATACATATACGGGATCGAATGCAGCGGAATTATCTTTGCTGTTAGCCCGAACCCTTAAGGCTTTCGGTGTGACTAAAGATGAGGTTCGTTTCATTGCCACTTCTGCAACAATCGGAGGAAACAAGGCAAAGGAAAAACTACAAAAATTTCTTTCAAGCATCGCCAAAATCGATGCCAATAAAGTTCATGTCATTTTTGGAAAAAGGAAGATCGATCAAATTCTTTCACGCATATCGGACAACGATTTTGATATTTCGGAGTTTGAAAACATAGAAGGGAAAGAACTTTTCGAAAAAGTATGCTGCAACAATCTTTCGCGTAAATTACGAGAAACGTTTTTCTCTAAAAACTTTTCCGAAACGTTTTCGCATGATCTGGCGGAAATATCGGATTTCTTGTCGAAAGAAACAGGGAAACGTTTTTCCGATACAGATACGTTGAAATATCTTGATATCCTCGCCAACTCCTGCGCTCCAAACGGCCAGTCTTTTCTTCCGTTACGAATGCATTTCTTCCATAAAACGTTTGCCGGATTGTGGGCGTGCGCAAATCCAGAATGTTCCTGCAAAAACGAATTGGAAAAGAACGATCAAAACTGGCATTTGGGACACGTTTATCTGGAAGATCAGGCTTCGTGTCCGTGTGGTGGGAAAGTGTTTCCCGTGGTCGTATGTCAGGATTGCCATTCCATTCTTCTGAAAGGACGGGGGGAAACAACGCAATTCGCTCTAAATGCGGGAAGCAAGAAAATAACTCCCCATTCCCTTGCAGATGTTGACGAATTTGTTTTAGATTCCGACCGCGATTTTGATGCGGATGGTGATGAAGACGAAGAAGAGGAAAACAATTCGGAAAGAGACGTTTATGTAAATGACGCTTATATAAAAAATGAAATCTCCAAAAATTGTTTTTTGAACAAAAAAACGTCTCTTATCGAATATGAACGCAATCAAGATAACTTCCCTGTTTCCGTTATCGAAATGGAAGATGAAAGGTGCCCGATTTGCGAAGAAAAAGGAAAAAAACTGTATTCTCCCATGCAAGGCGGTGCTTTCTTTACCAGCGTATTGGCAGAAAAATTATTGAACTTTGCAGATATTGAAGAAGAAAATCCCCATAGACCGTTCGGCGGCAGAAAAATGATTTGTTTTACGGACAGTCGGCAAGGAACGGCGCGAACGTCCATTAAATTGCAGCTGAAAGCCGAAAGAGATTATTTGCGAAGCCTGATTTATTCGATTCTGGTCGAGAAAATAAACGAAAACGGATCGGAACTTCCCGAAGAAATCAAAAAACTTATAAAAGAATTCCCAGACATGGCTCCCAAACTAATTGGGGCTTATCAAAACGGAAAGAAAGAATATGTCCGGTTTAAGGAGCTTAAAGAGAGTATATTCGGGAAAATAAAAGATACGTTTGTACAGACATATTATGCGGATAAAAACGAAAAATTTAAAATGGATGAAGGGTTTGAAAAACTTGTTTCCATTTTTATCCTGAAAGAGTTTTACAGACGTCCGAATACAGCTATAAATCTTGAAACACTCGGCCTGGTAAAAATCGTTTTTCCCGATTTGGAGAGAATGAATGATAGAGATATTCCTTTTGTTCTTCAGGGAAAGATGACGCTTGAAGAATGGAAAGATTTTCTAAACTTGTTTGTCATTTTAGTCGCCAGAGCCAATCTTTGTTATTCTTTTCCAGCCGGTTGGGATTGCTACGGATCGACCGTCGGAAGATATACAAAGACTATATCCGCCAGACGGGACGAACGAAACAAAAAAAACGTAGGTGTTCCATTTGTAAGACTTTTAAAGAATGGAGAACCTGCCCGACAGCAACATCGGCTAGTTACTTTGCTATCCAAAGCGTATTCGTTTAATATTGGAAAAGAAAGAGACAGATACGATATCGACTCGATTTTTCAAGAGGCTTTTCAGAAATTATGCGATTTGAAAATTTTTCGCCCGAAAGAAGAAGCTTCTTTTGATCTGAATTATGAAAAATTTGCGTTCCGGTTGATTGATAAAGCCTTTTTCTGTGAAAAAACAAACACGTGGCTTGATACGACCCTGAAAGGATTATCCCCGTACTCTTTTGAAAAATGTTCTTTGTTTCCGATCCCTATTTTAGATACGTCGGTTGAAAAAGGATGTGTAACAGAAAACGAACGCCGCTTGAAAAGGAAGGAATGGCTGGATAATAACGCCGATATTCAAAAATTGAAGAAAGAAAATAAATGGTCGGAAATTGCTTCAAAAGTCATTTCCGGTTCCGTGTATTACAGGGTTGCGGAACATTCTGCGCAAATCAGCAGTGCCAATCTGAAAAAATACGCTGAAGAATTCGGACGAGGACAGATTAACATTCTCAGTTGCTCTACGACGATGGAAATGGGAATCGATATCGGTGATCTAACGGTCGTGGTAATGAACAATGTTCCTCCGTTCGCCGCGAACTATTTGCAACGTGCAGGACGTGCAGGAAGACGCAATCAGGCAAAATCATTGGCTTTTACCGTTTGCAAAAACAACGTACACGATATGTATGTTTTCAGAAATCCTCTTTGGCCCTTTAACTCAAAGATTCAAGCTCCTTATGTGGAGAGCTACAGTAAAAAAATCATCCAAAGGCACATCAATTCTATCCTTTTGGGACAGTTTCTTAAAGAGAATGAAAACATCACTGAAGAAACGACGAAATTGAATATGGAATGGCTCTTTTTATCCGAAGATGGCCAGAATTTTAAAAGATTGAAAAGATATCTTAAAGACTTGATGACTAAATCGGTGCTGGTGGATAAACCGGAAATCTTTATGTTTATACGCGAAATAGGGCAGTCTCTAATTGATCCGGTTGATGCGCTTCAAGGTTTTCATGATTCTCTGGAGGTTTTTCATGATAAATGGAAAAAAGAATACGATGGCATTGTCAATGATTTGATGGATTTCTATCCGGACGAAGAACTGTCTGTCATCCTAAGAAAAAATTCCAGCGAACCAGCTTTTCGGGCTGTTTTTTTCAAGTACAAACGCTTTGTCGAAGAATACGTTTTGAAAGAATTTGTTCAGGATGGCTTGTTGCCGAAGTATGGTTTCCCCGGAAATATCGTTTCCTTTGTTATCCCCAAAAAAGAAACCTCCAACCGCCGAGAAGATTTTATGTTCTCACGCGGAGAAATGCCAACAAGAGATGTCATCACTGCATTGAGGGAATACGCGCCCGGTTCTGAAATCGCTATCGACGGTCTGGTTTATAAATCGGAAGGCTTGACGCTGAATTGGCATGTCCCAGCAGATAATAGCAACAAACCAGAGGTGCAATCCATCAAATATATATGGCACTGCACAAAATGCGGACAAGGCGGTGTTTCTCCGAACTACGAGAGAATTCACTGTTCCTGTGGAGCAGCTATTTCCCCCGATAAGTTAATCAGATTCATAGAGCCCGCTGGTTTTTCCGCTGATTTAAACGTAGAGCCTCATACGGATATCACCAAGGTGAAATTCATTCAGCCCGAAGAACCTATTATTGATATGCCGGAAAACTTTTCTCCGTATAAAAACAACCCCATTCTGCAATACCGGAAATCCACCGATGCGACAGTAACGCACTATTCCATGGGCAGTCAAAGAAACGGATATACTCTTTGTCTGAAATGCGGCCGAATGACAGAAAATGAAAACGATTTTAAAAAGCCTCATTTCAAACTAAGACGCAATACAAATTGTTCCGGAAGTAATTATTCGTTAGTACACAATATTGGATTGGGCTTTTCATATTCGACGGATATTCTTGAACTAAAGCTCTTAAACGAGAATGCGGAAACCATTCCGACGACGGAGGAAGGCAAAACGTATGCATGGACGCTTGCCGTTGCTATCCGCTCTGCAATAGCAGAAAAGATGGGGATTGATAATGCGGAAATTGCAATCATTGTCCGTCAAGCGGCAGAAGAAGGTTCTTCATTTTATGTGATTGATTTTTACGATGTGAATGCCGCTGGCTACAGTTCCTCGGATCAGATATGGAATAGCTTTCCGGAAATTATGCATAATGCGCGAGATATTTTAAGCAGATGCAATTGTTCTTCGGCGTGCAATAAATGCCTAATTCAAAACGACACGAAGTATTCTTATATTTTCCGTTATCTTGACCGGAAAAAAGGATTGGAGTTCCTTAGCGAAAACTGGCTGAATAAGCTGGACAGAACGGATGCCGCATCCGAAATGGCAGAAGGTATTGACAACAGAAGTATCGAAATAATTCTTAATAACACAGAAGATTTGCAAGCGGAAGAAATCCATCTTTTCCTGAAAAAAGGCTATGAAGAAGATGATTTGAATTCTTATCCCGTTTTGGAAATCAAAAAAAGTAGTGACTATCTAAAGCGAAAAGTCAAAATTTGCGTAGATAAAAACGCAAAGATTTCTCCGATTAGTTATTGGCGGATAGCTTCTGAATATTGCAGGATATGTCGAATGGAAGGAGAACTTCCTGCAGACCGTATCGTGGCAGCTGTCAAAACAAAAAAAGACTGGCTACTCTGGCGGACAGAGGAAAAAACAGTGAACAGTGCTTTTATTGAAAACAAACCCATTAATTTAGAACGTTTAAGAATGTCTGATTTTCCTCTTTTGCTGAAAGATTTTCCGCCTCCCGAAGAACATGATGCAAAAAGATCAAAAGTCTACTCTTTTGATGACGACAAGCCCATCCCTTTCAAATCATTTGGGAAAAAGTTGCTTGATAGGCTTTTTCAGTTTTACGACGACGCTGTTATTATGCCGGATGAAAAAATCATATCCATTTCATACGAAGATCAGTTTATGGTCTCTCCTCTTTCTTTAGCTTTGTTTCATAGTTTTGTAAAAGCTATCGTAGGCAAGAGAACTATTAAAAAAATTTCTTTAATCACAAAAGATATTCGCGAAGAAAGAAATAGCTATTCCATAAGCCATAATTGGCAGTCTTCGACAGATCGGGAAGATGTATTCAATGGGCTTTTTTATGATATCGCGGAAGACAAAGAGTGCATAACAACCGATAAAAAAGTAATGCATCAGAGAATATTAAAAATAGAAACAGACAAAAAATGTGTCAGCTTTATTTTTGATAAAGGATTTACATATTGGCGAAATATGGAAAGCAACCGTGGAAAAGATATATTCTATTGCTCATGGTCTCTTTCTCAAAAATTGGATGCCATAGGACGTATGGATATTTCTGTAATGGGAACAGGGGAAACATATATAGCGGCGGATGTGCAAATGAAATAGAAACATTTAAATAACAATATACTGCTCCATAGATACACAGGTATTGGAAGCTATAATTAATGCGTAAAAAATACGATTTTCAATTGAAAGTTATAACTTTTATTTTACAACCTTAAGCGTCCTTTTATCCCACGAATCAAACAAAACACTCAAACGAATAACATAATAATTTTATACATGAAAACCACTCGGTTGTTGGGTGGTTGTTTTTTTACTCGCGAGGTAAAACATGTATAGAAAGAAATTCAATAATTACAGCTATGTCGGCTACGGTCAGTGCGGTATTACCGGTAAAAATAAAAGACCGCGCCACACATACAATCAGCAAGAACTGAGAAAATATCTTATCCGATACCAATGGGCATATCAGAAAGGATATTACCTGCCCAAACTGCCTGAAAGTCTTTACGATATTTTCTATGAAATAAAGGGCATTTTTAATGTTGCGACGGCACCGATTTCAGAAATGCTGAGGGTGTCTAGATGGCTCAGACGCGCCACTTATGAAAGCTCAAGCTATTATCAGGAGCGACAGGAAAGAAAACGAAACACCGGCCGTCGAAACAGGAGGAAATAGCCCATGAAAAAGAATAAAACAATGAAAGAGCTGCTCCGCTCTTATATCCTAAGCCCGGAAGACAGGGATTACGCTTTTCAAAATGTTGATAAAGACAAGCTTCGTAAAGTGATTGAAGACTTTCCGAAGTATTTAAAAGGTATTCCCGTTTA
>CALYBD010000056.1 GCA_944393745.1 uncultured Alphaproteobacteria bacterium | reverse complement strand
GGCTTCATCGGCTGGCGCCGATAACAGATTTGTCCTCGCTTTGCTCGTTCATCTTCGCTTCGCTCCGATTCCGAGTCCGGAAGCATTCGACCACTCTGCCACTCTTCCCGTTTTTGTCCGGCTGCCCCAAAGCTGTTGCCGATACGGTTCGGGACGATGATTGTTTTTAATCACACCCCCGCTTTTTCTTTTATATCATCTTTGCCGTATGTCAACTAAAACTTTTTCTCTGTGCTTGACCTGTTCTTTTTCAAAATGCTAAAATGAACAAAATTCATTATAGAGGTTTAAATGTCTGAAAAAAAGTTTTCTTTTTCGTATGCAAATGTAATAAAAGATCTTCCATTTATAGCTTTTATCAGAACCAAAACGGCGAAAGGGAAGTTTTCTTACGACTTGCCTTTTCCAAAAGACAGGGAATATTTGGATTTTTCTCCGTTTGACAAAATATCGGCCGATCAGGACGGGTGTTTGGATATAGTTCATTGGTCGGACAAGGATAAGTTAACACAGGCGATTCGGTTTTCTGAAAAGAACATGACGGCTTCGGACGAACAATTTTGCGTTGTTTTGCCGTCGGGGGAAACACGTTGGCTGGCGGGATCGGCAATGCCGAAGAAACAAAAAAACGGCGATATTGTCTGGAAGGGGTTCTGGCTGGACGTTACAAGCGAAAAGAAAAAGGATTATTTTAATTCTTTGGTTTTGGAAAGTGTTCATGAAGGTGTTGCGGCTTTTGATCGTCAGGGGAAAATTTTATCGTTTTCGCCGTCTTTGATGAAAATGTTGTCCTGCACACCGGCGGAAGTCGCTGAAAAAACGATTTTTTCTTTGCTGCCGCAGGACGTTTCCGAAACGTTGCAGCAGTACATGCTGTTGTCTGCGTTAAAGGAAAAGATATCGATTAATGTTTCTATACAAAAAGAAGGCCGAGACCCCGTTTTTTTGGAAATAGACATGATGCAAAAAGACACGTTTTTTGTCTGTCTGTTTCGCGATATTACGACTTTTTATGAAAAAGAAAGCGAACTGCGTTATCTGGCGTATCATGATATTAATACCGGTGTTGAAAATTATGCTTTTTTACAGGATACGTTTAAACGGGAATTGGATCAGGCTCGGGTATCTCAGACTCAGATTGCCGTGTTATCCATTGCGCCCGACAGTCTGGGGCAGTTAAATGCCATTTCGGATCAGGATATCAGTGCGCGTATTATTGCCGGTATTGCGGATCGTATCCGGTCCGGTTTGTCCGACAATGATTTTTTGGCGCAGACCAGTGCGCATCATTTTACCGTTTTAATGACGGGGTTGGAATTTACGCTGGAAATCGAAAAGAAAATAGAAGCTATTCTGAAGGGATTCGAACAACCGATTTATGTTGGTGATTTGGAATTTGATTTAACGGTCAGCATCGGGGTTTGTTTTTGTCCGCAGGACGGCGACAATTTGCAGGACCTGATTGCCAAAGCCGATTTGGCTTTGGGGCAGGTGCGTGTCGGGGAAAAAAGCTCGATGCGTATTTACAACAGTGATTTGTCCGTCAAGGCGGCGATCAGCATGAATATGCGCTATAACCTGAAAAAAGCGATTGAGAATCATGAAATCAGCGCTTTTTTCCAGCCGCAGGTGGATATTAAGTCGGGGCATGTTATCGGGTTGGAGGCTTTGGCGCGCTGGCGGACCTGTGACGGTGTTTTAATTCCTCCGTCTGAATTTATTCCCGAGGCGGAAGAATACGGCATGATTGATTCTTTAACGGAAATCATTTTGGATCAGGCGTGCAAATGGAATCAGAAATGGTATTCGATGGGACTGTGCCGGGTACCGGTTGCCGTTAATATTTCAGGGCGCCAGTTCCATAATGAAACGCAGCTGTTGTGTTTGGTTGACAAAGCTTTGGACGACAGCGGCTTGCCGCCGTATTTGCTGGAACTGGAATTAACGGAAAGTTCTGCAATGTACGATCCCAAAAATGCGCAAAGAATCATTCAGACGCTGTTGGATAACAATATTCGTTGTGCTTTGGACGATTTCGGGACGGGATATTCTTCGCTAAGTGTTTTGCGCAGTTTTCCGTTAAAAAAGTTGAAAATAGACCGTTCTTTTATTCTGGAACTGAATGAAAAAAAGAATTTGGAAATTGTCAAGGCAACGATTGCCATGGCGCATGCGTTGAATTTATCAGTGCTGGCCGAAGGTGTTGAAAACCGCCAGCATTTTGAAATTTTAAAAGATTTGGGCTGCGATATTATTCAGGGATATTTGTTTTCGCGTCCGTTATCTCCGGAACAGACGGAATTAATGCTGATGCGCTGGGACGCCGACGTCGCGGCGATGGGACGAGGATTTTAAAAAAAAGCCTCCTGTAGCAAGCAGGAGGCTTTTTTTTCACACGCAGCAACAGCCCGTTGCATTGGCGACGGGGGCGAATCCCGATTTGCACGATACGCCTTCGCACCCGATCGGCATACAACAGCACCCCGTCAGCGTTGCTTCCGCCACGGAT
>CALYBD010000055.1 GCA_944393745.1 uncultured Alphaproteobacteria bacterium | reverse complement strand
TCCTCTGCATGCGCAAGTATTCAAATGGCCGCTGTTCTGACGTTTCAAGACAGAACGCCTTTCTTTCCCTCTTTCCCTCTTTCCCGTTAAGAAAAAGGAACCGACAAAAATTGAAAACAAATTCCTTATCTTCCAAACAACAAAAAAAAACAAAAGTATAAAACCTTGTATCGCAAAGAAATTAAATCCGCTGAATCCTGATTTGCAGAAATATTCCTTCGAGTGAACGGAAGAAAAAGCGGAATCTTCGAATCGTTTTTCAGCCTTTGCCGCGTTCTGTCATGTCCGCGGTAAAAAAGCTTTTCATAAAATGGACAAAATAAAGGACTTTCCATTATTGGGGGATTTTATCTTGTTTTGAAAATATTTTTAACCATTTGAAAAATAAATAATTTTGTGTTTCTGAGAAAAAATATTTTTTGTCGAAAAAAACTAAAAAAAGCTTGCGCTCTCTTTTAGGCTTGGTTACTATAATCTTAACGGGAATAAAACCGTATGGCTTTAAGTTAAAGGAATATCGATATGGCGTTAAAATGGTCTGATGTTGATAAGCTGGCGCAAGCTTTGGAAAAACTTTATCCGCAGACCGATCTGTCCGTTTTGGAATACGGCGAGCTGAAAAAAATGGCGGCAGGCATTGACGGATTTGACGATTCGTCCGTCCCCGATGACGATGATATGGAGGCTGTAATCAATGCCTGGATCGGTATCCAATTCCCCGAAGAACCTGAAAAAATCAATTCGGAAAATATAGAATAAGGAAAAACGCTGATGGCTGAATCTTATACATCTTGGAAATCTGCCGGGGGAAACAACGTAGATCAAATCGGCGGTAACGGCTATGAATTTTCTTATGTTGACGAAACCGGAAACAGACAGTCCGTTCAGGTTGATTACGGGTCATTATTCAGCAATAAATCCGAAACAGGTTATGATTGTTTTATCCCGGTTATGCCGGACAGCAATGATATTCTGATTACACACGGTCATGCGGATCATATCGGCGGTTTGGCGCATCTGATGAATTTAAAACGCGCCGAATTCGCGCAAAAACGGGCAAATGGCGAAAATCTGACCATTCATTGCACGCCCTTTGCCGAAAGAATGATTAAGAATAATCTGCAAAGCTGCGGCATTCCCAAAGAAGAATATCCCGATTTTCATTCGATTGAACCGGGAAAACCGTTTGAGGTCAACGGGTTTAAAGTCGAACCGTTTGCCGTATCGCATTCTATCCCCGAAGCCGTCGGCTTTATGATCGAAAGCCCGGACGGCAAACGTATGATGACAATGGGGGATTTTAAAACGGCCGAAGTTCCTTTGGGCCAGGGATTTGATGCTGAAAAATTTGCCGATGTCGCGGCAAAAGGAGTGGATTTTTTATTTATTGATTCGACGTCGGCTTCTTCTCCGGGGGAAACGGTCGGAGAAGCTGATGTCAAAAAAGGCCTGCGGGAGATTTTAAAACAGTCTAAAGACGGGCCCGTCATTTCGGGTATGATTTCATCGTCTTGCCACCGTTTGCACACGATTGCTTCCGCTTTGGTCGAAGAAGCGGTTGAAGAAGCGCAAATGCTGGAAGAAAAATTCGGCTATCCCGTTGAACCGCAGCCGCGGACAATGATTTTGGACGGTGCTTCTTTGATTGCGGCGCGGCGTGCTTTGAATGCCTGCGGCCATAATCTGGAAGAGCTGATTAAAAAAGAAACGGGTGTGGATATTAAAATTGTTGCTTCCAACACCAAAACAGCAATGAAAACGCCGCCGGAAGAATGTTTTTACGTTTGTACAGGTACCCAGGGCGAGGAAGCGTCTTTGCTGAAAGTTGCCGAAGGGCGCAATAAAAATGTTTCCCTGGACAGAATGCGCGAACTTTCCGGCCGGGGAAAGGATTTGCCGATTTATGTCTATAACCTGCAATCCTGTATTCCGGGCAGTGAAAAACAGCATCAGGCGATGGAAGATAAATTTAAAGAACAAGGCTGTACGACATATTTCCCCAGTCGGTATAAACCGAATAAATACACGATTCATGCTTCCGGTCATGCCGGGGCGGGCGATGTTGCAAAAATCTGTCGTATTGTGGCGGAAAATTCGCCGCGTCCGGCAATGGTTGTTCCGATTCACGGTGATCCGGCACAACGCCGCAATGTAATGAAAATTGCACAGGATAACGGCTTGAATGCCTGTATTGTTCCGAATATGGCTGAAATGAAGGCCTTTAAAAACAATACCAGCTGGAAAGACGGCGGAAAAACAGAAGAATGGATCGGTGTTAATGATGCCAACAATGATTTCAGACGCCCTTATTTCAAGTATGACCGGATTCAGCTGAATGTAGAAACAAAAGAACGTTCAAAGATCGGATATTATTCATATAAGCCGGCTGTTAAAAAATCCGATCAGCAAAAAATGGTTTCCGCAAAATCCGGCGGGCGCGGCGGACGATAAAATGAAAAAGCACCGGGGATTCCCCGGTGCTTTTTTCAATAAGAGCAAGCGGTTCGGGAAACATCTGCAGACGGCCGGGTTCGGATTCTGCAGGCGATATCTTTTCGGATTTTTTCAGGTGAATTTCAGACAGGTATTTTTTTTGTGATTAAAGGCTGAAACAAAAGGTATACGCCCCAAAGCAACAGCTCCCGACAATCACAGGGGGGAAAAGGCTGTTTTTTTATCCTTTCATCAGTATTTCCCTGCGCATGTTGTTGCGCAGGGAAAAAAGTAATCACACGCAGCAGCAACCCGTTGCATTGGCGACGGGGGAATATCCCGATTTGCACGATACGCCTTCGCACCCGATCGGCATACAACAGCACCCCGTCAGCGTTGCTTCCGCCACGGAT
>CALYBD010000054.1 GCA_944393745.1 uncultured Alphaproteobacteria bacterium | reverse complement strand
GTAACAAAAGTGTAACAATATAATTTTTTAGAAACAAAGGGAAAAAAGCTTTTTTGTTTAAAAAGACAAAGAAAAAGATTGGGAAGGATGTACACGTAAAAGGGTATGTGTGTGGCAGTTGTGACAGTGGCGGCGCCACGGGTACTACCCGTACGCGGCCGGCGGTACTACCCGTACGGGGACAACGTCCTCCGGACAGGGTGGCGGCGCCACAGGCTTAATGTCTTCCAGACAGGGGATTAGGTCGTGCTTGAGGCAAGAAAGCAAAAAAGATTATTTTTCTGTTTTTTTCTTTGCGGCAAAAATGACGGCTTTGACCTGCAACGTAGCCGGATCAAAAATAAAAAAGCGTTCGCCGTCAAAATCGGAAGAAACACGAATACAAAGCATATCGCCGCAGGCGTGGCTGTCTTTTATTTTTTCTTTGTCCGTCAGGTTTAAGTATATTTCCTGTACCATGGCCTGCGTATTTTGACTTGATTTGATTTTATTGCGGCCGCTGAGCAGTTTCGGGGTTGTCTTATAATTGACCAGACCGTAGATAATGCCCCCCAATGTTAAAAAGATCAAAAAAGTAATAATGCCGATCAGCACTTTTAAAAATAAAATTTTATTCATTAAGCTCTGCTCCGAAAGGTATCTTTTTTCTTTTATACAGAAAAAAAGGCGACACAAAAAGAAAAGTTTTTGATAAAGTTGAAAATCGCTTTATTTTTGTGCAGTTTGTTTTGAAATGAATAGCCGCAAAGACACCAAAAACATTTTAATAACGCCGCCCGTTGACCCGCAGAATGCCAAAATGCGCATTGATAAGTGGCTGGCAGCCTGCACGGGCTTGTCTCGTAACCGTATTTCCGCTTTGATTGATCAAGGGGGTGTTTTTTTTAACGATCTGCTGTTGTGCGATCGGGATAAAAAAACGGCAATAGGGGAAGTGTATCGCATAGAAATTCCCGATCCCGTTGAGGCCGTGCCGCAGGCTCAGTCAATTCCGCTGGATATTGTATATGAAGATGATGATTTGCTGGTTGTTAACAAACCGGCCGGCATGGTTGTTCACCCGGCGGCGGGCAATTATGACGGAACTTTGGTCAATGCGTTATTATCACACTGTCGGGACAGTCTGTCCGGTATCGGCGGCGTCATTCGGCCGGGAATCGTCCACCGGTTGGACAAAGAAACCAGCGGGCTGATGGTGATTGCCAAAAATGACGAAGCCCATAAAAGTTTATCTGCTCAGTTCGCCGTTCACAGTTTGGAACGATGTTATCTGGCTTTGGTTTGGGGCAGGTTGCTGCCGGCGCAGGGCATGATTGAAACGCAAATCAGACGCAGCCCCGTTAACCGCAAAAAGATGGCCGTTGTCAAATCCGGCGGTAAAAGAGCCGAAACGCACTATCAAACGATTGCGGTTTATGCCGGCGGGGCGGTCAGCCTGGTGGAATGTTCCTTAAAAACGGGACGGACACATCAGGTTCGTGTCCATATGACGGCGCAGGGACATCCATTGATCGGTGATAAAGTATACGGCAAAGTACCCGGCACAGCCCGGCATAATCCGGTTTTATCTGCGGCAGTCAGCTTTCCGCGTCAGGCACTGCATTCTTATAAAATGAGTTTTGAGCACCCGGCGACACATCAAATCATGCGATTCGAAATTCCTTTGCCGGCAGATATGCAGGCGATGATCGAATCGTTTTCGTAAAGAAAAAAACGAAAAGCCTGCAAAATCGCAGGCTTTTTCCTTTGTTTCGTGAAAAATCCGCAATTAGCCCTGGCGAGCCTTCATGCGCGGGTTTTTCTTGTTAATGATATAAACGCGGCCTTTTCTGCGGACGATTTTGCAATCTTTATCACGCAGTTTGGCGGATTTCAGGGAATTACGAACTTTCATAATACAAATCCTTAAACTTAACTTTCTTCTAATGAAGATAGGTGACAATACAAAGATTGTCGGGTATTGTCAATCATTAAAGGGGCGTTTTGCCGTTGAAAAGGAGTTTTTTTTATGCGTCAGGCTGTTTTCTTTTTTATTTTACCGATTTTGGCATCGTGCGCTTTTATGCCTGAAAGCTGGCTCGGACTGTCCGAAGGGCAACAGGAAATGTTTTCTTCGGCACGTTCCTATTCGATTTTGCCGCCGCCGCCGCAATTGATTTTTACAGGGTCGCAGACCGTGTATCAGAATAATTATGTGTTAAACGAAACGGCTTCGGCAAAAGTCGGAGAAACCGTTTTAAGGGTGCAGGCGTTTAAAAAAGATAATTTTGTGTCCGATGAATTTATTCTGGAACGTCCGGTAACCATAAAAATCGGCAACGATGAAATGAAATTGCCGGCCAAAAAATATCAGATTTTCGGTATATTTGAACAAGGTGACCAGACTTTCTTTGTCTTGCCGAAATATAATCATTATTATTTTCTGGTTGATATGAACGGGCAGATACAGCGCCAGTTTTTATATGAAATAAAGGGGTCTCATAAAGTGACTCTTTTCCCGGACAGGGCAATGATTTTGCCGGAATCGGCTTATATGAAGCGTGCAATGACGTATGATCAGGAAAAAATACCGTTTTTGGATTTTGAAGTTGTCTATGACGGCATAAAAAATAACCGTATCATCTTGTTTTACAAAGACGCCGTTCCGGGAACGGACGGTGCCAGCGGCAGCTTTGATACATTGGGGTATCCGGCCGATTCGACAATGATTTCGGTCGCCGGACGTCTGTTGCGCATTATTCGTGCGGATAATGAACAGATCACATATATCGTGGTCAAAGAATAATTTAAAAATAAAAATCTGAAAAAGGCGGATTTTCCGCCTTTTTTACATCTCGAAACAAAAAGACACGGTTTAATTGCTTTAATTCGCTTTTTTTTCTCTGCCTTTGCGTTGAACCGATAAAAAAATCGTGTTGCTTGTTTTCAGAGGTTTTTATTTTGTAAACAAAGACGCCCGTTTGTTCATGTGAATCATGTAGTACTGGCATTACGATAATTTTTCCTGTATAATTATTTCAGGTCGTTTAAATCAACGGCTCAGGGCGTCAGAAACCCTTTTAACTCTAGTCGCGATGCATATGGCGACTTTAAATAATTATGCCGATTTCTGCTTAGCAGGCGGATGTCGGCTGAATACGGCTATCTGCCTAATAGGTCGAGCCGTAAAGAGTTATACGGTTTCTGAACATCCGCCTACCTTTTCGGGTAGGTTTTTGTTTAACCGAAACAAAAAGGATTGTTCAGAGATGAAAAAAACAACTTTAATCTTCTTATCAACACTGATCGCGGTGTTCTTATCCGCGTCAGAATCGTGTGCCGGGGTCTATTCGACATCTGATGAATGCCGCCCCCGCTGTTCGGGAGGAACATGCGGAAGGGGAGATAACTATTGGGTTTGTTTTTATGGGGATAATTCTACTTCCGGAAACGTCTTTACTTCCCCTGCTTACGCGACTTTGCGCGGCTGTCAACGTGTCGTTCAACAGAGTCTAAGTGAAGAATACACTATCATAAGAAACTGTTATTCATACGGATCTTATTACAGATACCAAAGATCTAAAGATCGTGGACCGACTTGTCCCACTAATTGTTCGTCATGCAGTTCTTCATCCGTCTGTACGACGTGTAACAGCGGGTACTACCTGTCTTCGGGCAGTTGCAAATCCTGTCCTGCGAACGCGACGTGTGACGGATCGTCAAGCTTTACTTGTAAATCCGGTTACTGGTTACAAAGCGGAGCATGCAAATCCTGTCCTGCGAACGCGACGTGTGACGGATCATCAAGCTTTACTTGTAA
>CALYBD010000053.1 GCA_944393745.1 uncultured Alphaproteobacteria bacterium | reverse complement strand
TTTTTGGATTGGGAAGTGGATTTGAACCGAAGAAGTAGGTTCGGCCGAAGCGATAGCGCAGGCAACGCCGGGACGGCAGCCCCGAGAGGGGTGAGCGAGAGCGAATAAATCCTGTCTTTTAAACAACAGTTCAAGGAATTATTAAATAATGGTTTTAATGACAAAAAAATTAAAAATAGTTTCTCTTCTGGTTGTTTTTATACTCGGATATACAAATTTTTCTTTTGAATTAATCATTCTCAGGCAGCTGGTCAATTTTATCGGTTCGAATACGCTTATAATATCAGTGGTCATGTCGACAATACTTATGTTTTTGTCGGTGGGATATTATATCGGATCTATAATTAAGTTTTCAAAGTATCCTATTCGTAAAATACTTTATTTTGTTTTGTTGTTGTTAACAGTATGGTATATGATTTCCTGTTTTTATTATTCTTCGGATACGTTTTTCTTTTTAATGTATAAAATAACACGGAATCATCTTGTTCTGGTATTTGCGTATTCGTTTTTATTTTTGATTGTTCCTTCTTTGGGGGGAGGTTTTCTGACTTCGGTATTGGGAAGAGTTCTGCATCATTACAATTCAAATTACACCGGAAGATTTATGGCAATAGATACCATCGGAAGCGTGATGGGGTCTTTGGTAACAACTTTATTGATTATGCCGTTTTTGGGCGTTTCATACGCAACGGTGTTGCTGGTAATAATGACGGCCTTTCTTATTTGCTTGTTGGGAAGGAAAAAAGAAGTATTTCTGAATGCAACGACTTTTATATTGTGCTGTTGCTGTGCGTTTGTCGTCAGACACTTTGAAAATATTGCGGTAAGCGGGACGTTAATAAAAGACGATGCCGTTTCAAGATTGGAAATAGTTCGCCAGAACAAAGGACAATCTGTTTTAATGATGATAAACAAACAGCCGGCCTCAAGAATTTCCGCAAATCCGGACTTGATGTTCCAGTATGTGAATTTTATTAACAAAAATTTTATTGACAATCTGAATGATGATAAAGTGCATCAAATTTTGGTGTTGGGCGCCGGCGGTTTTACGGTTGGTTTAAAGGATAAAAAAAATCAGTACACATTTTTGGATATAGAAAAAGATTTGAAAAAAATCTCAGAGGAATTTTTTCTTCCGGAACCGCTGTCCGAAAACAAACGGTTTGTGGCACAAGATGCGTATCTGTATATGATCAATACCGAACAATTGTATGATATTATTGTTGTTGATGTTTATTCCTCGTTGCATAATATTCCAGAACATTTCGTAACGGTTGATTTTTTCAAAAAGATCAAAGATCACCTGGTGCCGGGCGGTATAATGCTTGCCAATATAATTACAAGCCCGTCTTTTGAAAACAAATTCGCCAAAAGAGTGGATAATACGTTAAGGCAGGTCTTTCCGGCGTTTTTATCAAGACAGGTAATTGGAGATTTTAATCCGTATGGCAGCGGCATAGATAATATTGTTTATATTTTTTACAATCGTGAACCGGATAATAATTTTTATACAATAGATAAAAATTCTGCCATGTACGGTCAAATGTAACAAACGTGCACTTTTGGTCAAAAAAGCATTGTTCATGTTATAGGGAAAGTATGTTTTTCGGATTAAAAGGCCGATTTAATTTCCCGGCACAAATTCAGCCGCGCTGAAAAACGAAAACAGAGTTATTCCGGATTGCAGAAAATCTGCCGAAATAAAGAGTAGGACGACAAACGGGAATACGAAATTTAGACGCCGAGATCGGCAGGTGTTGGTTGTTCTGTTGTGTCTTCTTGTTCTGTTTTGCGCCTGAAAAGGTTTAAACCGATTTCGTCAAGGACGGCATTCATTTTGCGTTCCAGTTCGGCCAATTCGCGTTTTTCCCGGTTTTCCTGAGTAATTTCAAGTGTTTTTAATTCCTGGTAAGCTTCCAGAATTTCTTCACGCATCAGAATAATTTCCCGGCGGTTGTCTTCCAAAGCGCGATCAACGCGTTTGTTTTCCGCAACATGCCAGTCAACATAAGCGCCGAAAGTCAACGCGGCGACAGGACTGATGTTGGCGGCTTCTTCTTCTTGTTTAAATCGTTCGGCCAACAGGACTTTACGGTTAAGCAAAGACTGTTCGAAACGTAGCAGATTTCCCAGTTTTCTTTGTTTTTCGTCCAATTCGAACTGGTGGACGCGGATCAGGGTTTTTAATTCGTTTCCGGCCATATTTTACCTGTTATTTTTTTGCCGTATCCCGGCCGGGCGGCTGCTGAGTCAAAATGTCCTTTAATTCTTTGTATCCCGTGGCAAAGTCGACTTTGTCTTTTTTCTGTTGAGCCAGAAAGGTTTCCAGCTTGTCATAGTAAAAAATGGCCTCGTCGACTTCCGGATTTGATCCGCGTTTATAAGCCCCCAGCCTGATCAATTCCGCCATATTTTCATAGGTGGCAATTAAAGCGCGCGCCCGGTTGACCAAAGCATTTTCTTCGTCATTGTTGCACCCCGGCATCGTACGTGAAATACTGCGCAAAAGATTGACGGCCGGATAGCGATTGCGTTCGGCGATGGATCTTTCCAAAACGATATGTCCGTCCAAAATACCGCGTACGGCATCGGCAATCGGTTCGTTATGGTCGTCTCCGTCAACCAGTACCGTAAACAATCCCGTAATTGATCCCAGTCCGATCGGCCCCGGTCCCGCACGTTCCAACAACCGCGGCAGTTCGGCAAAAACGCTTGGCGTATAACCTTTGGTCGCGGGGGGTTCTCCGGCAGACAGACTGATTTCACGTTGCGCCATGGCAAAACGGGTAATGCTGTCCATCATGCATAAAACGTTTTGTTTTAAGTCTCGGAAATATTCCGCAACCGTCATGGCGACATAAGCGGCTTGACGACGCATTAAAGGACTTTCGTCAGAGGTCGCAACAACGACAACACTGCGTTTCATGCCTTCAGTCCCTAAATCGTCTTCAATAAATTCTCGGGCTTCTCTGCCGCGTTCGCCGATCAATCCCAGAACGGTCACGTCCAACTGCGTATGACGCGCCATCATCGCCATCAAAGACGATTTGCCGACACCGGATCCGGCAAAAATTCCCATACGCTGTCCTTTGCATACGGTTAAAAACGTATTGATGGCCCGTACGCCCAGATCGGCTTTTCCGGCCACGCGTTCGCGGGAATGAGCCGGCGGCGGCGAATTATGAATCAGGCACGGTTTTTTCCCTTTGATCAAAGGGCCTTTGCCGTCAACGGGTTCGCCCATGGCATTAATAACGCGCCCCAGCCAGGAAACGTCCGGAAATAAAACCGGCATGGCGTTGCTGAGGTCAACCTGATTGCCCGGCCCGACACCGTCCAGATTCATAAACGGCATGGCCAGAACTTTGTCATTATTGAATCCGACGACTTCGCAGACGACTTTTTTGCCGCCGCGCGCGCAAATCCGGCATCTGTCGCCGACGGACAATTCCGCGCGTATGCCCGATATTTCCACCAGCATTCCCTTGACGGCGCAGACAGAACCGTAACACCGGCATTCAGGCAGTGCGTTGACATCGTTTATCAGGTTGTTTAAATAACCGTTCATGTTTTTTTCCCGACTTTAATTTATAATATAATCGTTCATCAGGGATTTGTCGCCTTTTTATCAGAAAAAAGTATAAAAATGAAAAATTTTTATTTTTGGATAAATTAGGTACTTGTATTTGCGATTCATACAACATAAAGTTAATAAGTTATTAATTTTTTTTCTGCCCGAAGAAGGAAACTCCCAATGCGCGTTTTATTGGTTGAAGATGATAAAGCAACGGCCCAGACGATAGAGGCTGTTCTGCATAAAGAAGGCATGGTCGTTGATACGACGGTTCTGGGTGAAGACGGCCTGGAAATCGGCAAATTGTATGATTACGACATTATCATATTGGATTTAATGTTACCCGATATGGACGGTTATGAGGTCTTAAAACGTCTGCGTGCTTCAAAAATTGCCACGCCCGTTTTAATTTTATCCGGATTGTCCGGACCGGATAAGAAGGTGAAAGGATTATCGACCGGCGCAGACGATTATCTGACAAAACCGTTTGACAAAGCGGAATTGGTTGCCCGTATCCGTGCTTTGGTTCGCCGGTCAAAAGGACATCCGGAATCGGTGATTCGTACCGGGGCGATTGAAGTCAATCTGGATACCAGAACGGCATTTGTCAACGGCAAGCCTTTGCATTTAACCGGGCGTGAGTATGGTATTCTGGAACGTTTGTCGCTGTCCAAAGGCACAACGCTGTCCAAAGAACAGTTTTTGAATCATTTGTATAACGGCATGGACGAACCGGAATTAAAGATTATTGACGTATTTATTTGCAAACTGCGCAAAAAAATTGCCGAAGCTACCGGCGGAGACGATTATATCGAAACCGTCTGGGGACGCGGATACGTTTTGCGCGAACCGAAAAAAGAAAGTTAAACAAAGCCCCCGATTAAGGGGGCTTTTTTTATAAGGTATTATTTACAACCGCCTGATCCGTTGGAGGTCTGTCCGTCCGGACAGAAGCATTTTTCTCCGGCAGAGCAATTGACGCAAGTTAAATTGCTGCATTTTTTCCCCGCTCCGCAACTGGCTGTATTATTATTACAGCATTCGCCGCAACTGGTGTATCCGCCGCAGGTGACATATCCGTTTTTGCAGCATGTGCCGTTGGTTAAAACGGGACCGTCGCAGACACAAGCGTAACAAGTGTCATCTCCGGATTGACCAAAGGTTTTAACATACCAAGAGTTATTTTTTCCTGAAGACGGGCAACTTGGTTTTGACGTCCCGAGGTTACGATAATAAGCGCTTCTATTTCCGTAACCGCTTGAATAACCTGATGCAGTGCAAGGTTTGGCCTGACATGTGCCGTTTTGTAGGCTGTAGCCGGTTTTACACGTGGAGCAAACACCCGTTTTCTTATCGCAGCTGGAACAATACGAACAGCAAGATTTTTCCGCGATACAAGATCCGTTGCTGAGGTAGTAACC
>CALYBD010000052.1 GCA_944393745.1 uncultured Alphaproteobacteria bacterium | reverse complement strand
GTAACAAAAGTGTAACAATATAATTTTTTAGAAACAAAGGGAAAAAAGCTTTTTTGTTTAAAAAGACAAAGAAAAAGGTTGGGAAAGATGTACACGTAAAAGGGTATGTGTGTGGCAGTTGTGACAGTGGCAGCGCCACGGGTACTACCCGTACGGGGATAACGCCCTCCCGGCGGGGCACTACCCGTGCGGGGATTACATCTTTTAGATACATGGATTAGGTCGTGCCGGCGGTAAGAACCATAAAAAAACTGATGCCCGTACGGCCAGTACCTCCTGCGGCTAGCAGCCCGTAGGGGGACAACGCCCTCCCGGGTGGCGGCGCCACGGGTACTACCCGTACGGGGACAACGTCCTCCGGACAGGGTGGCAGCGCCACAGGCTTAACGTCCTCCGGACAGGGGTTGGGTCGTGCCAATGGCAAGAACTCCAAAAAACTGGCGTCCGTACGGCCAGTACCGGCAGTAGTTGAATAAATAAAAAAGCCCTCTGAAACAGAGGGCTTTTGTATTTATGTAAAAATCGAATTTTCCGTTACCAGCCGAATCCGCTGCGTTTGGAATATTTTGAGGTTTTGGTACGCACGCGGGCGACTTCTTCTCCGCTTTCAATTTCTGTAATGCGCAGGTTGACTGTATATTCTTTGATTGTCTGGCCTTTCAAAGTTTTCGGATTCATGCGAATTGCCCCAAAAATTAACACTTCCGCACCGGTTGCTTTACCGACTTTTTTAATATCCGAAGCCTTGACCATGCCGTCGCTTTGGTATTGCATTTCCTTTAACAGGCGGGCACGGGCATTGGCATCAATTAAGACGTAATCGCCTGATGCCGAAAATTCGTTCAACAGTTCATCGTTTAAATCGTCAATCGGGAAATAAGCTTCCGATGTTTCGTTTTGAACTTCGGCAATAAACAGGCGCGGCCGATGCCCCAGCTGTGCCAGATAACGTTGATAACCGCGATGGTTGTTTAATTGTTTGATGATGTCTTTGACGGCAATCTCCGTATCCGTCAACAGCCATTCGTCCGTGATTTCCATTGCTTTTTCGTCACCTTCGGCCGTGGTCAGTCGTTCGGCTTTAAAACTGGCGCAGCCCTGAATCAGCAGAACGGCTCCTAAAGCTAATGCAAAAAAAGATCTTTTCATGTGTAGGTTCCTTTATTTTCAGAAATTCAAAGTCAGGACATTTTCGTTTAAATAAACCTTCAGCGATTCCAAAGCGTTCGATCTCGCCTGCTGTTCGTTTCGTCCGGTTTCGATCAGCGTCGTTGCCAGAACATCAATGATTTTTCCGTTTTTTTCAGGGGCCTTCATTGTAAAATGATACGCATATTTTACGAACCCTTCGATATTGGAATACTGTTTTTCCGGCTGCAAAGAAATCGTTACCGGCGGTGTCCGGTCGTCCGGTATGGCGGCAAAAGTATATCCGTTTTCCTTTAATACGCTGCGAACAGTCTGATCAAATGCTTTGTCCGGTCTTCCCGCAACACGCAAAAAGATGTGACGTTTGCCGATCCGGGCTTTTTTATTGCCGTAAACCTGTTCATACGTGACTTCCTCTATTACAGGAGAACCGGTCAGTACAATATGACGCTGATTTAATCCGCGTCTTTGTTCGTACAGTTTTTCCAAACGAACAGCTGCCGCCGGAGAATCTTCCTGCAGCAAAGCTTTCATTTTCTGATCCAGATCGTCAATTTCTTCCTGCGTAATGCGGGCGGCGACAGGCTTGTTTAAAACGGCTAGAGCGTAAATGTCCGTTGGCGTTTCAAATGTTTCCTTGATTTCAACGGCATTCAGCAAAACGTCCGAAGATTCGGAAATGTAATCCCTGATTTTTGACGTCGTTTCATCATTGTTTTGATTCAAAGCCGCTTCAAACGACGATTTTATCCGCGCTTCAAAAACCTTGGCCAATCCGCTGCGGGCATCTGCTTTGGCACTGTTCAGTCCGGCGCCGATACCGACAGCACATAATTCCGCTTTGTTGCAAACGGTGTACGGATTGTTAATCCATTCGGGCTTTTCTTTGTCGGATTCTGCCCGTGCCGGAAAAATCCCGGCACACAACAGTACTGTCAAAAATATCCGTTTTATCATCAGCCTGTCCTTTCAAAGGGTTATTCCGCTGCGTTTAATTCCGCAACATAAGAATCAACCGCCGATTCCATAGCCTGTTTGTCTTCGCCTTGTAAATGCTTGACGGTTTTTTCCTTATAAATGTTCAAAGCTTCGGCCAAAGCGGATTTTTTAATCTTAACAACGACATCGCATTTATAGGCCGTGTAGTCTTTTTCTGCTCCTTTTTCTTTTTTGTAAGAACGCTTTTCCCAGTATTTGTCGGCAACGACAACGCCGTGCAGATTAACCTGGATATTTTGTTGCAGCGTATCCTTCATTTTACTGTTGGCTGTATCGTCCTGAGACTTATTAATTTCTTCAAACCGGCTCATTAATTCCTGCGCGATTTCGGACGCGATTTTTTGCGTGGCGCGTGTTTCGGCCGATTTTAAGCATAAACGCTGATTAACATTTTGCGCATCGCTGACAAAATAACGGTTTTCGCGCGCTTCGGAAGAAGAATCGATTTTATGTGCCTTGGATTGAACGATCCATGACGGTCTGGACGTTTCCGATGCGTCCGTAATATCGTAATCAGGGGTAAAACCGGCGCAGGCGGATAACAGGCAAAGCGCCGGAACAGTCATTAAATATTTTTTCATTACACGTTTCTCCTTACACAGGTTAAGTCAATAATTGTCATCTGTTTGGTATGTTTAGGTCAACCAAAACCGGGCGGGAATTCCGAACGGTAAAAGAAAATGTTTTTATTTTCTTCCCGTTTGATCGTATTTCGCCGTTATACGATCCTTTTTTCAAAGCCAAAGACTGCTGAAACACCGCATCGGGCAGCAACCCCCAATAACGCACGTCCGCATATTCGGACGCTTTGATCAATTTTGTTGATGCGGCAAAAGCGGCATAGGCCGCCAGTAACTTAAACGCATCGTTCGGATCATACAAAGCGCAGGCGGATACGACGGCAGCAGCATATTTTGTTGTCAGCCGCGCACTTTTTTCGGCAATCAAGGCTCTGCGTTTGTTTTTGTATTCGCGATAAGCCGTTTCCGATACCGGTGCCGTTAAGACCATCTGTTTCGAGGCGATTTTTTTTCCGTCCTTGCCTAAAATCAGAACCTGATAATCGCCGACTTTCGCCGGTTCGGGTACCGTCGGTATTTCAAATGAAATCCGTTGGCCGGGCAGAATGTTGCTCAGACAGGAAACAAAGTTGTCTTTGTTGCCGGAAAACAAGAAAGCGGCAAACGGAATCCGAATATCGACTTTTTCGGCGACTTTCGGCGTGATCAATCCCGTTTTCAAAACGATTTTGACATTTTCTTTTTTGTCGGCAGGGGCATACAGGTCTTTTCCTTTGTCTGCCGCGTATTGTTTCAGCCGTTCGCCGTGTTTTTCCCGATAAGACGGATAGTCCGCATAAACGGAATCTAAAAGCTTTTGGGCATCTTTGTACAGCTGACGGGCAATCTGCCTGTCGCCGGACGTTCCGTAAATATCGTGTATTTCCGCTCCCCATGTTTTGGCCAGCATATCCTGTCGGAAATCGTCCTTGTCCGTGCTTTCGTTTGTAAAGGTTGTTAACAGGCTGTTCCAGTCCAGAATAGAGGCGCGCGCCGCATTAAAATGCAGTCTTTTTTCTGATTCGGACAGATCTTTGCGTTCAATGACGCGGGGGGCGTCGTCTTCTTGTACCGTATAGGATTCGTAATATCCCTGTTCGTACAGTTTGTAATGTGTCAAAGACTGGTAAAAACGCAGCAGCGACAATTCGTATTTTTCCCCCGCATACGGCGCCAATCCGTCTCCGGCTATTTGTGCTGCGGCAGATTTTGAAATGCTTTTTGTATAGAGCTTTTCAGATAACGCCCGAGCTTTGTCAAAGTTTTGAAGCGCCTGGTAATATTCACCTTTAAGGTAATGGAGTGTTCCCGTTTCAAAATAACGCGCCAGCAAAGAAGGCGTGTCGGCATAAAAATCCTCTTTTTCAGCCAGTTGCTGCGCAGCCGTTAGGTTTCCCTGCCGGACCAATTCAATGATTTGTGCATGTTCCCGCCCCGTGTGACCGCAGGCTGTCACGCACAAACAAATAAAAAAAACAGCCCATTTGTACATTGGCAAACCTTTTAACCAAAATAATAGTTTATACTAAAGGATTAAACCGATGAAAACAAGAACAGAGATTAAAATTCCGCCACGGCAGCCAGCTCTGCCCGCAAAAGATCAATGCCGTTTTTCGTCATGGCGCTGGTCGGAAATAAGGCCGGATAAGCCGCCGTATGTTTGCAAACGACGTTCAGCGTTTTTTCTTCTATGCTTTTTAAGGCTGCGGCAGAAATTTTATCTGTTTTTGTCAGCACCAGCTGATAGACAACGGCAGCTTTGTCCAAGACGGTCATAATATCCTGATCCGCCTTTTTTATGCCGTGTCGGCTGTCAATCAGCAAACAAACGCGGCGCAGATTCGGACGCCCTTTTAAATAAAGCGTGACCAGATCCTGCCAGGCACGGACGGTTTCGATCGGCGCTTTGGCAAAACCGTAACCGGGCATATCGACCAAACGCATCCGACCGTTCAAATCAAAAAAATTCAATTGCTGAGTCCGTCCCGGCGTGTTTGATGTGCGTGCCAAAGTCTTTCGCCCCGTCAGTGCATTGATCAGGCTGGATTTGCCCACATTGGACGTTCCCGTAAAGGCAATTTCGGGTACTGTCCCCGCCGGCAGCTGAGACAAATCTGCCACACTGAGCATAAAAGTACATTCTTTAGAAAACAGCAGGCGTCCTTTTTCGATTCGTTCCGCCCGCTGCTGTTCCGTCAGATTTTCCATCAGGCTTTTTTCCGTTTCTTGTCTTTCAACCTTAATGCATATTGCTGAGCAATGGATAAAATATTGCTCCAGGTCCAGTAAATGACCAATCCGGAAGCCAGATGCCCCAAAAGGAAAGTCATCAATAACGGCATCATGCTTAAAATCATGTTTTGAGTTTTATCCGTCATTTTGGGATTCATCTGTTGCTGCAACCACATGGTCAGTCCCATTAAAACAGGCCATACACCAATGTTTAACGCATTCGGAACCGGCCAGTTCAACAGGCCGAACAAAGTAAAGACGGAAGACGGATCCGGAGCCGATAAATCATGAATCCAGCCGTAAAAAGGCGCTTGTCGCAGTTCCAAAGAAATATACAGCACTTTGTACAGCGAGAAAAAGACCGGAATCTGAATAAACATCGGCAGACACCCCGCCGCGGGATTGATATTGTTGGTGCGGTATAATTCCATCATTTCCTGATTAAAACGGACTTTGTCATCGCCGCAACGTTCGCGCAGCTGTTCCAGCTTCGGCTGCAAATCTTTCATCTTTGCCATATTTTCAAAAGACTTGTTGGCAATCGGGAACATGACCAGACGCAGCAAAAACGCAAAGAACAAAATCGCCAGCCCCATGTTGCCGAATAAAGAATAAAACCAGCTGAGAATAAAGAAAAACGGCTTTGTCAGGAAATAATACCACCCGAAATCAACGGTTAAATCAAAACGCTGAATCCCCAGATCCTTTTCATAAGAATCAATCAATTTTAATTCTTTTGCTCCGGCAAAAACACGCCCCGTTGTCTGAACAGCCTGACCGGGTTCGATAATTGTCGGCGGCATCAGATAATCGGTCTGGTAATGTTTGCCGGCTGTCGTGTCCTGTTCGCTGAATTTAACCGTTATGTTGGGCGCATTCTGATCAAAAGCCAGAATCGCCATCCAGTATTTGTCCGTTATACCGGCCCAGCCGCCCGTTGTTTTAAACGTGGCCTGTTGTTCTTTGTCCATTTTTGCATAGGCGTATTCTTTTAACGAACCGTCCAGGTAACCGACCAGTCCTTCCAAAACGGCTCCGCGCTGAGAAGGCGGTACATTCGTCCGTCCGACCAGGCCGTAATTAAACAATGTAACGATCTTTGTGCCGTAATTTTCAATGCGGTCCGAAACGGTGAACATATAGTTGTCGTCAACGGAAATCTGGCGGATAAATTTTAAGCCGTCTTTGTTATCCCACGTCAGTGTCAACGGCTTTTCAGGCGTTAATTCCGAATCATCGGTCTGCCAGGGCGTTTCCGCATTCGGCAAATCCAGCCCGTCGGTAGAAACCCAACCGAATTCGGCAAAGAACGGATACGCCGTCCCGACAGGAGACAATAAAGAAATATGCGGGCTGTCCGGTTCCAGAGTTTCACGATATCTGGTCAGCATCAGATTGTCCAAACGCGCCCCCTTTAAACGCAAAGAACCGCTTAAAGACGGGGTTTTGATGGTAATATGGCGGTATTCGTTAACGGCCTGTTCACGCGATACAATATCGGAAACACTTGTTTTTTGTCCGCTGACGGCAGACGGAGCCGGTGCAT
>CALYBD010000051.1 GCA_944393745.1 uncultured Alphaproteobacteria bacterium | reverse complement strand
CCTTCCTCCTCGGCAAGCTCTTGTAGTCCAATCTGTGCAAATGTCAGCTGTGCGGCAGGAACTTCTCCGACCGCCTCCGCAAACAGCTGCTGCTGTTATTAATTCCTGATAAAAAAAAGCCCCTGTTATCGGGGGCTTTTCTTTTATCCGGTCAATAAAATCATTCCACGGCGGCAAATCCGAACTTATCCGACCGGGCCGCAGAAGCATCATACGTGCCCAATACCTGAAAATTTAATGTCGCGGCACCAAGTTCCGAAAGCGTCTTTTTCCCCGTTTCGTCAAACTGATTCATTGCCAGATCAACATAAAAAACCGGTTCGGAATGATGCACGCCCGTCATATAGGTTTCCAGCTTTGTCATATTGATATTATGCGCCTGAAAGACCTTCAATGCTTCTACCAGCGCGCCGGCGACGTGACGCGTGCGAAAAACCAGGGTTGTAATCGGGTGCGCGTGAATTTCGTCCGCCGTCAAAGGTGTTTTGCGCAAAAATAAAAAGCGCGTTGTATTGCCCGAATCGTCTTCGATGTTTTCTTTTAAAATCGTCATGCCGTAGCGTGCTGCCCCTGCCGGAGCAATAACAGCAACATTCGGTGTCATTTCCTGCGCCAAATCACGCGCCGCCCCCGCCGTATCCCAAGATTCACGCAGCCGGGCATTCGGCAGGTTGCGCAACAAAAACTTCTGACACTGCGCCAATCCCTGCGGGTGGGAACGCACTTCGGAAATCATTGTCACGGCACGATTGATTTCTTCGGGCGTCGGATCGGAACGTTTCCATTCCAGCAGTTGTTCTTCCGTCATATTCTGCGGCGGCAGCCCGCGCACGAATTTTGTCGGCATCATTAAACAATGGTGAATCGGCAAAAAATATTCCCCGATAATAAACAAAGAGGATTCCGGCAAAATTCCGTAAACTTCCGTCACCCGGCCGGCCGTTGAATTTTCAACGGGAATAACCGCTATGTCCGCCTCGCCGTTTAAAACGGACTGCATGGCATCACCGAACGACAAACAGCTGCGATGTATCGCATCGGGAAAACATCGTTCGCACGTCATGGACGAAAAACAACCGATAACCCCCTGGTATGTTACTTTTGTCATTTTCTTATCCTTTACTTTTCAACAGCAGTTTTTCATTTTCGGGCCGATCCTGGCGCGCGTCAATAACTTCGCGGCGAATATTGCGCGTACGTGCAAACCAATTTTGCAAAGCCGCCCCGTCTTTTTGTCTGATTGCTTTTTGCAAAAGGGTCAAGTCTTCGGAAAAACGTTGCAGACAATCCAGTACCGCTTCGGTATTGTTCAAAAAAATATCGCGCCACATAACCGGATCCGATCCCGCAATTCTGGTAAAATCACGAAAACCGCCGGCCGCGTATTTAATGACGTCTTCGCGCGTTTCCGTTTCCAGATCGGCCGCCGTTCCCACAATCGTATAAGCAATCAAATGCGGCAAATGCGACATCAACGCCATAATTTTATCATGACGAACGGCAGACATTTCCTCCACCTTCATGCCGGCGGATTCCCAAACGGCACGCACGGCGGCCAAAGCCTCTTTATCCGTCTGATTCGTCGGCGTTAAAATACACCAACGTCCTTCAAACAATTCGGCGAAACCGTTTTCCGGCCCCGATTTTTCCGTACCGGCAACGGGGTGCGCCGGCACAAAACGAATATCCGCACGCAAAAACGGCAACACGTCGCGGATAACCGAAGACTTAACGGATCCCACGTCCGTTACGATTGCCCCCGATTTCATCGCCGGCATACAGCCGCCGATCGTTTCCCCGATTGCGCCGACAGGCGTACAGACAAAAACAATATCGGCATTTTGAACAGCCTTTTGCGGATCTTCGAAGGCTTCGTCCACAACGCCCAGCGCCAAAGCCGTTTCGCGCGTTTTAACCGATCGCGCGGCACCGGCAATATTATCGGCAATGTTCCGGCAGCGCAACACCCGCGCCAAAGACGATCCGATTAATCCGGTTCCGATAATTGCCGCTTTTTGAAAATGAACAGTCATTCCGACTCCTGTTAAAATTTTTTTTATTATAGGCGGAAGAAATATGCTTTCCGAAACAAATTTTTGCGTTAATCTGAAAAAAAATATTTTTATAAGAGGATTCTTTATGACAACGGCAGAGGTTTTGTTGAACGCGGGGCTGTACGCGTTTATTTTATTTTTTCCCATTCCTTTTTTTGCCCGTCGGTTCGGCAAGTTCCTGCCGGCAGATGCCGGTACGGCTCTGGTGCGTTCGTTTCATATTCCCCGTTTGGCAAAATCACAATCTCCGATACGAATCGCGCAACGCCGGCGGTTATGGCGCCAACTGTTTGCGGCCGGTTTGTTCTGGGGCTTTGCCGGGGTTTTGGGATTATTTTTGCTGATTTTTTCAAATTATCCGCTGACTTTGTTTATTTTATTATGGTTCTGTGCATTGCTGGCCTGTGTTGATGAAAAACTGCACGTTTTGCCCGATGTGCTGACCGTTCCTTTGTTGATTGCGGGATTTTTCTGTTCGGCGGCAGATCTGGGAATCGTCGCACCGTTTGATTCCGCAACGGGCGCTTTGGCCGGATTTTTACTGCCGACCGTTACGGCCGCCGTCATGACACCCTTTTTTCCCAGATCTTTGGGCGGAGGGGATTATAAAATGCTGACGGCATTAGGAGCCTGGCTGGGATTTATTAACCTGGTTATTGTCATTTTAGCATCGGTTGTTTACTTTGCCCTGATAGCTTTCGGACGCAGGAAAAAAGAAGGACCTTACGGCGCCTCATTGTTTTTGGGGGTCTTAACCGTTTTGATTTTGCTGCATTTTGAAACGCTGCGTTTTTTATTCGTCCTCATCTAATTCCTCAAATACGGCGATTCGTTCAAAAACCAGCGGTTCGTCATCGGTTGACGGATTTTCCTGATTGGCGTTTGGCGAATCGGGGTCGGAATCGTTCAAGATATCGTCCAGCCAGTTTTTATTTTTTTCCAATTCTTTTTCCGTACGTGCCAAAACTTTTTCCGCACGTTTCAGGTTATTGTCGGCGACCGTGGCCATTTGATGTGCGCCGGCCTTGTCATAAACCTGCAAAGCATCGGAAAACACCTCTACGGCGCGACGAAGCAAAGCCGGATCCCCGCCTTCTCTGTCGGCCAGCAAAAACAAAGCCGAAGCCAGATTGTTGCACGCCCTGCCCCACAGCAAAGGCTGCGTTTCCCGATTTAAAACGCTTAATTCCTTTTCGTACAGTTCAACTGCTTTTTTTAACAAAGTCGTTTTCGTACTGTAGGAAGAAAACAGCTGCATTGTCCGCGCCAATCCGTTAACCGTATCTGCCCAGCGTTCGGTATGCAGTCCCGGCTTTAATGTCTTCAACGCATCACGATAAGCCGTCATGGCCGCGGCGAAATCTTCGCCCGATCCCGTTTGCAGCGCAATTTTCTGGCGCACGTTGCCGATCCGCAGATTCAAATCGCCGTAAGCTTCGGGTTGGTATTTTTCCGATACGGCCGACAGTCCTTTTTTAAAAGTTTCTTCGGCAATTTTATATGCTTCGACACTGTCGCGTCGTTCGCCTTCCATTTGATGCAGCAACCCGACCTGACGGTTGACAAACACATATTCCGGCGCATACGGCGGCAACAGTTTTAAAGCTTGTTCATAAAGCGCCGCCGCTTGATTTTGTCTGTTTTCGGCAGGATTAATCAAACTGATCCACGACAGCACATTGGCAAACGCCGTCAGATTTACGGCCTGTTCTTCGTTCGCCAGTCCGACCATCGGTTTTGAAGCGTATGCCGCCACTTCGTTCAGCAAAGACGGCAAAAACAAACGCAACAGCTGTTCGTGTTCCAGCCGGGTCGGCGGCATGGCGCAGATTGTAAAGACCTTTAATAACGTTTTTTGTTCATCGCTCATCTGTACAGGCAGGAAAAAACGAGATCCGGCCGTAAAAAGCTGAGGCTCGTTACCGGCCAGCGGACGAACCGTATGAAATTCCAAAACACGTCCGGCATTATCCAATACGGCATACAGGCCGACGTCCGCGTTATGTTGTTCCAACCAGGCGCGCACCTGCATTGCTCCGCGTCGTGGGTTGGTATCGGCGACGGCTTTATCAACAACGATAACCTGCAGATTCGGCACCTGGCGCAAAGTGCGATATAATTCATCGCGTATGGCGCCGTCATCGTCCCCGCCGACAGAAGCCAGCAAAACAACCGGACCGAAAGCAATTGTTTCATCACTGCCTTCGCGCAGCCATTCTTTGATCGGAGAACGTTTGATTTCAGCCGGCAAAACAACCGGTTTTTGAACAATCGGTGCCGGTCGGGGCTTTTCCACGCGCACCAAAGCCGATGAAGATTCCGCGGTATTTTCTTGCTCTTCGTCGGGAACAACGGTGCCTCTGCGCGTTAATGCCGACGCACGGCCGGAACGCCGGGAAGACCGGACGGGCGTTTTTGAAACCGGACGTTTTTCTTCCTCTTCGTCCCCGCCGAAACTGAAATTAAAATCGTCATCGTCCTCATCAAAGGAATCGGATACTTTTGCCTGCGGTTTGGCCGTCGGCGACAATTCCCCCGACCGCTGCAGCCGTTCAATATATTCGTCGGCGCTTTGCACCGAAACGGTCAGATCGGTCACCGCACGCGCCGAAGTATCATAACTGCCCTCTAAAACGCTGTTGGCGCCCAGCAGGTCATCTTCGCCCTTTCGCCCCAAAATACGTGCTTTGCCGTTGATTTCATAGAACAGCTCTGCTTTGCCGCTGATGATCGTAAAAACCGAAGAACACGGGTCACCCTGTTTAAACAGGATATCGCCTGCGGAAAAAGTTTTTTCTTTTTTTGGCATTTGTGCCTCTGTCATGATAAAACCGTTTTATGCAGTTTAAAAGAGGTTGAACATAAACGCCATGAAAAACACAAATTATCCTGCCGTAAAATTAAAACACGGCTGCGCAAAACGCGTCAAAGCCGGCAGTCCCTGGGTTTTTTCAAACGAAATCGATATGACCGCCGAAACCAAAAACATTCTCCCCGGTACTCTGGTCTGTCTGTATGATTCCAATGAATCGTTTATCGGAGTCGGTTCTTTTAACCCTCATTCATTAATTTCTTTTCGCAAAATGGCGTCCGACCCGCAGACGGAAATTAATGCCGCCTTTTTTGCCAAAAAGTTCCGTACCTGCCTTGATTTAAGAAACGCTTTGGTCAATTCGCCGTTTTACCGCCTGGTTCATTCCGAAGGCGACGGCCTGCCCGGTCTGATTATTGATCGGTTTGATGATATTGTCGCCTGCCAGCTGAACACGGCCGGAACAGACGCTTTAAAACAGGAAATTGTCGACGCGCTGGACGAAGTCCTTCACCCGTCCTGCATTGTTTTGCGTGCCGAAAGCTCCGCCCGCGCTTTGGAAGGACTGGATCCGTTATACGAAGTTGCCAAAGGAACCCTGCCCGATGTCGTGTCCGTACGCGAAAACGGCATTTACTTTTTTGCCGACTTAAAAGAAGGACAAAAAACCGGCTGGTTTTATGATCAGCGAGAAAACCGTTCTTTTGTCGGTCGGTTGGCGCCGAACAAACGCTGCATTGACTTTTATACTTATGCCGGCGGTTTTGCTTTGCACATGGGGATCGGACACGCCAAAGAAATCATCGGTGTCGATCGTTCCGAATCCGCTTTGGCTCTGGCGCAAAAAGCCGCCGAAAAAAATGAACTGACCGATAAATGCAGCTGGATCAAAGACAATGCTTTTGATGTTTTGGAAAACATGAATAAAGACAAAGAAAAATTCGGCATTGTCGTATGTGATCCGCCGGCCTTTGCCAAAGTCAAAAAAGATATTGCCGCCGGGTTGCGCGGTTATCGTAAAATGGCACGTCTGGCGGCCGGATTGGTCGAAAAAAACGGTATTCTGGCTCTGGGATCCTGTTCGCATCACGTCAAACCCGACGCCTTTTTTACAGAATGCATGCGCGGCTTAACCGAAGCCGGAAAAACCGGTCGCGTTGTTTTACAGGCCGGCGCGGGCCCCGATCACCCGATACACCCTCATCTGCCTGAAACGGCTTATTTAAAAATGATTGTCTGCCAGATTGACTAAATGGTACTGGCCGTACGGGCTGCTAGCCGCAGGGGCGTCAGTTTTTTTATGGTTCTTACCGCCGGCACGACCTAATCCCCTGTCTGGAAGACGTTGTGCCTGTGGCGCTGCCACCCTGTCCGGAGGACATGATCCCCGCACGGGTAGTGCCCGTGGCGCCGCCACTGTCACAACTGCCACACACATACCCTTTTACGTGTTTATCCTTCCCAACCTTTTTCTTTGTCTTTTTAAACAAAAAAGCTTTTTTCCCTTTGTTTCTAAAAAAATTATATTGTTACACTTTTGTTACAAATATGCCCCCCCCCCCCCCCCATGTTTTTATAGATGAAGCCCTCTGTTCGCTGAATAATAGTAACATCTTTATGTCTTATATGGAG
>CALYBD010000050.1 GCA_944393745.1 uncultured Alphaproteobacteria bacterium | reverse complement strand
TGAAAAAATTTCTTTTGTTTCTCTTATTTTGTTGTTTCGTGCCCCCTACGGCGCACGCAAACGATGCTGTCTTTAATTACAACGCTGCCTTCTCTTTGGCTAAAGTGGTCAAGTTGGGAAGAGGTTCGTCTTATTCCGTTCAGGCGGCGCAGGAAGTCGCCGGAAACGATGTCTCTGCCGAAATCATCAACCCTTGTGATGAACATTGCACCAAGTGTGATTTAAGAACGGCCGTCTGTTCGCAATGCAGTGAAGGGCGTTATCTGTCAAACAATTTATGTCCGTTATGTTCTACCATTCCTGTCAGCAACGCAACGTGTTCGGCGTGTTCGCAATCAGGAAAGTGTACGGCTGCTACCTGTAAGTCTGGCTATTATAAGCTTAATGCCATCGGAAAGGACAGTCTGGCTTGTGGAGTTTGTCCGGCCGGTACTTACATCAACGGGGGCAGTTGTGCTTATTGTTCCAGCGGAACGTTTACCTCCGGGCAAAATCAGTCCTCTTGTTCTGTCTGTTCCAGCATTAAAATTGCGGTCGGAAACTCCGGAACCACTGTGGACTGTTCGTCTTGTTCCTCCACGGGTAAATGTACGGCCTTTACCTGTCCGACCGGCTATTACAGCAATGGCACAAAGTGTGTCAACTGTCCGACGGGGTGTTCCAGCTGCAGCAGTGCTTCTTCGTGTTCGGCGTGCAGTTCCGGGTATTTCCTAAAAGGAGGAACCTGTCATAAAGAAATCCCCTGCTGTTCGTATTGTTCGTCTTGCGACAAAACAACAGGAAAGTGCAAGAGCTGCTCCAGCGGATACTACCTCAGCGGTAACACTTGTTATAAAGAAAAATCGTGCGGATCAAACTGTGCGAATTGTGACAAAACAACAGGCAACTGCAGGTCTTGCAATTCCGGGTACTACCTCAGCGGCGGATCTTGCTATCAAGAAAAATCGTGCTGTTCGTATTGTTCGTCTTGCGACAAAACAACAGGAAAGTGCTCGGCATGTCAGAGCGGGTATTCGCTGGGAAGCAACGGTTCGTTCTGCGAAAAGAAAACAACCTCCGGATCCAATCCAGGCGGCGGCAGAAGCTGCCCAAGCGGTACAACATACAAAACAAACGTCAGAGTTTGCAGCACGAGTACGTTTACATACACAGGTTGCGTTCCCAGTGACTTCGGAAAGTCGTGCAGCAACAGCTCTCAATGTTCAAGAAGATTGTGCGCGCCGTGCTATGATTCTTCCGGACGATACGTAGCGCAGGGATCAACTTGCAGATAATCATATCCGAAACAAAACAGCCTCTTAACCGAGGCTGTTTTTTTATGTCCTTACGTCAATCACATCAGAGGTGAGATGCCCCGCCGTTCTGCTAGCCGCAGGGGGTACTGGTCGTACGGACATCAGTTTTTTGGGGTTCTTGCCGCCGGCACGACCTAATCCCCTGTCCGGAGGACGTTTTCCCCCTACGGGCTGCTAGCCGCAGGGGCGTCAGTTTTTTATGGTTCTTGCCGTTGGCACGATCTGATCCCCTGTCTGGAAGACGTTAAGCCTGTGGCGCTGCCACCCTGTCCGGAGGACGTTTTCCCCGTACGGGTAGTACCGCCGGCCGCGTACGGGTAGTACCGTTAAGCCTCGGAGACGATCTGTTGTTCGGCGATTTTTTGGGCAGTGATGTAATCAAATTTACCGGATCCAAGAACGGGCGGTTCTTTGACATAAATAAACAGCGACGGTGATCCCAATTCATTAAAGCCCTGTTCTTTGATATACGTCCTAATTTCGGAAAGGTCCGTATCTTGTTTTGTTGTTATCAAAACCAATTTTTCGCCTTTTTTCGGGTCGGGAACGGCGACAATTCCCTGTACGGCATCGGGATACAGTTTTGATAACAATTGTTCCACGGCCGTCAGAGAAATCATTTCCCCGCCGATTTTTGCAAAGCGTTTTGCCCGACCTTGGATAAAAATAAAGCCGTCCTTATCAATCGTAACGATATCGCCCGTGTCGTGCCAACCGTCTTTCGGCGGAACCAAAACGCCCGGATTATCGGCGAACATATATCCTTGCATGATATTATCGCCGGCGACCAACAATTTTTTGCCTTCTTTAATTCCGGGGACGTCTTCCAGTTTTGCCGTCATTTTAGGAAACAGGCGTCCGACGGAACCGGCACGGACATACATCGGCGTATTAATGGAAATAACCGGACTGGTTTCGGTTGCGCCATAGCCTTCCAGAATACGAATACCGAATTTGCGCATCCACAATTCTGCCGTACTGGTTTTCAGTTTTTCCGCACCGACAATCGCATAGCGCAGTGCGAAAAAGTCATACGGATGGGCCATGGTACCGTAACCGGCAAAGAACGTATCCGTTCCGCATAATACCGTTGCGTTAATTTCATAAACCAATTCGGGCACAATACGATAATGCAGCGGCGACGGATAAAAGAATGTCCGCACACCGGTTAAAATCATCAAAAGCGTCCCGACTCCCAACCCGAACGCATGAAACATCGGCAACGCATTAAAGGACACGTCTGCCGATGTCAGAGCGATTACGCTGAGAATCTGATAACGGTTTGCCTGAAAGTTTTTATGTGACAGAAAAACGGCTTTTGGCAGGCCTTCGGATCCCGACGTAAACATAATGGCCGCCGTATGTTCGGCATCATTTTTGGGTTTTTCCGAAATCATATAGGCCAGCACCCCTTTTAATTTGTCCGTCAAAAGGATTTGCGTTGCAAAGTCTTCCAGATAAACGATATTGATGCCGTTTTCTTTCAAAGCTTCTTCCAGTTTTTCCAGATGGGCGTTTTCAATAAATTTTTTGGACGTCAGAACCGTTTTTAACTGAACGGTTTTGACACAGGACAACACCTGCGCCACGCCGGTTGAAAAATTCAGCATGGCGGGAATTTTATCTATGCTTTGCAAGGCAAAAAAAGCCACCACATTTGCCAAAACGTTCGGCATTAAAATCCCCAGCGTTTCTTCTTCGGGAAAAGAACGTTCAATTGCTTTTCCTAAGACATAGCTTTTTAAAATCATTGTTTTGTATTTCATCGGGCTGCGATTGATATCTTCGGCGATAATGTGGTTTTTGCCGTTGATTTTTGCGGCATTCAGCAGCGAAACGAATAAATTTTCATTGATTTTTGAAGATTCGTAGAGCATCTCTACCATCATGTCATACAGCTGGTTAGAGACCTCATGCGATCTTTGACGGCCTGTCCACGACGGATCAATGTCAAATTTTTTCGGCGGCAGAATGTTCATCGTAATTTTGGGAAAATACTGTGTACGGACTTTGTTTTTCAACAAGGACAGCTTTGAATATTGCGCGCCGTTAATACGAATCGGCAGAATGTTGGCGTTGGCCTTTTCCGCGACCAGCCCCGCCCCTTCGTATATTTTCATCAACGCGCCCGTCACGCTGACGCGCCGTTCGGGAAAGATCATGACTTTTTTGTTTTTCTTGATCAGATCAACCAAAGAACGCAAAGACATCGGGTTGTTTAAATCCAGCGGATAGATGTCGACCATCATGCTGAAAAAGCGGGCAAACCACTTGTTTTCCCATTCCGGTTTAATGACAAAGGTTATTTTTTCGGGCATAAACGCGGCAATCAAAAGCCCGTCCAGCAAAGAAGTATGATTGGCAATAATCAGCACGCGTTTGCCGGCCGCCTGAAAATTCGGCAAACCTTTAACGGTAACGCGATAGAAAAACTCCAGCACCGTCTGTGCGATTGAGCGCAACAAAGCCGCCGGCAGCACGGAGCAGTTATAAATTGAGACAAAAAGGCTGGCAATGGCGGCGAATAAAAACAGATCGGCAATACTTAATCCGATATGACGCAGACCGATAAAAATCAAGGCCATGACGGCAATACCGACCGCATTGATTAAATTAGAGGCCGCAAAAACCGTTGATCTGTTGGCGGCCGAAGCTTTAAATCTGATCAGCATTGTCAGCGGAATAACATACATACCGCAAAAGAAAGCCAGCAAAAACAGAAAAACGGCAAACAAAGAAATCCGCAACGGCATATTCATCAAAACGGCCGGTATGGCAGAATCAAGCGGCAAAAAGAAACCTTTTGTCAGCCAGAACAAAGCAAAAAAGCAAACGCCCATACCGATTGTACTGATCGGCACAAAGGTTGTATGCGCTATACCTTTTAACAAACGATGACAATACGCGGCACCGCCGCCGACGCCGGCAGCATAAACAATCAGCAAAAAGGCCGCCATTAGGTTATCGGAATTAAAAACCCGTTCGGTCAGCGGATAGATCTGCAACATAATCAACAACCCGATTGACCAAAACCAGGTCGTTCCCAAAATACTGCGGAAAATCAAAGGATATCTGTGCACTGTTTTTAGTGTTTTCCAGATTCCGGCCAGCATATCTTTGGGTGTATTGCGGGGAATATTTTTTTCTTCTGCGGAATCCGGATCAGCCGACCGTGTCGTTAAAAAACTGATCAAAGCAAAAACAATTAAAAAAGAAGCCGCCACGCGTATCGGCAATAAAACACCGAACAACAGGGCCAGAATAATGCTGATGTAGGTGGACTTTTCAATATACGCGTTTCCGGCGCTTAAATCGCTGTCTTCCAGCTGATCGGGCTGAAACGCATAGCGCATCGGTCCGAAAAAGGCCGACAACGTGCCGAACAAAAACGGCAAAAGAATCAACAACCCGATATTTTTTGTAAACAGTACGCCTCCGGCCAACAGCATCAACCCCAGATCCATCAGTTTCAGGGAACGGGTTAACTTGGTACGATTATATTTTTTAGCCAGCTGTCCGGCCCGTGCCGAAAATAAAAAGAACGGCAAAATCAACAGTCCGGCGACAATATTTGACGGATCGTCCGCCTGCTGCGTAATGCGTACGGCGATCAATGTCAACAGTGTCGTTTTAAACAAATTATCATTCAGGGCATTCAGAATACGGGGAAAAATCAGCGTGCTTAATTTGGAAAACGGCATAAAAGCTCCTTACAAAAAACATTTTTATTAATGTAACTTTTTCATATTCTTTCGTCTATAAGTATTTTTCTGCTTTGATGATCCGTCATTAAGAATATTGATTCCCGACGTTTTTTTTGTTAAAAAACAATTATTCATTTTAACGGAGGTATGAACCCATGCGGAAATAAGCAAACAAATCATTGATGTTTGTCTTAATTTTTTGACGCGGAGGGTTTTATGCCTGACAGTTTTCTTTCGTTTAATAACGTTTCTTATATTCTGCCGAACGGAGACGCGCTGTTTTCGGGGATTTCCTTTGACATTTCCCGTGGCGAAAAAGCCGCTTTGACCGGTCCGAACGGTATCGGAAAGACCACTTTATTTCGTTTGGCGCAAAAAGTATTGCTGCCGGCAGACGGCAGTATTGTCTGCAATGCGATACCGGCTTTTTTGCCGCAGGAAACAGAATTAAACCAAACCGTCGGCAACGTTTTGGGCGTACAGCCTATTCTAGAAGCGCTTGAAAAACTCAACGCGGGAAACTGCAACGAACATTTATTCGATCTGATCGGGCAACGCTGGAACATTCGTTCGGAAATCGAACAGGCTTTGACCGATTTCGGCCTGGATTTTGTCGAACTGTCCGATTCTTTTGATCGTCTGAGCGGCGGAGAACGCGAAAAAATCCTGTTGTTAAAGATTTTTCTGGCGGATTCCCCCATTTTAATGTTTGACGAACCGACAAACAATTTAGACAGCCGAACTCGAAACGTTTTTTACGATTATATCCGAACGACGGCAAAGACAGTCTTTCTCATTTCCCATGACCGCGATTTGCTGGAACGTATGAATTGCATTTTGGAATTATCCGGAAACGGATTAAAAAAATACGGCGGGAATTACCATTTTTACCTGACAGAGAAAAACAAAGAAAAACAATGTCTGCAAAATCAAAAAAGCTGTCTGCAAAACGAAGCGGCTCGCTTAATCAAAAACCGACTGAAGATTGAAAATTCCGCCGGGAAACAGGCGCGCACGGCACAAAGGAAAATCAATTCGAAAAAGTTCATAAAAATCCAGGCAAACGCCATGCACGGCATTGCCCAGGAAACAAAAGCAAAAAAAATCAAAAAAATCAAAGAAAAACTAACACACAAGCAAGAAAAACTGTACGAAGTTAAACTGTCGTTACGGGAAGAAAACGTCACAATTCCTCTGCCGGCAAAACCGTTTTTAAAAGATACCGTTCTGGAAATTTCGAATTTGTCTTTTGACTTTGGGAAACGCCCTTTATTCCGGCACTTCAATTTAATTTTAAAAGGGGGCGAAAAACTGCATCTGCAGGGCAATAACGGCAGCGGCAAAACAACTTTAATCCGCCTGATCTTGGGCGATCTGCAGCCGACACACGGATCCGTTCGCCTGAAAGGACGGGCCGCATACTTATCACAGGATCTTTCGTTGTTATCGGCAAAAAAAACGGTCGTGGAAAATATCATGGATCTGAACCCGGGAATTTCCGTTAACGAAGCCTGCGCCGCCGCTGCCCATTTTCAGTTTCGCGGCAAAGACGGGCTGAAAACGGTCAAAAGCCTCAGCGGCGGAGAAAAACTCAAAGCGGCACTGGCCGCCGTTTTGGGAACAGACAGATGCCCTGACCTTCTTATTCTGGACGAACCGACAAATAATCTGGATATTCAGTCAACGGAAATTCTGGAAAAAGCTCTGAACGACTATCGGGGAAGCCTGATCATCGTTTCCCATGACCGCATTTTCGTGAACGCTGTCGAAATTGATCGCAATATCTGTTTACAATCAATTGTTTTAAAATAAAAAAAATATTTCCGAAAAGATCTTTATCGAAAAAAACAGCCGATTCCGGCTTGAAGGAATGATTTTTTCCCGCCTTTTAATTGTTACGCTTTTGTTACAAATATGCCCCCCCCCCCCCCCCATGTTTTTATAGATGAAGCCCTCTGTTCGCTGAATAATAGTAATATCGGTAACAACTTCATCAGGAGGGTAAAATCGTGAAAAAAATATGTTTCTTCATAGCAACAACATTGTTGCTTATTCCTTTTTCCGAAGCAATGGCTGCAAACTGTAGCGGCATGTGTCCAAACTTTTCCAGCAAATCAACCTGTCAAACAAACGGCTGTCTTTGGTCAGGCAGTGGCTGTGATGATCCTTATGAATGCAGCGGAGGTTCAAGTTCTTCCAGTTCATCGGGATCTTCAAGTTCTTCTTCATACAGCTGTCCTGCGAACTGTAAGACGTGTTCCGGCGGCAAGTGTTCAAAATGCAAAGACGGGTATTTTCATTATGATAACAACGCTGATTT
>CALYBD010000049.1 GCA_944393745.1 uncultured Alphaproteobacteria bacterium | reverse complement strand
GGGGGGGGGGGGGCATATTTGTAACAAAAGTGTAACATATGTTTTTTATAAAAAACAAAATGAAAAAAGCTTTTTTGTTTAAAAAATCTGAATCAAACAAAGAAAAATATAAACACGTATAAAGAGAATTATTTTTTATTTAAAAGTGTATGAGTTTTGCTTTTTTAGGGGGTATAAAGAAAGAAAAAAGATATTTTTTATCCGGTAAAATGATGACAGGTGACTGTTATAAAAACACTTTTCTGTGTCAAAAGTGATTTTTGACATACCTTGAGAATGAAAAATAAGAGAAGCTTATAAAAGCGGCGAGTTTTCGAAGGCACCTTCTTCGGCAATATCACTTTTTCGGATTTGGATCTTTTATTTTGTCATGTTTTCCGGCAAATCCGTTTCCTTAATAAGGTGCTTTTGTTTATTCGTTGTTGTGTCTGTGATTGTGTTTTTGAGAAAAAGCCTTGGTTTTTGCATAAAATCAAGGCTTTTTTATGCGCCAAAAAATATTAAAACAAAAAGTTTTTGATGATATTTCCCGATTTGTCTGTGTCGGTCTGAAAATTGCCTGCCGATGACGCCTGAAAGCATGGCCGCCCTGTTCCGGACAGCCGGTTGTTAATTGTACCTGCGCTGCGAAAGCATCAGGCTTCGAGCCTTCGGTAATCAGTCCGTAGCACAAAAACGGCAGGTTAAATCCTGCCTTTTCTGCCTTAGCGCCGAAATTTTCTTTTATAGACTGATTCGTTATTCGCGCAAAGTGAAATGTAACCTCATGATAAAAGGCTGAAAAAATGACTGATTATACACTGGGAAACGAATCTGAAATCAGACAGAACGATACCGAAAACAAGAGTTTTTATTCCATTCGGCGCAAAAACCAGTTTTTATATATTTGTTTTTCAGATAAAGAAAAAACCTTGTATCCCGCAGGAAACAAGGCTTTGTGAAATGGTGGGCACTACAGGGTTCGAACCTGTGACCCCTACCGTGTGAAGGTAATGCTCTACCGCTGAGCTAAGTGCCCGATCAACGGATCGTTGCTTTTATAAGCTTTTGTTGCTTTTACGTCAAGCGCTGTTTATTTTAAGAATAATTTTTGTTTTGGCGCTGCGTATCAAAAGGTGTCAATGAAATGCAGAAATATTATGATTTGATTGTAATCGGTGCCGGAGCAGCCGGTTTAACGGCTGCCGCTTCGGTCGGCCGGGGCGGCAGATCGGTCCTGCTGATTGACAAAGCCGTTCGTCCTGCCCGAAAAGTGCTTATTTCCGGCGGCGGAAAATGCAATTTTTCCAATAAATTTGTGTCGGCTCAGCATTACGTTTCCGCCAATCCCCATTTTTGTAAATCGGCTTTGGCAGGATTTTCTTATCGGGATTTTACAGATCAGCTTGATCTGGCCGGCATACGATGGGAAGAACGAAAAGACGGAAAGTTGTTTGCTTTTTCAAGTGCCGAAATTCACGGCTTTTTATTGGATAAGGCGCAAAAAGCCGGCTGTGTTTTTCTGTTCGGTATCCCGAATTTTGATCTGCAAAAAGAAAATTGCTTCCGATTGCAATGTGCGGCAGGGACGTTTTTGTCCGAAAATGTGCTGATTGCGTCCGGAGGAATATCTTATCCGGCTGTCGGGGCAACAGATATCGGATATCGTCTGGCCGAACGGTTCGGAGTGAATGTTATTGAACCGAAACCGGCCTTAGTCGGTTTGAATTTTGATCGGGGAATGAAAACGGATTTTTCGAAACTGTCCGGTATCAGTTTGCCGACGCGTATAAAAACACTTAAAAAAAATATTCAGGGCGATTTGTTGTTTACTCATCTCGGTATCAGCGGACCGGCCGTATTGCAAACGTCTTTGTATTGGAAAAAAGGTGATCCGGTGGAAATAGATTTTCTGCCGCAGATAAAACTTGAAGACGTTTTAAAAAAACGCCGTGCAAATAAAGAGAAAAAAAGAATCGATGCCGTATTAAATGAATATCTGCCGCTGCGTCTGGTTCAACGTTTTACGGCGTTACTGTCCGGGGAAGATCGACGCATTCCTTTGTCGGCCTTGTCTGATAAAAGTATTTCCTGTCTGAACGAAAACATAAATCATTGCTGCTTTGTTCCTGCCTTTGCGGGTGATTGGGCAAAAGCCGAAGTCACCAAAGGGGGCGTTGATGTGAATGCTTTGTTTTCCGAAACAATGGAATGCCGGACTGTCCCCGGTTTGTATTTTGCGGGCGAAGTCGTTGACGTAACCGGAGAACTGGGCGGTTTTAACCTGCACTGGGCCTGGGCATCAGGAACGGCTGTTGGCAAGGCTGTCTTGAAGAAAAAAGCGTTTAATCAATAAATTTCGCGTTTTCATTATCTTTGGTGACGGAACGCGAAGACAAAAAGTACTGCTCTACATAGAAATTAAGCGGATTTTTCAGCTGTTCGTCCCGATTGGGATATCCGCGCGGTTTGAACCCGGCGACAAATAAAGCACGCCAGCGTTTGACCGTCGGGAATTCTTCTTCGGGCATATGTTCTATGGTATCGAATTCGGCCAGCCATAAACTGCTGTCAATTCTATGCACAAAACGGACATTAACTTCGGTGGTTAATCCTTCTGTCATTCGGGCCATGTTCACTTCTTTTTCGGCGGTAAAATCGCGAAAGGCCTCTTCACTTGAAAACCATCTGAGCAAACTGTTGTTTTCATTCCATCGTGCCTGCATTTCATCTATATCCGGCACAATTGTATGGCGCAGCAAAATATATTGTTTTATGTGTTCTTCCATCAACAACATGGAAGCCGGCCATAAAACGACCTGTGTCTGGACGGGTTCCAGTTTGTAAAAGCGTTTGTCAATCGCCAAAAGCTGCGGCACAGAACGCACCAAAGGGGAAAGCATATAAATACAAAAGGTCAGGATAATGGAAATGCATAGTAATCCGGCCGACAATAAAGTCATAATCCGGGACGTTTTTAAATAACGCCGTTCGGGCATGGCGCCGACATGAACTTTTTCCGGATAAGCACCTAATTTGTCATTTGTGTTGTCATCGACTTTGGAAAAAAGAAATTTAAAAATATTCATCGGCCGTTCCTGATTTTGACATGAGATATTTAAAATACGCCTTTTCTTTTAAAAGGAGATTAAAATTTTATGCCCAAAGATTTTTATAACACAGCCGGAAAAAATTAAAAAGAGCAGGGTAGGGGAGGGGTGTCCGCAAGCCGTCCCGTATGACGTTTTTAAATCCGGTTTATGCGCCAAATGAAAAACAGAGACAAAAGGAATGTCGCTAAAAAAATTATTTCAGGTATCCGCAGGCTTTGAAAGATAAATGGCCTGTTTTGGAAATAATCAGATGATCAATCAGAACAATATCCAAAGAAGCCAGTGCATTTAAAACGGCTTTTGTCATGGAAATATCGTTTTTTGAGGCGTGCAGGTCTCCGGCCGGGTGATTATGTACCATGACAATGGCCGAGGCTCCTAATTCCAAAGCGCGTTTGGCTATTTCACGCGGATAAACGGGCGTCTGGCTGACAGAACCGTTTTGCACGATTTCATCTTTGATCAGTCGGCTGCGGGAATCCAGAAAAATAATGCGCAGACATTCGTTCTTTTTTTGTCCCATGTCAATCTTGCAGTATTGGATCAGCGAATCCCAGTCTTTGATAACGGGACCGGACGAAATACGATTTTTGGCCAGCCGAAGAGCGCTGCCGTGTACGGCGGAAATTAAAGCGGCCGCATTATCTTTGATGCCCTTAATTCGTTTTAATTCTTCGGGCGACGCGCTCAGAACATCTGCAAACGAACCGAAAAAGCTGATCAGCTCTTTGGCCAAAGGCTTGACATCTCTTCTGGGAATGGCAAAGGTCAGCAAAAATTCCAGCAGTTCATAATCCTGCAACGTATCCGGACCGAATGTCAGGACTTTTTGACGCAGACGGTCGCGATGCCCTAAGTAGTGAGCTTTGCCCTGTTCCGTGTGCGGTTCAATAACAATATCCAAAAAAGGTGAATCGTCAGAAGATTTCGGCATATTATTCTGTCTGATAAGGAGGGCGGTCCAATCCTTTTGGCGAAGCAGTGAATATTTCATATCCTGTCGCCGTTACGGCCAGAGAATGTTCAAATTGAGCCGATAACGACATATCGCGCGTAACGGCCGTCCAGCCGTCTGATAATATTTTCAAATCATCGCCGCCCAGATTGACCATCGGTTCAATCGTAAAAAACATTCCTTCTTTTAAAACCAATCCTTCTTTAGGCCGGCCGAAATTTAACACATTCGGGGCACAATGGAAAACGCGCCCCAATCCGTGTCCGCAAAAGTCTTTAACAACAGAACACCGTTGCGATTCGGCATAAGCCTGCATCGCATGACCGATATCACCCAATGTCGCGCCGGGTTTGACTTTTTCAATGCCGCGCCACATCGTTTCATAAGTCACATCTATTAATCGTTTGGCTTTCAATGGAATTTTACCGACCGTATACATGCGACTGGTATCACCGTACCAGCCGTCAACGATAACCGTCACATCAATGTTCAGGATATCCCCCGTTACCAGCTTGCGTGATCCGGGAATGCCGTGACAGATCACATGATTTAAAGAAATGCAGACGGATTTAGGATAGCCCCTGTATCCCAAACAGGCCGAAACACCGCCGTTGGCCAAAATAAAATCATTACATAAGGTATCCAATTCTTCCGTCGTGATGCCTGCCCGGACATAAGGCGTGATCATGTCCAAAGTTTCCGCCGCCAGCCGGCCGGCACGGCGCATGCCTTCATAATCTTCGGCAGAATGAATGATAATATCTTCTCTTGTCATAAAAGTGTTTGCCCCCCTAAAACATAAAAGGCAGTCGGGCCGTTACCCAGATCCCTTGTAATGATACACTACAGCCGCAGCAGATAATTTCCAAGCCCTTATCGTATAAATCTTTTAAATCAACCATATACGATGCGTCCGCCGTCCATTGCGCACGCACGCCGATGCAGTCGATTCTTTGTGCCAACAGAACCAGGACGGCGCGTTCTCCGGCCTGCAATGCGGCGGCCAGATGCTTTAACGTATGATGATTGGCGACTTCGATGCCGTCGGGATAAAGTAATTCGGCTCCGTCTTTTTGGTAAACGGGCGCTATGGCGACTTTACACACGGGATAACCGCTGTTTTCCTGCGGTGTTAAAATAATATCCAGATAAGAAGACGTTTCGGCTTTTTCTATTTTCGCATATCCGCCCAGTTCATAAATCGTTCCGTTCATAACGGCTTCAATGATCAGATCTTTTTGCCGGTTCATATTTACCCCGACCATTGATCCGTTGACGACGGCCGTTTCCCAAATAAATTGCAGTCGGCGGAAATCTTTGTTGCGATACGATAAATATATTTCCGTTTTCGGTTCGCTTAAAGAAAGCATGCGTGTCGTGTTGGAACAAAAAACGGTAGCCGCTTCCCCGGATTCCAGATGAACATCGGCCAGCACTTTGGAATACCGTTTAATTAAAAAGGCTTTGTACAAAGGTGATTGAAAATCCATTTCTGACGTTTCCGTGTTTTTAATATGTTTTTTTCAAAAACATGGTATGCTTGTTCAAAAGAGTGTAAGGGATTGTCTGTTAAAGGTCAAAACGAATGAATGTTTTTTTTAAAATAGTGCTTTTCATTTCTGTTTTTGTCATTATGCCGGGGCGGTCGGGCGGTGCGCAAACGCCGGTTGATGCGGCTTCTTCTGCCGTTTCTGCCGATGTTGCGGATCCGACGGAAAAAACACTGCCGGTTGATCCGAATAAGCCGGCGCCGCCGTCGCCGATACAACTGCGCATTCCCCATTCGCAAAGAACAAGGGCAAATGTTTTGGATTCCATGATTGATTTTCTGTTGACCCAATATTTTAAGTTGTTTGAAAACGCGGCAATTTCATACGACTATTTTGAAATAGACAAAGCTTTTGATCTGAATTTTACGAATTTTACGGTTAAAATAACGCGTTCGGACATACAGGGTACAGTCGTTATTTCCAAAGCAAAGGTTAACTTTGATGAATTTCTGGCTTTTATAAAGGGGAAAAAGCTGTTGATTTCAAAATTGGAATTAACAAAGCCGTCTGTTGACATGACTTTAATCGAAAATGAAAAAAAGCGATCACTGAAGTATTCGGCAGAAAAGATGATGCTGAATAATATTTCATTGTTTCTTGTTTTGAAAAAAGGTCAAAAAGAAGATATCAATATCGGAAGCGTAAGCGCGGAAAAGGCTGCGCTGGTTCTGTCAAATCCCGCAGAAAAATACAGCGTTTCCGCAGCGCAGATGAAAGATGTGCTGTTGCCTGACAAAAATTTTAATCAATTTTCCTTTTCTTCGGTTGATGTTAACGGAAAGACGTATACGGACCGATCTGCCTTTTTGCAGGCCATTCGCCAATAATGTGTCGTTTGCTAAAATTGCTTGCAGTCGGCGGCGTTACAGTTTACAACAGGAAAAACGAATGATGGGAAATCAGGCATGACAGATTCAGATATTCTTGTTCTTTCTTCGGGCGATTTCAGCGCGGCTCTCAGTCCCCGGACGGGCGGATCCGTTCTGTATTGGCGTTGTCGGGGCGAAAATTTGATGCGTTCCGCTTTGGACGGTGCCGTTGATCGCAAAGCGGCAGATGAAACGGCAATGTTTCCTTTGGTGCCGTATTCCAACAGAATTCGCGGCGGATACTTTATTTACTGGGGAATTCGTCGGACTGTTCCCAAAAATCATCCGTTTGTGCCGGATCCTTTGCACGGCGAAGGCTGGCAAAAAGAATGGAACGTTGTTAACAGTTCGCCAAATACGGCCGTATTGGCATTTGAACATAACGGCAAAAGCGGTTTTCCGTTCGCGTATGAGGCAGAACAGAGCTTTACGCTGAATGAAAGCCGTCTGGAGGTGTCGTTGACCCTGACGAACAAAGGCGGCATTCCGATGCCGTGCGGTTTGGGCTGGCACCCTTTTTTCCCGAAAGACGAAGATACTATTCTGACCTTTAAAACAAAGAATGTCTGGGCGCATGAAAGTGCTCCGCCGCGCGAACGCCCGATTAAAACACCGCCGGAATGGCAGTTTGATAAAGGGCTGCAAATTTCACAACTGGAACTGGATACGTGTTTTGGCGGTTTTGACGGCAAAGCGGAAATGGTTTGGCCGTCCCGCGGGCGAAAAATCAATATGACGGCGTATAGTGATTTCGGCCATGTTGTCATTTGGTCGCCGGCAGGGGAAAATTTCTTTTGTGTCGAACCGGTCACAAACGCGACGGACGCTTTTAATCTGGCTTCGCGCGGTATTGCCGGGACGGGCATTAAAACGCTGGATCCCGATGAAAGTCTGACCGAAACGATGACTTTGACGGTATCCGATCTTTAAATATTTTTTATAAGATAAAGGAATTTGAAAAATGAAACGTTCTCATTTTACAAAAATCGTTTCAACGCTTGGGCCTGCTTCAAATACGCCGGAAACGATCAATGCCCTGGCCAAAGCCGGCGTCAATATGTTCAGGCTGAATTTTTCGCACGGCAGCCATGACGATCACCGCAAAAATGTCGAATATATCCGCGCCGCCGAAAAAGAAATCGGGCGTCCGCTGGCGATTTTGTGCGATATGCAGGGACCGAAACTGCGGATCGGTATTTTTAAAGACGGTGCCGTTGAACTGCATATCGGGGATCATTTTCGTTTGGATATGTCACCCGAACCCGGTGACGAACAGCGCGTTTGTTTGCCTCACCCTGAAATATTTCAGGCAATGACAAAGGGGATGGATTTACTGCTCAATGACGGACTGGTGCGTCTGCGTGTCGAGGATTTCGGTAAAGATTTTGCCGACACGACCGTTGTGATCGGCGGTCGTTTGTCAAATAAAAAAGGCGTGAATGTTCCCGGTGTGCCTTTGCCGATTGACGCCCTGACCGAAAAGGACAAGGTTGATTTGCAAGCGGCATTGGACATGGGGGCGGACATGATCGGTTTGTCCTTTGTTCAAAGACCGGAAGACCTGCTGTTGGCGCGTTCTTTGATTAATGACAGAGCGTGGATCGTTTCCAAAATTGAAAAACCGGCGGCTTTGGAACGTCTGGACGAAATTATCAGATTATCCGACGGCATTATGGTGGCGCGCGGCGATTTGGGGGTTGAAGTGCCGCCTGAAAAAGTGCCTGTTTTGCAAAAAAAGATTATTCGCGCCTGCCGCAAAGGCGGAAAACCGGTAATCGTCGCAACGCAAATGCTGGAATCAATGGTATCGAATCCCACTCCGACCAGGGCCGAAGCGTCCGATGTGGCCACGGCAGTGTTTGATACGGCCGATGCCGTTATGTTGTCGGCCGAAACGGCAGCCGGATCCTATCCGGTTGAAGCCGTGACTTTGATGAATAAGATTATTATGGAAACGGAATCGCATGATCTGTACCGCAAGTACTTGGACGCCGTGCGTTTACCGCCGGAACAGACACCCGAAAGTGCCATTACGGCAGCGGCCCGGGTGACGGCAGAGACACTGACGGATGCAACGGCGATTGTTTCTTATACGATCAGCGGCGCAACGGCAGGACGTGTATCGCGCGAACGGCCGTATATTCCCATTTTATGCATGACGCCGAGTATATCGGTTGCCAGGAAAATGAGCCTGTTCTGGGGAATAGAAAGCGTTGTTTGCGAAAGTTTGAATTTGCTGACGGACGTGGCGTTGCGGGCGTCCGGGTATTGTCGGAAAGTCTTTGATTCAAAGCCCGGGGAAAAAGTTATTATGACGGCCGGCGTCCCGTTTAATGTGACGGGAAATACGAATCTTTTGCATATTTTTCCGGTGTTAAATTCTTCGGAAGAATAGGAAAACGAATATTTCTGTTCTTTTTATTTTTATGTAAGAAAAACCTCGGAATGTGTATTCCGAGGTTTTTTTAGGTACGACTAATAACAGCAGCAACTGTTTGCAGAGGCGGTCGGAGAAGTTCCTGCCGCACAGCTGACATTTGCACAGATTGGACTACAAGAGCTTGCCGAGGAGGAAGG
>CALYBD010000048.1 GCA_944393745.1 uncultured Alphaproteobacteria bacterium | reverse complement strand
CTTAATAAATCAATTTTATCGGATTGCCGGTTCGTCAGGGTTTGCTGCGAAATGCTCACGTACCTTTTTGTACGTTCCGCTTTCTCGCTGTACCCTTCCTGCCATCAATCTCGCTAAAATTGATTTCTTCCGCTTTATCGGATTGTCGGTTCGTCAGGGTTTGCTGCGAAATGCTCACGTACCTTTTTGTACGTTCGCGCGCCTGTGCTTCTCGTCGCCTGCCGTTTGCTTGTATTCTTAAAACTTGCTTCAGTCGCTTTCGCTTCCTTGCGCGTTAACGAATACAAGAGCTTGCAGACAAAAACGACAAGTATTTGTCGTTTTTGCTTAGCGCTTGCTAAAATTGATTTCTTCCGCTTTATCGGATTGCCGGTTCGTCAGGGTTTGCTGCGAAATGCTCACGTACCTTTTTGTACGTTCGCGCGCCTGTGCTTCTCGTCGCCTGCCGTTTGCTTGTATTCTTAAAACTTGCTTCAGTCGCTTTCGCTTCCTTGCGCGTTAACGAATACAAGAGCTTGCAGACAAAAACGACAAGTATTTGTCGTTTTTGCTTAGCGCTTGCTAAAATTGATTTCTTTTGTTTTATCTGTTGATCAGTTCGTTGACTGTATCGGCAGATTTTCGTTTAAGTATTGTCTGATCTTTTTTGTCAGTTTGACGGCGCCGTTCAAGGTCAGATGATCCGTATCGCCGAAATCTGTTTCCGTAAAATCTTTATCGTCCAGAAAACTGATCAGTTCGATATTCTTTTCCTGCCGGACAATTTTTGACAATTCTGAAAACATTTCTTCGAAACCTGGCAGACAGCGCCGGTAATCAGACCTGAACGGAGGAATAACGATCACGAACCGATGTCCTTTGCGGGCGGCCAGACGGGCGGTTTCAATGACAAAACCGTTTTGACTGTCCGGCCGTTTATTGTTTTTCATGTGGCCGGCGGCGCGTTGTTCCGCGGTGATGTTTGCGGGAAAAAAGTATATTCTTTACAGTTTCCGTTTCTTTCGGCCAAAGCGGAATCCGGACGAAATGAACGCATGAACTTGTCAAATTGTTCTTTTTCAACAGGAAAAGAATTGTCCGGCAGAAACCGGTAAGGAATATGATACAGTTCTTTGTAAAACAGGCATTTTATTTTTTCTGCCGTTTTTTCCAACACATAACCGGGTGAAAAAACGGAATAAAACAGAACGACGGTTTTTAACTGCGGAAAATCGCAGGATAAAGCGTAAAGGCGATAAGAATAGTATAAATCCTGAGAAATATCGCACAAATTAAACTCCGATCCTTCGGCGCGGTAACCGTAAAGACCGTGGGAACTGCCGAGAATCAGCGTTTCTGTTTTGTCTTTGTTCGTTTTCCATTGAAAAAACTTTTCCGCCGGCGGAGTAGGAACCGTTTTGATAGAAAAGAACAGACGTATTCTTTTTCTTAAATTTTTGCCGGGAATGAAACAAAGAAGCAGATTGATAAGGATTTTTTTCATCGGAAAGCCATACGGTAAAAAAGCGATTTTTGTAATGTACGGAAAATCTTTTAATTTTTTCTTTCTTTTGACACGCCATGAAATCCTCGTCGGGGCGTTGTGCCTCGGTCGCCGGCCGCAAGAGGGTGTTTTTTTCGTCCGGGCAGGACAAAAAAGCCCCTGCCGGACAAGCCGACAGGGGAAAAGAAGAATGAGTTTTTTAAAGAACTACCGTTTAATGGTCAGCAGTTCTTCCAGCATGGAATCTGCGGTTGTAATGATTTTCGACGCCGCGGAATAAGCGCGCTGTGTCGTAATCATGTCCGTAAATTCTTCGGCAATGTCGACGGTGGATTCTTCCAACGAATTGCTGGAAATCACCCCGGCGCCGCCTTCGCCGGCCGTGCGCAGCGTTGCGTTGCCCGACGACGTTGTTTCGATATAAGCGTTGCCGGTTAAGGCTTCCAAAGCATTCGCGTCAACAAATGTCGCAATGGGAATCTGCGCGATCGCGCGGGTTTCACCGTTGTCGAAAATTGCCGTGACGATCCCGTCTTCGGAAATGGAAACGCCGGTATAGCTGCCGTATTTCGCCCCGTCCTGCGTGACGTAGTTCGTTGTGAATTTTCCGGCCAGCTGTGTTAGACCGTTTGCCGTATTGGCATCGCCGATATACAGGTTGATCTGCGAACTTTCGTAGTAATTATCTGTCATATCGCTGGCGCCGTTGCCCCATTCAATCGCTATTTTATCCGTATTGATTTCTTTGGGGGTTCCGTCCGCGTTAAAGCTGACGGCCGGAATAATGGAACCGCTTTGGGCGTCTTCAACGTTATTGAACGAAAAAGTATTCGTCAATACCAGCAATCCGTCCGTGTCCGGTTGGTTTAACTGTTTTCCGTTGTCTTTGCCGACAATATCCAAAGCCGACCCGATTCCTTCCGTCGTGCCGAAAGTCATGCGGTCTTCCTGCGTTGTATCCTGTGACAAATTGGCGTTGTCAATATTATTGTTCGTAATGGCATGCGTGCCGTATGCCGTCAGAACAAGACTGGCACCCGTTTGATGTTCTTCAACGCCGGCCAGTTTGGACAAAGCCGTCATTAACGTTGTCGGATCAACGGTTTCCGCAATGGAAGCATTATCGCTGGTTTCGGAAATAACGTTACCGCTTAACGTCAAGGTGGCGCCGGTTCTGCTGCCTTCAACGCCGGCCAAAGTCGCCAGGGCTTTCATGGCGTCTTCCGCATTGTTCAAAGTCGGTGTATCAATGCTGATTTCGTTTGTTCCGGCGGCTCCCGTCACAAAGGTATACGTTGTTCCATTGATTGTAACCGTATCGTTTTCTTCGGGAATATCCGTAAAAGTCAGCGTCTGCGTATTGATCAGTTTGTCCAGATCAATGGTCGTCGAGTTGGATACGCCCCTGGAAAACGTATAGGTTGTTCCGTCAATGGTAACGTCTTTGCCGTTGTAATCGTTAATGTCGGTAGAAGTAAACGTCAAAGTATCTTTGTTCAGTTCGGCCTGTGAAGTACTTGCTTCCAGATAGCCGCTGGTTGAAACCATTGTTGCGCCGTTGACCTGAATATAGTTGCTGAGGTCTTCGACACCGACGGCGTTTTTGTAATAATCCAGCATGGTGTTGTACAAAGCGTTCATAACACCGATCGGCGCGGCGGAAGTACGGTCTTTTTCATACAGATCACTGATATTGACCGCAATGGATCCGTCGTCCAGAATGGTGCCGGAGGTAATGCCGGTATTATCGGTAAACTTGTATGTTTTGAACATACCGCCGGCGATATCGCCGATAGTAACTGTTTGACCGACATAGGCGGCAATATTTGTGCTTTGGAACGTAACGGCGGCGGAATTGCCCGAGGAAACCAAAATATTTGATCCGGTTGATGTCGGATTGATTTCCAATGTCGATCCCGAAGCAACATAGCGGTCATAGTCGGGTTCATTATCGTTAATGGTTTGTTTTAACAAAGAAACCAGTTTAACGGTATCGATTTTACCTGTTCCGCGGTCAATCAAATCACTGATATTGATGGTGACGACACCGTTGGAAGGGGCGGCGTCCGTGTCGCTGAACAAATAAGAGTTCGTCCCGATCGTAATGGATTTTCCCAGATAATCGTCCAGATTTTCGCTGGAAAAGTCGATACGAGCCGTATTTTTAACGTCCCAGTCGATTTCCGGCAGTTCAAATTCACCGCTGGAAATACCGGTAACGGGATCCGGATTGGTGGCGGATTGCAGACAGGCGGTCGTGCTGACTTTGAATTTAATGGCAGAACCGCTGTTGGATTGCTGGACTTCCAGCGTGGTGCCGTCCGCACCGACGGAAAAACGTCCGGCGCTGGGCAGGGTGGCCTGAATGACTTCGTTGAATTTTTCAACGGCATCGCCGACGGTAACGATTCCGGCGGTTAAGTCAACGGGGACGACGACTTCGTTGCCTTTGGGGGAATAAGTCGTTGTGCCGTCGGTTGTAAATTCAAACACGTAATTTTTCCCGTTGGTTTCCATTGAGATGGTGGAATGATTCGTCGGAATCGAGGTAAATTCCATCTGCGCGCGCGCGGAATAAACGTCTTGAGTCGCATCATTCGTCGTTTCGCTGGAACTGTACGTAATCAGCGTGGCTGCGCCGGACGGCATACCGATGTCCAAAGACCAGGTGCCGTTTTCCGTTTTGGTAAAAGTCAGTTTGGCGTTATGGGAATTTCCCAAAGAGTCATAAATCAGTACGGACGAACTGTAGCGGCCGCCGGCTTCGGGATTGGCAGGATCGAAAACGGGTGCGTCGGCCGGCAGGTTGGCGCCGAACGAAATGTTTTGCGTTTCCTGTGCCGTTCCGCCGATGGTGTTTAAGTTAATCGGCTGCATGTTCGTGGAATCAATAATGTTGTCGTTGATGTAAACCGTGCTGCCGGAAGCGTCCGTATAAGCCTTCATAAACATATTGTCGCCGACCTGAACCAGCGAAGCGTTTTCTTCGCCGTCAAAAGCCATTAAAGGCCAGGCTTGCAGGTAATAACCGTTGTCGTTTTTCAGATATCCGTTTTCGTCAACCGTGAATGTTCCGACACGCGTATAACTCCACAGATCGTCTTTGCCGGGTTGGGACGTCTGGGTCGTAACGAAAAAGCCGTTGCCCGAAATTCCCAAATCCGTTGAATAAGACGTGCTGGTTAACAGGCCCTGAACATCAATTCCGGCACGGGTGCGGCATTGCACGCCCCCGCTGGCATAACGCGTCGAAGAGGTCTGCTTGGTGACCAGTGTCGAAAAACTGGCGGAATTTGCTTTATATCCGATCGTGCTGACGTTCGCGATGTTGTCCGAAATAATGCTCATGGCGGACGACTGCGCGTTCAGTCCCGAAACACCGGATTTTAATGCACCGAATAAACTCATGTCATTCTCCTTTTTTCAGTTGTTTTCCCGATACGGTTCTGTAGGGGGAAAAGCGTTTGTGTGCCGAATTATTCTTTTCGGCTTGTTGTTAAACTGTTTGTGTCTGCGTATCGCCTTCGTCCGGATCGGATTCCGCGGTATCATCATTTCCTGTATCGTCATTTCCCGCGTCATCGTTTCCCGTGTCCGCAGAAGGCGGGGTCAGTTCGCTTTTGTCATGAACGGCCAAAACGCTGTTCATATCAACGGCGACTTCGCCCATACCGATGGCAACGACATCGCCGTCATAGGCCACGCCGGTGACTTTGCCGAAGACTGTTTTCTGTACTTCAATGGATGATCCCGCGGAATCAACGGCCGTTACGACCAAAACGTAGGCGCCGTCTTCTAATTTATTGCCGTTGGAATCTCGTCCGTCCCATTCCAGTTCATGGCGTCCGGCGGATTGTTCGACACCGGTAAAGCTTTTCACGAAATTGCCTTTTGAATCCTGGATCGAAACAACGCAGGAAGCCGCATCCGCCCCCAGAATATAGGAAAATTTCGCGTATCCGTCCTGCAACGGCAGATAATCGCTTAACGCCTGAACGGTCTGATCCATATAACTGATCGCCTGGGTTGCCATGGCATTGACGTTTTGGGCGACAATGGTTTCCAAGTATTCGTTGGACTGAATGCTTTGTTCCACCTGCGCGTATTGAACCAGCTGGTTGGTGTATTCGCTGGTATCCATCGGATCCAGAGGATCCTGATATTTCAGCTGCTGGGTCAGCAGGTAAAGAAAAGCCTCCATGTCGTCAAAAAGCTGCGTTTTTGAACTGGCGGAATCTTTGCCGGTTGTTTGTGCGTTTGTTAAAACGTCCAATCCGCTTACAGAAGTAGTCATGGCGTTTTCTCCTTATACTTTAATATTCAGGGCATACAGGCCCGAATAATCCGTCGCCGCCGGACGCAGGCGGATTTCTTCGGCCTCGTTCGGTTCCGTATCAAAGCGGCGGTGTTGTTTATGTTCTTTATCTTTGCCGTCATAGCGTTCGCCGCGGTAATTAAAGCTGAACGCTTCGTCATTCATGTTAAATCCGCTGTCGGCCAAAGATTGTTTCAGTCCCGACAAATCTGCCCGCAGCATATCCAACGTTTCGGTTCTTGCGGCGGACAATACGGCTTTCATGTTGCCGTCCTTGTCTATTTCCAGATGGACTTTGATTGTGCCCAGATCTTTGTGCTTCAGAACGACGTCAATTTTATCCAGTCCGGCTTTCAGGGCTTTTTTGATATTGATTTTTATTTGATCGCTCAGTTCGTTTAATGCCGTGTGTTTTGCAACCGTTGCGGATCCGCTGACGGCTTTCCCTTTTAATGGCTGGCCGATCTGAACAAATCCCGGCGCATTGTGTGTTGTCGGCGCATTGGCGTTTTGAACGGACGTTGTTGTTTCCGTCATCGGTTGACTGTGTAAGAGGTTTTTTTGTTCAACGGGAATGACGGTAAAGCTTTCGGCCGGGGTTTTCAGCGGCTGTTGTTGTGCCGTCGAACGATCGGGGTTATCCGAAACGGGCTTTGTTTGAACAAGGCGTAAAGGTTTTTCTTTTTGTACCAAAGGTTCTTCTTCTGCCGGGAACAAAGGACTTTCCGTTTCATGAGAAATGCTTGTTCTTTTTTCCGTCATCGGCTTTTCATGAACGGGGTGGGGGGCAAAAACGGATTCCGCGGCGGCTTTGTTTGTTTGCACGCTGATGACAATTTTGGCGTCAGCGGGCAGTTTTGCCGCCAACTGATCAGCTTGTCGGCGTGCTTCTTTTTGCGGTGCCGGAAGGTCATAATCCGCCTGATCCGCGAAAAAGAGCGGCTCAGCCGTTTCTTGTGTTGCCGGTCGGGTGCTGTTTAAAGGTGTTTTTGGTAAATCGGATTTCCGAACGGGCACCGGTTCGGGCGCAACGGGAACAGGGGTACTGTCCTTTGTTGAAACGTCTTTAAAGGAAAAGGCATTCCGGTTGTTTTCCGAAAAAGCCGCCGGTATCGGATCTGTTGTTTTCGTTACGGAAAAATCCGGAACGATAAAACTTTTTTTGTCCTGCGGGGAAAAGGAAATCTTTTGTTTTGTTTCGGCTGTTTGCGGTGTCTGCAGCCGGGTATGCGTTTCTTGCGGCATTTCAGACGCGATGCGGTCGGTGCAAACGGGCATTTCTTCGTTTAAAACAACGGGCTGATCCGTTTGTTGCGAAACGGTCGCGGATAAATTCTGCCCGTCAAAGCTTTGTGTCTGCGGTGTTTGGGGATCGGCGGGTTGTGTTTGCAAAGCCGCATTGATTAAAATATCCGCCGTTGTCAATTCTTCGGAGGCAAAAAGATCGTTTTGCTTGTCTTCATTGTGGCAAACGGATTCTTCCGGCATGACCGTAACGGGCTGATCCGTATCCGTGAAAACAACAAAGGGAGCGTCCGAATCGGATCGAACCGGTTCTGTTGCGGCGATATTTTCTTTGCCGGGAATCTTTTGCCTATTTTGTGTCGGTTCTGTTGCGATCGGTGCGTTTTCTTCGGCTTTTTGCAGCTTTTCGCTGGCACGGGTGCGTTTGATGTGCAGCTTAACAACCTTGACGGATTCATTTGCTTTTTCGTTTGTTTTGAATCCCTTTAAGGCCGAAGAAGCGTCTGCCCGCGCACTCATTGTGTTAAAGAAGCTTTCCGCGCTTTTTTCCGTTTTTCCGGCGCGAACCTGTTCCAGAACTTTCAGGAAAGCTTCGCCCGTTCTCAGATTTTCCTGAACCTGTACGGATTCGGCGGTGGTATTTATTTCCGCAGATCCGGAAAACGGCGTATCCGAACCGGAAAGGTTCGGTGTCGTGCTCATCAACAGATTAAATACAGAAAGATCCATGACGGTTTTTCCTTGAAAAAATAAACTCGTATGGAGTTATGCAATTAGCGTGCCATTTTTTTTGATAAAGAAAAACGCCGCTTCCGTCGGAAGCGGCGTTGATGTTATAGAACGTTTTTTAGTTTGTATAACATTTAGATGTGGTGCAGGTGCATGTACCGTCACCTTCAACCTGACAGGAAGGCGATCCTTTCAATCCGCCTTTGAATGTGGCTGTTCTGCCTTTGGCCAGTCTGACGAATTCATTGACCGTGACGGGGTCGTTAAACGTGACGTCCCCGGCTTTGGTAGCAGAGCCGCCGTTCGTGATATGCAGCTGTCCGGTCGTGAATGCGCCCGAAACTGTTGCCCCCTGATGGAAACGCAGGCTGGAGCTGGTATAATAAGTATTTGAGGGAATCGAAATCGAAGCGGAAGCGCCATATCCGTGCCAGCATCTGATTTCATTGCCGGACGGAACACTGTGCGAACCGTTGGCATTCCAGTAATGACCGCCGGTTTCGGGATCCCACGGATTGCAGGCGACTTCTTCGTCCATGGAACATTTGGACGTTGTGCAGGTGCAGGTACCGTCACCGCCTTCGACTTTACAGGCGGGCGAACCTCTTAATCCGCCGTTAAATGTGGCTGTTCTGCCTTTGGCCAGATGGACATATTCGGTAACGGTCACGGGGCTGGAGAATGTGACGTCTCCGGCTTTGGTGGCCGAGGTACCGTTTATGATACTCAGCTGCTTTGTGCTAAACGATCCGCTGACGCTGGCACCCTGATGGAAACGAATTCCGACACTGTTATAAGATGCGTTGGGAACCGAAATGGTGGCATATGCGCCGTATCCGTGCCAGCATCTGACGTCTTTGGACGGAATGCTGTGCGAACCGTTGGCATTCCAATAATGGCCGCCGGTTTCGGGTTTCCAGGGATCGCAGGCGACTTCCGTGCAGGAATCTCCGTCCAGCTTATAGCCGACTTCGCAACTGGCTTTAACCCCGTCACACAGGGCGTTTTCAAAACAAGACAAACAGTAGTTATTTTTTAAATATCTGCCGTTGTCGCATCTCAGGCATGTGCCTGTCGTTCTGTCGCATGACGCGCAGTAATCGTTGCATTCTTCAAGCAGTTCCGGTCCGGGCATATTTTTGTGTATAGAGGGTGTCGCCCCTACGTATAAAGATTTGCTCCGGCCCAATTTTGTTACTTTTGCCAGTGTAAAACTTCCTTCTGATTGAAAAACGTCCGCAGCCGCCCCGGCTGAATAAGGCAGCATACAGGAAAACAACATTAAAAACATGAAATATCTCTTCATAAGAGTCCTCCTTTTCTATAGTCCGAACAATTAAACTTTAGATAGAAAAAGATTTTGTTTTCTATAAAAATATGGGGGGGGGGGGGGGGGGTTTTTTTTTTTAAAAGTTTAATATTTTTTTTGTTTTTTTTTTTTTTGTAAAAATTAAAAAAAAAAAAAAAAAAAAAAAAG
>CALYBD010000047.1 GCA_944393745.1 uncultured Alphaproteobacteria bacterium | reverse complement strand
GAAGCAACGCTGACGGGGTGCTGTTGTATGCCGATCGGGTGCGAAGGCGTGTCGTGCAAATCGGGCTTTGCCCCCGTCGCCAATGCAACAGGTTGCTGCTGCGTGTGAAACTGATCAGACAGGGCGGGTTTTAATTAAAATCTGCCCTTCTTTTAACAACAGCGTTTTTCCTTTGGGCGGATTGGGCATTCCCGTCGGATTATCAGGCGTTTTATCTGATTCTTTGATCGGTGGCACCCAAAGGGATTTTTTCACGTCAAACTGCTTTGCACCATAGCTGTCAAACAAACAAACAGTCCCGTCCGGCGTTATTTTTGTTCCGACGGACCAATGATCTCCTGTCGTTTGATTGTTTAATCGAATAATCCAAGCCGTATGTTTTCGTTCTAAAAAATCTTTAATTTCATCAATGACTTTTTGCGGTTCTTTGCGTGTTTTTGCATAAGGGATTTTAAAATTTAACGATACACCGAAATTTTTTTGTGTGTAACGGTCTGCTTTTTTAAGCAAATCTGACAGTAAATCGCAATCCGTTCCGTGACATAATACTTCTTTAAAACGGTCTTTTTTGATCAGGTATTTGATTAAGTGTTGATAAAAAAGGCACCCTTCCCTGAAAGACAGTTTCTTTTGATCTTGCGCCGCCTGACGAAAGGCGTTAATGATGGCATATACGCCGCAAAAATAATCAATCGTTCCTTGTTGATAAGCCTTGATCATTTTTCTTTTTTGCCGGCCAAGGAGGTTAAAACGCGATTGATATCTATGGGCTGATGATTTTTAGAAGCCGCCATTCCTTGAGAAATTTTTACGGGAATAGGTTTGTCTTTTAACGTTTTTAATAACTCCGATGTCGGGGCTTTTCTACCGGTGAACAAAGATTTAACAGCGTTTTTCGTTTTCCAAAAAGCGACTTCCAAACGTCTTTTGACTTGTAAAGCCCGTTTTTTCATTGTCAATCGATGCGGCGTCAATCCCATAAATAAAGACGGCGCGTCTTCAACGCCTCCGGCGCGCAAAACATCACAGGCAACGCTGGAACAATTTTTATGAAACAGCTGATAAAATCCCGGAGACCGAGTCGTCTCGTTTACTTTTTTCATGGCCGCGTCATATTGTTCTTTGGAAACCATATAAACAATGGCTTCATTGTAATGGGCGGAATCTTCGCGTTCAAAATGACCGTGCACGCCCCTGATTTCTTCCTTTACCGAAGCCATCGGATCGGGATAATATCCCCATTTTTCTTCCCGGCCGTTTTCATCGGTCAATCCGACAAAAGCGTGCCCGGTAAACCATGTCGTCGTCGGCGTACCGTTCGAACGAATGTAAATATTGTCTCTGCCCGGTCGCAAAAACATTTTCGGCGTATCCAGATAAAGAGTTAATTTACAGTTTTTTTCCGGTTCGGACATGACGTTTTCCTAAAAATTTGTTATAAAATCAGTATACGGCTTTTGTTTTTTTTGTCCATGTATTTTGAAAGGATCTTGCCGATGATATCGCCCGAAATCAAAGAAATTCACCAAAATTATCCTCTTTCTTTGCTGTTGGAAGCTGATCCGGATATTAAAAAAATTGAAAAATACCTGAACAAAGGGCGCTGTTTTGCCGCTTTTATCGCAAACGAGCTTGTCGGTGTATATGTTTTAAAAGACCAAAAAAACAAAACGGCGGAAATTATGAATATTGCCGTATCCGAACAACACCGTCGGCAAGGGGTGGGACGTTTATTAATACAAGACGCCATAACCCGTGCACGCAATGACGGTTTTGAAACATTGATGATTGCCACGGGAAAAGACAGTTTTCAGCAACGTTTTTACGAATCCTGCGGTTTTCGTGTTTTTGAAACGGAAAAAGACTATTTTTCCCGCGCTTATCGGTGTCCCGTTACGGATAACGGGACAATCCTGACGGATTTGTCCCGCTTGTCCATGAAATTATAGATGATTTTGCTTTTATTTCTTTTCGGGCGCGGCCGGTTCTTCCACAGGATAACCGACGGACTGCGAAACAATAACTTCTGTTCCCTCCGGCAACGGTAAAGCCTGGGTTAATTTTTCTTTGTCCATACGCCGCACGACATTGTTCAGTCCGACCGAAGCGCAGAACAACCCTACATTTTGATACAAAGATCCCGCATGCATTCCCGAACTGATATCATTTCCGGCAACATACAACAACGTCACCGGCGCTTTGGCGGCAAAGGGCTGACTGTCCATGACAGAACGCAAGTCTTTTTCCACCACGGGCACCAAAGTATTCGCTTTGGCGTCATAACGCCAAGCCGCCGCAGAATCCAAAACATACACCTCTATATTTTGTTTGTTCAAAGCCGTCGGCGCCGTTCTTTTCCCCTCGGCCGGGCGATTAATACCAAAAGCCGCCCATAACATATCCGACAACACTTGGGCTTCTATCGGTTTATCGGAAAAAGAACGAACCGTTTTGCGTTCTTTCAAAGCCTCCATCAGCGGTTTTCCGCCTTCCGTGTGCGGAACCGGCAACGGTTTCGGTTCCAAAGCCGAAGCATTCTGCGCCAACAACATGCCGGTTAAAAGTAAACTTGAAAAAAAGATCTTTTTCATTGTCAGAGCTCCTTTTCCTAAACTGTTAAAAATCCGTTTTCGTCCGCAAAAAGTCCGGTAAATTGTCCGCAGGCATCGGTTTGCTGATATAATACCCCTGAATAATATCGCACCCCTGTTTTTTCAAAAGATCCAGCTGTTCTTTTGTTTCCACGCCTTCGGATACAATTTCCAATCCCAGCGTGTGCCCCAGATTAATAATTGCCTGAGCTATTTCCGCATCATCATAATTGTGCGTCATGTCACGTACGAATGACTGGTCGATTTTTAACCGGTCAACAGCAAAACGTTTCAAATAGCTTAAGGACGAATACCCGGTTCCGAAATCATCAATTGCCAGCTTGATGCCGACACGAGACAATCGTGACAAAATATTATCGGCTTTGCGCGCATCCTGCATCACGACACTTTCGGTTAATTCCAATTCCAGCCGTTCAGGATCTATACCGCTGTCAGATAAAATCTTTTCAATGGAACCGGCCAGATCTTCCTGTTGAAATTGAATCGCAGATAAATTAACGGCAACCGAAATTTTCGGCAGATCCATCTCGTCCCAAATTTTTAAATAACGCAGTGCCTCTTTTAAAATCCAGTCCCCCAGCGGAATGATCAAACCGGTATCTTCGGCAATCGGAATAAAACGCATGGGCGAAACCATGCCCCTGGTCGGGTGGAACCAGCGCACCAAAGCCTCAACCGCATTGATTTTTCCCGTACGAACATCTAATTGCGGTTGGAAAAATAACGCAAATTCTTTTTGGATTAACCCTTTGCGCAAATCCCGTTCCAAAGCCAGACGATCTTCGGTTTCCTCGTTCATTTCTTGGGAAAAGAAAAAATAACTGTTCGGCGCCGAATGAGCCGCAGTCCTTAACGCCATATCCGCGAAATTAACCAGCTTGTCCGGTTCCGTCCCGTCATCAGGAAAAATAGAAATTCCCACACAGGCACCGACATTGACCTCTGTGTTTTCCAGCATAATCGGCGCCAAAATCGTTTCAATCATTGTCCGCGCACTCAGCGCCGCCGTTTCGGCATTCGGTATGTTTTCGACAATTAACGTAAATTCGTCCCCGCCGATGCGTGCGACAAAGTCCTTCTGAGCCGCCATTTTTAACAGACGATCGGCAACCGTTTTTAATAATTTGTCCCCGGCCGAATGACCCAATGTGTCATTGATGCGGTTGAAATTCGTTAAATCCGCAAAGATTAAAGCAACCTTTTTGCCCCGGGTTTCCGCCCGTTTTAAAATCAAACGCAGCTGTTCATGAAACAAACGGCGGTTAGGCAAACCTGTCAGCTGGTCGTAATTCGCCAAGTGCATAATCTGCCCTTCTGCATTTTTACGATCCGTGACATCGTCACGCACAATAACGCAGTAAGACAAATCCCCGTCCGCGTCCATAATCGGCGTTATACGTTGTTCAACCGTATATAAAGATCCGGATTTATGACGTTCCACAACCTCTCCGCGCCATCTTTTCCCGGCGCGCAGCGTATCCCACATTTCATTATAAAAAGTATCATTTTGCAGATCTGTCTTTAAAAACGACAGCTTTCGTCCCAATACTTCTTCGTGTCTGAAGCCGCTTAATGAACAAAAAGCGTCGTTGACCCATAAAGCCGTCCCTTGGTCGTCCGTAATAACAAACGCGTTCGGCGACGTTTCCAAAGCAATCCGCTGTAAACGTAAATTTCGCTGATCGGCCGCAATTTGCAGCGCCACGGCAATACGCAAAGAAAATGTTTCCAAACGCTGAATGGTTGTATTATCCAATTTTCCCAAACCGGAATGAATTTCCAAAACACCGTCAACGCCGTTATGCGTCACCAACGGGAAAGCAATGATCTGACGGATATGTTCACGCCCGTCCGCGTCTATAATTTTATCATCGGCCAATTCAACGACAACCGTCCGTTTTGATCGTATTGCCTGGCCGGTCGGTCCGAATTTTTCAGTCAAATCGTCCCAACGGATCGGCTTTGGCGGAAATCCTTCGGCCAATTTCCCGACAGCGGCACAAACATAAACGGATCCGTCCTTTTCTTTTTTGCCGATCCATGCCAAAGGACACCCCAGCAAATCAACAATCTTTTCGCATAAAAACGTACAAAATTGTTCATACGTCTGCCCGCGCAGCACACGGCGCAATGTCGCATGTAAAATAGCATCCATGCTTTCGGACATCTGACGCCGGGAAATATCGCGCAACTGACAGAGATAGCCCTTTTCATTCGGTATTAAAACGACTTCAACCGGAAATTCCGTATCATTTTTTTTCAGGCCGACGGTTTCAACCGTATTTGACACATCGGGATCGTCGCGCAGTTTGTCCAAGGCCCCGAACGCCATATCCTGATGATCGCGATCGGGTAAAATAACCTGCACCTGCCTGCCGTTCAATTCGTTATTTTCATAACCGAACAACCGCCGGGCAGTTGAATTTGCCGATAAAATGATCCCGTTTGAATCAATTTTTAATACAGCACTCAGGTTGTTTTTTAACAGCGAAACCAGATCCTATCCCTTTCCTTGGCCGTAAAAAAGTCAATTATTGCTTTTATAACTGATGGCAGATAAAAATCAAAGAAAAATTAACACGATAATATAAAAATATGTTTTCGGTTTTTTAAACGTTGATTTTTATGTTTTCCCGCTGTAAAAATTATCAGTTGAAAGCTTGTACTGACTAAGGATCTGTTTATGTCTAAAAGTTCTCTTGTCGGCCTTATTATCGGCTGGGGCATTGTTTTTACATCAATTCGTCTGGCAACAGATAACGTTTTAATGTTCTGGGATCTGAACAGTTTTATTCTGGTGTTAATCGGTCCTTATTTCGCAATGTTGATTGCTTATGACGCATCGGACGTTCATCTGGCAAATAAAAAATGGTTGTCGATTTTCAGACTGTATAAAGACAGCACTATTTCGTATAAAGACGAAGTCGGCCGTTTCGTCCGCTGGGCTTATATTACTCAGAAAAACGGCTTGCAGGGGTTGGAAAACGATGCATTATCCACCGTCGGGGACGATGATCCTTTTTTGAAATACGGCATTGAACTGGTTATTTCCGGATATACCGGAAACGAAGTCCGTGAAATTTTAAAGGAATCTGCTTTCAGTTCATATCAGCGAAGCAGTAAACCGATTGAAGTTTTAAACAATATCGGTTCGAATGCTCCGGCTTTCGGTATGGCCGGGACATTAATCGGGTTGGTTGTGATGCTGGGCAACATGGGGGCCGATCCGGAATCTATCGGTACCGGTATGGCGGTTGCGCTGATCACGACTTTTTACGGCGTGATGTCCGCCCGTCTGATTTATCTGCCGGCCGGAACAAAACTGACAACACGTTCCGATGATACCTTATTTCGCAATCTGCTGATTACGGAAAGTCTTGTTTTGCTTGCCGAACGCAAAAGCCCGCGTTATATCCAGGATAAACTGAACGCATTTCTGGATCCGTCTCAACATTTCCTGATTGATCGTGATATGCAGCGTTAAAAGGATGATATATCATGCCGTTGCCGCCAAAGAAAAAAGATATCAATATTGACGAATGGATGAACACGTACGGCGATTGTGTGACATTGCTGTTGTGTTTCTTTGTTATGTTGCTGGCCGCATCAAAAATGGATACTGTCATGTTCGAACAAATCCGAACGGGTATGTCGCGCGAGTTTATGGACGAACCTGTTGATAAGCCGATTGCCCTGCTGCGTGCCGATCTGGACGATGATTTAAGAGCACTTGAAATGGAATCTGTTGCCGCTTTGGGCAGCGATCATATCGGGTTAATCCTGGATTTGGAGGCCGATACCTTCTTCGACAACGGTTCTGCCGTATTAAAGTCAGCGGCTATCCCGGTTTTACGGCGTTTGGCTTCAACATTAAATGCGCCGCGTTACAAATTATTCCGTTTTGAAGTACAGGGACACACGGACGACAATCCGATCAACACGGCACAATTTCCGTCAAATTGGGAATTATCTGCCGCCAGGGCTTCGGCCGTTACCCGTTTTTTAATTCAAAACGGCATTGATCCGACACGACTGCGTGCCGTCGGTATGGCCGATATACAGCCCCGTTACCCGAACAGAGACGCAAACGGAATCCCGATTGCCCACAACCAGCAACGCAATCGTCGTGTGCGTATGCGTATGGATCCCGTTTATAAATAAAACCGATCCGTCATACTTCAATCAGGTTGATCAGCTCTTGCTTTAGAATTTGCAATTCATGCGGTTCCGACAAGCGATGCCCGCTGTCTTTTAAAATAACGACTTTTACTTCGGGGCTTTGCGCCGCTTCCATGATTTTTAAAGCCGTGTTTACAGGAACGCAATCGTCCTTTGCACCGTGTAATAATGTTAAAGGGCATTGAATATTCAGACTGTTTTTTTCTTTCAGTAACAGATATTTTTCAGCATCTTCGAACAGTTGTTTTGTCCACGGATCGCCTTCCTCTGTCCAGCCGTTCGGGGTATGGATCACGCCTTTTTCCATGATTTCTTTTTTTTGTTCTTCAGAAAAAGACTGCCAGACATTAATCGTAAAATCGGCAGCCGCCGCCAAACCGATAACGGCACGGACACGTTTCGGACGCGCCCTGGCCGCCAATAAAGAAATCCAGCCCCCCATGGAACTGCCGATCAAAATTAAAGGTTTTGAGGTAATCTGATCAATAATTTCCAGAGCATTTTCAAACCATATACCAATCGTGCCGTCGGTATATTTGCCCGAAGATTCTCCGTGACCGATAAAATCAAACGCCGTATAGCCGATATCGTTTGTTTTACAAAACTCTTCCAAAAACAAAGATTTGGATGCATTTTTATCGGACAACGTACCGTGCATAAACAAAATTTCAAACGGCTTCTTTCCGTCATTATGGCGCACGGATAAGTACATATCGTTTTTCAGCGTTAAACGTTTATCCATTCCCGTTCTCCTTATAAATCAGAAAACAAGTCTTCTTCGAAATCGTCTTCCGGTTCTTTTTTATTGTTTTCTTTTTCCGGGGTATCTTCTTTTTTCTCTTCTGTTTTTGTTTCTGCTTCTGTTTTCTCTTCTTTTTTCGTTTCTTCTTCTTTCGGTTTTTCCATGGCGTCTTCCTCATCGGACTCGCCGCCAAAGAAACCAAACATGCCTTTTTTCTTTTCTCCTTTTTTATCTTCTTGTTTTACGCCCCACTGATCTGCCAGCTTTTTCCCGGCATCTCTGATTTCTTTATCCAGATTTTCATCTAACATCTGCAAGGATTCCGAAACAGATTGCAACGATGCTTCGTCCGCATATTTTTTGGCCAGTACCATCAATTTGTAACATTCCGCCAGATCGGGATCAACGGCGTTTCCTTCACAATACATCGGCGCCAAACGATAAAAAGCGATGGGGTCGTTTTCCTGTACCATTTGTGTGTAAATTTTGAACGCTTCCTTCGGATTTGGCTGCATTCCCTGCCCCAGCATATATAAATCAGCCAGAGCCAGACGGGCGATTTTATTTCCGTCCGTTATTTGCTTATTTAACGCATCAACGATCGGCTGAAAGTTATCTTCACGAACGGCTTTGTTCAAATCACGTCTGGAAATGCCGGCCGCAACGATAATTTCCTGTATATCCGTATCAACCGTAATTTTTATTTCTTCTTTTTGTTGTTCCTTTGGTGCTTGTTTTTCGGTCGGGACAATGCCGCTTTCTTCTTCCAGCAAAGTCGCTTCCTGAACCAATTCGGGCAGAGATTCTTCGCGTGTTTTCTTTTTCCACTGCTGCGCTTTGCTTTGGGCCTGCAAAACTTCTTCATTTTTCATTTTCTGCGTCAGTTCATTACGTTTCAGCGCAGCTTCTTCCTTTAACGGAGACGACCCGTATGCGGAAACCAAGTTAAAATAAACATGAGCCCCCACGACATTAAACGGCAGACCGCGAACGGTTGTATTCGCATATAATTTGGCCAATTCCATTTGGGCTTCGATATTTCCCTGATCTGCCGCCAATTTGTACCAGAAAATCGCCTTTGAAAAGTCCTGCGGCGTTCCCAGCCCTTTTAAATACATACGTCCTAAAGCCATCTGTGCCGGCGCATATCCCTGATCCGCCGATTTTTTATAAGATTCAAAAGAGCGAATCAGATCCTTTTTTACGCCCAATCCTTCTTCCAGCATCAACCCGATATTGTACTGTGCCGGATAACTGTTTCTTGCCGAAGCTTTTTCATACCATTTAAATGCCTCGACATAATTTTTATCCATTCCTTTTCCGGTATAGTAAGCATTGCCGATTTTTAATGCGGCCTGCCCGCTGCCTTCATCGGCGGCCTGCTGATAAATCTGCATGGCTTTAATTTCGTCTTTGGGCACGCCGGCGCCCATTTCATACATATGCCCCAGCTGATATCTGGCATCGGCATTTTGCTCTTTGTCGGCCAAACGCGTAAATTCTTCAATGGCAAAGACATAATCTTTTTCACTTAAAGCCTGCATTGCTTCCTGATATGTGGCAAAGGCCGCCCCCGTCATCGCCAGCCAAGAAACACCGCCAGCCAGGATAAAGCGTTTTAAATAATGCCGTTTCATGTTTTTCTCCTTTAGCCGTTTTAAAGAATATCGCCGCGGACGTCCTGAACCATTTGTTCCAGCCGTTTGACGTCATGGACAACCAAAGAACCGTTTTCACGGGTAACAATCCCCTGCTTTGCCAAATCGCTCATGGCACGGGCAACCGTTTCGCGCACGGTACTGATTCTGGCAGCAATATCGCTGTGCACGGGAATGGGCGAAATATAAATTTTACCGTTCTTCTCTACGCCGTTTTTGCGTGCCAAACGCAGGATTTCCGCATGAATTCTGTTATTTGCCCCCAAAGTGGACAATTCCACGATTCTTTCGTTGGCATGACGGATAATCATTGACATTCTTTGCATAATTCGCAAAGCCACTTGAGATTCTTTTTTTAACCCTTCTTCAAAACGTTCGGCAGATAAAAAAGCAATTTCCGAAGGTTCCAATGCAACAACGGACGCCGAGCGCGGTTCTTTGTCAATTGCGGCCATTTCACCGAAAAAACCGCCGGCCTCAATATCGTCCAGAGTCACCTCACGGCCGGATAAAGTATAGATAACAATACGCACCTTTCCTTTATGGACAAACAGCAAATCGGAATTTTTATCTTCGCGATTGATTATTTCCTGCCCTGCCCGATACGTTTTCCAGCGCAGAAACTTGTCCATTTCAGCTCGAAAAGCTTCCGATGTCGCACCAAAAAGCGGAATAGCATCTATTTTCACTTCTTCCTCCGTTATTTAAAGATAACCGTCCGATGGCCGTTTAACAGAACCCGACGTTCCGTATGATACCTTACGGCGCGCGCCAAAACAATATTTTCCAAATCTTTTCCGATTGCCACCAGTTGTGCGGGCGTGTTCGTATGATCAACACGTTCCACAGCCTGTTCGATGATCGGGCCTTCGTCCAAATCGGCCGTCACATAATGCGCCGTTGCTCCGATCAGCTTAACCCCGCGTTCATAAGCCTGATGGTAAGGCTTTGCCCCTTTGAAACTGGGCAGAAAAGAATGATGAATATTGATGCAGTGCCCGGTCAAAGCCTGACACATTTCGTCCGATAAAATCTGCATATAGCGCGCCAAAACGACCAAATCGATCTGCAGTTCGTCCACCAAAGCCAAAATTTTGTTTTCCTGCGCGCGTTTTTCCTCAAATGAGGCCCCTTTCGGCAAAGGAAAATAATAATAAGGAATTTTATGCCATTCCACAAAATCGCGCATTTCTTCATGATTGGAAACAACGCCGGCAATATCAATATTCAGCAACCCTGCCCTGTAACGGTACAATAAATCATTCAGGCAATGACTTTCTTTTGACACGGCTAACAGCAGCCGTGCCGGCCTGTCGCCGTTATGCAGCTTCCATGTCATGTCGAATTCGGCGGCAATCGTTTGAAAAGCTGATTTAAATTCAGCGCGAAAACCGTTTTCCGTCTGTGTCGTAAAAACAATGCGCATAAAAAACAAACGGCTCAGTTCATCACCAAACTGTGCGGCCTCGGTAATAAAACCGCCCTGATCGGCAATAAACCCGAAAACACGGGCAGCTATTCCCGATTTATCGGGACAGGTGATGGTCAGAATATGCGTTTCTTTGTTCATTTTTCATTTAATCCACTTTATTAATAACAAGTCACAACTGTTTGATATTTATTCTGTTTCACCGGCAATTTGAGCCATTTTTTCCATCAGCTTGCGCATTCCTTTAATCCTGTCTTTTGCAAAATCCCAGACACGTTTGTAAACAATTTTCTGATCCGGTCGAAGTTTTGCCGCACCATTGTTTTGCGCTATAAATTTAACAAGTCCGGCAGGATTTGGAAAGCGATTATTTCTTAG
>CALYBD010000046.1 GCA_944393745.1 uncultured Alphaproteobacteria bacterium | reverse complement strand
GGGGGTCGGGGTTGTCCACCCCCCCGGGCCCCCCATAAACCCCCCCCCCCCCCCCCCCCTTGAGGGGATTTTTTTAACGCAAGGCGGCGCGGAAAAGCTGCGGCAGTGTTACTTAACCGTTATATTTAGACTAGACGGGATATATGTACGTGTAACGCGGCAGGGGATTTTAGACATTTCCGATGCGCTTTTTAGACTCTTTTATACTTTGTTCAATCCTAAAACATGCTGTAGCGCGCAAGATGGTTTTAATCGAAACGCAACTTAGTTTTAACTTTTTTCAGATGGTTCATTGGCACACAAAACGCAGAATAGTTTTAATTTAATTCTATCTTGCGCGCTACAATAACGGGATAGAAACGACAGAAAACTTTAATTTTTCGGGCGGCGATGATGCCGCCTTTAAATTTTTTGGCGCAAGATGATTTTAATTTTTTGATTAATTTTAAAATAAAATCGAAAAATAACGTTAAATTAAAACATTCTAAATTTCAAATTATCTTGTGTTTCTTTATTATTAATAACAACAATTTTTTTACATCTTTTTTTCTGAAACAATCTCTGATAGCCTGATATCAACACTGTTACAGAAAGGTATTTTATATGATCCGCCCCTTAAAAGCAATCGGCCCGGCAGGCTGTATTTTATGTTCGTTTGTAATATCTATACCATATTGTAACCATTGTGCTTTTTTCGTAACTTTTTATCAGAAGGCTTAAATTTTAATTTCGGCCAAAAGATTTGTCTGTCAACGGAGGGAAGGGAAAATGAAAAAAGAAAATAACCTCAAAAAAACAAAAATGAATTTAATTTCATTTTCTTTTATCATCTTAAGCTGTATCTTATATAAATATGGATGTATTTTGTATTATATGATATTTTTAATACCTTTTCTTTTTATTTTTAAAGAAGATGAATATATATTAAAATCACTTTATTCTATATTTTTATTTTTTTTAATAAATTCATTGCTTGTCATTCATCAAAAACCGATTATATCTTTTGATAGTGTAAGCAGTTTAGTTGTATATTTAAATGTAATCATTATATGTTTTATAAATCTTTTTCTTTATTTTTCATCTTTTCAATCGTTCTTTACAAGAAAAGACAATATTTTTTTTCTTGTATTTTTATCTATATTTTTTAGCGTGTCCGTCCTTTATTTTCTTCACTCAGATAAAATAATGCAAGTAGATTTTAAATATATTTTATTTTTTATACTTTTATATGTTTTTTTTGTAAAAAACGCATTCAACAAAGATACATGCATTAAATTAAATTTTTTATTTTCATTATCCCCTCTTATCACTGTAATAACATCAATTATAATAATGTATTTTATTATTCGGGCCCCCATATGCCATGAAAATTGTCACAGAATGTTAGGAATGGTTGGCTTTACATATTTATTATATTTTCAAATTATTTCTATTAGTTCTATTGTTTTTCTTTTTCTTCCTGAAAAATATTTTTTATCTAAATATTATAATCTAAACAGATGCTTACTATTAATTCTTTTGTTGTTTGGAGCGTGTGTTCAATTTGAAAAATTTAAGTTTTTAATCTATTAAAAATGGGGAGAAAAATCATGAGCGGAACTGATTATAAACTTGTTGTTCTTTCAAGAGATGTTGACATATTGGGACCAAACCCAAAGCATACAGGGTATGCTTTAGTAAAATTTGAAAATAATGTTCCCATTGCTATGAAAACTATTGAGGTAGAAGGCACATTAATTCCTCCTTCTGTAATGCAATTAGTACAAAGTAACAGTTCAAAAATAGCTTTGGAAGGAGGTTGGTTGCCGATAAATAATGAGTTATCAACAGAGACTATTTTTGTTCCACAACAAGTATATGAAAAAGGAGAATGGATAAATACTACAGCAGAATGGGTAAAAGATAGAGAATTTGTGACAAAGGAAATTCATTCAAATAAGATAAGTAATCCCTTTAATACATATAATGAAATTTTATTAATGGCGGATCTTTTCGATACCTTTGCTAAAAATGGATTAAAAATTACATATGACGTGCTTTTTCAAAATTGTAATACATGGACAAGTTTTATAAATAAAGAATATTTCGACGATGTTGATGTATTTTCATTATTTGACGATATTGGTTATATAGGGAGCGACGTTCCAATATTATTCATGAAAATGAATATATTAGAAAAATATATTGAAAATTCAATTATTGAATACTATGAGATTTCAATTTTTAAATTATTAGAACGTATAGCAGTATATTTAATTCAAAATTCAATTGATTTCTCTTCAACTGTTTTAACAATTAAAAAATACCTTTCAGGAATAACATGTATACTTACTTCAGAAGTAGGAAAGACGATTTTTGAAGAAAAACATCCTTTTTTCCCATCATTAAAAGACCTTATAACGGAAACAACGGAAAAAGTAGACACAGCTTCAGAAACACGCTCGCCGTTAGCGATAGATTTAGACGGAAACGGCGTAGAAACAATATCCGTTGATAACGGTATTTGTTTTAATGACAAACGTACAAAGTATAATTACCGATTTACACATATTTTCTTTTGAATTTTATCGCACAAAAAACCTTTGTAGCAGCGCTTTATTTCAATCGGGATTTTTTTATTGCTTCGGCAAAACGGTAATACATTTCTTCTTCCCGCCGGTTGTCCGTAGAAGTTGTATGGATTTTTAAGGCCGACAAAAAATCGGCATAGTGAATATCGTTTATTTTTCTTTTAGAAAAAAAGTCAAAAACTGCGCTGTAATGAATTATAGTATACTGTTCTGCTTTTTCTAAGTCTTTCAACGAAATGGAATGATAATCGGGTATCAAAAGGAAAAAAAACGCTTTTTTATGAGCCGTTGCGACATAAGTATTTTGTATATATTCAAAATACTTACTTAACTGAGACTCTTTTTTCCCGATTTCCTGTCGTTTTTCTTTAATACCATTAATACCGGAACGAATTTTATTTTCAATCACAATCGCATAATGATCATCTGTAAAAAGAAGATCGATGTTTTTTTCTTCTCGTGTTATTTTAAACGTCGGTTGAACAGCATCAATTTTAAGAACTTCTTTTGAAAACTCACAAAAAAGTTCGGGATATTTACGAAAAAAACAAGCTAACATATTGGAATAAGACAGTTCGTCATATTCCTTGCGAATAATTTCAATAAAACTGATTTCTTTTTTATCATAATCCGCCGGATTTATTTTTTTAGTCGAATTTTTATCTTCCCAATTTTCCGCATTATTGATTATTTCAAGAAACTTAGCATAGGCCTTTTCATTATTTTCTGATGAAACATAACCTTTCAGACTTTGTCTGGGAAAATGAAGATCTGCTTCGCCCAGTTCATTTGCACAAACAAACAAAGGTTTTTTAACCTTTATAACGTTTTCTGCGCGAAACGTAACAGGAACGGAAAAGTCATTAGTGTTTTCACGGATTTTAAAAATATCGCTTAATAAAACGCCGCCGTACCTGATATCATTTTCCGTAATATACCGAATTTGTTCGTCCCTTAATTGCCCGAAATGTTCTTTTTTGGAATTTGTTTTTCTGATCGCGATCTGAGTTAAACCGACGGCTTTTGCCAGGATTTCGAAAGTATCGGCATTACACCGCCTGACCAATAAAATCGTTTCTATTTGGTTGTTGTGTTTTTTATCCATCGTTCCCCAAGGCAGAACATAGATGTAATTTTGACCGTTATCCGATCTGAACAAATTGATGATTTCATGGCCGATATTTTCGTCCAGCCAGCTGCCGGTATACATAACGTTTAATAAAATTTCTTTTTTTTCTGTCATTCTTTTTCTTTGATTCCTGATTTATTAAAACGATATTTCCGAAAAAACGGGTTGCCTTTCAAAAAAACAACCCACGGCATTAATGCCGTTTTGGACAATAAATTATCCGATTACCGGATTAAAACGGCTTTAAAATCCCAGCGAATCCCGGCACAAAAACTAAAAAGAAAAAGCCTCTTTATTTTTTTCCGTTTGAACAAAAGCGTCCAAAGCTGTCAGAATTTCGTTTTTTTCCCCCTGTGCGGCGGCCTGTTTGCCGTCAACATAACTGCCGATGCCGTCGGCCGTATCCTTTCCGCAAAGAACGACATTGTTTAATATGGATGCCGTCTTTATTCCGCGCAAACGGCCGATCGTAAACAAAGCCGCCGTTTCCATGTCGGCGCATAAAACACCTTTGCGCGCCCAAAACTGCTTTTGATCCTCGTTATCGTCAATATAGAAACTTTCGTGACTGTGAATAATACCGACATGAAAAGGAAAGTGATTCTTTTGTGCCGCGCTCAGACAAGCATTCAACAGCGCCGTATCCGCAACGGCCGGATAACGCAAATCGACATACGCCTGCGACGCGCCGTCATCACGAACGGCTCCGGTTGCCAGGATTAAATCCCCCACACGAATACCCGGCTGCATCGCGCCGCATGAACCGATACGAATCATACTTTTAACGCCGATACGCGCCAGTTCTTCAACGGCAATACCGGCCGAACAACCGCCGATACCGGTAGAAACCGCCAACACGCGGATTCCCTGATATGTGCCGGAAATGCTGCGATATTCACGGTTAAACGCCAATTCCCGAACATCTGATAAAAAAGGCACTATCCGATCAATACGCGCCGGATCCCCGGGCAACAACGCATACGGCGCCCCCACGGATTCATCAATTCTGATATGCGGCTGCATCACTGACATATCCTTGTTTTAAGCCACTTTGCCGGCAGACTTTTTATGACAGGCCGATACGTGCATACGGTTTATTTTTGCTTTTAACCGGCGCATTTTTTCAGGAATTTGACTTTCCGGCAGATTATGAACCGCCTCCACACTGCCCAATTGCGCCGCCGTATCATAAAACCAGCATTTATAAACCAGCAAATTTAACGTGTTTTGCAAAGCTTTGATATCTTCTTCAACGCATTTTTTCTGATCATAAAACATGGTTCTTCGTTCTTCGATTGTCGAATCCCCCTGAATATATAAATCAATATAGCGTTTAATATCTTTGATTTGCAGGCCGCTGGCTTTCAGGCATTCAATCAAACGCAGCCATTCCAGATCCGTATCCTGAAATTTGCGGATTCCGCCGCTGCCGCGATTAACAAAAGGCAACAGCCCTTCCTTGTCATAATAGCGCAATGTCGGCGCAGACAGCCCTGTCTTTTCTGAAACATCACCGATGGTATAAAGCATTTAAGTCGTCCTTTTTTAAAGTTGGCTTTAAATTTTATTTTTTAAGGTACTCTTAATTTACTTTGTTTTCAAGCCCCTTACAAAACCGCGCACAACCTGCTTTATCCGAGATTTTTTATTTCAGCTTTGGCAGAAATAACGGTGTTTGTTTTTTGTATTCCAGATATTCTTCTCCGAAATCCTGATACAGACGCGGTTCTTCAAACGTTTTAACAAGCCACGCCATACCGGCGGCAAAAACAATGCAGCACAGCACCGCCGAATAAGAATTAAATATCAGCGACAACCCCGTATAAAACACAACCGTTCCCAACAGCATCGGATTTCTGGAGTAACGATACGGTCCCGCCGTTATCAGCTTTTTTGTCCGGTCCCCCAATGCAACGCCGAATCCGTCAACAGGACACCCTCGGCCGAATTTGATAATGTAAATATTGGACCAGATCATGAAAATTATTCCGAACAAAATCAAAAAGACCGAACAAATTCTGATCCGTTCATTGTTGATCGGCCATACAACGAATACGGATACAAAATATATCATGCCAGGAACGACAAACAGGAATGTGACGGCTCCGATTAAACAAGCCGCTAAATTTTTCATTTTTTTCACCTTTGTAAAAGACAGAAAAAAGATTTTTTATCCTTTATTTTATTGCAGCGATGTTTTTTGTTTTTCTCAGACTTTCAGAGCAGCGGCAGAACAAAGATACTGCCTGATCTGTTCAATTTCCGAAGAAGTCAGCGTATCAGTCCGGCCGGCAGAAGCTCCGTCTTTGGTTAAAACACGGGGCAGGCTGGCACAGACACCCGAAAAACCGAATTCCCCGGCCAACGGACGGGTTAACGGCAAAACAACCTCATGTCCGCACTTCATTTCATTAACGATATACGCCGTACAACCGGCTATCCCGTAGTGCGTACGCCCTTTACCGGCGATAATGTGCGCGCCCATATCGGCAATATCTTTTGCGATCCGGTTTTTGTCCTCCGATGAAAGCGATTTATCATGCAAAGCCAGCCAATCCGTCAGCGGGTGGCCGTCAATTTGAACGGAGCTCCACAACAGCACTTGTCCCGCCCCGTGTTCACCGGCAACAAAAGCCCGAACGGATTTTTCAGAAATATTTAAAAAATCCGCCAAAACAGAAGCAAAACGCGCCGAATCCAACAAACAGCCCGTTCCGAACACGCGGCCGGACGTTTCCGACAACTCTTCCGCCATAATCCGGGTAACAATATCAACAGGATTGGAAACAACGATCACAACGGCTTTGGAATTATTTTCTTTTATTTGCCGGGCGACATTTCGCGCTATTGCCGCGTTTCTGCCGATCAGATCCAAACGGCTTTCTTCGGGGCGGCGGCTGACCCCGGCCGTCATTATAATAATGTCGCTGTCCGCCGTATCGGCCCATGTCCCCTGATAAACACGGCTGGGACTGATACAAGACAAACCGGGACGAATATCGGCAACCTCTGCCCGAACGGCCGTTTCATTAATATCAATCAAAGCAATTTCGTCCGCCGCCTCAATCAGCATCAGCGAATACGTAATACTGGATCCGACAAATCCTGCCCCAATGACTGTAATTTTTTTCATTTTTTCACCTGTATCCGGATAAGTAACGCCGAGATGACCACACACCTTTTTATACATACTTTTTTACGGACGGAGGTCAACTAAAAAAACGTTTCACGTTTTTGTCGTTTTTAAGGCATTGCCAAAACTTTTTCATCATGGACAAGAACAAAAAAACGCTTTATTCTGCCCGGCCGTTATTATTTGAAAGGATCAGAACCATGTTGTTTCGCAATGAAATTTTTGAACAAGATCTGGAAAGCATCAAAGATATTTTGTCTTCCACCGGTTTTTTTGAAGGTGCACCTGATGAAATCGATGCGGCATTAAAATCGGCGCGTCAGGCTTTAAAAGACGGGAACACAATTGAAAATCATGCTTTTTTATTCCTGGAACAAGACGCTGAAACGATAGGTTATACCTGCTTTTCCCGAATCCCCTGTACTTTATCCACCTATGAAATTCACTGGCTGGCCGTTCATAACAATCAACGCGGCCGGGGGATCGGAAAATTGTTGTTAAACGAAGTCATCAAAATTGTTCGGCAGGCCGGCGCTTCGAAACTGATATTAAAAACAGCGGGACGAGACTTATATATCCCGACGCAAAAATTCTACCTGTCCTGCGGCTTTAAAGAAGAAGCCCGTCTGAAAAACTATTATTCCAAAGGCGATGACTGCTTGATTTATTCAATGGATTTTTAAAAAACAAAAGGGCGGGAAAACCGCCCTTTTGCCCGACAAACCGTCAAACATCAGCAGGCGCTGACAATATCAAAAGACACATCGGCGTCTATGGCTTCGTGTTCTCCCAATTTTGTTTTGCGGCCGGCAAAGCGGGCACGGATTTTTTCGGCAGCCTCGCCGGCATTAATGCCGTAATCGGACAATTTCGTTTTCATACCGATTGAATTAAAGAAAGCCTCCGTTTTTTCAATGGCTTCATCTGCCGCGACGGATTCGTCGTCCGATTGAACGCCAAAGACTTCCCGCGCCATTTTAGCCAATTTTTCCTGTTTGACCTTTTTTTGATTTTTCAAAAGACGCGGTAAAACAACCGCCAGACTTTGCCCGTGATCAATCCCGTAAAAAGCCGTCAATTCATGCCCTATTCCGTGGGTGGCCCAATCCTGAACGGATCCCAAGGCCATCCAATAGTTCAAACCGCAGGTTGCGCACCAGAAAATATTCGCCCGCGCATTATAGTCGTTCGGATCTTTTAACACTTTCGGCGCTTCCTGAATCAGTGTTTTTAGAACGCCCAGCGCCCAGAAGTCCTGCAACGGCGTATCCACATCATACGTACAGTACAGTTCCATGGTGTGCACAAACGTATCAACAATACCGTTAATTGTTTGCTTTTCCGGCAAAGAAAAAGTAACGCACGGATCTATAATCGAAAAACGCGGATAGACCTTTTCACTGGCAAAAGCCAGTTTTTCATTTGTGGACAGCCGCGAAATCACGGCGTTAAAATTCATTTCCGAACCGGTTGCCGGCAAAGTAATCACGTCCCCCAAAGGCATGGCGTCCTTTACGGCAAGCCCTTTTGTTAAAATATCGTACGGATCATTTCCTTCATACTTTGCGGCGGCGGCAATGAATTTTGTGCCGTCCAAAACGGATCCGCCGCCGACAGCCAGCAAAAAATCAACTTTTTCTTTTTTAATCAGATCAACCGCCTTCATGCACGTTTCGTATTTCGGATTAGGTTCGATTCCCGAAAATTCCAGCACATCACAGCCGGCCAAAGCTTTCTTTACCTGGTCATAAACACCGTTCTTTTTGATTGAACCGCCGCCGTAAATCATCAGAATTTTCTGCGATTTATCAATTAATTCGGGCAAACGCGCAACGGCTCCTTTTCCGAAAACAACCCGTGTCGGACAGTAATATTCAAAATTCAGCATTTATTCCTCCGGAGTAAAAATTAAACAAAAACAGATTTTATATATTGCCCGATCACAAAACTTTTATCAAATCTTCTTTAGATTTGACTTGACGGCGAAACGGTTTAAAGCTAAAAGAAAAGCTCTGATTTTTTTGTTAAAGGAATTTGTGTTATGGCAAAACGTTGCATTATTACCGGAAAAGGCGTCCAGACAGGCAACAACGTGTCCCACGCAAACAACAAAACCCGCCGTCGGTTTTTACCGAATCTGCAGGCTGTTTCTTTGTTAAGCGAAGCATTGGGAACGACTGTCACGTTGCGCCTTTCTTCAAGGGGCTTGCGGACGATTGAACACAACGGCGGGCTGGACGCGTTTTTGCTGTCCACACCGAACGGCAAGTTATCCTGTGAAGCAAAGCGTTTGAAAAAACGCATCAAAGGGGCCGCTGAAAAAAAAGCTGCTCAGGCTTAATGATTCATTTTCAAAAAACCGCCGTTAAGGCGGTTTTTTTTTATGCCCGCTTTTACACTTTCGGAGTCGTTTTCGCCGTGCAGAGCAATATTTTTTAGCAACAACGCTTATTTTTATTCATAACACTTTCAAAAAACGTTTTATTAAAATATTTTCTTTTATTTAAAATATTTTTATGTTTTATAAATAAAAGAGAAATAACAAAACAAAAAATACTACAAAAATAATATTTTTTCAAATATTTTTCAAAAGATTTCCTTTTTATAATTATACCCTCTGCCGTATATTTTTCTTTTCAATTTAAACAAACTCTTTTATACTAAAATGAGTGGTATTTTTTGTAGGAGGGAAAGACCATGAAAAAGATTATCTGTTCATTTGCCGTAACGGCAATTTTAGCGATGACATCACAGGCAAATGCCGCAATATATCAAAATAACAATAATTTAAATCAGTATCAGACCGAACTTAAGAAGGCTTGTGAAGTTTGCCCGTATGTGGATCAATCAATGTGTGTCGGCTGGGTTCCGAATTGTCCGGAAGAAGATTTCGAAATTATCGACAGGGATCCCATCATTTTAAATCCTGATGACGGTATTGAATTTGGAGAAATTGATACGACCGTAAAGACGGTATCGTCCTGTCCGTCGGGAACGACGTTGTCTTCGGACGGTTGCTGCTGTCTGAACAATTAACAAAGGAGCCGTATCATGAAAACCAACCTGCTTTTATTGGCGGGCCTGTTGATTGCGGCTGCGCCGGGCGAAAGTACGGCAACGTCCGTCTTTGCCGATCAGGAAGGCTTTGTCATTGCCAAAGCCGTTAAATTGGGACGCGGCAACGCTTATTCTGTCGCCGCCGATCCGGAAATCAACACCGGCCAACCCGATGTCGAGTTAAAAAAGGGCGAATGCGAAACAAACGAAGAATGCCCGTCCGATGAAAAATGTATGGGCTATAAATGCGTCGATGTCTGTACGCAGCCGACGGGGAACGGCATCAGTTATGCCAAAATATGTGGCGGATTAAATTGCATTCCGGATCCGAACACGCCGCATGCTTTTAAGTGTGTTGATGCCTGTTACAACGTTGTATGTAAATCCGGTTATACCACCCAAGAAAGCAGCACGAATACATGTTGTTGTGTTCCTTCGTCCTGTCCGTCCGGACAGAGACTGGAAAACGGCAAATGCGTCGCTAATTGTTCGGGTGTTGTGTGCAAATCAGGTTACAAAGCGGTATCCAATGCGACCGGCTGCTGCTGCGAAGCGGATACGTCGTCTTGCTCAGCTGGTCAAATCTACAACACAACGATCGGAAAATGTGTTTCTGCCGTTTGCCCGCTCGGGTGTCTGGACGATTGCAAACAGGGCTGCGGATCATGTGAATCCGGACGTTATCTGAATTATAACGACGGCTTGTGCCCGCTGTGTTCTTCTGCCATAGCAAATTGTGCGACATGTACCAGTTCAAAATCGGGACCAACCTGTACAAAATGCAAATCCGGCTATTTGCTCAGCAGCGGGAAATGCGTTTCTTGTCCGGCTAATGCGACATGTTCCGGAACAGGCAGCTTTACCTGCAAATCCGGTTATGAAAAGTATAACGATACCTGTAGAATCAGTTCCTGTGACGGGATAAACTCAACGCCGAGATGGTGTCAGGACGGATATACCCGTGTCGAAGGGAAAGGTTGCTGCCCGCCGGGTGTTGACGCGAACCGAGTCGGAGCATGTTATCTGTGCAGAACAACTTCGGCGCCGGTCATCAGTAATACCTGTGCCAACGGATTGCAGAATTGCGGTGATACAGGTTGCTGTCCGAAAACTTATTCCTGTTCGTACTACGCTCAAAAAGCAGCGGCGGGTATTGCCATGTGCGTTAAGACAAATTATAGCGCAGGTATAGCTCCGACTTTTTAGCTGACTGTTTTTTACCTTAGAGCTGACAGCGGCGGGGAAGACAACTTCCCCGCCGTTGTACTAGCCGTACGGGCGTTAGTTTTTGAGAGTTCTTGCCATCGGCACGACCTAATCCCCTGTCCGGAGGACGTTGTCCCCCTACGGGTAGTAGCCGTACGGGCTGCTGGTCGCAGGGGGTACTGGCCGTACGGGCATCAGTTTTTTGCTTTCTTGCCGCTGGCACGATCTGATCTCCCGTCGGGAGGACATGATCCCCGCACGGGTAGTGCCCCGCCGAGGGGAGATAACACCACAACTTCTTTTTTTACGTGTACATCCTTCCCAATCTTTTTCTTTGTCTTTTTAAACAAAAAAGCTTTTTTCTTTTTATTTTCAAGAAATCGGATTGTTACACTTTTGTTACAAATATGCCCCCCCCTTTCCCCTCCATTTTTTTTTTTTT
>CALYBD010000045.1 GCA_944393745.1 uncultured Alphaproteobacteria bacterium | reverse complement strand
GTTAACGGCCTGTTCACGCGATACAATATCGGAAACACTTGTTTTTTGTCCGCTGACGGCAGACGGAGCCGGTGCATAAGACTGATCCGTAATTTGCTGCGGCGTTAAAACAGGGGCCTGCGGAGAAGCCGGAACGGTCGGCTGCGGTTTTTCTGTCGAAACCGGCTGAACCGGAGGAAAAAGGGCGTCAATCATAAACAGAAAAACAGCCGAAAAAACAATGGCCAAAATTAAATTGCGCTTTTCAAAATTGTTGTTTTCCATCAGTCCACCTGTGTTTGTGTTTTATAATGTATCGGGTTCGGGCACGGGATCATTCCCTTGTCCGCCCCAGGGGTTGCAGCGAAGAATGCGTTTTATCGTCAGCCACGTTCCCTTTAAAGCGCCGAAACGTTCCAAAGCCTGAATGCCATAAGCGGAACATGACGGCGTAAACCGGCATTGGCCGGGCAGAAAATGCGATATCTTATCCTGATATAACCGGATAAGCCAGATTAAAAATCGGGTTGGCGTATTAATTTTTTTTTGCACTGCTTTGCCGGCCGATTCGGTTGTCGTTATTCCCGGCACATCCGGCGTGTTTTCAATCCCCGCAGAATGTTCCGGTACGACGGTTTTCAGCGTTGAATCATAGACGGCACCGAATACGCCCAAAAAAAGAATGGCGGCAAAAACGGCAAAAACAACCGCATATAATGTCCGCCTGCGTTTTAAGGGAAAATTCTTTTTTTCTGTTTTCGGCGGTACCGGGTCATATCCTGATCCGCCGAACGGCTGACAGCGCAAAAGGCGCCGTATCGTCAGCCATGTCCCTTTGACGGCGCCGTGAACGCGCAACGCTTCCAGCGCATAGGCAGAACACGTCGGCGTAAACCGACAGCACCCCGGCTTTAACGGCGAAAGAAATTTTCTGTAAAACAGCACCGCTCCGGTTAATATTTTTGCCGCCGGCGACAGGCGGTCCGAATTATTCGTCCGGTTTGGCGGTGTTTGCTGAGGAGTCATTGATTTCCCGTTTTATTTCTCTTAAAGCGTACTTCAGATCTTTGTATAGTTTTTTGTACGCCATGTCTATAGTCGTGTATCGCGCAATCACAACATAATCATAGCCCGCGACGGCTTCCAAAGGCAGCAAGGCCGCGCACAAAGCCCTTAAGCGTCGTTTGACTCTGTTACGGCAGACGGCATTACCGATTTTTTTCGACGCCGTATAACCGATCCGGTAAACGGGCGGGTTAAAATAACGTCGCGTTTCGGCTGCCTGCAAAATAAGACCGGATTTTACAGCTTTAAACCCGTTGCGGGTAACATGAAGAAAATCCGGTCTTTTTTTGATCAAGATCAATTTATTTGACATACCCGCATATTCCCGCGGGAAAAATTACACGGCTAAACGCTTGCGGCCTTTGCGGCGGCGATTGTTTAAAACCCTGCGTCCGCCGACTGTTGCCATGCGGGTACGAAACCCATGACGGCGAGTCCGGACTGTTTTACTGGGTTGATATGTACGTTTCATGGACAACTCCGTATCTTAATAAAAATTGAGTACTTTCATATACCCTGTCCGATGATAAGAGTCAAGAAGGGTTTATTTTTTTTATAAAAATTTTACCCGTGTTCGCGAATAAATCCGCAAACGGCATCACTGACGGCGTGTTCCAATCCGAAATGGACACTGTCGGCTTCGGTTAAAACAACGGGCATCTGTTTTTCTTTTAAAAGGCTGCGGGAAAAATAATCAACCGTTTTCGGAAATATCTCGTCTCTGCGGCCGCGTGCCAGCAAAACGGGGATCGGGGGGACGGTTAAATCCCTCAGTCTGTCGGCGCCGAGTATGCCGGATCCGATGGAAATCAGTCCTCCCAGAAAATCATCGCTGCTGCCGTGCAATTCTTTGCGAAACAGGGTCATTTCAAACGCGGTTATGCCGCCTTGGGAAATGCCGGCTAAAAAGCAATCGGACAAAGACAGGCTGTATTCGGCCAGTCTGTTTAAAATAAAGCGGTTCAATAAAGCGGCCGTATTTTGCAATCCGAAACCGATCTGTTTCATTAAACGTTGTTTTTGCCTTGAGGCGTAATAGGGCATAAAAGAACAAAGCTCGCCGTTAAATTCGGATTCCGGCAGATCCCACCATTGCCGGTGATGCGGATCATCACCGGGCGGGATCGGTTCAATACCGTCCGGAACCAAAACGACGGCGTGCGGACAGGCTTCAAACAGTTTTAACGCAAAGGCCGTGTTTGATTCGGCGTCTCCCCGGTATCCGTGCAACAAAATAACCATTTTTTGCACCGGATCTTTGTCCCGTTTGATCCCCAGTCCGCTCAGGCCGTCCGCTTTCCAGGGAAAAATAGCTTGTTTCATTTAAGTGTTCCTTGTTTTTTATGATATATCGACTGCTGCGGATTTCTTGACTTTTTAACGTTCTTCCGTCTATGCTTGACTTATAAAAAAGGAAAAAATCATGACGGCAGTCACTTCGCGGCTGGAAGATTATCTGGAGGCTTTGTTCCACCTGGAAACAACCGGCTGCAAACAAACAGTAACAGCTTTGGCTGAAAATTTAAAGCTGACAAAAGGCACCATCGCGACCGTTATTAAAAAAATGGCGGAACAAGAGTTGGTCTGGCATGAATCTTACGGATCGATCCGTCTGACGCCGAAAGGGCGCCGGATCGGCTGGCAGGTCTATATGAAACATGAACGTCTGACGTCTTTTTTCCATGACTTTTTGGGGCAGGACGCCGCACGATCCGAAGAAATCGCCTGCCTGATCGAACATCATCTGGACGGCGCGGCGGCAAACAGATTCTTTAACCTGATTGATTTTTTGCAAGAGGCGCAGGCCGAAAAAAAAGAATGGACGCGCGAATTGTTTCTGTCATTAAATCATTCCGGTCGGTTACCTGCGCCATTGACTTTGGAAACGGCGACACAGGGGCGCATTTGCCGATTGTCCGGCAGTGATGAAATCAATCAAAAACTGGCTGAAAAAGGAATTGTTTCGAACGGCTGTCCGGAACATATTGCCTTTAATAAACAAGACGGCAAATATTATGTTAAAATAAACGGACGAACAATTGCCCTGGATCCGGTCGAGGCCGCGACTGTTTGGATTGTCTGATAAAAAAAACTACTTTTTCTTGCTGCTTTTCTTTTGGGAGGCGGTCTTTTTTTCAGACGTTTTCTTTTTTTGGGCAGATTCCTTTTGCGGTTTTTCCTTAGCGGCAGTTTCTTTGGGCTGTTCTTTGCCGACGGTTTTTTCCTGCGGGACGGATAAAAACGGCAATAAAGCGGAAACCGTTTCTGCCGGCATCTGATAAAGCCATGGCGCATGGCGTTGTTCCAGTTCAACGGCTTCTTCCTTAACGGCCGGATCGGCATTGGCGGTCGCGGCGAACGACACAGCCGCAAACGGTTTGGAATCCATCAGGTATAAAAAGAGATAAATGTTCAGCCCGTCAAACGTTTCGATAAAGGCCGAAGAAAACGGCGTTTCCTGTCCCAGGTTTTTCGGACGGGCAGCCACGTCCGCAAAGTCAAAAGCGGTTAACGCTTCTTCCATATCTGCGATAAAATCGTCAGAAATGATAAAATAGCTGTCCGATACGAAGGAAGGCTGCATCGGCATTGCCGGCGCAACACGTTTATAAACGGCTTCACGCGTTTTCGTCCCGTCCACAATGGTTACGGACGATGTTCTGCCTTTGACCAGCGGCAGCAGACGTACGGCCAGCCAGGAACGCATATCTCCGGTCACGTCAACATTTCCCCGAACCAGCCAGGATTGGGCTTCGTTCGGAAAACGCACGAAATATCCCTGACCGTTCCAGGAAATGCCTTTCGTTCTTTTTCCGATCAACAGGCGGGTCAGCGGATTGCCTTCGGAGTTCAAAAGCGTGACAAGATACGATTTTGATTTTTCGTCAATATTGTCTTCAACCTGCAAATCCGGATAAAATTCGGGCAGAGCTGTTTTCGGTTCGATTTTTTCCAAACCGGCCAAACCGATCAGGATATTTCTGATTCTTTCTTTATCGGCAGGATATCCGTCCGTTTCCACCATGCCCCAATCGCCGGCTTCGTTTTTTTGAAACGTCATGGTTTTTCCGCCGTGTTCAATGGATACAGCTTCAATCGTATTGATTTTTTCCATTAATCCGGGGATCAGCGGCTGGCCGGAAAAAACACCGGCAGAATATTCCGGCGTTAAAATCCACACGCCTAACGCCGTTGCAAAAGCAATCACCGCAGCTGTCAATAATTTATAAAAGGAACGCGGGTGCATGAAGATCTCCTTATCTTGCCTGCAGGCGTCTGACCCGTCTGCGCCAGGAAACGAACAGGGCAATAATCACCAGCAAAACCGGAACAAAAATAACATTCAGCAAAATAATCGTTGACTGCAAAGCAAAAATATCCCGGCTGAGAATATTTTGAACGGAACGCAAAGAAGAACGCAACACAATGATACGTTCCTGCAAAGCCTGAATTTCCGATTGATCTTCGCGCGAAAGAAGTTCTTTATTTTCATTCGAAGAACGTTGTGTCAGTTCTTTCAGCCGAGCCTGAGCCGCCTGCAATTCGGTAAATAACAGGGTTTCCTGCGCGCGGTATTTCCGGCCCGCATTCAACGCCAGATTTTCGATAACCGTAAAGGGGCGACGCCATTCCGCCTTTGAACGCAGGTCAATCAATGAAGCCGCTCCGCTTAGATTATCCAGCGCATTGACAATCAGATCGGCATTGCCCGCAAAGGGATATAACTGTTCGACACCCAGCATATTTGACTTTGTTGTCCAAAACTTATCGGCCAGAAAATCACTGTCCGCAATTAAAATAATATTGACGGGGGCAAGCGCTTTCGGAATATGGGCTTCCGGCCGTTGTTTTAAAAAATTACGTGTCGGCGCTTTATCAAAGGCACTGTTCGGCGTTCCTTTGATTCGCAGGCCCATAATCATGTTTTTCCCGTCGGGCGTAAAGTTGCGCAACATCGCGGCCGGATCCGGTGACAAACCGTCAATTGCCGGCAGTAATTCCGAATCCTTTGACGAAAAAATCAAAGGCGTTACCGTCAAATCGTCGATTTTTTTTGTTACTTCGAATTTTCCGGCATAAGCCAGATTGATCGTACTGATGGCATTTGTGACCGGGTCTTCGGGGCTGAGGTAGGTTTCATTGACGCTCAGCCAGGGCGGGAATTTTGTCTGAACGGACTTTTCGTTTTCGTTATGGGTAACGGTTCGTGCCAAAATCGTATCGGCGACGAAGTGGGACGGATCAAAAGAAATACCCCAATTATCCAGCAGTTTGTCAATATCCGGACGGATTGAATACGGGACTTCGCCCAAAGCGACTTCCGTTTCCGAAAACGGATCAATCAGCACCAGCATATTACCGCCGCGCATGATATGTTGATCAATGGCGTATAAAGTTTCTTCATTGAACTTTTTCGGATTCACCAACATCAATACGTCAATGTCCGCAGGAATATCCAGTGTCTGGCGTGAAATAAACCGGACATTGAAAATATCGCGCACGACGTTCATGACGGCCCAGCGCGGGTGATATTTCGGATACATCAGATGCGGTTCGCCGCGTCCGTCAATCGGCAAAGTGCTGATGATACCGATTGTCGGCCTTTTGGCGCGGGTCAGATCGGTCAGGTATTTTGTAATGTCATATTCCAAAAACCGTTCGCGTGACGGATCCAAAAGAGCAATTGTCCGCCGCCGATCAGACGAATTTGAAAGAGTCAGTCCAAGGTAAACGTATTCGGACGAATTCCCCACGGGAATTCCCTTCAGGCCGTAGGTCAACGCTTCGTCTTCTTGTTTTGAAAACGGTTCGGGATCAATGATTTCCAGTTTGATTTTACCGTCGGAAGCCGAAGCGTATTGTTCCAGCAATTCAATAACGCGGACGGCATAAGTCGCATGTATCTGCGAAACTTTTGCCAGCTTGCCCGATAAATAAAAACGGATCGTGATCGGTTCTTGAATCTGGTTTATGGCGCGCACGGATCCTTCGGACAGTGAATACAGTTTTTCCTGCGTTAAATCCAGTCGGTAGTTTTTAAGCGTAAAAGCAGCAATGACATTTACGCTGAAAAACAAAATAACGGCCAGGATTAATCCCAAAATACCCAGTGTGCTTCTGTCAAGATCGGCTATTTTTTTCATTGTCAGACCGCCTTTTTATGATCAAGCACAATCACTGTCGCAAACAGGAATACGCCTGAAAAAGAAATAAAGAACAACAAATCGCGCACATCAAGCACGCCGCGTGTCAAAGAAAGAAAATGAATTAAAAAACCGAAAGACTGAAACAGCTTCATTACTTTTTCGGTGGCCACGCCGGAAAACAGATTGATCAGCGCGTCAGAACCCAAAAAAGTCAACAGCAGGCTGGCCATCATTGCCGAAACAAAAGCGATAATCTGGCTTTTGGTACAGGCGGAAACACAAGATCCCAGGGACAAAAAAGTGCCCGCAATCAAAAAGCTGGCCAAATAGCTCATCAAAATAACGCCGTTGTCGGGATCGCCCAGATAATTAACGGTCAGCCACATCGGCAACGTTAAAATCAGTGCAATGCCGACAAAAGCCCAAGCGGCCAAAAATTTTCCCAGCACCAGTTCGCCGGTCGAAACGGGCAGGGTCATCAGCATTTCGATTGTGCCGCTGCGGCGTTCTTCGGCCCACATACGCATGGATACGGCCGGTATTAAAAAAACGTACAGCCAGGGATGAAACAGGAAAAACGACTGCAGATCGGCCTGACCCCGGCCGAAAAAATCGCCGGCATAAAACGTCAGCAGACCGGACAAAGAAACAAAAATCATTAAAAAAATCCAAGCCACCGGCGTCATGAAATAGCTGGCAAATTCGCGTTTTGTCAAAACAAATAAAGCTTTCATGCGTTCGGATCCTTTAATTCCCGATCAGGAGAGGTAAAAGCGTAAAAGACTTCTTCCAACCGTCCTTTTTCAATAAACATATCCAATATTTTTATATCCTGCCGGCGCAAAGCTTCCACGACATCGGCCGTAACGGATTCCCGCCCTTTGGGGATCAGAGTAAACAAAAACGCCTCGTCGGATTCCTGCTTGACGTCGGTTACCGTAATCTGCGCCATTTCGTTAAAAACAGTCTGCGCCCGTTCGCGCTGGTAAGAAGCAATCAAAACAAATAAAGTCTGATGCGTTTCTGATAAACTGATCAGTGCGCGCGGCGTATCATCCAGAACGATTTTTCCTTTGTCGATAATGACGGCGCGCGAACACATGGCTTCGACTTCTTCCAGAACATGAGTCGAAATAATAATGGATTTGTCTTTTTGTAAATCGCGAATCAACGTTCTGATTTCACGCTTTTGGTTGGGATCCAGTCCTTCGGTCGGTTCGTCCAGAATTAAAACGGCCGGATCGTGAACCAACGCCTGCGCCAGCCCGACACGGCGTTTGTAGCCCTTGGACAAAGTATCAATCGGCTGATACAACACATTGGACAGCGAAATATCGGCAATGACTTTTTCAACGGCTTTTTCTTTGGCGGAACCGAACAGCCCGCGCGCTTCGGTAATAAAGTTTAAGAAAGACAAAACCGTCATGTCGCCGTAAGAAGAGGCAACCTCCGGCATATAACCGATATGTCGTTTGACTTCGACCGGATCTTCGGCAACATCATAACCGCAAACCGTAATTTTTCCGGCACTGGGCGTTAAAAATCCGGAAATCATGCGCATGGTCGTTGTCTTTCCCGCGCCGTTCGGCCCCAGGAAACCCAAAACCTGTCCTTTGGGCACGGTCATTGACAGATTGTCAACGGCGACAAAAGAACCAAACTTACGCGTAACGTTTTCCAGTGTAATCATTAATAGCCCTGAAAATAAAAAAACCTTTTTACAGAGTATAACCGCTTTTTTAAAAACTCAAGTCTTTGTGCTGGAATCAAGAAATAAAAACGTTTGACTCGGCTTAAATACATTGGTTAGTATAGCCGCGGATACCGTGTTTTTTAAGATTGAACGGTATTCTGTCGGGTCCGTTGCCGCCTGCAAAATGGGTTTGCAGGGTCGATGCCGCCATAACCGAACATAAAGGAAAGCAAATGAAAAAAGGTCTTCTTTTTTCTGCTTCAATCTTAGCCTTGGGCGTCAGTCCGTCTTTTGCACAGACAACAGAATCTGTTTCAAAGGCTGCCGCGCCGCAGGTTGTTGATCAGGCAGAAATTAATCAAAAATCAAATACCGATAACAATAACGTTTTCAGACTGGGTGAAATTGCCGTTTCCGTTGTTGACGACACAACCCAAGTCGGGTCACGTACGGCTGTCAGTGCCGAAGAAATTCAGGCTTACACCGATTCCAATACTTTGGAAAAGGCGTTGAATCTGTTGCCTTCGGTCACGGAAACGCAAGTCGGACGCAGAAACGAAAAATCCGTTTCGATCCGCGGCTTTGAAATGCGGCAGATTGCCGTCATGGTTGACGGTGTCCAATCCGCCATGCCGTACGATTATTATCCCGATTTGCAGACATACACGACCGGATCGTTGTCTGAAATTCAGGTGTCCAAAGGGTTGTCTTCCGTTCTGGCCGGTCCGAACACGATGGGCGGGATTATCAACATGGTCACAAAACGCCCCGAAAAGAAAATCGAAGGCAACCTGACCGTTACGGCCAAATTCGGCAATTCCGGAGCTTATAACGGCCTTTTAACGTCCGGTAATGTCGGCACCAATCAGGGCAACTGGTATTTGCAGGCCGGCGCGACCTATAACGACATTAACCGCTGGTCGGTGTCGGATAATTATTCGCCGGTGCAAAATACGGGAAATCATTTTTTCCAGGCCGGAAAAGATTATTATTTCCCCATGGTTAATGAAAACGGCGGATTCCGTGAAGGATCTTCTTTGCGAGCCGAAGCCGCCAATATCAAACTGGGCTTTACGCCGAACGAAACGGACGAATATGTGATCGCTTACAATTATTCCAACATGGAATACGATATTCCTGTTTATGCCGGTCAATCCTATACGTCTATGGCAGGGTCCAAACCGACGGACGAAGAAAAATGGGCTTATCAGCTGACAAAACCGTTTTATCGGTCTTATCCGTATTATAAAAAGCAAACGATTTATTCTTTGACGAATACGGCTTTGGGCGATACGGGATACATTAAAACGCGTTTGTTCTACGATACATTTAAAAATCGTATGGACAGTGTTGAATTTGCTGATGACACGTTGAGCGCAATGCGCAATGAAGGCGGTTTCCCGTCTTTATTTAACGATTACGATTTCGGCGGCAGTGTGGAAACGGGCGCGGATCTGTTCAAAGACAACACGACCAAGATCGCCTTCCATTACCGCAAAGACGTTCACCGTTCCAAAGAGCTGGGTGAAGAAGAATGGTCTCGGGTTGCGGACGACACCTATTCGGTGGCTTTGGAAAACACGTGGCATGCCAATGAAAAAACGGACGTGATTGTCGGTGCGTCTTATGACTGGCTGCGTGTCGCAACAGTGAAAGAAGAGGGGATTAACGATTATCGTGTCAATGATGATGTGTTTAATCCGATGGCGGCCGTGCGATATCATTACAGTGACGAAGGAACGGTTTATGCGGGTGTGGCGCAGAAATCCCGTTTTGCAACGCAGAAGTCCCGTTTTGGCGAAAGAACGGGGAACGGAACGGGCATTCCCAATCCGGATTTAAAAGCCGAAAAAGCCGTTAATTATGAAATCGGCGTATCCGATACGATCGGCAATGTGGCGTTTGACGCTGCCGCGTTCTATACGGACGTACGTGATACAAATCTGGAAGTCGCCGTTGATCAGGGCGGAGATGATTATTATCAAACGCAGAACTTCGGTAAATCGCGTGTTTACGGTTTGGAATTGGCTTCGGTGATCCGTATGACGGATTCGTTTGATTTAGGTTTGGCCTATACCTATATGGAAAAAGAACTGCGCAGTTCGATTGCCAAAGCCGAAGATTTAAAACCGACAAACGTTCCCAAGCATAAATTGACGGTTTACGGGGATTGGCGTGTGGCCGAAGGGTTGAACATCATTCCGAAAGTCGAAGCGTATTCTTCGCGTTATTCGACTTTGGGCGGCAACAACATGGTCAATGCGGCGGTTCGCGTGCACGGCAACGGTATCGGCACGGGGATCGGCATGCAGGACGGTACGAAAATCGGCGGTTTTGCCACGGCAGGCTTGAAAATTCAATATCAACCGACGGACGCTCTTGAAATTTCCGTCGGCGTTGACAATATCTTTGATAAGAATTATCAGCTGGCCGAAGGCTATCCGGAAGAAGGGCGTAACTATTTCCTGACGCTGTCGACCAAATTTTAAAGGTAGAACGTCTTGAACAATAAAAGGGAAAATTTTTGTCTGATGACAGGGACGGGATTTTCCCTTTTTTTGCATGCGGGCTTGCTGTTTTTATTGTTTTTGCAGATAGAAAGAGCGCCCGAACCGGGGGGATCAGGTCTGTTAATGGACGCTTTTTTGGTTTCCGGCGGAGACGGTTTTTATCAAAAAGGCGTGCCCTGGGGCGATTTTGATTTTAAAGCCGGAAAAAAAGGCAATCCCGTTTCGGCGGAAAAAAGTCAAGAAGATCAGGCACTTCGGGAAGAAAAAAAAGAACCGCCTCGAAAAACAGAAAAAAAACAAACAAAATCGCAGGCGGCGGTGGTCGCCGTGTCAAAAAAGAAACCATCAACCGTCGTTAAAAAGAAAATAAAAGTCGCCGGTAACAAAACGATATCTTCTGCCAAGTCGGGCAGATCCGGCGGGCAAGGCGGATCCGGGACGCAACCCTATGGCGGCGTCATCGGCGATGCGGCGGGGTTCGGCGCGGGACACGGGACGGGGATCGGAACCGGGACAGGCAGAGGAATCGGCGATATGAAAGCGGCGCGGTATTTTGTGCGTTTGCGCCGTTTGTTTCAGCGACGACTGAAATATCCCGAAGAAATCGAAAATCAAAAAGCCGCCGGTCGGGCCATAGTGCGTTTTCGTATTCAAAAAGACGGAAAACTGGATCGTCAATCCGTTTCTTTAATTACGTCTTCGGGCAATGACGTTTTGGATCAGCACGCCTTAAAAACGATTGCCGAAGCCGTGCAGCTGCCTGCTCCGCCGTACGGAGAAATGACAATTGAAATTCCGATCGTATTTCGGGTCTATCATTAAATATTTTTTTCGGTTATCATGCGCGGGATAATAAAGGATTCTTCTGCATGAGACTGTTTTTTTTGATATGTGTCTGGTGTTGTTTTTCCATACGTGCCGCGGCAGAAGACCGGCTGACATCACATCAGGCGGTTTATGATATTACATTGGCTTCGACTGCGGGCGGGGCGGCCGGTGTCGTGAATGCCAAAGGAAAAATGTCCTATAAAATTCAGAAAGTCTGCAATCAATGGCAAACGGAATCCGTTTTTTCTTTAGACATCGGTTATGAATTGTCGGGATTGGATACGACAAACTGGAAACAAACAACACGGGAAAGTGCGGACGGGTGTTTGTTTGATTTCGAAGTGTTCGTGCGTGAAAAAGGAAAAGATCGCAAGGATTTGGCAGGTCGGGCCGTTTGCAAGAACGATACAAAAGAACTGGTTTTGTCTTTTCCCGTGCGTTCTTCGGCCGTTTTTCCGAAAAATGTTGTTTTCCCCGTTCAGCAAACCTTGCGTTTGCTGCAGGCGGCGCGCCAGGGAAAAAAATCGGTCGCGGCATATGTTTATGACGGTACGCGCCCCGAATCGTTGTATTCCGTCAATGCGGTGATTTCCGAACCCGACTCTTTCCGCCCCCGTAAAGTAAAAGGCGATGCAGATCTGATCGCTAATCAAAAAATATGGCGTTTCGATATGGCTTTTTTTGAAGAATTTGCGACCGGAAATCTGCCGGACGGATCCCCGTTATACGAAGTCTCTTTATATTATTACGATAACGGCATCAGTAATGAAATCGTTCAGGATTTCAAAGATTACCGGCTGCTGTCGACTTTGACGGAGCTGCATCGCCTGCCTGATCTGCCGTGTCCGCAAAAAACAAAAGGCAGTCTTTGACAACGGCCGAAAGCATGATATATCTTAATTACAAATAACCTGTTTTTGCGGAGACGCTCTTTGAACAACGAAATTCCTTATATTGCCGGACTGCGCAGTGTTTCTGCGGCTTATGATGCGTTTATCGTTGATCTGTGGGGCGTTGTTTATGAAGAACAAAGGTTGTGTTTCGGCGTCTTTAATGCGCTCAGCCAGTTAAGTGATGAAGGCAAAAAAGTTATTTTCCTTTCTAATTCGCCGTATCGTTCCGCGGAAGTGATTAAAACACTGGAACGTATGGGGGTGAAACGATACCTGTATTACGGCGTTCTGACGGCCGGCGAAGTTATTTATCATGAATTGCGCCGGCGTGTTGATCCGTTTTTTGCAAACCTGGGACGTAAATGCTTTCATCTGGGGCCGGAACAGTTCTGGCAACCGTATGCCGATTTGGGATATGTGCCTGTTCCGAATATCGATGAAGCCGATTTTATTTTCGTTACCGGTACGTTCGGAACACAGGATTCTTTGGAAAAATACGAACCGTTCTTTAAAGTTTGTTTGTCCCGCCGGTTGCCGATGGTTTGCGCGTGCCCGGATTCCTTTGTCCTGAAAGAAGGCGTGCCTTATATCGCTGCCGGAGCTTTGGCGGCACAGTATCAGAAAATCGGCGGATCCGTTTTCTGGCGCGGTAAACCGGATCCTGCGGTTTTCGCCTATTGTGTTGAAGGCTTGGAAGTTGAAAAATATCGCATTGCCGTTGTCGGCGATGGCGTTCAGACGGATATCCGCGGGGCCAATCTGGCCGGGTTGGACGCCTTGTTCGTTGCCGGCGGTATTCATGCCAAAGAATTGGGAGTCAGCCGCGGTCAGCAGCCTGATCCGGATCGCGTGCGTTCCCTCTTAACGCAAAATGAGTGTATGGCGAAGGCTGTTCTCCCCGCTTTCATCTGGTAAAAACGCGATTTTATGGGGCTTCTGGTTCGTCAGCTGCGATACTCGGTTTTCGTGTACCTTTTGTACACGTCAAACCTGTGTTTCTCGCTTCC
>CALYBD010000044.1 GCA_944393745.1 uncultured Alphaproteobacteria bacterium | reverse complement strand
CGAAGGTCTGCGCTTTGCTATCCGCGAAGGCGGCCGCACCGTCGGCGCCGGCGTCGTCGCTAAAATTATTGAGTAATAATTTGAAATTTTTCAAATTTTCTACTTGATTTTTTATAAAGGGACAGGTAGTTTTACCTGTCCCTTTCATTTTGGGCAAAGGGATCGTTTGTTGCGGTTAGGGGTATAGCTCAATTGGTAGAGCACCGGTCTCCAAAACCGGGGGTTGCGGGTTCGATTCCTACTGCCCCTGCCAGCTGCTTAAATTAGGAAATTTTTTTATGGCAAAAGTTCATCCCGTATTGTTTTTACGCCAAGTCCGGCAGGAAGTCGGCAAAGTCGTTTGGCCGACGCGCAAAGAAACAATGATGTCCACAATGATGGTTGTCTTGTTTACGGTATGTGCAACGCTGTTCTTTTTTGTTGTCGATCAGGTGATTGCTTATATCATGAAATTGATTCTCGGTTTGGGAGGTTAGGCTATGACCGCCCGTTGGTATGTTTTACACGTATATTCAGGTTTTGAAAAGAAAGTCGCCGAGTCGATTCAGGAATTCGCGGCACAGAAAGGTATGGCCGATTCCTTTGAACAGGTTTTGGTTCCGACGGAGGAAGTCGTTGAGATTCGTCGCGGTACAAAAGTCAATTCCGAACGCAAGTTTTTTCCGGGCTATGTGTTAGTCAAGATGGAAATGACGGATGAAACGTGGCATTTGGTAAAAAGTACGCCGAAGGTCACCGGTTTTCTGGGAAGCCGCGAACGTCCGACTCCGATTTCCGAAGCCGAAGCGCAGCGTATTCTGCATCAGGTCAGCGAAGGCGTTGAACGTCCTAAGAATTCTGTTTCTTATGATGTGGGCGAACAGGTTCGTGTTGTTGACGGTCCGTTTGCTTCTTTTGTCGGCTTTGTCGAAGAAACGGACGATGAAAAGGCGCGTTTGAAGGTTTCCGTATCGATTTTCGGCCGGTCAACGCCGGTTGAACTGGAATATTCTCAGGTCGAAAAAATTTAATTGTTTTAAAGGCGCTGATACCGATTGTCGATTCGTTTCGATCGGCGCCTTTGCGGAAGATAAGCCATTATCGCACCGCAAGCCTTAAAACGAATCGAACTTTATAATAACAAGAGGTATACAATGGCAAAAAAAATTGTCGGGTTTATTAAATTGCAAATCCCGGCGGGAAAAGCAAATCCGTCTCCCCCTGTCGGACCTGCTTTGGGTCAGCGCGGGCTGAACATTATGGAATTCTGCAAGGCGTTTAATGCCGCAACGCAGAAAATGGAACCGGGTATGCCGATTCCCGTTGTAATTACGGCTTATGCCGATCGTACGTTTTCTTTTGTGACGAAAATGCCGCCCGTAAGTTACTTTATTATCAAGGCTTCCGGTCTGGCAAAAGGATCAAAAGAACCGGGGCGGTCCAAAGTCGGCAAAATTTCAAAGGCGCAGGTCAAAGAAATCGCCGAAAAGAAAATGCCGGATTTGAATTGTTCCACCGTTGAAGCGGCAATGAACATGGTTATGGGGCAGGCTCGTTCTATGGGCATTGAAGTTGTGGAGTAACGGGAAATGGCAAAATTAGGTAAACGCTTAACGAGTGCGTATAAAACCGTTGATAATTTAAAAGCTTATGATCTTGATGAAGCCATTGCCGTTTTAAAAGCGGCTCCGAAAGCCAAGTTTGACGAAACCGTTGAAATCGTCATGGGATTGAACGTTGATCCGCGTCAGGCGGACCAGATGATCCGCGGCGTTGTCGGTTTGCCCAACGGTACGGGAAAAACGGTACGTGTTGCTGTTTTCGCCAAAGGTCCGAAAGCCGAAGAAGCGAAAAAAGCCGGTGCCGATGTCGTCGGAGCGGAAGATCTGATGGAAACCGTTATGTCCGGTAAGATCGAATTTGATCGTTGCATTGCTACGCCGGATATGATGGGGGTTGTCGGTCGTTTAGGTAAAGTGTTGGGGCCCCGCGGATTGATGCCGAACCCGAAATTGGGCACGGTGACGATGGACGTTGCCAATGCTGTTAAAGCGGTGAAGGCCGGACAGGTTGAATACCGTGTCGAAGCCGCCGGTCAGATTCACGCCGGTGTCGGCAAAATCAGCTTTACCGAAGCTCAGATCAAAGAAAACATTTTGACTTTTGCGCAGGCTGTTTTAAAGGCAAAACCGGCCAGTGTCAAAGGAACCTATTTAAAACGCGTCGCTTTGAGCACGACTCAGGGTGTCGGCGTTAAGGTTTCCGTTTCCAATATTTCTTCTTTGGCTAGCGGAAACTAAACAAGAATACCGGCCGGGAACGGTCGGGAAAAGGGAAAACCGATTTTTCTTCGGCTTTCCCTTCACCTGTCCAAGACTGTAGGTGCGGTTTTGCCTGCGGGCATGACTGTTTAAAGGAAAGAGCCGCCTGCATAGACAGAAGAACAAGTTTTTTAGCCGCTCCGTTGGAATGGTTTATGGCTTGAGCTTTTGGACAGGAATGGCTTTCGGCATGGGGTCGGAAGCCGAATTAACCGGACTTCCGTTTTTTGACGGAAGGAATAAAGAGGGTACAAAAGTGAAACGTGAACAAAAAGCTGAATTGCGTTCCAAAATGAACGAAGATTTCAGCACGGCCGGCTTGGTTGTCGTTACCCATTATTCGGGGTTAACGGTGGCTGAAATGTCGGCTTTGCGTGATGCCGTTCGCAAACAGGACGCAAAGTTTCGCGTGACAAAGAATCGTATTACTCGTCTTGCTCTTGCCGGAACACAGTACGAACAGTTGGCAGATCTGATGGTCGGTCCGACGGCAATTTCTTATTCCGTTGATCCGATTGCGGCTGCCAAAGCGGTTGTCGAATTTGCCAAAAAGAATGAAAAACTGATCATTCGCGGCGGCATCATGAACGGAAAAGTTTTATCCGTAGCCGAAATCAAGGCGTTGGGTGAACTGCCGTCCATGGATCAGCTGCGCGGCAAACTGGTCGGTTTGATTCAGGCGCCTGCGGCTCAGATCGCTCGTGTGTTCAAGGCTTATGCCGACAAGGAACAGGCGGCGTAATTATTCGCTTGTCATGGGGGAATTTTTCCCCGCTTAACAAAATCGGTGCCGCAAGGCACGTGTCTTAAAAAAAAACTATTAAACGGAGTTAAATAAAATGGCTGATCTTGCCAAAATCGTTGATGAATTGTCTGCTTTGACAGTATTGGAAGCTGCCGAACTGTCCAAAATGTTGGAAGAAAAATGGGGCGTTTCCGCTGCTGCTCCGGTTGCTGTTGCTGCTGCCGGTGCCGCCGGTGCCGCGCCTGCGGAAGAAAAGACGGAATTTGATGTTGTTCTGGCCGAAGCCGGTGCCAACAAAATTAACGTCATTAAGGAAGTCCGCACAATTACCGGCTTGGGCTTAAAAGAAGCCAAAGACTTGGTTGAAGGCGCTCCGAAGACGGTTAAAGAAGGCGTTTCCAAAGAAGATGCCGAAAAATTCAAAAAGCAGCTTGAAGCTGCCGGCGCTAAGGTCGAAGTTAAGTAATTGCTTTGATCTGTTGATTTTAGGGATCGGACGAAAAGCTGAAAAATGGCTTTTTCGACCGATCCTTGAAGTCGTCTTGAAAGTCTTTCGCGTCTTGGGGCGTTCAAGCGTAATTTTAAAAAGACGTTTAAGAATTTTATCTTTTTCAGGAATGGGGAGCTGATATGGTCAAATCTTTTACAGGCCGGAAACGTGTACGCAAAAATTTTGGAAGAATTCCTTCCGTAGCGCCTATGCCTAATCTTATTGAAGTGCAAAAAAGCTCTTACAGCCAGTTTCTTCAGCTGGGTGTGCCGGCCGCAAAAAGAACCGAAACCGGTTTGCAGGAAGTCTTAAAATCAATCTTCCCGATCAAGGACTTTTCCGGCCGCGGTGAATTGGAATACGTTAAATATGAATTAGACGAACCCAAATACGATGTTGATGAATGTATTCAGCGCGGTATGACGTACTCGGCTCCTTTACGGGTGACGTTGCGTCTGGTGGTGTGGGATATTGACGATGAAACGGGGGCTCGTTCCATTCGCGATATTAAAGAACAGGACGTCTATATGGGCGATATGCCGTTAATGACGGAAACGGGAACGTTTGTTGTCAACGGTACCGAACGCGTGATTGTTTCTCAGATGCATCGTTCTCCGGGTGTGTTTTTTGATCACGATAAAGGAAAAACGCATTCTTCGGGTAAGTATTTGTTTGCCGCACGCGTCATTCCGTATCGCGGTTCCTGGTTGGATTTTGAATTTGATGCCAAAGATTTGGTCTATGTCCGTATCGATCGCCGCCGCAAGCTGCCGGTAACGACGTTGTTGTATGCCTTGGAATCCAAAGAAACCGAAGAACTGCGCAAACAGCGCGAAGCCGAAGGACGCGAAGTCAGCTTGCTGGAAGTCCGCGGCATGAGCCAGGAAGAAATCCTGAATTATTTCTATGACAAGATTGTGTATACGGCGGATAAAAAAGGCTGGAAAACACCGTTTGTTCCCGAATACCTCAAAGGAATGAAGTTGCGTTACGATTTGGTTGACGCGGCGTCCGGCGAAGTACTGATTGAAGCCGGACAAAAAGCAACGGCCGCCAAGCTGAATAAATTAAAGAAAGACGGCCTCAGCGAAATCCATGTTACGAAAGAAGAATTGATCGGTTCTTATCTGGCCGAAGACATGATTAATGAAAAAACGGGTGAAATTCTGGTCGAAGCCGGTCAGGAAATCACCGAAGACGTTTTGACGCTGTTTGCTAAAAACAAGATCAAGGAATTTGCCGTACTGCACATTGATCATGTCAATATCGGTCCTTATATCCGTAACACATTGGCGGCAGATAAAAATATGTCGCGCGAAGATGCCTTGGTTGATATTTACAAAGTTATGCGTCCGGGCGAACCGCCGACCATTGAATCCGCCGACGCTTTGTTCCGCGGTTTGTTCTTTGATCTGGAACGTTACGACTTATCCGCCGTCGGCCGCGTGAAAATGAATGCGCGCCTGGACTTTGACAAAGAACAAGTGCCCGATACGATCCGTGTTCTGCGCAAGGAAGACATTCTGGAAATCGTCCGCGTCCTGGTTGAATTAAAAGACGGCCGCGGTGAAATCGACGATATTGACAACTTGGGCAACCGCCGTGTCCGTTCTGTCGGCGAACTGATGGAAAACCAATACAGAATCGGCCTTTTGCGTATGGAAAGGGCGATTCGCGAACGCATGAGTTCCGTCGATATTGATACGGTTATGCCGCATGATCTGATCAATGCGAAACCGGCAGCCGTTGCGATCCGTGAATTTTTCGGTTCTTCTCAGTTGTCGCAGTTTATGGATCAGAATAACCCGCTGGCCGAAGTAACGCATAAGCGCCGCCTGTCCGCTTTGGGCCCCGGCGGTTTGACCCGTGATCGTGCCGGTTTTGAGGTCCGCGACGTTCACCCGACGCATTACGGCCGTATTTGCCCGATTGAAACGCCGGAAGGTCCGAATATCGGTCTGATCAACTCTTTGGCGACCTATGCCCGCGTCAACCGTTACGGCTTTATTGAAAGCCCGTACCGTAAAGTCGTTGACGGCAAAGTTACCAAAGAAGTCGTTTACCTGTCCGCCATGGAAGAAAACAAGCATGTAATTGCTCAGGCGAACGCGGAATTGGACAGCAAAGACTGCTTTGTCAAAGACAAACTGGTCGCCTGTCGTAAAAACGGTGAATTCGTTTTATGCCCGCCCGAAGAAATCACGCTGATTGACGTTTCGCCGAAACAGCTGGTTTCCGTTGCGGCGGCGTTAATTCCGTTCTTGGAAAACGACGACGCGAACCGCGCTTTGATGGGATCGAACATGCAGCGTCAGGCCGTTCCTTTGTTGCAGGCTGACGCGCCTTTGGTCGGCACGGGCATGGAAGCTGCCGTTGCCCGCGATTCGGGGGCTTCGATCATTGCGACACGGGCGGGCGTTGTTCAATCCGTTGACGGTATGCGTATCGTTGTTCGTGCAACGGGTAAGGTCAAGGCTGATGAATCCGGCGTTGATATTTACAAGCTGCACAAATTCCAGCGTTCCAACCAGTCGACTTGCATTACGCAACGTCCGTTGGTCAAGGTCGGCGATATTGTGGCGGAAGGCGATATTATTGCCGATGCGTCTTCCACACAGCTGGGAGAACTGGCTTTGGGGCGCAATGTTCTGGTCGCTTATATGCCCTGGAACGGCTACAACTACGAAGACGCTATTTTGATTTCCGAACGCATTGCCCGCGATGATGTCTTTACGTCGATTCATATTGACGAATTTGAAGTCATGGCGCGCGATACGAAACTGGGGCAGGAAGAAATCACGCGTGATATTCCGAACGTCGGTGAAGAAGCTTTGAAACAGTTGGACGAGGCCGGTGTCGTTTATATCGGTGCCGAAGTCAAAGCCGGTGATATTCTGGTCGGCAAAGTGACGCCGAAAGGCGAATCGCCGATGACGCCGGAAGAAAAACTGTTGCGTGCCATTTTTGGTGAAAAGGCGGCCGATGTGCGTGACACGTCTTTGCGCGTGCCGCCCGGCATTTCCGGTACGGTTGTGGAGGTCCGCGTCTTTTCACGCCGCGGCGTTGACAAAGATCAGCGCGCCATGGCGATTGAACAGTCGGAAATTGAAGCTTTGGCCAAAGACCGTGATGCCGAAAAAGCGATTTTGGAAGGATCTTTCTATGATCGTTTGAAACAGGCTTTGCTGGGGCAAAAGGCAACAGCCGGCATTAAACGCGTTGAAGCCGGAACGGTTTTGACCGAAGAAGTGTTAAACGAAATGCCGGCGTCTCAGTGGCGTAAGATAGCCGTTGAGGACGACAAGGTTATGGCCGAAATCGAACAGATGACAAAGGTTTTTGACGCCAGTATCGAACAGCTGCAGGAACGCTTTGAAAACAAAGTCGAAAAGGTACAGCGCGGCGATGAAATGCCTCCGGGTGTTTTAAAGATGGTCAAAGTCTTTATTGCCGTAAAACGCAAATTGCAGCCGGGGGACAAAATGGCCGGCCGTCACGGCAACAAAGGTGTTGTTTCCCGTATTTTGCCGATTGAAGACATGCCGCATATCGCGGACGGAACGCCGGTTGACATTGTTTTAAATCCGTTGGGTGTGCCGTCTCGTATGAATGTCGGGCAAATTCTGGAATGTCATCTGGGGTGGGCTTGTCGCGAATTGGGCAGACAGGTGCATGATCTCTACGAACAGGTCGAAGCCAAAAAAGCTTCGGTTGAAGAGTTGCGTGCAAAGCTTGAAGACGTTTACGGCAAAAAGGAATACAAAGACAATATTGCCAAGCTGACAGACGAGGAAATATTGGAACTGGCCGATAACATGAAATCCGGTTTGCCGATTGCCACACCCGTTTTTGACGGGGCGCATGAAAGCGACATTGATGAAATGCTGGATAAAGCAGGATTGCCGAGATCCGGACAGGTTACATTGTATGACGGCCGTACGGGCGAAGCGTTTGAACGTCCGGTCACGGTCGGCGTGACGTACATGTTGAAACTGCACCACTTGGTTGATGAAAAGATCCATGCCCGTTCGATCGGTCCGTATTCTTTGGTCACGCAGCAGCCTTTGGGCGGTAAAGCGCAGTTCGGCGGACAGCGTTTCGGTGAAATGGAAGTCTGGGCTTTGGAAGCGTACGGTTCCGCTTATACGCTGCAGGAAATTCTGACCGTTAAGTCGGACGACGTTTCCGGTCGTACAAAGGTTTACGAAGCCATTGTGCGCGGCGATGACAAGTTTGAAGCCGGTATTCCCGAATCGTTTAACGTTTTGGTCAAGGAAATGCGTTCTTTGTGCCTGGACGTTGAACTGAATCAGCGTGAATTCTAAAAGTATCTCTTGAAGGAAAGAGGAAAGTAATGAACGAACTTATGAAAGTTTTTGGCCCTGTGTCAGGAACACAGTCTTTTGATCAGATTCAGATTTCTCTGGCGTCTCCGGAACGGATTCGTTCCTGGTCGTACGGGGAAGTGAAGAAGCCTGAAACGATTAACTACCGTACTTTTAAACCGGAAAGAGACGGTTTGTTCTGCGCCCGCATTTTCGGTCCGGTCAAGGACTATGAATGCTTGTGCGGAAAATACAAACGCATGAAATTCCGCGGGATCGTTTGCGAAAAGTGCGGTGTGGAAGTCACTTTGTCCAAAGTTCGCCGCGAACGCATGGGACATATCGAACTGGCCGCGCCGGTCGCGCATATCTGGTTTTTAAAATCGTTACCCAGCCGTATCGGTTTGCTGGTTGATATCATGCTTAAGGATTTGGAATCCGTTTTGTATTTTGAAAAATACATTGTGATCGAACCGGGACTGACACCGTTGAAGGTCAACGAGCTGCTGACCGAAGAACAGTATCAGCGCGCAATCGAAGAATACGGTGAAGATTCTTTCCGTGCCGGTATCGGTGCCGAAGCGTTAAAGGAAATTCTGTCCGCGCTGGATCTGGAACAGGAAGCCGAAACAATCCGCGCCGAATTGCGTTCCACTTCTTCGGAAGCGCGCCGCAAAAAACTGGTCAAGCGTTTAAAACTGGTCGAGGCGTTTTTGGAATCCGGTTCCAAACCGGAATGGATGATTTTGGACGTTATTCCGGTCATTCCGCCCGAACTGCGTCCTTTGGTTCCGCTGGACGGCGGCCGTTTCGCAACGTCGGATTTAAACGATCTGTACCGCCGCGTCATCAACCGCAACAACCGTTTGAAACGGTTGATTGAACTGCGTGCGCCGGAAATTATTATCCGCAACGAAAAACGTATGTTGCAGGAATCCGTGGACGCGTTGTTTGATAACGGTCGTCGCGGTCGCGCGATTACGGGCGCCAACAAACGTCCGTTAAAATCTTTGGCTGATATGCTCAAAGGAAAGCAAGGACGTTTCCGTCAGAACCTGTTGGGTAAACGTGTTGACTATTCCGGTCGTTCCGTGATCGTTGTCGGTCCTGAACTGAAGTTACATCAGTGCGGTATTCCCAAGAAAATGGCGCTGGAATTGTTCAAGCCGTTTGTTTATTCCAAGTTGGAATTGTACGGCATGGCGACGACGATCAAAGCCGCCAAGCGTATGGTCGAAAAAGAACGTCCGGAAGTCTGGGATATTCTGGAAGAAGTGATCCGCGAACACCCTGTATTGCTTAACCGTGCGCCGACGTTGCACCGCTTGGGGATTCAGGCGTTTGAACCGGTGCTGATTGAAGGCAAAGCCATTCAGCTGCACCCGCTGGTTTGCACGGCGTTCAATGCAGACTTTGACGGTGACCAAATGGCGGTTCATGTTCCGCTGTCTTTGGAAGCGCAGCTGGAAGCCCGCGTTTTGATGATGTCGACAAACAACATTTTGTCGCCGGCCAACGGCAAACCGATTATCGTGCCGACACAGGACATGATTTTGGGGCTGTATTACATCACGATGGCGCGTCCGAATCAGCCGGGCGGCAAGCGCGAATGTACCAAAGAAGAACTGGATGCCATCAAAAATATGACGGAAGCCGATCGTAAAAAGTGGACTGACGAATATCATCGTGAATTCAAAAATATGGACGACTTCCGCGCTTTTGTGCGCAAAACGTACGAAGAAGAACATATGCTTCGTTTCGGCAGCATTGAAGAAGTCGAAATGGCTTTAAACAATCATTTGGTCAATTACCATTCGATTATCGAATGCCGTTTGGAATTCATGGGCGAAGACGGCAAGATCATTCGCAAAACGATTGAAACGACGCCGGGACGCGTGCTGTTGTCGCAGGTTGTGCCGAAGCACCCGAAAATTCCGTTCAGCCTGTTCAACCGTTTGCTGCGTAAAAAAGAAATTACGGATATTATTGATCAGGTTTATCGTTACTGCGGTCAGAAAGAAACGTGTATTTTCGCCGACCGTATCAAGAATATGGGCTATAAGTACGCGGCGATTTCCGGCGTTTCGTTCGGTAAGGACGACATGATCATTCCGAAAACGAAACAGAAGCTGATCAAAGAAACCGAAGCAAAGGTTAAGGAATTTGAACAGCAGTATCAGGACGGTCTGATTACGCAGGGCGAAAAGTACAATAAGGTCGTTGACGCGTGGTCTGTTTGTACCGATCGGGTCGCGGAAGAAATGATGAAAGAAATTTCAAAAACCGATCCGGAAAAACCGGTAAACTCTGTTTACATGATGGCGCATTCCGGGGCTCGTGGTTCCGCGGCGCAGATGAAACAGCTGGCCGGTATGCGCGGTTTGATGGCAAAACCGTCGGGTGAAATTATCGAAACGCCGATTATTTCCAACTTTAAAGAAGGTTTGACGGTGGCCGAATACTTTAATTCGACCCACGGGGCGCGCAAAGGTTTGGCGGATACGGCTTTAAAGACGGCAAACTCCGGTTATCTGACGCGTCGTTTGGTCGATGTGGCGCAGGATGCGATTGTGACCGAAGAAGACTGCGGCACGACGCAGGGAATTACGGTTTCGGCTGTTGTCGAAGGCGGAAACGTCGTGGCAACGATCGGGGAACGTGTTCTGGGTCGTACGGCGCAGGAAGATGTTTTGGATCCCTCAACGGGTGAAGTCATTGTTGAACGCGGTAAACTGATTGACGAGGTCGATGTCGAAAAAATCGAAGCGGCCGGCGTGGACAAAGTTTATATTCGTTCTCCGTTGACTTGTGAATCCAAAGACGGCATCTGCGCAAAATGTTACGGTCGTGATCTGGCGCGCGGAACGGCGGTTAATGTCGGCGAAGCGGTCGGTGTGATCGCGGCGCAGTCGATCGGCGAACCGGGGACGCAATTGACGATGCGTACGTTCCATATCGGCGGGGCGGCGCAGCGCGGTGCCGAACAGTCCGGTATTGATTCGGCTTTTGATGCGACGGTCAAAGTCATGAACTATACGCCGGTATTGAACTCTGAAAACATGGCGATTGTTTTGACGCGTAACTGTGAAGTGGCATTGATTGACGCGAACGGCCGTGAAAAAGCACGCCATCGTATTCCTTACGGTTCTCATCTGAAAGTTGAAGACGGACAGAAAATCGCCAAGGGTGATCGTATTGCGGAATGGGATCCGTATACGCTGCCCGTGATTACGGACAAGGAAGGGATTGTGAAGTACGAAGACCTGGTTGACGGCGAAACGATGCGCGAGGTTGTTGATGAAGCAACCGGTCTGACATCAAAAGTCGTTATGGACTGGAAACAGCATTCCCGTGCGGCCGAACGCAAACCGCATATTGCTTTGACGGACGATAACGGCGAAGTGATTCGCTTTGCCAACGGTATGGAGGCTCGCTTCTTCCTGGCGGTAGATTCGATTTTGTCGGTTGAACCGGGGCAGAAAGTGCGTATCGGCGATGTTTTGGCACGTATTCCGCGTGAAAGCTCCAAAACCCGTGACATTACCGGCGGTCTGCCGCGTGTTGCGGAATTGTTTGAAGCCCGTAAGCCGAAGGATTGCGCGATTATTTCCGAAATTGACGGTGTGGTCGAATTCGGACGCGATTATAAGGCCAAGCGCCGCATTATCGTGAAAAATGCCGAAGGGCAGGAACGCGAATATCTGCTGCCGAAAGGCAAACTGGTCACCGTTCAGGAAGGCGACTTTGTCAATAAGGGTGATATCTTGGTTGACGGCGCTTTGGTCCCGCACGACATTTTGCGCGTTATGGGCATTGAAAAGCTGGCGCATTATCTGGTGAAGGAAATTCAGGACGTCTATCGTCTGCAAGGCGTGAAGATCAATGATAAACACATTGAAGTCATTGCCCGTCAGATGCTGCAGAAACTGGAAGTCACGGACGCCGGCGATACAACGTTGTTGCAGGGTGAACAGATTGATCAGGCAACGTTGGACAAAGAAAACGCCAAAGCCATTGCGGCCGGCGGTCGGCCGGCGGAGGCCTCTCCGATTCTGCTGGGAATTACGAAGGCCAGCCTGCAGACAAATTCGTTTATTTCTGCGGCTTCGTTCCAGGAAACAACCCGTGTGTTGACGGAATCCGCCGTTTCCGGCAGAACGGACGATTTAATCGGACTGAAAGAAAACGTTATTGTCGGGCGCTTGATACCGGCCGGTACGGGATCGGTGATTAACCATCTGCGTGCTTTGGCGGCGCAGCGTGATAAGGAAAATCTGGAAAAGACGGAAACGACGCCTGCGGCTTTGCCGGCGGCAGAATCTGCGGATAATGCGTAATTTCGACAGATATTAAATGAAAAACCGCCGGAAAAAAGCACCGGCGGTTTTTTTCGGGGTATCTGCCGGTTTGATTTTCGTTAACGGATTGAATTTTTAAAAAAAATCTGTATAATAAGCGCCAGTTTGTAACAGTAAGGTATAAAAAAATGGATATCAATGAATTGCCTTCACCGCAGTTTGTCATTAACGAAGCCGGAATGATTTCGGTTTTTTTACCCGCTTTTGAAGGTGAGCCTTCCGCACCGGTGCTGTCTAAAAAAGATGATACAACACTGCATTTTCAGCGTTCGGCAGACGGGGATCTGTTGTTAACCGATATTGACGAAGCGACGATGCAGGCTTTGGCCGGTGTCAAAAAATTGCTGGTTATCGAAACGAATGTTTTAAAAAGCATTGATGTTTTGGATAAGGCATTGTCTTCTTATATTAAATCGGAAGAACCAAATCAGGAAGAAGCACAAAATGAAATCATGGATACGATTGAACGGGCATACGAAGTGACCGTTAATGTGTAAATGATTTTTCCGTATTAATTAAAAAGGTGCGGCTGCACCTTTTTTTTATGCTTCCGACAATATTTTGTGTTTTGGGCAGGGGGTTGTTTTACAGATAAAACCAAGCGGTTTGGGAAACGTCTGCAGACGGCCGGGTTCGGATTCTGCAGGCGATATCTTTTCGAATTTTTTCAGGTGAATTTCAGACAGGTATTTTTTTTATGATTAAAGGCTGAAACAAAGGGTATACGCCCCAAAGCAACAGCCCCCGACAATCACAAGGGGAGGGGGAGGGGGGAAAAAGGCTGTTTTTTATCCTTTCATCAGTATTTCCCTGCGCATGTTGTTGCGCAGGGAAAAAAGTAATCACACGCAGCAACAGCCCGTTGCATTGGCAACGGGGGCAAAGCCCGATTTGCACGACACGCCTTCGCACCCGATCGGCATACAACAGCACCCCGTCAGCGTTGCTTC
>CALYBD010000043.1 GCA_944393745.1 uncultured Alphaproteobacteria bacterium | reverse complement strand
GACACGGGGTGTTGTTGTGTCAGCAATTGCAGCGGTGTTTCCTGCGCGGCGGGATATTCCCCCGTCGCCAATGCAACGGGCTGCTGTTGCGTGTAATAAACGATAAAAAAAGGCCTCTTGCCTGTAGGCAGGAGGCCTTTTTGACTAAAAGAAACCTCATCATCTGCAAAAGAACAGGCGTTAACGTCCGGCAGATTTAGATTTATGAATTAAAGAAACCGGTATTTTTGATTTCGATTGATCCATCCCCAACTGATCCGTCAAAGTTTCCAGACGATCCACATATCCCTTAATCACGCCTAATCCTTGTTTCCAGAAATCGGGTTTCGAAGCGTCTAAGCCAAAAGGTTTTAACATCTCGGCCGGACGTTCGGAAGCTCCTTTGGACAACATTTCTTTATACTTGGTCGCAAAATCAGGTACTTTACCGCTTTCATAAACCTGATAAAGCGACGATGTCAGACATTCTCCGAAAGCGTATCCGTATACATAAAACGGTGTGTGAAGCAAATGCGGCACGTTCGCCCATGACGCACTGGATCTGTCATCATTAATCACGGCCGGCCCCAAAGCGTCTTGCTGAGTTTTAGACCAGATCGCGTTAAGATCCTGCGCCTTTAATTCTCCTTTTTGACGCACGCCGTTATGGACTTCTTCTTCATAATGGTGCATTGCGATCTGACGATATGTCGTTAACATTGTTCGCGATGTCTTATCCGCCAACAAAGCAAAACGTTGCTTTGGATCTTTTTCGTTTTTCAGCATATGTTGAAAAGCCAGCATTTCTCCGAAAATCGAAGCTGTCTCCTCTAAAGTAATCGGCATATCACCGTTCAAAGCGCCTTGTTTTTCAGAAAGGACATAATGTATGCCGTGACCCAATTCATGCGCCAGGCACAAGACATCGTTGGAGGTACCGGAAAAACTCATCTTGATAAACGGCTTGCCGTCATAAACCGGCTGAGCGAATTCTCCGCCTTGTTTGCCCGCTCTCGGTTCCGCGTCTATGCGGTTTTGATCAAAAAATTCCTGCGCAATCTTTCCGATTTCGGGATCAAACTCTTTATACGCCGACAGAACGATATTCTTGGCTTCCTCAAAGGTATATTTCTTTTGGACAACCCCCGCAGGCGGTGCGTTACGATCCCAATATTCCAGTTTGTCCACGCCCAACCATTTCGCCTTTAACGCATAATAACGATGAGAAACATCAGGGTAGGATTCCGATACGGATTGCACCAAAGCGTCAACGACTTCGTTTTCAACCTGATTGGATTTGTTCCTGAATTCCATGGGCGTTTTATAACCGCGCCATGCATCTTCCTTCTGTCGGCTTTGGGCAATCGTGTTCGTTACCGAAGTAAAAACGTCAATATGTTCTTTCAACCCCTTGTCCATGGCCATACCGGCTTTATGACGCAACCCCATGTCGTTTGAATAAGCGGCTGCGTTTAACTGCGCCTCGGAAACGTGTTGACCGTCCAAACGAAAGTCAATTTCATTCATTGTCTTCTGATATAAATCCAATGCCGCCTGATCGACCTGCAGAGCATGATCGGCCAACATCTTTTCTGTCTTTTCGTCTGTCATGTGATCGCGACCGGATCGGATACGATTAATCCACGAAGCATATTTTTGCACCGAAGGATCTGTCATTTTTTCTTTGATTTGATCGTCCGTCAAAGAGTTGATTTCTAATTCAAAAAATAACAATTTATCATTTAAAGTCGCCGTTTTCTGATTGGTCGCTTTATAAAAATCGACATTTTTTTGATCGTTCATCGCAACGGCGTAATTCATATAGGCATACGCCTGTATTTTTTGCATTTTTGTTTCGACGGCGTCATAATCCGCAATCATTTTACCGAATGTTTCAGGAGTTACCTGTGCCAATTTCCCCTTATTACGAACACAAAAACGTTCCACTTGCGCAGACAAAGACTGCATATCCTTTTGCATTTCCGGACAATCCGGAGAGGAATACAGGACGGATAAATCCCAACGAGGTATATTTTCGGTCATTTTTTCTCCTGAACTTCATTTAAACAGGATAAACGTTTTCCTCTTTTTTTCAATGAAAAAGCCCCGTTGAACGGGGCTTTTGAGGTTATTGAGGCGTTTCAAACGGATTTAAATTCTTCGTTTTGTTTTCCATCGTCTTGCGAATATCCAGATACATCAATACCGGCATGGCGACATAAACGGACGAATACGTTCCGACAACAATCCCCCACAACATAATCAAAGCAAATCCCTGCAACACGGGTCCGCCCATAAACAGCATAATGGTCAGCATGATAATTGTTGACATACCGGTCAGCAAAGTCCGCGGCAGCATTTCGTTCGTGGTTTTGTTGATCATTTCGTCAATCGGCATTTTACGATACTTATGCAGATTTTCGCGCATACGGTCATAAGAAACAATCGTATCGTTGACCGAAAAACCGGCCAATGTCATCAATCCGGCAATAATCGTCATGTCAAAATTTAATTGAAAAACGGAAAACAGTCCGACTGCAATCAAAATATCGTGGATCAAAGACAACATTGTGCCCAATGCAAATTCCCATTCAAAACGTGTCCAGACATAGGCCGTAATCATGACGGCGGCCAAAATCACCGCCCAGACACAGTTTCGGATCAATTCGGCACCGACGCGCGGCCCGACCATTTCCACCCGCCGGAATGTATATTCGTCACCCAATTCCTGACGGATCAAATCGGCAATTTTCATTTGTTCCTGTTCGCTGTCACCGCGTCCCAAAGCCGTAATCAGGACTTCCTGACCTGTCGTGCCGACAGGCTGCAGGTCAACGCCTAATTCGGACAATCTGTCGCGCAATTCTTTCATGTCGATTTTTTGTTCGGCCTGTACTTCCATTAAAACGCCGCCCTTGAAGTCGATCCCGAAATTCATGCCTTTATAAGCAATAGAGACAATCGAAATCAGACACAACAGCATGGAAAAACAGAACGCGATTTTTCTGGCGCCGATAAAATTAATGTGCGTCGGTTTAATGAAATAATGAATTAAACGAGGCATTTCAGATACTCCTTACACGTTAATTTTCTTGGGTTTAAAGTATTTGATCCAGGCCAGGAACAAAACCTTTGTGACATACACGGCCGTGAAAACAGAAGTCACCAACCCCAAACAGGTTGTGATACCGAAACCGCGTACGGGGCCGTTGCCCAGCCAAATCAAAATGGCGCCGGCGAATAAGCTGGTCAGATTTGAATCGAATATGGCGGAAGAGGCATTTTCAAATCCGCCTTCAACCGTATTCAAAACGGATTTGCCGAATGCCTGTTCTTCGCGCATACGTTCGTAAATCAGAACATTTGCGTCAACAGCCATACCCAAAGTCAAAGCAATCCCCGCGATTCCCGGCAGCGTCAACGTTGCTCCCAAAGCACTCATCGCGCCGCACAACAAAACCAGATTCAGAATTAAAGCGATATCGGCAAACAACCCCAGCAACCCGTATGTTGCCAGAACAAAGGCCAAAACCAAAACCAATCCGATGACACAAGATTTTTTACCGGCATCAATCGAATCCGTTCCCAGACCCGGGCCGACGATTCTTTCTTCCACCACATTAAGCGGTGCGGGCAAAGCCCCCGAACGCAACATTAATGCCAGATCGGTGGCGCTTTGAACGGTGAAGTTGCCGGTAATAATTCCGGATCCGCCCGTAATGGCGTTTTTAACCTCCGGCGCCGTAATGACTTTTCCGTCCAGAACAATCGCCAGACGACGACCGACACCGTCACGCGTTGCCGAACCGAAACGCTTTGAACCGAAAGAATTAAAACGAAAAGCCACAACCGGCAATCCTTCGGAAAAATCAGCGCGCGCGTCGGTTAAATGTTCTCCGCCGACGATTTCTTTGCGTTCAATGACATAATAAGCCGCATCGGCATCTTCGGCCCCTTGCACAACCTTTGATTCCGGAGAAATCTTTCCGCGGCGGGCATCGGCCAGGTTCGTTGTTTCATCAACAAAATGGAATGTCATTTTCGCCGTTTTGCCCAATAATTTCTTAACTTCGTTCGGGTCTTCCACCCCGGGCAGCTGAACCTGAATCCGGTCGGACCCCTGGCGCATAATTGACGGTTCGCGTGTTCCCAGCTGGTCAATACGCCGGCGGACAATCTCGATTGACTGATCAACGGCAGTTGATTCTATTTTCGATAAAGCCAGATCCGTATAGCGTACTTTTAACAAATCGCCTTCTTCGGACACTTCCAGGCTGCCTTTGTCGATTCTGCGCAGCAATTCCGCGGCACGGGCTTTTTGTTCGCTTTTAACGATTTTCACGCTGACGGCCTTGTCCTGAACGCTCAGCCCCGTATAGCGAATGCCTTTTTCACGCAAAGCAACGCGAGCGGCTTCCAAAACAGCATTCAGCTGATCAACGGCGACCTGATCCAGATCCACCTGCAACAGCAGTTGCGAACCGCCCTGCAAATCCAATCCCAGCGTCATCGGTTGCCACCATTCGGGCAGTTTTTCCTGCTGGGCTTTCGGCAAAAAATTAGGAATACAGAAAAATATCCCCACTCCGGCAATAATGCCGATCAGGGCAATTTTCCATTTTGGATAATTAAACATCTGGCCTTCCTTTATTTTTTAGTTAAAACGTCTTTCAGTCCTTCACTGCCTTTTTTGGTATTGTCGTTGACGGATTCCTCTTCCTTAAAAGGCTGTGAAGATTGGGAACGACGGGCTAAAATGCGGTCGCGTACGACAATTACCCGGACGCCGTCGGCAATTTCAACCAAAAGCTCTTCCGGATTGGAACGAATGACTTTGCCGACCACACCGCCGGAAGTCACAATCGTATCCCCGCGCGAAACATTCATCTGCATCATTTGATGTTCTTTTATTTTTTTCTGCTGAGGACGAATCAGAAAGAAATAAAAGACAATAAAAATAACCAGAAATTGAAATAAAATACGCAACGGGTTGGCTGCGGCGGCCGGATCTGCGGCAGCAGCGGCTGTTGCCGTTACGGCGGCTTCCTGTGCAAAAGCGGGATTAATCAGCATAAGATACTCCGTTTATTAATAAGTTAAGCTAACGAAGTATAAAGCGATCGAGGCGGATTGCAATCATATTTTAAAAAAAAGATCCGAAAACGTTTCTTTCGGATCTTTTTAATTTAGCGTCCGCTCGTGCGTCTTTTTATTGCGGTCAGCCGGTTTTTGATATCAGACGGACTTCCGGATAATCCGGCGCATTTTTTTCCGGCAGCGTTGTCGACCGACTGTTGTTTTTCGGAGGATTTGGCCGTTCGGCGCGAAACGACCGTGCCGTCGGGCGCGCGCGTATATAATTCTTCATCAGAAGAATCCCGATGATTCGTTGCTTCGATCGCCGCTTGTTTAACTCTGATTACCTTCGGCCAGACAGTACGTTCATCAACGATTAATGCGCGCGCGGAAGTCATAAATCCTTTTTCCAGATAAGATTTTCCGTCTTTTTTGCAAATTTGTTCGCCGATTTCTTCGCCGGGAATACTATTTTTTAAAAAATCGAACCCGCTGCGGCCGGCATCAAAAGCCAGCTGATCCAAAGTGTTCTGATCATATTTTGAAACGTATTTCTGATTATCGTGCCACGCCTTAAACGCTTCGCCGAGCGCTTTGTCCGGCTGATCGGCAAAGGATTCGTAAGCAGCCGCGATTCCGGCATGCTTTTGTTTGAATTGGTTCCAAACCTGCGGCAGGTCTTTTTTCATTTCATGGGCGGCGGCGCATTCATGCGCCATGGCATCGGCTTCCGTTGCGCGCACCCATTGCAGATTTGTACGAATATCGTATTTGGCAGATTCAAAACTCTTTGGCTGCAGAGCGTGACGGGATTCATGAACCAAAGTCGACAACAACTCCGCGTCCGAATAATTTGGATTCAGATAAACCATATTGCGGGTTTTATCATAGGCGCCGTAAGCTTTGTCAACGGACTGAAAGTTAAAACCGCAACCGTAAGCAAAAGCATAATTGATTATCCTTGCCGCCGTCGGGCTGTGTTGTTTTGCCGTTTCCATCAGCCGGCGCATACGATCCGTGCTGTTATCGACATTTTGTGAAGTCAAAAAAACTTGAGGCATCTTTATTCCTTATTATGAACGTCCGCCGGATACTTTTTGCGCAACAAGCATATCAGAAGCAATTCTGCGTTTCGGCTTTAATACGGTCCCGTTTTGTTGACGCACATAAAAATAATCCGCAGATGTCGGAATTTCACCGAAACGGAAAAGGTTTCTGAAATGATTTTTTTCAATTGTTGCCGCTTTATATGCTTGCGTTTCGGTGACGGTTGTTGCTTCTTTGGAATTAAAAAACGCCGGTTCTACATAGGGTTTTCCGTCTTTCATACATACGGCCTGAGCCAATTGTTCTCCGGTTAAAGTGGTTTTATACGCTTTTAAAGAGGCGCTTCCCCCGCTCATACACATCAAAGTCGTATCATCGTATTTTGCAACGTATTTTTCGTTGCCATACCACGCCTTAAAAGCTTTGTTTAAAGCTTTGTCCATATCTTTGGATTGTGCCATTTCGTTTTGATAGGCCGACATCATTCCGATATGTCTGACCGAAAAATCCGCAAAAGCACCCGCTTCCGTATGGCGCATTTGATACGCCGCGGCACATTGGTGAGCCATGGCATCGGCTTCTTTGGCGCGCACGATCGCAACAGAGGTGTATATACTGTAATGAGGTGATCCGAATCGGATTGTCTGTTCGGCATGGCGGCATTCGTGAATAAGCGTTGATAACAACGTATCATCTTCAAATCTTTTATTTAACTGAATTTCTTTGCTTTCGTTATTATATGAGCCGATGGCGTCTGTTTCATCGCTCATACGAATTTTAACACCGTTTGACAAAGCGTTTTCTATTAATTTCTTGCCGATCGGAGAAGCCTTACAAACACGATCTATCAAACTTTGACAGCGCAGTTCGTCTTGTCGTTTTTCTTTTTTAGCCTGGGAAAAGATATCTGCAATTCGTTTCATGGTTTAACGTTCGTATCGATCCGTTTTTTGAAGAAGATTTTTCTGATACTGATTGTTTTTCGGTGCCGTCACTTTTCCGTCACGTCCCCGGACAAAGAAATTATCGGCAGAAGTTTGAATTTTGGATTTACCGAAAAACTTTAAGGCGTGACGCATATGACCGCGTTCCGTTTTGGCGGCTTCTTTTGCAATTTCTTCCGAAACGGTTCTTGCCCGATCCGACGCAAAGAAAGCCGGTTCGACATAGCCGATATCTTCGGACAACTGTTTGGAAGATAAGTCTTTTTTATAACCGCCGGTATACAATTTCCCCAACGCCATAAAATCGACCGTGCTTCTGTCGTACATTTCGACATATTCGGCATGATCATACCAGGCTTTAAAAGCTTCCGCTTTTGCTTTGTCGGCCTCTTTATGCGTTTCAAAGGACGTTTCATAAGCTTGCATAATACCGCCGTGACGTTTGCAAAAAGCGGCATACGTTTCCGGTTCTGCTTTGCGCATCTGATAAACCGCCGCACATTCATGAGCCATGGCGTCGGCTTCCATGGCACGAACTTCGCAAACCGAAGCATAAACCGTATAGGTGTGATCGTGAACGGGACTTTGTTCCGAATGACGACATTCGTGAACGATCGTGGACAACAATTTCGCATCGCTGGCTTTTTCATTCAAGGAAACATACTTCATTGAAGGAATGTATGATCCCAAAGAATTGCCTTTATCACCGTCGATTCCGATTGAAATGCCTCGGGCAATCGCCGATTCGACAATCTTTTTCCCGATCGGACTGGATTTACAAATACGGTCAATCAAACGGTCCACGCGTTGTTCTCGTTCTTTTTCCACCCGATCCCGTTCTTCCGGCGTCTGAGGGGGATCAAAAACGGGAATTAACATTCCTCCGGCAAAAATAGCTTTTGTCATGGATTTTCCTTTGTTAACTTTACGATCTGCCAAAACAGGCCGATAACCGATTCATGACGGAAACGTTGTTTTGTGCAAAACGAACGGTTCCGTCTTTGCGCACAACATGAAAACGATCGGCAGATGTTCTGGTTTTTTGCGGGTCTTTGCCTTTAAATTCTTTTTTATGATATTTTTCAATGCGTTCAATCTTGGCCGCCAAAGTTTCGCCGATGCCGTTTGCCTTGACGCCGGATAAAAAAGCCTTGTCCATATAAGACGTTCCGGCATACGAAAAAATATCCCGCAAAGAACCGGCGGAAACATCAAAAGCAAAAGCATTGCCGTCGCCCATACCCGCGGAACACATGGCGTTAATAACGCTGTTATCAAAAGCTTCCATTTGCTTTGCCGGTCTGTCATACCAGGTTTTTGCCGCATAAGACAAGGCATGCGACATATCGTTTTTTTCCTGCATGGCATAATAATAACAGCCGGCAATCAACATATTGTTTTCAAAAAAAGCCTGATACGCTTTAGGTTCGGAAAAACGCATTTCAAAAGCGGCCGCGGCTTCCACGGCTTTGGCGTCGGCGGCCTTGGCGCGGGCGGTCGTTACGGCGCCGTGCATTGTCATTTGCGGGCTCAGATCTGTTCTTTGTTCCGCCTGTCTGGCCAGACGGACGACGGTGCTCATCAGCCTTTCATCGGACAGATGCGCGTTTAGGATGATTTTTTTATCATACGGCGCAAGACTGTCCTGCCCTTTTTGAGTATAAAAACCGTCCGTATGGCTCAATTCCTGCGAAAACACAATTCGTGTTCCGTTGTTTAAAGCGTGTTCAACAACCGTACCCGCAAATTCAGAAGCTTTTTTGACGCGATCAACCAAGTTTGCGGCACGGGTTTGATCGTCCTGTTTTTTCGAAGAAAAAGCCTCCTTCGGCCAGTATTGATCCGGATTGATGTTCCACTCTTTCAAAATTTCGCGAGCCTGTTCTTCCCTGGCGTCCATAAAATTTCTCCCGGCTGTTGACGGCAATAATAGTTATAGCATACAATTATAGACAAAAAAAGCATTTTTGTATAATTTCCCGTTTTTGGTCACTTTGTTTTAATTAAAGGATGGACTTTAGTATGTTCAGGCGTTATTTTCTGTATTGTTAAAAAATAAGGTTACCTATGTCCCGTTTTGTTTTTTCATCTGAAGTTTACCCGATTGATCCGGCGGATATTTCCGTTCTGGGGAATGCTTCCGTGTCGTTGCCCGCATGCGATGATGAAGTTGTTGTTTTAATCGGAAACAATAAAGAAGATCGGATTTTATCGCCCGATTTGCTTGTCAAAGGCCGTGCCGCCGTTCAAACAGCCGTGGCGGAAGGCAAATCGTTCCTTAATGTCCGGTTTGCTTTTATGCCGGGAAACAAACGTTTTGACCTGCTGTCTCCGTTAATCCGCAAGCTGCGTTACAGAATTCGTTTTTACGGATCGAACGTGTATCACATGGATCCGGCCGCCATCAGAAAATTAAAAATCGAAAGAACGTTTAAGACGCGGGAAAACGCGTATTCTTTTACGGTTTCAAGCCGCCGTATGACGCGCCGGGAACGCGATGCCGAATATGATCGTATTTTAAACAGTATTAAGGAAAACGGGTTTCGTGACGATGAACCGATTGATATTATGCTCTGCCGTCTGGCCGGCGCCAAAGACTGCGTTAACAACGGTCACCACCGCATGGGCATAGCTCTGGAACTTGGGCTGACGCGCATTCCTGTTCGCTTTTCGGCGGCCGGTGCGGCGCCGAAAGTATTGCGTCCGGCGCTGAAATTATTTTCAACGGTCAATCTGGCTTTTAAACGCCGGTTCGGACATTAAAAATGAAAAAAGACTATCTGATCACGGCGCAAAATTTATTAACCGAACGCTTTTCCAAGGCAAAAGCAGCATTTGTTGCCGGTTCTGTCATTCGCAAAGAAGCCACCCTTTCTTCGGATATAGATGTTGTGATTGTTTATGATAAGGCTCTTTTACCGAAAGCGTACCGTCACAGCCTGATCCGTGAAGGCTGGCCGATAGAACTTTTTGTCCAGAACACAAACTCCGTCGCTTATTTTTTCAAACAGGAAATCGCCTGCGGATTTCCGGCTTTGATCGACATGGTTGCCCACGGAAAGATCGGAATTTCGGAAAATGATTATGCTTTCAGGCTTCAGGAAAAAGCTCTTGAGCTTGAACGAGCGGGCCCGGCCTCTTTAAGCGTTGAAGAAATTAATCAGCGCCGCTATGGCATTACAGACATTTTAGACGATATTGTTTCTTATAAAACCGTATCCGAGCTGCACGGATCTTTGTGTCAGCTGTATCAGGAACTGGCCGATTTTTATTTGCGCGCCAATCAAAAATGGTCGGGCAGGGGCAAATCCCTTGTCCGGGCTTTTAAAAAAGCCTTTCCGGAACTTTCGGGCGAATACGAAACTGCTTTTGAACAAGCTTTCGGGGGAAACGTCAAACCGCTTTCAGAGCTGGCGGATCACTTGTTATTGCCGTTCGGCGGCAGACTTTGGGCGAATTGGAAATCCTATGCCTGCGACGAAGCCGATCAGTATTCGCCAAATCTGTGATAAATCCCACACAACGGCATAATTTTATGCCTTGCCTTTTAGACATAAAACCGATTAGACTGTTTGCAATCCAATTTTATTGATGAGGTTTTCATGTCAACATTATTAATTCGCAACGCGACCGTTTTGACATTTACGTCCGAAACGCCCGTGTTGAAAAACCATGCCGTTTTAATCGAAGGCAAAAAAATTAAAAAAATTGCTCCCGATGCGGAATTCAAGGACTATAAAGGCAAAGAAATCAATGCGCACGGCCGTATTGTCATGCCGGGATACATCAATGCTCATATGCATTATTATTCAACAATGGTACGCGGATTGGGCAAAGCCGAACCGGCGTCCACTTTTATCGGCGTTCTGGAAAACCTGTGGTGGCGTCTGGACAAGAAGTTAACGATTGAAGATTCCTATTACAGCGCTTTGATCCCGATGATTGATGCGGTGAAAAACGGAACGACGACCATCATTGATCATCACGCTTCGCCGTTTCATATCACGGGGTCTTTGGACGCGATTGCCAAAGCCGGCAAAGAAGTCGGCCTGCGCAACTGCCTGTGCTACGAAGTATCCGACCGCGACGGGCAGAAAATCGCCGATGAAGGCATGACGGAAAACGAAAACTTTATTCTGCGCTGCGAAAAGGAAAACGACGACATGCTGCGCGGCCTGTACGGACTGCACGCTTCGTTTACGGTGTCCGACGCCGATCTGGAACGCGCGGCCGATTTCGTGAAAAAGCACAATTCCGGTTTTCATGTCCATACAGCCGAAGCCGCTTCCGACGAAGAAGCCTGCGAAAAAGAACACGGCTGCCGCGTCGTCGAACGCTTTTACGACAAAGGTGTTCTGGGCAAAAAGACCATCTGCCCGCATTGTGTACACATTAATGAACACGAAATGGATTTGCTGGCCGAAACCGATACAATGGTTGTTACCAATCCGCAATCCAATCTGAACAACGCCGTCGGCATTGCCAATTTGGTTAAGATGGCCGGCAAAGGCATTTTGATCGGTTTGGGAACGGACGCGATGACCGTCAATATGCGCGAAGAGTTGCGCTGCGGTTTATGGGCGCAGAAATACGGCCGTCAGGATCCGGCCTGCGGCTTTATGGAACTGGCGTCAACCGTTGCCTTTAACAACACGAAAATCTGCGACCGTTTGTGGGAAGGCATGGGGATCGGCACGTTAAAAGAAGGCGGCGTTGCCGATGTGATTATTTTGGATTATCTGGCGCCGACGCCGTTGGACGATACGACGTGGCTGGGGCATTTGATTTTTGGATTTGCAAGCGTGCCCGTTGACACGACGATCGTTGCCGGAAAAATTTTAATGGAAAACAAAGAACTGAAGCTGGACATAGATGTCGAACAGGCTTATGCGCGTAGTGCCGAGCTGGCCGAAAAGCTATGGGACCGTTTCTAAAGACGTTTTAACTTGGAGTGAAGAATGACAAAAAAACTTTATTTAACAGACGCACAGTTAAAAGCCGAAATGGACCGTTGCTTATACTGTGCCGAAAAGCCTTGTATGAAAGCTTGTCCGGCGAACTGTTCTCCGGCTGATTTTATGATGGCCGCCAAGCAGGGCAGCACCAAAGACTACGGCCGCGCGGCAGAAATGATTTTAAAATCAAACCCGCTGGGGCAGATGTGCGGTCTGACCTGTCCGGATCAGTTTTGTATGAAAGCGTGTTCGCGCAAAGGCTTTGATTCTCCGATCAAAATTCCTGCCGTTCAGGCGGCCATTTTGGAAAAAGCGCGTAAATTGAACGCGATCGACATTCCGGAAAAAGTCACGCCGAACGGTAAGAACGTCGCCGTTGTCGGTGCCGGTCCCGCCGGTATGGCCGCCGTTGCCGTTTTGGCTCGCAAAGGGTACAGCGTAACGGTATTTGAAGGATCCGACAAAGTCGGCGGTGCCGCAAAACTGATTCCCGAAGCCCGTTTACCTCAAGCCGTTATCGAAAAAGATTGGGACTATATTAAAACGTTCGGTGACATCACCATGCAGATGAACCACCGTGTTGCCAATCCGGTTGACTTGCTCAAAGACGGTTATGACGGCGTCATTGTTGCCGTCGGTGAACCGCATACGGCGAAAATGGGCATTCCGGGCGAAGATCTGGCCGTCTCCTTTATGGACTATCTGAAAGAACCCGAAAAATACAAAACAGCCGGAAACGTTGCCGTTTTAGGCGGCGGCGCCGTTGCGACAGACTGTGCCGTCACGGCAAAAGATATGGGATCCGAAAATGTCGAAATGTTCGTTCGCCGTCGTGTGTCCGATATGCGCCTGACCGGAGAAGAACGGTCTTGGTTAATGGATAAGTCGATTGACATCACGTCCATGACTCGCGTGGAAAAAATCGAAAAAACAGGTGATACTTATACACTGTACACTTGCAAGACGCGCTTTAACGGCACGAAACTGGAAGACATTCCCGAAACAACGATCAAGCGTCCGGACTTTACGCACGTCATTATGGCGGTCGGTTCCAAAGCCGATCCGAAGACGGAAGCCGAAAAAGTCATCTATGCCGGTGACTGCAACCACGGCGGATCGACAATCGTTGAAGCCGTTGCGTCCGGTAAGAACGCGGCCAACGAACTGCACGCCGCCATTACGGGCGAAGTTCAGGAAACCGTCTGTCCCGTCAGCAAGGTTGTTTCTTATAAAGCCAAATCCTGCACCGTTGTCGAAGGTGTCGAAAAACAGCCCGTGGATCTGACAACCGATTTTTTCGGCGTATTTAAGCTGCGGAATCCGTTCCTGCTGTCCGCAGCTCCGCATACTGACGGCTATGAGCAAATGGACGCGGCAATGCAGGCAGGTTGGGCCGGCGGTGTGATGAAAACGGCTTTTGACGTTAAAACGTCCGCTGACATTCATATTCCGGCGGGATATATGTTTAAATTTTCTGATGCGACGTATGCTAACTGCGACAACGTATCCGATCACCCGATTGATCATGTTTGCAAAGAAATCGAAGCTTTGCGCAAAAAATGGCCTGATCGTTTGATCATGGGATCAACGGGCGGTCCGGTTACCGGAAACGATGAACACGACCGCGCAGGTTGGCAGTCCAATACCAAAAAGATGGAAAATGCCGGTTCAATTGCCGTTGAATACTCTTTGTCCTGTCCGCAGGGCGGCGACGGCACGGACGGGGACATTGTGTCTCAGAACGCTGTCTTGACGGCCAAAATCATCGACTACGTCATGGAAGTATCCGATCCGAACGTGCCGAAAATGTTCAAGCTGACTGGCGCGGTTACGTCCATCGTGCCGATTATCCGCGCGATTCAGGAAGTCTTTGCCAAATATCCGAACAAAAAAGCCGGTATTACGTTGGCAAACTCTTTCCCGTCATTGACATGGCGCGAACGCACGGACGGTTCCGAAGGCAAGTGGGATCAAGGCGTTAATGTCGGTTCTTTGGGACGCGGCGTATTGCCGATTTCGTACCTGACACTGGCCAATGCCGGTAAAACAGGTATTGAAATTTCCGGAAACGGCGGCCCGCAAAGCTATATGGAAGCGGCAAACTTCCTGGCTTTGGGCGTTAAAAACGTTCAGTTCTGTTCAATCGCGTTCAAATACGGCATTGACATTATCAAAGAACTGGAAAGCGGTCTGTCGCATTTATTGCAGGCACGCGGCTTGAAGTCCGTCAAAGAACTGATCGGGATTGCTCAACCCAATCCGATTACGGACTTTATGGCTTTATCGCCCGTCAAGCAGATTCCCGAATGCAATCCGGATCTGTGCCAGCATTGCGGCAATTGCACGCACTGCGGTTATATGGCAGTGTCCAAAGGTCCGGAAGGATATCCGGTCTTTGATCCGAAAAAATGTGTCGGCTGCACGTTCTGCACAAAGATCTGCTTTGCCGGTGCCTTGACAATGCGTGATCGCAAACCCGATGAAATTCACCCGGAAATCGTTGTCGGATAAAAGTTAATCAGATCGGAAGAAGCCCCCTGACGGGGGCTTCTTTTAATGATTATACGCAACAGCAGCCCGTTGCATTGGCGACGGGGGAATATCCCGCCGCGCAGGAAACACCGCTGCAATTACTGACACAACAACACCCCGTGTCCGTTGCTTCGGCAAATGATCCGGTCATGCACGACACACCCGTACAGTTCGGAACGGCCGTCTGTCCGTCACAATAATTCTTTTCCGGACAGGCCAGACATAATTTCCCAGATATGTACCGATCGGCCGCACATAACAGGCATTTCCCCGTAAATCCGTCACAGTCTTCGCAGTTGGCGTCGCATTTTTCCATCAGCTCCGGCGGTCGGGCCGTCGTCTGTGAATTGATCATAGACTGCGGTGAATTCGTTGCGTTGATACTGCGCCCCAGCTTGACGGCTTGGGCGATTTGAAACGGTTGCAGATCGTCTGCGGCCTGAACCGCTGCGGCCGCACAGATCAAGGCGGCACAGAACAAGACAAGCTTTTTCATCTCAACCTGCCTTATTTATTAACGCAGCAACAACCGTCGG
>CALYBD010000042.1 GCA_944393745.1 uncultured Alphaproteobacteria bacterium | reverse complement strand
TTTTATCAATAAGGTCTTTTTTCCTTTTTTTTCTAAAAAATTATATTGTTACACTTTTTTTACAAATATGCCCCCCCCCCCCCCCCATGTTTTTATAGAAAGAATTTTTTATTCGCCGAACAATAGTAATATCTTCTACTTTTTTGGAGGGTATTATGAAAAAAAAATGTTATCTCTCTGCTCTAACTTTAACATTACTGACTTTATTCTGTTCTGATTCTAACGCTGTTTCCTGTGTACCTCATTGTAAGACCTGCGACAGTTCTGGGAAATGTACCAAATGCAATGACGGTTATGCTCTCGCTGATCTGGGAAGTGATGCTGAAAATCCGCAATGTTATCCGGCTGATTACATTCTTGCTGACGGAACAAAAGTAACTCAGCCCATGGTTCAAGAAGATCGATATTGTCAAGAAGTTGGACAACAGTGGAAAAGAAAAACCTATCACCATAACGAAAAACGGGTCACCATCGAATGCATAGAAAGTTTATGTGCACAATCAGGAACAACCGAAAAGGGATACAGATGTATTAAATGTGATCCCGGGTATGCTATTTTTCCATATTACACTTTCTGGCCGGGGTGTGTTCCGGCGAATTATGTTCTAGCTGACGGAACAAAAGTAACTCAGCCCATGGTTGAAGAAGAAGCATATTGTCAACAAGTTGGACAAAAAGTTGGTTATAAATCAGTCGGATCTAAAAGCGCAACAATCTATTGCGCAGATATAAACTGCGCCGACTTTTATAAAAAACTTAATTATCCTGAAGCTTATTGCAGAAGTTGTAATCCCGGATATGCTCTTTCCGAGAACAAAGGAACTTGCTTGCCTGCGGACTATATTCTTGCAGATGGAACAAAAGTAAATCAACCCATGGTCGACGAACAACAATATTGTTTAAATGTCAATGAAACATGGATCGAAACACAATATTCTTCCACAAGAGCAACTTTATATTGTCGGGACAGAAAATGTACTGACGGTAAAATTTCATCTTCAGGTCAGTATATATGCACAGAATGTACGAGCGGTTACATACTCAAAGATAACCGATGCCAAAAACAAACAGACACCGTTAACGGACCGTGTCCGGACGGTTTGTCAAAATCAACAGACGGTTGCTGTTGCCTTGAATAAAAAAGGAAAGATGAATCATGAAGAAATTACTTTTAACTTTCATACCATTATCTCTTTTGTCATTTGTCGTTCATGCCCAAACACCTCTGATCGATAAAGAAGCCTTTACAATCGCAAGAGCCGTTAAACTGGGACGAGGTTCAGGAACAGAAGATTTTTTTCTGAGTACTTTAAATTCTTTTTCTTCTGCGGAATTAGATAAATCATCAGAAAAATACTGTGACGAAAATTGTCGTAACTGTAATAAAGAAACCGGCATTTGTTCCTTTTGCACATCGGGATATTATCTTAAAGACAACATGTGTCTCCTTTGCCCTGACAATGCTTCTTGCTCTAACGGTGAGGTTTTTGTATGCAATAATAAATATTACAAATACGAAAACTCCTGCATCAGTATTTGTTCAAATGTTAAATGTATTACAGGAACAAAACCCGTAAGCTATTCCAAGAGTTGCTGTTGCGAATAAACATCTAATAAAAAAAGCCCTTGTTTTCAAGAAGACTTATTTCATAGTTGCAAAACTGAATATATCGGAGACAGTATCAGAAATAATCTTATTTGGTTCACACTATGAGATTGAAATAAAAAAAACGGCGGAAAAAATCTCCGCCGTTTTTTTATTTTTTTTCTTTATCTTCCTCTGTAATCAGGGACAGCAACGTAATACTGATTCTGCGGTTTTGTGGTGCTTCCGGATCATTTTTGATATACGGCTGCGTGGACGCTTTGCCGACCACACGCGTGATTTGCCGATCTTTCACCCCCAGTCTGATCAGTATTCGTCTGAACGCCAAAGCACGCTGAGAAGACAATTCCCAATTCGAAAATCCGTTTTTCCCGACAAAAGGAACGGCGTCCGTATGCCCTTCAATGGCCAAAGAATGCGGCATTTGTTTTAAAACGCGCGCCAGCAGGCCCGTCAACCGTGCTCCGTTTGGAGTCAGTTCGTCCGAACCGCTGATAAAAATCGGACGATTCAACTGATCAACCAATTGAATTTGCAACCCCTCTTTTGTTTCGGAAACAACCATGCTGTCATACAACTCCATCAAAGAAGGATCGGACTGCATTGCTTCCTGCAAAGCGATTTTAACACGGTCAAATAATTCTTTTTCTTTTTTAATCAGGCGTTCTTGTTGCGGTGACATTGTCGGGAATTCATTTGATCCGTCAAATCCGGCAAACGGCATTGCCTGCGGGGCGGGCGCTGTTTCCAGCGATTCCAAACCGCCCGTTAAAATCGTCTCACCCCCCGAAGTAGATGAATCCATAACGGAACCCGTCGTAAAATACTGAGCAATGCCTGCTTTTTGTTCTTCCGTAGCCGTTTGTAAAATCCACATCAACAAAAAGAAAGCCATCATCGCGGTCATAAAATCCGCATAAGCCACTTTCCATGATCCGCCATGAGCATCATGACCGCCTTTTTTAACGCGTTTAACAACGATCGGCTGATCTTCTTTTTCGGCCATTTCACCCTCTCGATTTACAATTTTTCACACATTGCATCAATTTCGGCAAAAGTCGGCCGAACATCGGGCGGCAGAGATTTACGCGCAAATTCAATCGACACCTGCGGCGCGTACCCCTGAATATGCCCCATTAAAGCCGCCTTGATCAAATTCAGATATTCCAATTCCGGATTTAAAACATTGGCAACGGCAGCCGACAACGGTGCAACAAACCCGTACGCCATCAACACGCCGAAGAATGTTCCGACCAAAGCGGCCCCGATCAGGTTTCCCAGCACTTCAGGCGGTTCGTTCAAAGCCCCCATCGTATGAATAACCCCCAGCACCGCCGCCACAATCCCCAGACCGGGCAACGCATCGGCCACCCGATTTAACCCGGCGGACAAGGCTTCTTTTTCATGATGGATCCCTTCCATTTCGGCATCGATAACGGCTTCGACTTCATGGGGAGCCAAAGATCCGAACGTCAACAAACGCATATATCCCGTCATAAAATCCATTGCTTCGTGGTCTTTTGTAATCAGGGGAAATTGCTTAAAAATATCGCTGGCTTCAGGCTTTTCGATATGAGATTCCAGCATCATATTCCCTTTTGAACGCGCCAGGCGAAAAAACACATACAACATCCCCAACGCTTCGGAAAAACTCTTTTTGTTGTAACGCGGCGGCATAAAAATACGCGGAAGGGTTTTAAACGTCGCAAAAACAACACCGGGCGGATTGGAAATCAAAAAAGCACCAAAAGCTGCCCCGCCGATAATTAAAAATTCCCCCGGCTGCCACAAAACGCTGAAATGACCGCCGCCCCACAAATAACCGCCGGCGACACTGCCGACAACGACTAAGATCCCGATCAGAGGAAACATTCTTTTTCTCCTTAATTTCTTTTGACCTTCTGTAAAAAAATTTGCGGTACGCTTTATTTTTTTAAAGCATTTTTTGCAAATAATCCTTAAATATACACTAAAATGATTCAAAAATGAAAGGAATCGTCATGAGCGCGCAAAAAATAACAGATTCATTGTTTTTCAATAACTTGGATAAAGATCTGACAAAAAAAACACTTCAGGACGCATTAACCGGCTGTCATGACGGCGAATTATTTTTGGAATATCGTTTTTCCGAACGATTAACGCTGGACGACGGACGGATCAAAACGTCCTCTTTTGATGCGACAACGGGATTCGGACTGCGCGCCGTTTATGAAGACACTTATGCTTATGCCATTTCCAATGAATTAACCGCAAATGCTTTAAAAAAGGCCGCTCAAAGCGTTCAGCCGATCAAACACGCTGGCGCGAATGCCACGCTGTATTTGCCGGCTTTGACACCATCTGTTCCCTTATATACTCAGGAAAATCCGCTGGCGTTGCTTTCTTTTGAAAGTAAAGTCGATTTAATGGGACAGATTGATGCTTATCTGCGTTCAAAAGATCCTCGGGTTGTTCAGGTATCCGCCGCTTTGTCCGGTGAATGGCAGGCCGTAAAAATTATTCAGGCAAAAGGACGGGAAACGCAGGATATCAGGCCTTTGGTCAATTTGATGATCTCGGTTGTCGTTAAAAGCGGCGAACGTATGGAAAGCGGCGCTTTCGGATTGGGCGGACGGTATGTTTACGATAAAATTGTTGCGCAAAACGTCTGGAAAAATGCGGCCGACGAAGCGCTGCGCACAGCTTTGGTCAATTTGGAATCCGTTGCCGCCCCGGCCGGTGAAATGCCCGTCGTCCTCAGCTGCGGCTGGTGCGGCGTCCTGCTGCACGAAGCCGTCGGACACGGATTGGAAGGTGATTTTAACCGCAAAGGATCCTCTGTCTTTACGGGAAAAACGGGGGAACAGGTGACCGCAAAAGGAATTACGATCGTTGACGACGGCACTTTGCCCGATCGGCGCGGATCCCTCAGCATTGATGATGAAGGAACAACAACGCAAAGAACCGTTCTGATCGAAGACGGGATTTTAAAAAACTATATGTTGGATCGCATGAACGCCCGATTGATGAACAAAGAACCGACCGGTAACGGACGGCGCGAATCTTTTGCCTGTGCGCCGCAGGTTCGAATGACGAACACCTTTATGACCGCCGGCGACAAAGATCCCGAAGAACTGATCTCTTCGGTTAAAAAAGGCATTTTTGCAAAATCTTTTCATGGCGGACAGGTCGATATCACTTCGGGCAAGTTTGTTTTTACATCTGCCGAAGCCTATCTGATCGAAAACGGCAAAATCACGGCACCGATCAAAGATGCTACTCTGATCGGCAGCGGAATCGAAGTCATGAACGCCATTGACATGATCGCCAAAGACGCCTGTCTGGATAACGGAATCGGTTCCTGCGGCAAAGGCGGGCAAATGGTTCCCGTCGGCGTCGGTCAGCCGTCCGTACGCATTTCCAAAATCACCGTCGGCGGCAGCAATGCCTGAAATCCCCGGCGCTTGACGAGCAGAACGATTTTCCATATCCTTAAATTCATCGGATAATAAATTAAGGATAAAAAGCTGATGTACGCTTTTTACAAAAAGCACGAGTATTTCTTTATTATTGCTTTCGTTTTGATATCTCAGCTGGTCGTTTTGCCCGAACTGCGGGATCGTTACCCGGATACGGATAACTACACGCACGCCCGGCGCGTTTTGGATTTGATCTTGTCAAAAAACTGGGCGGAAACGCCTTATATGCATACAAATTATCCGTTCGGCGAAATTCTGCATTTTACCCGCATTACCGATATTTTCTGGCTTTTCTTTTCTTTGCCCGCTTTTTTGTTTTTTCCTTTAAAAGAGGCCGTATTCTGGGGCGGCTATATCTATCAGGCCGGTGTTTTGATTTTATCGGCTTTGGCGTTGACCTGGGGATTAAAACCCGTTGCGGGACCGATACTGCGCCTGATCGGCGTTTGTTTGTTTTTTGTTCAGCCGTCCGTGACGGAAACATACATTTTAATCAAGCCGGATCATCATGCTTTAACGGCTTTTTTTGTTTTCATTACGACAGGCGGGTTGATCCGTTATTTGTATCTGCAAAATGAAAAAGACTTGCGCCTGGCCGGCATTGCCGCCGGATTGTGCCTGTGGACATCAATTGAAGGACTGCTGGTATCATACGGGCTGCTGGCGGCGCTGGTGTTGTTGTTCCTGTTTAACAGAACGACCGCTAAAAACTGTGCCGTTTTTTATTTTTATTACTTTATCAGTTCTTTTGTTTTTTTAATTATCAATCCGCCGTTTGAAGGAATCTTTTTCCCCGATAACGGACGATTGTCTTTTTTACTGGTGGTGATTATCGGTTTTTCGGCCGCGGCAATGTTAATCCTTTCGTTATTGGAAGAACGACATCTGCTGACTTCATTTTGGCGCAGATCCGGCGCCGTGCTTTTAACCGCCGCGTTTTTTATCGGTCTTTTGTTCGTCTTTTTTCCGCCGGCCGTGGTCTTTAATCCCTATTTTCCGCCGTTTATCAAGGAAGTATGGGCAAAAAACATTGTTGAACTGCAGCCTGCGACAAAAGAAACCGTTTTATTTTTCTTGGGCAGTATGCCGTCCGTCTTAAGTATTGTTATCGGTTTTGGCATTTTTAAATTCTGTTCCGACAAACAACGCAATGTTTTGATCTTGTCAATGATTCCGTTGTTGTTTTTAACGGGATTATCCTTTACGGCGATCCGATATGCCCGCATTTCTTCTTTGTTTACGCCGTACGTTTTTGTTACGGCTTTTTCCCTGCGTACAGCCAACCGAAATATCGGCGAAAGAAAAAAAGGATTCTTTTTAAGTATCATTTACGTACTGTTTACGGCTTATTTGGGAATCAACTATATTTCCGTTAATCGTTCCCTGACTCCGCGCAGACCGCCGATGCGTATTGTCAAACCGTATTTGCCGAACACGGAAGGCAGTATTTTATCGGATACGTCTTCGGGCCCGGAAATTATATGGGAGCTGGACGAAAAAGTAATCGGCACGCCTTATCACAGAAACATTGAAGGCATTACGGATAATTTTTGGCTGTATTATGCCGATGACAACAAATTAATAACGGCTTTGCTGAAAAAGCATCGGGTCAAAGCCATTTTGGTATTTGTGGAAATTCCCGACCGCCCGGCTTTATTTTACAATATGCAACAACGTTATTCTTTCTTTGCCAAGACGACCGGCAGGGATTCTTTTTTAATGAAACTGCTGACCGGCCGGGATCTGCCCTGCGGGATCAGCGAAGAGCTTAATTCCCCGCCGCCGTTTGTTTTGTTTAACGTTGACTTTTCAAAGTGTTCGGAAGACTCGGATAAAACCGAAAAAACAAAAGAAAAAGACGTCTCTTCAGCTGCCGAAAACCCCGCCGCGAAAAACAAAAAATCGGATCAGAACAACGACAACACGCCGTCATGATCCGTCGGTGATGACCGGCACGGGACAAAGCGACTCGTTTCCGCGGTATTTTGTCCACCTTTTTGATCCGACAAACAACAGAAATCGAAAAATTTCCGGGGAAAAGCTTTATATTAAAAAAAAAAGGAATTTTCTTCAATGATTTACGAAAAAAACAATTTTTTCCGTCTATAGACAAAAAAATCCTTTTCTTTTTCACGGCTATTTGTTATAAAGAAAAAAGTTGGTCTTTCTTTGAAGGGGTAGCTTATTATGTCCGATAAAAAACCTATCAGTCTGGTCGTCAGCGATATTGACAACACGATTGCCGATAAGTTCGGCGCGTGGGGAAATGCTTTGGACGTGGCAATGGACAAGCTGGCAAAACTGCACGGCCGTGATCGCGCCGATATTGAACAGGATCTGCTGGCTCATGTCCCTGACAGCATGAAACATATTTCCGGTCCTTATATCGGCAAAGATTTGCGTATGGACGTTGCTTTAACACCGTCTTTGAAACCGACTTCTCCCGAAATGGAAAAGGAACAGGAAAAGATTTTTCACGAATGGGATAAAAATAAAAGCAAAGCCGAACTGTACGACGGTGTTTTGGCCACGATCAACAAAATCAAAGCTTCCGGGGCAAAATTTGTCTTATATACGGATTCACGCGAATCCGTCTGTGTGCCTCGTCTGGCAAAAATGGGCATTACGGCCGACATGATCGACGGTCTGTACGTCCTGCCGGATTTAAAGGACGGCCAGATTATTCGCAAACCCGTTAAGGGCAAAGCCGAAGAATTGCGCAACGCTTTGGGGGACAAGCTGGTTATTCTGGAACCCAAAACAAACAAGCCCAATCCGAAAAATATGCAAAGAATACTGGACGATATGGGGGTTAAAGATCCTTCTACGGCCGTGATGGTCGGCGATAATATTCGTTCCGACGGAACGGCTGCCGTTACGTTAGGCATGAACTACGCCTGGCAAAAAGGCGGTACGGTTATTGATGAACCGACTTTGCGTTGTTATAAAACATTCTGCCAGGATCCGAACTATAAACTGACGACAGAAGAACATCTGGCGCAGATGAACGATACAAACCGACCGACGGAAGTACTGGAAGGATTTAAGGATTTAAGCAAACATTACCGCTTTATGCCGCAAAGCAAAGCTTTGGAAGTCAAAGCGCAGGCCAAACCGGCTGAAAAAATCAATCCGGCCGTCATGAAGCATTTAGCATCAAAGACCAGATAAGTTTGTCGAAATCACGCAAAAACAACTTCGCCGGGTTTATTTGCGGCACAGGCAGCGGGTGGTTTATATTGTCGCACGATTTCAATCAACAAAAACAGACAGCTGTTGCGGGTGATTTTTTAACCAACGTCAACATTTCGTCAGGATACGATCCGTTAAAAACAAAAAGGCCTGCCCTTTGTCGCGAGGCCTTTTAATTTTATGCATTTTGACGGGTTTCCAGCAGTTTAATTTTTGGAAAATCTTCAGTCGTCTTATTCAAATGCCAGGCATTACGCGCCAAAAACACCCATTCCCCGTCATGATCCGTTGCCAATGCCGCACGATTGGCATTGATAAAAGCTTCCAGATCCGCCGGTGTCTGCGCCTGTACCCAGCGCGCCGTATACAAGGTTGTCGGTTCAAAAATAACGGGAATTTCATACTCTGTCCGAATACGATCCGCCAAAACATCAAACTGCAAAGAACCGACAACACCGACAATCCATTCGGTACCGATCATCGGTTTAAATACGCTGGCGCCGCCTTCTTCGGCAATCTGCTGTAATGCTTTTCCCAGGTGTTTGGCTTTCAAAGGATCTGTCGAACGAATCTTTTGCAGCAACTCCGGCGCAAAAGACGGAATCCCCGTAAAAGTCAGTTGTTCGCCTTCGCTTAAGGCGTCCCCGATCCTTAAATTCCCGTGATTCGGCAACCCGATAATATCCCCCGGCAAAGCTTCACTGGCCAATTCGCGTTCCTGAGCCAAAAACATAATCGGATTATGCATCGGCAGGTATTTTCCGCTGCGCACGTGCAGCAACTTCATACCGCGCTGAAAATGCCCCGAACACAAACGAACAAAAGCAATCCGGTCACGGTGTTTCGGATCCATATTGGCCTGAATTTTAAAAACAAATCCGGTGACTTTTTCTTCTGCCGGTTCAACTTTTCGCGAAACAGCCGGCTGCGGACGCGGTGACGGCGCATAAGCCACCAGCCCGTCAATCAATTCACGCACGCCGAAATTATTAATTGCCGAACCGAAAAAAACAGGCGTTTGTATTCCTTCCAGGTAGGCTTGCCTGTCAAAGGCCGGACATACACCGCGCACCATTTCAACGTCTTCACGCAGCTTTGCGACCAAATCCGCCGGAAGCAAAGCGTCCAATTTCGGATCATTCAGGCCGTTGCAGACTTCCGCTTCGGCCGTTGCGCCGCGTTCCATTAAAAGCAAGCGATCATTTAACAGATCATAGCAACCCTTAAAATCCCTGCCGGATCCGATCGGCCAGCTTAAAGGGGCCACCTCTAATGCCAAAGTTTCTTCAATTTCCGACAACAACGCAAACGGATCTTGCGAATCCCGATCCATTTTATTGATAAACGTTATAATCGGTACATCGCGCAAACGGCAAATTTCAAACAATTTTCGTGTACGGGCTTCAATCCCTTTGGCGGCATCAATAACCATAACGGCAGAATCAACGGCGGTTAAAACGCGATACGTATCTTCGGAAAAGTCCTCGTGCCCCGGCGTATCCAATAAATTAAACGTACAGCCTTTATATTCATATGTCATAACGGACGAAGCCACGGAAATACCGCGTTCGCGTTCGACTTTCATCCAATCCGATCGGGCGCGACGTTGTTCTCCGCGCGCTTTGACGGCGCCGGCCATTTGAATGGCTCCGCCGAACAACAGCAGTTTTTCGGTCAAAGTCGTTTTACCGGCATCGGGGTGGGAAATAATCGCAAACGTCCTGCGATGCGCCGTTTGTTCTGCTAAAGACGTCATTTTTTCCTCTGTCTTAAAATTGATTACGGTTTTCTTTTAACACTTTCCCGATAAAAAGAAAAGAATTGAAACTCTTATCCGTTTGCAAAAACGAACAGATGATTAAAGAAAACGCAGAAAAAAAATTTTCCGCTGCCCGGGCAGAATATCAGGCCAATTGTAAAATCCCTTTTTCAATAGCCTTTAACATAACGGCAATGTCGCGCCAACCCGGGACGGGCTTCCCGTCGTCCTGGAACAGGTCAATTCCTTTGCGGAAACAATATTCATATATATCTTCGGGATCGGAATCTAAAACCTCGTCCCACAATGTTTCCATTTCAGGATTATCGTAATCGGGTACGTCCCCGAAAATGCCGTATAAAACAGTTTCACGATCGTCTGAATATAAAAGAGCCGACAACGGATCTGCCGCAGCAGAAATATCCGCCAGCTGTTGTTCTTTTTCCTCTTGAGAAGGAAGAAAAGAAGCGGCACGGATCAAGTTTTCTTCCGTATATTGATTAGACAAGATGCTTTCCTTTCATCAAACGAACCGACTGTGCTTTATATAGATTGCAAGTTTCCGATACTTCTGTCAAGAACCTGATTAAGAAAAAACCGCTTTTTACAATTTTGGATTTTTTTAATAATTTCATAGAGTTTTTATAAAAAAAGCACCGCAGGAATTACGGTGCTTTTTCCAAATTTTTTCAGATCAGCGCCCGCCGGTCATTGCCCTTAACGCCGAAGCCATGGCCATTGATTGGTTATTTGTCTGATCTTTGGTTTTTTCAGCGGATTTGAAACGGAAGAACTTGTTTAAATCTTTAAATCCGCCTTCCAAAGTAACCATTTTTTCCTTATATTGTTTGCCCAAAGTCGGATCTTCCCGTGACATTTTATCCAACATGTCCAGATGTGCCTGCGCACCGATTTTGTAATCCGCCATTTCATTAATTTTGGAATACATTTCCTGTGCTCTCGGGCAGACTTCGGAGCCTTCTTTCTGCCAGGCGAAATGACAACCCAACCGAACGGCACCGCCGTCTGATTTGATATTGTCGCCGACCATTACGGTTTCTTCGGCTTTGGCACCGTGGCGATCCATGATGGCCTGCATTACGTCCATATTGGGTTTCCAAACATCACCGGCATTCATCACCAGCTTGTCCCCCAGTTTGGCGACCAGCTGATCACGGTAACCGTCATAACGGCCGCCGGTCACCTGCATCGGCGCCTTTTTAAACTGCGTTTTGCCGTCAACGACTTCGGTCGTTGAATCGGCGCGGCAAACCAAACCGTCAACCAGATCCAGCGGAAAGTTCATATCGGCCATACGGGCAATTGCGCCGGAAGCCGGAGAATCCGTATACAAAACAAACTGAGCGCCGGCAGCCTTTGCCTTGCGGATTGTGGCAATGACCCCTTCATACATTTTGTTGCCGCCGTGATATTCTTTGGCGACATCATGACAGATTTGAGCATCAATTTTTTCCAGACGAGCGCGTTCTTCCGGAGATTTATCCTTCAGGCTTAAAGACGGCGTTTCCTTTAACAGATCGGGGAAATTATGAAAACGTGCATACCCATCGGCATTTTCGCGGATATCGGCGTACAAAGCGTCTTTTTCCATACCGCGGCTGGCCGCCAGAGCTTCAATCCCTTTATCCCAAGCCACTCCCCAATTATTAAAATAATCGGAAATCGTATTGTCAATATCGCTGACGATCAATTTGACAGATTTTTTTTCGCTCATCATGAGAAATTCACTCCTAAAAAACATTCTATTATTATTTTTATACCGAAGCTTTTTTCTTTTTTCAAGCATATTTTGTCCAGAATTTCCTTTTTTTTCGAGCAAACGCCTAAAAATAAAAAAAACAACAATAAAAACAGCGTGTTATCTGTTTCTTACTCTTCTTTAAATCTGCCGCTAACGCAGAAGATTATTTTCCGCCTTTTCCGAAAATGCGCAATAAAATAAAACAAACCGCGGCAAAATAGACAAAATCGCGTGAGTCGTTTTTTTAAAACCTGTTGTCAAAATAAAGTTCTGTTTTAATATAAGCAAGCTTTAAAAATCGATAAAAGCATCCGGCCGACGGATTTTATCGAAAAAACTGTAGGAATAAAAACATGGCTGACACAGAAAAAGCTTCGATTGAGCCTTTGTTAAACATTATGAAGCGGCTGCGCGATCCGCAAAAAGGCTGTCCTTGGGATCGTCGTCAGACAGCCGAAAGTATTTCCGGCTATACGCTGGAAGAAGCTTATGAAGTTTACGACGCCGTTGCCAACAAAGACATGAACGCACTGCAAGAAGAACTGGGCGATCTGCTGTTTCACATTGTTTTTTATGCCAGTATTGCCGAAGAAAAAGGTTTTTTTGATTTTTCGGACATTGTCCGGACGGCCTGCGACAAAATGATTCGTCGCCACCCGCATATTTTCGGCAGCAAAGAAACAATGCCCGACTGGGAACAGCTGAAACAAAAAGAACGCGCCGAACGTCATCAAAACGGCATTTTATCCGGCATTGCCAAAGCTCTGCCCGCCACGACAAGAGCTTATAAACTGCAAAACAGGGCTGCAGATGTCGGCTTTGACTGGGACAAACCGGATTTAGTGCTGGATAAAATTGTCGAAGAAAGTGCGGAACTGCGCGCCGAAATAGCTCAAAGCACGCATATTGCCGAACGGGAAGACGAAATGGGCGATCTGCTGTTTGCCTGTGTCAATCTGGCGCGAAAGCTGAACATAGATCCGGAAAAGGCATTAAAACGGACAAACGCGAAATTTGAACGGCGATTTTCCTATATTGAAGAATCTCTGAAACAAAAAAAACAGCCTTTTGAACAAACCAGTTTGGAAGAAATGGAATCTTTGTGGACAGAGGCCAAAAAGAAAGAAAAGAACACGTCTTTTTAACGATCCCACAAATTTGTATAGCTTTGCTCTTTGCGGATACGCACGCCGCGCCCGAAACGCCCCGTGTTTAAAAAGCTCAGAATCAATTCCAGAATTTTATCGTCCCGATGCAAAAAGAAATGCGTTTTGTTCAAAGCCAAATACTCTTCTCTGGCGCCCTCCTGCTTTGCGGACTGAACCGTTAAAATGCCGTCGTTATCCTGTTTCAGCAAAGGCATAAAGCCCTTTTGATCATCTTTGCCGCCCATGATAATTCCGAAATCTCCCCTCATTTCCAACAGAGATTCGGTCGTTTCCGGCAAAATACAGCGCCCCGCTTCGCCTAAAACAAATTTATACCACCTTTTGTCTTTCCATTTATCTGCCCAGGAATATCCGTGATTGGGAACAGCCAGAAAAACGCTGCGTCCGATTCTGTCCAACCAAGACGGATTTAAATCAATCGCCTGGCGCAAAATCAGTCCGCCCATGCCGTACACGATAAAATTAATACGACTGATGTCATCTCTGCGATCCAGCAAAGCATTCAACGTCCGGGCCGATTTAACCAGATCAAAGCGCAACATCGGATAACTGAAAATAATCGGTTCATAATTTTTATGAATATAACGCGCCATTTTTTCAAACGAAGACGGGCGCTGAAAAAGGCCGTGAATAATGACAACGGCTTTTGTCGGCGGGGGCATGACTTCCCATGCGCGCAAAAAATACAGCATTGTTTCATAACAAAAATCAAAAGATCCGGCGGCCCTTTTTATATTATACGGATCCAGCAGCCGACAGCGACGAGACCATATCGATTCCTGAATCCGCCAGCCGGCATAGCTGTGCCGATCCACCCAGTAAAACAAACCGCCGCAGGTAAAAAAGGGAAAAGCCATTTCAGTTCCACCTTCTGTTATTTTTCAATCATATCAATCATTTCATAAAAAAATCAAGCAGATAAGGTATTTTGATTTTCCCCTCTCGACTTTTTTTAAAGACCGTGCCAAATTATCGCCATGAAACACGTTGAAATTTTTACGGACGGCGCGTGCAGCGGCAACCCGGGATTGGGCGGCTGGGCGGCCGTTCTGCGGTATAAAAACATTGAAAAAGAAATCAGCGGCGCGGCAGAATCAACCACGAACAACCGCATGGAATTAATGGCTGTAATCAATGCGCTGAAACTGTTAAAAACAACTTGCGAAGCCGATATTTACACCGACAGCCAGTACGTTATGAAAGGGGCCACCCAATGGCTGGCGGATTGGGTTAAAAACAGCTGGCGAACAGCGGATAAAAAACCCGTCAGAAACAGTGATTTATGGCAGGATATCTACCATCTAAACAAAAAACACGTCCTGCACTGGCATTGGGTCAAAGGGCACGCCGGCCATACGGAAAACGAACGCTGCGATTTACTGGCACGCAACGCTATTGAAGCACTGCGTGAACAGTTAAAATAAGCAAATAATATTTTTGTTATATCTCTTTTTACGTGTTTATCCTTCCTAACCTTTTTCTTTGTCTTTTTAAACAAGAAGGTCTTTTTTCCTTTTGTTTCTAAAAAATTAGATTGTTACACTTTTGTTACAAATATGCCCCCCCCCCCCCCATGTTTTTATAGATGAAGCCTCCTGTTCGCTGAATAATAGTAACATCTTTATGTCTTATATGGAGGGATCTATGAAAAAATTTCTTTTGTTTCTCTTATTTTGTTGTTTCGTGCCCCCTACGGCGCACGCAAACGATTCTGTCTTTAATACAAAAGCCGCCTTCTCTTTGGCTAAAGCGGTCAAGTTAGGGCGCGGAAGTGCTTATTCCGTCAACGGCAGTCAAAAGTTAGCCGGTGATGCAACGGCCAGCATCGCGGATCCTTGCGGCAGCAGTTGCAGCAAGTGCAATCTGTCAACGGGAAAGTGTTCTGCTTGTAAAAGCGGGTATTACCTTGAAGGCGGTACCTGTCACAAGGAAAAAACTTGTGTCGCAAATTGTTCGGACTGTAACAAAAAAACAGGTAAGTGTTCGGCCTGTTATTCGCCGTATCTGTTTAACGGTTCGGCGTGTGTCGAAGAAAAAAAATGTGATGCCAACTGTACCGGCTGCGATCCGTTTACGGGCAAATGTTCTGATTGCAAAAGCGGGTACTATGTCAGCAGCGGTTCCTGTGCCGCGGAAAAAGAATGCGGTACGGGGTGCTCCAACTGCGATAAGACAACGGGTACATGCAAAGGCTGCTCCGGCGGTTACTACCTCAGCGGCGGATCTTGTATCGCGGAAAAAGAATGCGGTACGGGGTGCTCCAACTGCGACAAGATAACGGGTACATGCAAAGGCTGCTCCGGCGGGTACTACCTCAGCGGCGGAAAGTGTATTGCGGAAATCTCTTGCGGTACGGGGTGTTCCGACTGCGACAAGACCACCGG
>CALYBD010000041.1 GCA_944393745.1 uncultured Alphaproteobacteria bacterium | reverse complement strand
AACCGGTTTTTTAGGCGGACTGGCCGAAAAAGCCAAGAATCTGGACGTAAAAGAACTGGCGGAAAAAGCTAAAAATCTTGACGTGAAAGAATTAACGGAAAAAGCCAAACAGAAAGTTAATGAGGTTAAAGATAAAGCTGCAGAAATAAATGCCGGAAAGGCTGATAATGTTATCCCGCCGCGTGAAGAAATCTCCGTTGATCAAATCAAGGATTTGCTGGGAAAAGCAGCGGCTCAGATGATCGAAGAAGCGCCGGCGGTATTACAGGCCGTTTTGGCGGACGCTGCACAAGGCGAACAAATCGTTGCAAGAATAAAATTCGGAACGACGGCCGACCCTGTTTATGCGGCTTTGTCGGCAAAAAGTTTTTACCATTTTACAAAAAGCTCCGATCAGTTTTCGGTTGAAATCTGTCCGATTTCGAATATCTGCGGATTTTCCTTGCTTCCGCCACGGGCGGAAACAGCCGGTCGCCTGACCGTTTTTACCGAAAACGCCGAAATCAAATTGAGTATCGGCAGTTTGGAAAATTACGCCAAGGCTTTGATTTTATACCATAAAATGCGCTCTTTTATGGGCAAGTAAAACAAATCTTTTGTAAAAAAACGCTCTGGCTTTCGGGTCGGGGCGTTTTTTTGATTAACGAAAAAATAACGCCTTTTTGTTTACATTAGGATCAAGGAATATTCTTTAATAAAGGCATTGTTTATGAATCCATGGGTGAAATATAGCATATTCTGCTGTGTTGTCCTTAGTTCTTCTCCGCTGTCGGCGGCTAATAATGTCGGTTTGACTTTTGAAGAATGGATTGAAGAATTCAGAAGAGAGGCTGTCGAGAACGGTATTTCCGCCCAGTCGCTGGACCGGGCGTTTCAATCGCTGCGTCTGGAACCGGCAGCTATTACCATGGATCGCAAACAACCGGAGTTTCGTCAGGATTTTCAGTCTTATATTGACAATGCCATTAATGCGCTGCGTATCAGACGGGCACAGCGATTGATGAAACAGCATGCCGATTTATTAAAAGAAATCGAAGAAAAATATAAAGTTCCGGCCAATTATCTGCTGGCTTTCTGGGGAATGGAAACGGATTTCGGAACGGCAAAAGGGACTTATCCGACAATTAATGTTTTGGCGACTCTTGCGTATGATACGCGGCGTCCGGCTTTTTTCAGATCAGAGCTGATGCACGGCGTTCATATGGTTCAGGACGGCCTGCCTGTTGATAAAATGACCGGATCCTGGGCCGGAGCCGTCGGAAATTTTCAGTTTATGCCGTCAACATTCAGGCATTTCGGCATAGATTATGACGGTGACGGACTGGTGGATTTATGGAACAGTTTGCCGGACGCTTTGGCTTCTGCGGCAAATTATCTGTCCGCAGAAGGTTGGAATCCCGACATCGGTTGGGGCAGGGAAGTTCTGTTGCCGAAAAAATTTGACTGGAATTTGATTGAACAAAAAAGAACGTTGCGGGAATGGCTGAAAGAAGGCATCGTTTTTGCGGATAAATCAGCGTTAAAGGAACCTTTGTCCACACCGGCGGAATTGTTCTTGCCGGCAGGGATTCACGGCCCGGCTTTTCTGATGTATTCAAATTTCAGAGTAATTTTGAAGTGGAATAAATCGGTTCTTTATGCCGTTTCTGTCGGACATTTGGCCGACAGAATTATGAAAAAGCCCCCGTTTTCAAAAAAATATTTCCAACGAGGATCTTCTTTTACACTTGAAAATTCGCAGGAAGTTCAGGAATTGCTGTCAAAATTGGGACTATATCAAGGTGAAATTGACGGTGTTCTGGGGCGCAAAAGCCGTGAAGCCGTCCGCAAATTTCAGACAATGTACGGATTGCCGGCCGACGGATATGCCAATGCTTCTTTGCTGCACTTTATGCGCCTGGCCGTCAGCGGCGGCATAAAACGCAATAAATTGACTTTCGATGAAGTCATTGAGCTGCAAAAAATTTTGGCCAAAGGATCTTATTATATCGGTCCGATTGACGGAAAATTGGGGCCTGCCACGCTAAAAGGCATTGATTTGTATAAAAAAGTCTACGGCATTTCATCGGAGGCCGTTAACCGAACGCTGTTGGAAAAAATGCGCGTTCAATTCGCCAGGAATTTGGAAAACGGAGAAATCGATCCGTTGGTCAAAGAAAATATCCGACAGGAAAAAGAACGCAAAAAAACAACAAAAACGGCGGCAGTCAAAAACAAAAAACGTCCCCTGACAAAAAAGAGGTTAAAAAAACTCAAATGAAAAAACAAAAAAATGAAAGTATCTTTCTTGATTCCGATAGGCTAACCCGTTATTCTGCCTTGTGGCGAAAAGGAGTAAAAATGCATTCGTTTCTGAAAGTTTTGTTTTTGTCAACGACATTGGCTTTGACGGCATGTACGGATAATTCACAGGTTTTTTCCTCTGCGGTGACCGGCGCGCCGAAACCGACTTCAACCGCGGCAACCGGTTCTGCCGGTTCGGCCGGATATTATAAAATCGGCAATCCGTATCAGGTTGACGGCCTGTGGTATTATCCGAAAGAAGATTATACCTACAAAGAAATCGGAATTTCGTCTTGGTACGGGCCGGATTTTCATAATGGCATTACGGCAAACGGCGAATTGTATGATATGCACGGATTGACGGCGGCTCACAGAACTTTGCCTTTGCCCAGTGTTGTACGCGTAACGAACTTGCAAAACGGTCGGTCTTTGGTTTTACGCGTTAATGATCGCGGGCCGTTTGTGAACAATCGTGTTATAGATGTTTCCATGCGTGCAGCTCAGCTGTTGGGGTTCAAGGATCAGGGGACAACACAGGTTCAGGTTGAAATTATGCCTGAAGAAAGTAAAAAATTAAAAGAAGAGTTGCTGGCAGCGGCAGGCGGAACTTCTTCCTCTGCTGCGAACAGTGCTTCGGCGGCTTCTTTGGGAGCAACGGAATACGCTGTACAGGAACAACCGATCGCAAAGCCGCAAAATCTGGGATATTCGCCGAATTATCCGCGCCTGGCAAATCAGCCGCCGGCAGCTGTCGGCGCCGGTATGCCGTTGATTGCCGCATCGGCTGAAAAAACAGGACCGAAATATAATGACTGGGACGAAGATTTGCCTCAGGCGCAGGCAAAAAAAACAGTTAATGCTTCGGCACAAACGGCTGTTCAGCCTTCAAAAACCGCACCTGCCGTTAAATCTGCACCGAAAAAAGATTCGGTACCGGCTAAGATGTCGGCCGTCGTTGCGCCCGGTTATTACGTGCAGGTCGGCGCTTTCGGCAATCTGGAAAATGCACAAAGAATGCGTGACAGAGTTTCTTCATACGGCCCGGCATTGATTTTGCCGGTCACTGTTAATGCAAAAACACTGTATCGTGTCCGATTGGGGCCGGAAAGTGCAAAAAAAGCTTTGGAAATGATGGATAAAGTAACGGCAGGAGGACTCTCCGATGCCCGTCTGGTCGAAGAAAAAGGAACTGTTTCGGCCGGAAAACGATTGGACAGCGCTTTTTAACAAGGATCCGATAATGAAAAAATATGCCTCTTTTGTATTTTTAACCGCTTTTGTTCTCGGAAGTTTTTCTTTTCCTGTTCAAGCCATTGAGACAAAAGCAAAAAATGCTGTTTTAATGGATTTTGACACAGGAACTTTTTTCTTTGAAAAAAAAGCAGATGAAAAAATGCCGCCGGCTTCAATGAGCAAGCTGATGACGGCATATATGATTTTTGAACGGTTAAAAAACGGGGCTTTGTCTTTGGACGATGAGTTCATTGTCAGTGAAAATGCTTGGCGTAAAGGGGGCGCCAAGACGGGCAGCTCGACCATGTTTTTAAATATCGGCGATAAAGTTAAATTAAGTGATTTGTTGCGCGGTATTATTGTTCAGTCCGGAAACGATGCCTGCATTACAGCTGCCGAAAACATTTCCGGTTCAGAGGCGGAATTCGTTGATCAGGCAAATAAAAAAGCAGCAGAATTAGGATTGACCAATACACATCTGGCCAATTCAACCGGCTGGCCTGATCCGAATCATTATATGTCACCGAAAGATCTGGCCGTTTTGTCCGCTCGGATCATTCGGGAATTTCCGGAATATTACACCATCTATTCGGAAAAAGAATTTACCTATAACGGCATTAAACAGGAAAATCGTAATCCGTTATTGTTTTTAATGCCGGGGACGGCTGATGGGATTAAAACCGGACATACGTCCGTGTCCGGTCATGGTCTTGTCGGTTCCGCCAAGAGAAGCGGGCGGCGAATTATCATGGTAATCAACGGTTTGAAAACCATGAAAGAACGCAGTGAAGAAGCCTTGAAATTAATGTTATGGGGCTTCAGAGAATTTGATAATTATCCCGTTTTGAAAAAGGACGTAAAAGTTGTTGATGTTCCCGTTTGGTTAGGGGAACAACACTCTGTTGCTGCTGTTCCCGCACAGGATTTGGTTGTGACTTTGCAAAAAGGACAGCAAAAAAATGTCAATGCAAAAGTTGTTTACGAAGCTCCTTTGAGCGTGCCTGTCAAAAAAGGACAGAAAATAGCTTCTTTGACGTTGGAAATTCCGAATCAGGAAGCAAAATCCGTTGATTTGTACGCGGCAAATGACGTAAAACGCCTGGGATATTTCGGACGGATAAAAGAACTGTTCAAATATTTTTTGTTCCAAAATATTAATCAGGAATAATCGCGTGAAAGAAAATTTTTTCATTACCTTTGAAGGCGGAGAAGGAACCGGCAAATCAACACAGGCGCGTTTGTTGGCTGATTTTTTGGAAAAAAAAGGGATCTCTTGCCTTTTAACACGCGAACCCGGCGGTTCTGCCGGCGCCGAAGAAATCAGAAATCTGGTCGTCAAAGGAGAAGTCGGACGCTGGGACGTCATGACCGAGACTTTATTAATGTTTGCTGCCCGACGGGATCATCTGGTTAATGTTGTCTGGCCGGCATTAAAAGAAGGAAAAACGGTTATTTGTGATCGCTTTGCTGATTCAACAATGGCTTATCAGGGATTCGGTTATGCGGAAAAAGGCGTCGGACCGCAGACCGTTGAACAGTTATATCAGATTGTTGTCGGCCCGTTTAAACCGGATTTGACACTTATTTTGGATCTGCCTGTCGAATTGGGCGTTGAACGTGCTTTAAAACGCGACGTTGATACCAATCGATATGAAAAAATGGGACTGGATTTTCATCGCAATTTGCGTCGGGCTTTTTTGGAAATCGAAAAAAAAGCCCCTCAGCGTTGCGTTGTTATTAATGCAGCCGATACGGCAGAAAAAATTCATGCGCAAATTGCTGCCGTTGTTCAAAAACGCTTGTTGAAAGCTGATCCGAATGAATGATTTTTGCGCAATACCGCCTGAAGAACAGACTGATTTGTTCGGCCATGACGATGCTCAAAGAATACTGCTGGATTTATGGAATAACGGACATTTATCCGGTTCTTGGCTGTTTTGCGGACCACGGGGGATCGGTAAAGCAACTTTGGCCTATCGCTTGGCCAGATTTGTTTTGGCTCAGCCGGCGGAGACTGAACAGAGCAATTTATTCGGTCTCACGGATCAGCCGACATCACTTTTTATTCCAGAAACGCACCCGGTTTTTAAATCCGTTTCTCAAAGAACAAATCCCGGGCTGAAAATTATTGAATGCGGTTTAAAAGAAGAAGAATTAAAAAGCCGGCAGGCTTTGATAGACGCAGGAAAACAGCTGGATCCTGAAACGGAAAAAAAACGCAAACGCTTTGATGAAATCAGAGTCGCCGATATTCGGGAAGCCGAGTCATTTTTACATTTAACGGCCGGCGCCAACGGTTGGCGGATTTTAATTATTGATTCGGCTGATGAAATGAATTCAAATGCGGCCAATGCTTTGCTGAAATCTTTGGAAGAACCGCCGAATAACACATTGATTATTCTGATCAGTCATGTTCCGGGAAAATTACTGCCGACAATTCGTTCAAGATGCAGAAAGTTATCTTTAAAACCATTAAAAAACAATCAGTTGTTCGATATTTTTAAATTAAAAAGCGAACAGCTCTCCGAAGAAGACAGCCGTTCTTTGGCCTTGTTGGCCGAGGGGAGTCCGGGAAAAGCTTTGACTTTGGCAGAGCAGGGCGGTGTGTCGGTCTTTAAACAGATGTTGTCTTTGTTTGCCGATTTTCCGGAAATGCGGGTCACCAAAATATATGATTTTGTTGAAAAGACCTTAAAAGATAAAGAGGTACTAAAGATGGCCCAGTCTTTATTAATTCAGTGGCTGGCAGATGTCTGTATTTCGGCCGAAACAGAAAAAAAAGAAGAAATTTTTTCAGGGGAAAGCTTGTTTCGGCAGCGTTTGCAGAACACAATCCCTATTTTAAAACTGATGGATTTAACAGACGAACTGCGTTGTGCCTTTTCAGATATCGATTTGGATCAAAAACAGGTCTTTGTTAATGCTTTTTTGACCCTGCAAAGAGAGGCCGGATAGATGTTTTTCGTTGACAGTCATTGCCATTTGAATTTTCCCGACTATCAGGCAGAACAGAATAAAATCATTGAAGATGCGGAAAAGCTGGGGATAAAGCGTTTTCTCAGTGTCGGCACAAAACTGGAAGAACTGCCTGATTTAATTGCCTTAACCCGTCGGTACGACCATGTTTTTGCCTCTGTCGGTGTTCACCCGGAATACGCGACAGAGCAGGGCGATAACTTCTTGTTTATTCGGGAGAATATAAATAAAGCCGCCAAAGACCCCAAAATAATCGCAATCGGAGAAGCGGGATTGGATTATCATTATGGCACAAAGGAAACGCGTGAGGCTCAAAAAGAATTATTCAGACTGCAGTTAAAAGCGGCCAAGCAGACAGGGTTGCCGATTATTATTCATTCCCGTGAGGCAGAAGAGGATACAATTTCCTTACTGCAAGAAGAGACTTCTTCTGATCTGCGAGGGGTTTTGCATTGCTTTTCATCACATCGGGAATTGGCGCAAGTCGGATTGGATATCGGATTTTATGTTTCGGCTTCCGGCATTATCACGTTTAAATCTGCCGAAGAACTGCGCGATATTTTTAAAGATATTCCGATGGATCGTTTGCTGATCGAAACAGATGCGCCGTTTTTGGCACCCGTTCCGTTCAGAGGACGCAGAAATGAACCGGCGTTTATGATTAAAACGGCAGAAGTTTTGGCCGACTTAAAAAAAGTCAGCACGGATCAGCTGCGCGATCAAACAACTCAAAACTTTTTTACTTTATTCTCAAAGGCGGCTTGATATGAAAATCAGAATTTTAGGCTGCGGCGCTGCCGGCGGTGTTCCCATGATCAGCAGAGGTTGGGGAAAATGCAATCCCAACAATCCCAAAAATCGCCGATTAAGAACGTCTTTGCTGTTGCAGCATGACAAATCAAACTTGCTGTTTGATACGGGCCCGGATTTGCGGGAACAGTTATTATCGGCTCAAATTAAATCGTTGACGGCTGTTTTGTATACGCATGAACACGCGGATCACACGCATGGCATTGATGATTTGCGCGAAGTCAACCGTGCCATGCAAAAAGGCATTCCCGTTTATGCAAATGCAACGACGTTAAGCCTTTTAAAAGACCGCTTCGGATATGCTTTTTGCCCGATAAATGTTGAAAAAGAACCGTTTTTTCACCCGTGGCTGGAACCAAATCTGATTAAACCGGGAGAACCGTTTTATATCAAAGATCTGAAGATTATTCCTTTTACACAGGATCATGAATGGACAACAAGTCTTGGTTTCAGAATTAACAATTTCGGCTATTCGACCGATGTCGTTCATTTATATGATTCAGCTTTATCTGTTTTGAAAGGTATTGATACTTGGGTGGTCGGTTGTTTATCTTTGCAGGATCACCCAAGTCATGCTTCGGTAGGTCGCGTTTTGGAATGGGTGGATATTTTAAAACCCCGGCGAACAATTTTAACGCATATGTCTGTTAATCTGGATTATGACTCCTTGCTGTCGTCTTTACCCAAAGGCGTTGAACCGGGGTATGACGGAATGGAATTTGAAGTGGATTAACTTTCTATCGTTTGCGTGTTTAAAAATCATCTTCGGTCTTAAAAAACGAAGATGATTTTTTTTAGCCCAAAGAAAATCAACACAACATATTGATACTTAATATTTTTTCAAAAACAGCCTAACAAAACGTTATACCTTTTTTACCGCATCTTTTTTAACATAATAGTTATTATGCGACAATTGTATGAAGAGCCAGAAGTAATTTTCAGACTAACATCTTGAATTAAAATAAGTTTCCGGCTTGTCCCCTAAAATTTTAAACAGCTTTGTCAAACGGTCTTATGCGACTATTGTTGTTTTTGTTATTAACGGACTTTGCGGTGAAATATTTTGTTTGTTTTTCAATAAGATCTTTAAAGAAAATGTCACGGCGGATCGCTTGAAACTCAAATCCGCGTTTTCAGGTCGCAAAATTCAAAAATGCCTGTCTTGTGTACTTCTGCGCCCTGAAAAAATTCCCCTGCTCTTTTTCAGGATTTTTATCATCGAGAATTGTCGTCAGATTAAACAAATCTGAACTTTTCTGATTTGAAAATTTTTCAACTCAGTTATAAGCAAGTCTGATTATTGCAGAAAAATGCTCAAAAAATCTTCTGCAAACACCAAAGGATCGGGAAAAAAAGGATTTTTTCTTCTGAAAAAAATCGCCGTCGATTCGGAAATTTTCGCTTTTGAGCACATCAATCATCTCTGCAATCAATGAGCTCGACTTATCAGGCTTTGCTGCGGATAAATTACTTTAAATCTGGTAGGGCACGTCTTTCAACTGCGTCAAGACGAAACACCTGCTGACCGGTATTGTTATAATCCGCAGATACGGTGTTATTGAATAAACGTTTATTTCTGTGTTAATCCGCCAGTTTCATGGAAATAATGCAATCCGGATCTTTGACGGTACCGTTATCGCCGGTTCCTTTTTTTATTTTATCGACGAATTCCATACCTTTAATGACTTGTCCCCAAACCGTATACTGTTTATCCAGCCACGGACAATCATCATAACAAATAAAAAACTGGCTGTCCGCGCTGTGAATATCCATTGTTCTGGCCATGGAACAAGTGCCGCGGACATGCGGTTCGTTCGAAAATTCCGCCCGCAACAGCTGACCGCTGCCGCCAACGCCGGAACCGTCCGGGCAACCCGTCTGCGCCATAAAGCCTTCAATAACGCGATGAAACTTTAAACCGTTATAAAAGCCCTGCCGCACCAGTTCTTTTATTCTGGCAACGTGTTTCGGCGCCAGATCGGGACGCATCTGAATTTCAACCGTACCGTCTTTTAATTCCAGCAGCAGGATATTTTTGTCTTTATCACTCATTTTATTTCCCCCAGTTCTTTATAGCGGGCGATCAGTTTTTCTGCGATTTCAGGTGATACCATACTGGAAATATCTCCGCCTAATTTGCAGATTTCTTTGGCAAATACAGATGAAACAAATTGATGTTTTTCGGAAGCCATCAAAAAAACCGTTTCGATGTTTTCATTTAAACGGCGATTCATTGCGCACATTTTAAATTCATATTCAAAATCCGAAACGGCGCGCAAACCGCGGAAAATAATCTGCGCATTGTTTTCTTTGGCAAAATTAACCAACAACGTATCAACCAGAGGCTTGACCTCAATAACATGATTTTTTTGATACTTTTTAATGGCATTTTTGGTCATTTCAATACGATCATCAATGCTGAACAAAGAGTTTTTGTTCTGGTTGACGGCAACACCGATAATCAGCCGATCTGTCAAAGCGGCGGCCCGTTCTACCAGGTTCAGATGACCGTATGTAATCGGGTCAAACGTTCCGGGATAAACACCAATGCGTTCAGACATTATCTTCTCCTGTTTTTTCAGCGGGAAGTTCGGCATTATCGGCGTTTTCGGCATTTTCTTCCGGATCGTTTTCATCTTCGTAATCTTCGATACACGTAGCGGAAACAACCTGTTCAGCCTCATTAAGACGGAACATAATCACGCCCATTGTATTTCGTCCGGCGATACGGATATCTTTAACCGGCATACGAATCAGCTTGCCCGCATCGGTTACCAGCATGACATGAGCCGTATCGGTAACAGGGAAAGAAGCAACAACACTGTCTTTGCGCTTTGTGTTGTCAATATTTGTTACCCCCTGCCCGCCGCGGCCGGTAATCCTGTATTCATACGCAGAAGTCCTTTTGCCGTAGCCGCTGTCCGTTACGGTCAGAATAAATTCTTCTTCCGCCTGCATTTTTCGGAACTCTTCTTCGGATAAAGTCAGTGTTGTAGACGCTTCAATATCGTCTGGGACCTCTTCATCGTCCGAACGGCGCAGAGCTTTGGCCATTTTCAGATAAGCATACCGTTTTTCCATATCGGCTTCGGTATGATGCAAAACAGACATCGAGATGACTTCATCTCCTTTGCCCAGACGAATGCCGCGCACGCCGGTGGACGTTCTGCCCGAAAAGACACGAACTTCCGATACGGGGAAACGAATTGACTTCCCTGCTTTGGCCGCCAACAAGACGTCCTGATTGTCCGTGCAGATTTTTACATCAATCAATGTGTCACCCGGATCCAGCTTCATGGCGATTTTGCCGTTTGCCTTTACATCGACAAAATCCGACAGCTTGTTGCGCCGCACGTTCCCGGAACGGGTCGCAAACATAACGTCAAGGTTTTCGCATTCCTCTTCGTTTTCCGGCAGCTGCATAATCGTTGTAATACGTTCGTCCTGTTTTAACGGCAGCAGATTAATTAAGGCTTTCCCCGTTGACTGCGGCGATCCGACAGGCAGGCGATACACCTTCATCTTATAAACCAGACCGGCATTGGAAAAGAATAAAACAGGCGTATGCGTACTGGCAACGAACAGATTCGTAATATAATCCTCTTCGTGCGTATTCATGCCCGTCCGGCCTTTTCCGCCGCGCTTTTGCGCCCGATAAGCAGATAACGGAACGCGTTTGATGTAACCGGTATTAGTCACTGTTACGACCATATCTTCGCGCTGGATCAAATCTTCGATATCGTGTTCGAATTCAACGTCTTCTATGGCTGTTCTGCGCGGTGTCGAAAATTCGGCTTTTACGGCGACCAATTCTTCACGCATAATAGCGTACAGCTTTTCGCGGGACGCCAAAACGGACAGAAGCTCTTTAATAATACCGCCCAACTCACGCAATTCGTTATGGATTTTTTCACGTTCCAAGCCGGTTAAACGGTGTAAACGCAGATCCAAAATAGCGTCTGCCTGTTTTTCGGACAGCTTGCACATACCGTCTACGGCTTCGTATTCCGGATCGTCTATCAGATCAATCAACGGTACGATTTCCTGTGCATTCCAGGTACGCCCCATTAATCCGTCTTTGGCGGCGGGTCTGTTCGGCGCGTTGCGGATCAGTTCGATCACGGGATCCAGATTTTCAACGGCAATGGCCAGACCGACCAACAAATGCGCCCGGTCACGGGCTTTACCCAGCTCATAAATCGTTCTGCGGCGAATGACTTCTTCGCGGAAAGCAATAAAAGCCGCAATCATTGCCTTTAAATTCATCAGCTGAGGACGACCGGCATTTAATGCAATCATGTTTGAACCGAAACTGGTCTGCAAAGAGGTATAGCGGAACAGCTGATTTAAAATGATTTCGGGGTGAAAATCGCGCTTGATTTCAATAACGACACGGATCCCCTGACGATCTGATTCGTCACGAATATCGGCAATGCCTTCAATCGTTTTTTCGCGCACCAATTCCGCAATACGCGAAATCATGGCGGCTTTATTAACCTGATAGGGTATTTCCGTAACGATGATTGCCCAGCGGTCTTTTCGGATTTCCTCAATGTGCGTTTTGGCGCGCATCACAATGGATCCCCTGCCCGTCAATTCCGTCGAACGGGATCCGGAACGCCCCAAAATTATGCCTCCGGTTGGGAAATCCGGTCCCGGAACAATTTGCAACAGTTCTTCATCGGAAATATCGGGATTGTCTACATAAGCGATTGAAGCATCAACGACTTCGCCCAGATTATGCGGAGGAATGTTTGTGGCCATGCCGACGGCAATACCGCCTGCACCGTTTACCAAAATGTTCGGGAAACGTGCGGGCAGAACAGACGGTTCCATCACCGTTTCGTCATAGTTCGGGGTGAAATCCACTGTGTCTTTATCAATGTCATCCAACAAGTTGTGAGCGGACAAGGCCAGACGGGCTTCCGTATAACGCATCGCGGCAGGAGGATCGCCGTCAATGGAACCGAAATTCCCCTGCGAGGAGATCAGCGGAACGCTCATCGAAAAGTCTTGCGCCATACGCACCATGGCATCATAAATGGCGGCATCGCCGTGCGGGTGATATTTACCCATAACGTCACCGACGATACGCGCGGATTTTCTGAACGGCTTGTTGTAATCGTACCCGCTTTCATGCATGGAATACAAAATCCGGCGATGAACGGGCTTTAACCCGTCCCGGACGTCCGGCAAGGCGCGAGAAACGATTACGCTCATCGCATAATCCAGATAAGAACGTTTCATTTCTTCTTCAATACCGACAACAACGGTTGAAGAATCCTTTACAGTATTTTCCACAGCTTCAGTCCTGTTTTATTTCAGCAATGATAATTTTTTTTTGTCTTAGAAAGGAATTTCGTCATCAAAGGCAGTGTTTTCAGCCGTTTTTGAATCGGAATCCCAACCGGCGGCACCGGAAGACGCGTCAAACCCGGCAGCCCCGCCGAACACCGTATCCGAAGAAGACGTGTTTTTACTGTCCAGTAAAGCCATTTCTCCTCTGAAATTGCCCAAAACGACTTCGGTTGTATATTTTTCAATACCGTTGCTGTCCGTCCATTTGCGCGTTTGCAAGGAACCTTCGACATACAGTTTTGTTCCTTTTTTGACATACCGTTCGGCTATATCGGCCAATCCCTGGTTAAAGATGACGACACGATGCCATTCCGTTTTTTCCTGACGTTCACCGGATTTATCTTTCCACGTATCAGAAGTCGCAACCGACAGATTAACGATCTTTCTGCCGTCTGCGGATTGACGGATTTCAGGATCTCTGCCGACATTTCCGATCAGAATTACTTTATTAACGCTTCCAGCCATTTTCATATCCTAATTAATTACAGAGCTTTCCTTTTTTACACCGAATACATTCGAAAAAAAAGCTTTTCTTTCTTTTTTGAACCAAAAAAGATTTTATATATTATAATTCAATAAATTACAATATATTTTTAATCTAAAAGATCAACCTTTTTTCAATATGTCAAACAAAGCGGCGAACAATGAATCCGGTCTTTTTCGGATACGTTTTACGGGTATCCGGATCTTTATAAAAAACCGTAAAATTGCCTTGACTTTTTCGGGATAACCATTTCATATTACAAAACAGTCTACACTTAAAGTTTTTGAAAGGGAAAATAATGTCTTTAAGTACGTTTTTCAATCCGCGTTCCGTTGCGGTCGTTGGGGTGTCCGCCGATGAATCGAAACTGGGAGCCGTTGTATTCAAAAATTTGATAGAAGCCGGTTTTTCAGGGAACCTGTACGGTGTTAATCCGAAGCTGGCCGGTCAGGAATTAAAGGGCAAAAAATGTTTTGCTTCTGTACGCGACATTCCCGAACCCGTTGATCTGGTTGTTTTGCTGGTGCCGGCGCGTTTTTGCGAAGCGGCCGTTGACGATGCCGTTGCCAACGGAGCCAAAAACGTCAGCATTATTACGGCCGGTTTCGGTGAAGCCGGAAACAAAGAACTGGAATTAACGATTGCCAAAAAATGTTTGGACGCCGGCATTAATCTTTTGGGGCCGAACTGTTTGGGACATATTTCAACGTTTGATAAATTAAACGCCAGTTTTGCGCCGTGTTTTCCTTTGCAGGGGAATGTGGCCTTTATTTCTCAATCCGGTGCTTACTGCAGTGCGATTTTGGATTGGGCGGAAGAAAAAGGCATTGGTTTTTCCCACTTTATTTCTATTGGCAACAAGGCCGATTTAAATGAAGCGTCTTTGTTGGAATTTATTCAGCATGATCCGAACACAAAAGCTTTTGTTTTTTATCTGGAAGGGCTGAAAAAAGGACAGGAATTCCTGCGTGTTTTAAAAGAAGTCAGCAAAACAAAACCGTGCGTTATCATGGAACCGGGCAAATCCAGCAAAGCGCAGGCGGCCAGCTTGTCTCATACAGGGTCGTTGGCGCCGAATTATCGTGTTTTGGAAATTGCTTTGCAGCGCAGCGGTGCGATTCAGGTCTATACGACACGTGAATTGTTCGGTGCTTTGGAATTGTTGCAGCACGTCAACCACACGGACTTTTCCGGTTCTGTCGGTATTTTGACAAATGCCGGCGGTGTCGGTGTTTTGTCTTCCGATTTGTGCGAAGACGCTCATTTGGATCTGGCGCGCCCCAGTGAAAAGACAATTGAAAAACTGCGCGCCGTTTTAACGCCGGAAGCTTCGGTCGGCAACCCGATCGACGTTGTCGGCGATGCAAAGGCGGATCGTTACGAAAAGGCTTTGCGCGTTTTGTGTGAATCCGGCGAATATAAAAACATTATTGTTCTGCTGACGCCGCAGATGTCCACGGAACCGAAAGAAACGGCCGAAGAAGTCATCAAGCTGGCAAAAGAATACAAAAACGTTAACATCTTTTGTTCTTTCATCGGCGGTCAGCGTGTTCGTGAAGCCGTCAATATGCTCAAAGCCGCAAACGTGCTGACATACGATTATCCGACGGACTGCATCAGACTGTTGGGATTGATGAAAGCGCAGATGGCGTTCAAAGGCATGAAAGACGTTAAAGTCGAACTCAAAGAAGTTCCGGCAGAAATTCGTGAAGATGTTAAAAAAGCCGTTGCCGACGGTTTGGCTTCCCTGCCGCAGTCCACAATGAACAAGATTATGGATCATTACGGTATTGATTATCCGAAGTGCGGCAACTTTACGGACAAAGCCGAAGCTTTGGCGTTTTGCAAAAAGCTCTTCCCTGCTCCGGTGGTGTTAAAACTGTCGGCGCCGGACGCTTTGCATAAAACGGAAATGAAGGGCATCTATCTGAACATTGATGACGAAGCCAAGTTTAATGCCGCTTTTGATGAACTGACCGCGACAATTGCGAAGTTCCAGTTGAAAAACGCCAGTGTTTTGATTCAGGAAATGATTGTTAAAGCCTCTGAAACCATTATCGGCGTTAATACGGATAAAAACTTTGGCCGCGTGATGATTTTCGGGACTGGCGGTATTTATACCGAAGTCATGCGCGATACGACAATGCGCATTCTGCCGGCGGACGATTTTGACGCGATGATCAAAGAAACGAAAATCGGCACGATTTTGAACGGTGTGCGCGGCGAAGAACCGAAAGCTGTCGGACCTTTGGCCGAAACGCTGAAGAAAGTTCAGCAACTGGTTTTGGAAATCCCCGAAATCAAATCGATTGACGGCAATCCCGTTTTGGTTACGAAGGATCGCGCTGTCGTTGTTGACTTTAAGATGTTGCTGAAATAAGTAAACCTTTCTTAAAGAAAAAGCCGTCCGAAAGGGCGGCTTTTTTATAGGAGACGATTTAATCAACGGCCCAGGGCTTCAAACAGCCTTTTAAACATGGCCTGACCGGATCGCACGAAATGGAAATAAAACCTCGA
>CALYBD010000040.1 GCA_944393745.1 uncultured Alphaproteobacteria bacterium | reverse complement strand
GCGGAAACAACGTTGCCGCCCAACAAACTTCTGATGAAGTTGCCGTCGCCGCTGTCAGCCAGAACCATATCATCGCCTTGTTCACCGGAAATAACCAAGTGTCCTTTGGAATCGAAATCAGCAGAGATGCCTTCCAACCCGTCAACAGCCTGACGGAATTCTTCAACCGTCATATCTTCGCTGATCGTGACGGAAAACCCTTCATCAAAGCCAAAGACTTTGTTGAAGTTGGTCGAAACCTTTGCTGCATCTGATGTTCCCGGCGTTGTATTTGCTGCCGTATAATCTGTTCCAGTGCCGGCTCCGCCGGAACCGGTTCCGGTCGTAACCTTGACAGTCGGAGCGGCTGCCGTGTTGTTTTCACTATAGATTTCCAGTGATGTACCGTTGACTTGAGCGACAATGCCTTGCGATCCTAACGTATTATTGATCTTTTCAGCGACATTTGCTGCTGATGTGACTTTTCCTGTTGTCGGATTAATATATTCACTGATATCGACTTTTTGGATCTGTCCGGCAACGGTAATATCAATGGAAACACCTGTTACAGATGTATTATCATCTTTACCGGTGGCAAAAATTGCCGTATCGGTATCAATCGTTGCGGCTGTTGCCGTTTTACCGGAATCGAAATCAGCGGTTGAACGAATGACCAAAGAAGAGTTATCCAACGTGTTAAACGTCAGTTTCCCTTCAACGACTTCGGCATTCAATACGTTTCGACCGACCGTATAGACGACTTCACTCATGAAATCTTCCAACGTTGTGTCGATACCGAACGACTGGCTGGTAACACCCGTTGTTTCGTCAAGCGTTGCATCTGAAATACCGCTTTTTGCAGCTGTAAACGTAAATTCATACGTTTTGTCGCCAACGATCATTTGAACGACACCGTCCTCGGCAATGCCGATTTCAGCCATTGTCTGATCGGCGGAAACGTTAGAAGTTCCTTCCATCGTTGTTGATTCGCCCAGACGGATTGTGAAGCTGTCGCCGTCTTCGGCATTAGCAACCATATCTGTTAACAGATCTGTTTTTGCGGTGGCGGAATTAAACGTAACGTTTTCGGAAACGGCTTTGGACGCGACGTTAGCGGTATCGCGAGCACTGTTCGCAATGGATTTTGCCTGTTCGACGAACTCTTGCAGAGTCGTAATGCCTTCATCGGCGACTTCCAATGTCGAAATCGCCTGACCGATGCTGTCCAGCAAAGTGGACAGGTCGTCTGCACGCGAATTCAACGATTGTGCCGTAAAGTACGAAGACGGATTGTCCATCGCGCTGTTGACTTTATAACCGGTGGACAAACGATCTTGCGTCTTATCCAGCAAATCCTGCGTGTTTTTCAAGCTCAGCAGGTTGGAACGCATCGACGATGTAAGAGCAATTCTATCTGTAGACATGAGATTTCTCCTTTTCTTGGATTAAATACAGCCCTTAAAGGGATTGACCCTTGCGGGCCGGTTTCTGGAAACGGCGCTTCGGCCGTTATGTAAACTCCATTGTTAAAAAGCTAACATAACTTTTTCATTGGTTCAATAGGCAAATTTTGCCCATTCCGAACCCTCTGATTTTTAAAGATTTTATCTTTTTTCCAGAGTCGATTTCGTAAAATCGGGATTTTTTTATGACCGTTTCGTTACACTTCGAACGTCAAAAAAACGTCAAAAATTCAGGAGTGTTTTATGAAAAAATTACGTTTTACAAAAAAAGCCCTTTCCGTGTTGCCCGTACCCGCAAAAGGATACGCAGAATACGCCGATACCGAAGAAAAAGCGCTGAAATTGCTGATTACGCGAAACGGCACAAAAACTTTTTATTTCCGACAGACGATTGATAAAAAAGCCTATCGGTTTAAAATCGCTGCGGAAAAATCCGGATTTTCTTTGGCCGAACTGCGCCGCCAAGCGGCAAATTTGCGTTGCGAACTGGAAAAAACGCCGCACGGCGAAAATCAAAATCATTGTTTAAAAGAATTGTGCAACAAATATATTGCCGAATTCGCCGTTCATGAAAAGCTGACATGGAAAGAAGATCTGAAAGATTTTCATACCTTTCTGTCCCCTTGGTTCATGCGTCGGATTACGGATATTTCCCGAAACGACATTGTTCTGCTGCATCAGAAAATAACAATCAATAACGGACCGTGCCGGGCAAATCGGATTTTGGCAAAAATCAGCGCCTTGTTTTCCAAAGCCCGGGAATGGGGCTGGAGAGCTGATAATCCGGCTTCGTATGTTAAACGCAACAAAGAATATCAACGCGACAGATTCTTAAACGGCGAAGAATTAAAACGTTTCTTTTCGGCCATGGATCAGGAACCGGAATCTTTATTTAAAAGCATGATCTGGATTGCTCTTTTGACCGGCGTCAGACGGGATAATATCCGATCCATGAAATGGGAACAAATCGATTTTCATGTCGGCACATGGACAATCCCCAAAACAAAAAACGGACGACCGCTGATCGTTTGTCTGCCGGATCAGGCCGTTGCGCTGTTAAAAACCATTCCGCGCCTGTCCGAATGGGTTTTCCCCAGCACAAAATCCGCCAGCGGCCATTTAATGGATCACCGCAGAACTTTAAACCGTATCCTGAAACGGGCGGAAATTTCAGATCTGCACTTACATGACCTGCGGCGGACTTTGGCCAGCTGGATGGCGATTAACGGCACCAGTTTGCATATTATCGCGGGCGTTCTGGGACATTCATCAACGCGATGCACGCAAATTTATGCCCGGCTGAACGATAAAATTCGCCGGCAAAGTGTTAACGAAGCCGTCAAAAAAATGTTTTCCGTTCAAATATGAAACGTCAAAAAAAATGTCAAAATAAAAAATTTTAAACTAAATTAAAGAAGATCCTTGACCAAACAACGCCGTTTTTACATCAACACGTTTGTTATAAAGTCAACAGCGCGATGGACAATCCGTCTTCGTACTTTACGGCACAATCGTTGAATTCGCGTGCAGACGACCTGTCCACTTTGCTGGACAGCATCGGTCAGGCGATTTCGACATTGGAAGTCGCCGATGAAGGCATTACGACTCTGCAAGAGTTCGTCGAACAGGCAAAATCCATTGCGAACAGTGCTCGCGATACCGCTAACGTCGCGTCCAAAGCCGTTTCCGAAAACGTTACGTTTAATTCCGCCACCGCAAAAACCGATCTGTTAACAGATATGGTTGCTAATGCCGCCGCCGGGGATAACTTTACGATCCGTTTGGGCGAATCAACAACGATGGAAGGAACGTCAAACGTTTCCGCCGATCAGACGCTGGAACAAATCGGCATTGCCGAAGACGGCGTTGTCGAAATGATCGTCGGCGATAAAACGTATGAATTTACGTTTACGGCGGCTGCTTCCGGCATTACGGATGCAACTGTTGATGAAACAACCGGCGTAACAAAGCAGTCTTTCGGTATCGACACAACGTTGGAAGATTTCATGAGCGAAGTCGTCTATACGGTCGGCCGTAAGGTTTTGAATGCCGAAGTCAAAGAAGGTAAACTGACGTTTAATACGTTGGATAACTCTTCTTTGGTCATTCGTTCAACCGCTGATTTCGATTCCGGTAAAACGGCGACAGCTGCGACGATTGCAACGGCAACAACGGCAAAATTCGCCGCCGGACCCAATACGAACAATACGTCCGTTACGGGGGCGTCTATCGACATCACTGTTAACGGCCAGGTTCAAAAAGTTGACATCAGCGAATTCATTGATCCGACAACGGGGGCTTTGGTCGCCGGTGGCGATACGGGCGCAACGACGTTGAAAGCCGTTGTTGAAAAAATCAACTCCACATTGGGGTCGGAAGGCATCGTGGCGCAGGTTAACGAAAACGGAACGACACTGGAAATCTATAACAGCAATAATACCGGAACCAAGCCGACAGTTGCTGTTACCAACGGTGTTCTTTCCGGTGGTGATGACGCAGCAGCGATTACGGCTAATGCTGCTGTAACCGAAGGCGATGCAAAAATATCAACCAACTTTAACAAAGTTTTCGGTTTTGACGAAGGTTATACCGTAACCATTACCGAAGGCATGACGGTTGAACAGTTCCGCCAGGCGGTTGACGCTCTGGAAGGTATCTCTGCTGATTTCGACTCTAAAGGCCACATGGTCATTTCGGGCGAACAGGGCGATGATATGGTTCTGGCTGACAGCGGCGACGGCAACTTCATCAGAAGTTTGTTGGGCGGCAACGTTGTTTCCGCGACGAACGGGTCAAACGAACGCGCTAAATATGCCGAACAGTTCGACGGCGTTCTTGATCAAATCGACCAGTTGGTTCAGGATACGTCCTACAAAGGCATTAACCTGCTGAACGGCGACGATTTGACGGTTGTGTTCAATGAATCCCGTACCAGCACGCTGGAATTGAAAGGCGTTACCTTCAACTCCACAGGTCTGGGCTTTACGGCGTCCGAAGCCGAATGGAAAGACAACGCAAACATTGACAAATCTTTGGATCAAATCACTAAAGCGACGTCTTTGCTGCGTGCACAGGCTTCCGAATTCGGTCAGAACCTGTCAACGGTTCAGATCCGTGAAGACTTTACGGAAAACATGATCAACAACCTGCAGACAGGCGCGGACAAACTGACGCTGGCCGACATGAACGAAGAAGCGGCAAATATGCTGGCTCTTCAGACACGTCAGCAGCTGGGCGTCAATTCTTTGTCCATGGCGTCACAGGCGGCTCAGAGCGTGTTGCAGTTGTTTTAATCCCGAAGAGCAGGATTCTTAAAAAGGATAAAGGCGGAGTCTTCTCCGCCTTTATTTTTTTAAGAAGAAAAAACCCGAAACGGTGAACATGAAGTGTGAAGCAGTCCTCTGTATCGGAAGACGCAGAATGGATTGCCGTGGCCTTCGGCCTCGCAATTTCGAAAATGAAAAATAATCGAAACTGCGAACACGAAGTGTGAAGCAGTCCATTATCGAACCGATCAACAGATTCCGCTTTTGCAGGTACGGATCGGTGGATCGCGTCACTTCGTTCGCGATTTCGATAAGTATATGAAAGAAAAAACCCGAAACTGCGAACACGAAGTGTGAAGCAGTCCATTCGTCTATTGCATTTCAGAAATTATTGAAAACGTTATAACCTCATATTATCCTTAACTTAAAGGAGTTATTTTTTTATGCCTGCTTATTTTTATATATTGTTTAACAGAAAAAACGGAACACTTTATGCCGGAGCAACAACAGATTTAATACGGCGTATTTATGAACACAAACAAAAAAATGTTGCCGGATTTACAAAAAAATATGGCGTTGACAAATTAGGATACTATGAAGTTTTTGATGATTTGGAATCTGCTTTTTCTCGCGAAAAACAAATTAAGGCCGGGAATCGAAAACGGAAAATTGATTTAATTATGTCAATGAATCCGCAATGGATTGATTTATACGATACATTATTTGAACAGCAATAGATATAATAGACCATCAATGGATTGCCGCGGCCTTCGGCCTCGCAATTTCGGAAAAGAAAATAAAAAAACAATCGAAACTGCGAACACGAAGTATGAAGCAGTCCATTATCAAACCGATCAACAGATTCCGCTTTTGCAGGTACGGACCGATGGATCGCATCACTTCGTTCGCGATTTCGATAAGTATATGAAAGAAAAAACCCGAAACTGCGAACACGAAGTGTGAAGCAGTCCACTGTATCAGAGGACGCAGAATGGATTGCCGCGGCCTTACGGCCTCGCAATTTCGAAAATAAAAAACAATCGAAACGGTGAATTAACCGATAACTGATTAAATTTTTCTGTTTCTCGGCTACCAATCGACAGACAAAAGAATTATATAAAGTTTGATCTTCCCTCCAAAACAACGAAAGCAGGCGTCATGATTGAAAAAACAGATTTTTGGTTTCCTTTTGCCGCACAGAACAGGCGGCTGCATATCTATCTGCCGGACGATTACAATGAATCCGAAGAACGTTATCCCGTCATGTATATGTTTGACGGACATAATTTGTTTTACAATTCGGACGCGACTTACGGCAAAAGCTGGGGCATGAAAGAGTTTCTGGATCGCTGGGGGAAAAAAATCATCGTTGTCGGCCTGGAATGCGCGCACACGGGAAATGACCGACTGCGCGAATATTGCCCGTATTACTGGGATTCTTTTGCCGGACCGATTTACGGCACAGGGCAACAAACAATGGACTGGATTGTCCATGACGTAAAAGCCTTCATTGATCGGACGTATCGCACATGGGGGCATCGCGAAGCAACCGGCATCGGTGGCAGTTCTATGGGCGGGTTGATGGCCTTATATGCTGCTATTTGCTATAATGGTGTCTTTTCAAAAGCGGCCTGCGTTTCTTCCGCAATCGGGTTTTGCGGTAAAGATCTGCGTGCTGCCATCGCCCGAAACGATATCAATCCGGACACAAAAGTATTCCTCAGCTGGGGCAGTAATGAAAGCAGATCCCCGCGAGGCAAAGCAATTGCCAATGCCTGCAATAAATCCATTAACGATCATTTGTGGCGCAAGGGGGCTCAGCCGTATATGTACCGTCAAATCGGCGGGCGACATTGCGAAGCCGATTGGGAAAAACAAGTTCCTTTATTTATGAACTGGTTGTGGCTGAACCGAATTTAAAGAGCGCCGGAAAAGCCTGAACGGCAGCTTTTTCATAAAAAAAGGGCTGCCCGAAGACAGCCCAAGGAAACAAGGAGAAAAATTTCAAACGAGAATGTCGAGCAAAGCGCCTCGACCATCTGCACTGGCAGCAGCGGAATGTGTCGCTTCTGTAAGGAGGGTTGTTACAGCCTGTTGTTGATCAATCGCACTTTTCGCAGCGGCCATAGCCATAGAGGTCCTGATCATCTGCGCCTGCATTGCAACAATCTGTTCTGCAACATCAGAAACGTACATAAGAAATCCTCGCCTAAACTGTTCCTTATATCCATCTTTTATTGTACCTGTTTTTTAATAAAAATCCACTATAAAAATGAAAAAAATGATAACTCCTTAAAAAATAATAAAAAAGGCGGCTTTAAAACACCGCCTTGTTCTATTTATCCGAAGCTAGCCGATCGCCCCGTGACAGTGTTTGTATTTTTTGCCCGATCCGCACGGACATAAAGCATTTCTGGACACTTTTCCCCATGTTGACGGGTCGTTCGGATCTATTTCGTCCGACTTTGTATACCGGAAAGGACTCCGATTCAACTGCCGATCTATTTCACGCTGCGAATCGGACGGATTCCCGAATGCATCGCCCGGATCATCATGCCGTGCCGTTATTTCCTGCTGGCGGCGACGCGATTCTTCAATCGCCTGAACGGTCTGAGGCGCCAGCTCTACGTGCATCAGAAACTGCGTCACCTGTTCGCGCATGTTACCGATCATACCGCTGAACAAGTAAAAAGCCTCCCTTTTATATTCGTTCAACGGGTCTTTCTGGCCGTAAGCACGCAACACAATCGTATGACGCATATAATCCAAAACCTGCAAATGTTCTTTCCATACCTGATCCAAAATCTGCAGCGTAATGTTTTTTTCGATCATGTTCATCAGATCGTCACCGAAATCACGGCGTTTATTTTGAATTTTTTCCTCTGCCGCTTTTTGAATGCGTTCGGTCAGCTCTGCCGTCCCGATCCCTTCCTCTACCCAGGAATCAATCGGCAGCTGCAGTCCTAAAATGCGATCGACATCTTCTTTTAATGCCGGAACATTCCAATCATCAACGGCCGCCTCTTCCGGCGTATAGGTTTCCGTCATGGCCGATACAATTTCGTTGCGCATGTCTTCAACCGTTTCCGTAATCGTATCCGCCATCATTAATTCCCGACGCTGATCATAAATGACTTTACGCTGATCATTCATGACGTTGTCGTATTTCAACAAATTCTTTCGAATGTCAAAGTTGCGCGCTTCAACCTTTTCCTGTGACTTTTGCAGTGTTTTGGAAATCCAGGGACTGGAAATGACATCATCGTCTTCCATACCGCCCAGAGGCTTTAAGAATTTTTCAATTCTTTCCGCACCGAAAATACGCAAAAGATCGTCCTGCAGGCACAAGAAAAATTTCGACGCACCCGGATCGCCCTGACGTCCCGAACGACCGCGCAGCTGATTGTCGATACGCCGGCTTTCGTGACGTTCTGTCCCGATAACGTATAAGCCGCCCGCTTTTAAAGCGATTTCTTTGCCGGCCTCAATTTCTTTTTTAATTTCTTCAATCCGGCGGGCGCGTTCGGCTTCGTCCGTCACATCGGCCAGTTCCTGCGCCACACGCATATCCAGGTTACCGCCTAACTGAATATCCGTTCCGCGGCCGGCCATGTTCGTGGCAATCGTAATGGCTCCGGGCATACCCGCCTGCGCAATAATATAAGCTTCCTGTTCGTGATGGCGCGCATTCAATACATTGAATTTCAGCTTTGTTTCTTTTTTCAGCCGTTCCGCCAACTGTTCCGATTTTTCAATGGATGTCGTCCCGACCAAAACCGGTTGTTTGCGTTCGGCACATTCCTTAATTAAGTTAATAACCGCTTTGAGTTTTTGATCTTCTTTCCAGTAAATTTCGTCTTGATGATCAATTCGGATACACGGCTTGTTGGTCGGGATATCAATGACTTCCAGCCCGTAAATTTCGGCGAATTCCGGTGCTTCGGTCATAGCCGTCCCCGTCATGCCCGCCAGTTTCGGATACAGGCGGAAGTAATTCTGGAACGTAATCGAAGCCAACGTTTGATTCTCAGGCTGAATTTTAACGTGTTCTTTGGCTTCCAAAGCCTGATGCAGCCCGTCGGAATAGCGGCGACCTTCCATCATACGACCGGTAAATTCGTCAATGATAACGACTTGTCCGTTGCGCACAATGTAATCAACATCGCGCTGGAAAAGTTTATGCGCTTTTAACGCCTGATCAACGTAATGAATGATCGGCGCGTTAATCGCATCATACATCGCGCCGTTAAGCAAACCGGCTTCCTGCAGCAGTTCTTCCATATAAAGTGTACCGCTTTCCGTCAAAGAAACCGTGCGCTGTTTTTCGTCCTTTTCATAATGTTCGGGCTTCAGTCGTGGAATCAACGCGTCAATCTGAATGTACTTTTCGGAAGAATCTTCGGCCTGACCGGAAATAATCAACGGCGTTCTGGCTTCGTCAATTAAAATCGAGTCCACTTCGTCGACAATCGCGAAGTTGAACGGCCGCTGCACCATATCGTCAATGGAAAATTTCATATTGTCGCGCAGATAATCAAAACCGAATTCGTTGTTCGTTCCGTACGTAATGTCGCTGGCATAAGCGGCACGGCGTTCTTCGTCAGACAGATCATGCAGAATAGTGCCGACGCTTAAGCCCAGAAAACGGTAGATCTGCCCCATCCATTCGGTGTCGCGTTTGGCCAGATAGTCGTTGACCGTCACAACGTGCACCCCTTTTCCCGTCAGGGCATTCAGATAAACGGCCAAAGTCGCCACCAACGTTTTGCCTTCGCCGGTACGCATTTCGGCAATTTGTCCGCGATGCAGGACAATCCCCCCGATCAGCTGCACGTCAAAATGACGCAGTCCGATCGTTCTTTTAGATGCTTCGCGCACAACGGCAAAAGCTTCGGGCAAAATGTCGTCCAGCGTTTCCCCGTCGGCCAGGCGCTGTTTCAGCGCCGGCGTTTTATTTTTTAATTCTTCGTCGGACAAAGCGGAAATTTCCGGTTCCAGAGCATTGATTTTAGCCACTGTTTTTTGCATACTTTTGACATATCTGTCATTCGCGCTGCCGAAAATTTTACGCATTAAAGCACCGATCATTGTAAAGCCTCTGTCTTAAAATTAAACATAAAATCAAACAAGTTAAGCCCACAGAACGCCTTGTGTCAATCATTCTGTTATATATGTAAAACCAAAAAACACTTTTTTCCGTCCTAAAAGAATATTTTAAATCTTTACGCCCCTTCGAAAGATGATATGATATGTTCATTCTTTATAAACAACAACATTTAGGAAAGGCCTGAAAATCATGTCAATGAAAGTATTTACGGGGGCTTTGGTGGCTTTATGTCTGGCTCTGCCGGCGCAGGCGGCAAAAACAAAGACAAAGGCTGCGCAGGAAGACCTGGTCGTTGCAACGGTAAACGGAAACGATATTACGTTATCCGAAATCGAAAGCGTGCACGCCTCTAATCCGCAGTTAAGCGCTTTGCCTTTGGAAAGTGTTTACGAACCTCTGTTGGATAACATTATTGATTTAAACCTGATCTCTTCCGCGGCAAAAGCGGAAAAAGTCCAAGACACGCCCGAATACAAAAAAATGAAAAAAGAATTCGAAAAACAACTTCTGGCGCGCTATTACCTGGAACAACAGGCGAAAAAAAATCAAACCAAAGAAAAATTAGAAGCTTTGTATGAACAGTTCAAAAAAGACAATCCCCCGCAGGAAGAAATGTCCGCCGCTCATATCTTGTTAAAAACGGAAAAAGAAGCACAGGACGTCATTCAACAACTGCAAAAAGGGGCTGATTTCGCCGAACTGGCAAACAAAGTCTCTGAAAACAAAGGGTTGGAAGGCGGCGATCTGGGATATTTTTCGCGCGAACTGATGGTTCCCGAATTTTCCGAAGCGGCCTTTGCCATGAAAGAAGGCGAAATTTCCAAAAAACCCGTCAAAACAAAATTCGGCTATCATGTCATCAAAGCCGGACCGCGCCGTTTGGCCGAACCGCCGAAGTTCGAAGATATCGAACAGGAATTAATGCAAATGCAGGCGACTCAGAGCGTAGAAGAAACCATGCAGAAATTGCGTAAAAAAGCAAAAATCGTCAAGACGCCCGTCAAATTCGGTACCGACGGTAAAGTCAGCGCAAAATAAGCCGTATCTTTTTACCGAAAAGCCCCTCCGTTTTTCGGACGGGGCTTTTTTTATGACGAACAAAATCCCCATCGTGTTTCTACCGGTTCTTTGTAAAAAACAAATCACAAAAAAACTATCCGTGAAAAAAATTCGGTTATGACCATACGCGTCTTGTTGCAAAAAACGATCAGCGCTGTTCCTTCGTTACCGCACGCATGAAATCGTCAAAAAAATCCTAATTAATGCAGAAAGACTTTTTCAAAACAAAGACAGATTCCGTTTGTCGTCCCGTTCCTCCGGCCGGTTCTTTTTTCTTGTGTATCCGACGTGCAAAAACACGGAAATTATCCATCGGCAATTCGCCGCTGTCCGAACAATATAAAATGATCCCTGCCTATACAAATGACAGAACGAAGATCTTTTGTTTTTTCAATGCCGCTTTTGTTCGTAAAAACATGAAACAGAACATAACAAAAAAACAACACGTGATTATTTTTTTAAAGGCCGGATCCTTAACGTAAGACCGCCTGTCGAATCAATCTGAATTGCTGTAAACTTATTTTTTTATTTATTGCAATAAGTCTTTCGGTACTTGCCGGGCACGGCATTTCTGAAACAGAAAAAGAGCGCTTTTCAGCGCTCTTTTTATTTAAACTTATTTTAGCGGGTTTTCTGAGCCACTTTCTGCATGACCTGCGGGCTCATCTCACGACGATGACCTTTTCTGCCCCCATGACCGCCGTGTCCGCCACGGCCGCCTTTACCGCCTTTGGATTTCTTGCGATCATTTTTGGAAACCAGGATTTTTTCGTATTCGATTTCCTTAACGTCTTCCCATTTCTTTGCAACGGGGTTAAACGCCTGTTTGATATAACGGAAATCCGGATCCATAAAGTTATCGTTATCGTCAATAACCGCTATACGGCTGGCTTTGCCGATTGTCGGAGAAACCTGAACTTCACCCTTGGAAACGACCACTTTCTGAGCATTTGTAATATGTTCGACTTTCTGGCCTTTTCCTTTAAAGATTTCTTCCGTCGCTTTTGTCTGCGCTTCATCACCGTGGATCCCGATAAAGGTGCAGGGGCGATCTTTCGGCTGATTTGCGGCCGCCAGATCGGCAACCTTTTCCATATCACCGGCACGGCCGTGACCGGAAACGTAATATGTTTCCCCTTCGACAAAAGGAGCGCCGCGTTCGGGAATCATGGTCTTCCACCCCTGAGCCCGCAAAGCCCCCATCATTTCGTCAACAATCGCCTGATTGTTGCCGGACGGAATGACAGCCTGTTGGTTAACGCACAGGTTCGGGCAGTTTTTCGCCGGACGGATATTTCTGTTTTCACCGCGGGCAACACGCGCCATTGAGGCCATTTCTTCACCTTGTGTTCCCGTAACCATATAAATACGTTCCTGCGGGGGAACGGATCTGGCTTCCGGTGATTTTGCGTCAATAATGTTGACGCGTACGCCCGTGCGTTCATAGCAGACTTTGCTCATATTCATGCCGGACTTGTTCAGGCAGTTATTCACCTGTACCAAAGAAGCACCGTCCAGAATGAACGTACGGGGTTTTGTTCCCGTTTCTTTGGCATATTCGGCAACAGCGATAACGTCAGCCATCATTTGCTGGGCGGAACGCGCAATCGTCCCGACCATCATCTGCGCATTCGGATTATCATACAGAATTTTCTTAAAACCTTTAGTCACCGCATCATAAGAAGGCGTGACTTCCTTAGAGGTCGTCGACGTAGAATCACAAAAGCAGACATCAATGCCTTTGGCAAAGACTTCGGCAATGCGTTTATCTTCCCAACCTTTACCCAATTCAACAGGTGTTGTTTTGAAATCACCCATATCCATCATGCGGGTACCGTCCGGAGATTCAATCACGAAAGCAATTGCGCCCGGAGCAGAATGCGTTACGGGAACAGGTTCGATTTCAAATCCGTTGACCATAAATTTTTCACCGTCTTTGACATCATGGAATGTCGGCATTTTATCCAACGGCAATCCCTGTTTGGTCATTTCGGCAAACATGAATTCATGCGTAAATTTATCGGCATAAATATTCAACGGTTTTTCGGGATTCATCTGAATGTGATGAATGATCCCCGCAATGTGATCGGCATGAGCATGCGTTATCAGCAGATCTTCGCATTCCAGCGGCGCGATATAATTATCCACACCTGTTACGGCCTTATCGGAAAATTTCATACCGCAGTCGATTTGAATCGACTTTTTGCTTCCGTCTTCGGCCGTATACGTAATCTTTTTTGCGTTCCCGCCGATGCCGTCCAAGTTATTACCGCCGAGAGATTCGAACTCTGTTCTTTTTTCAGCCATAACTGTACCTTTCTGTAAAAAAATTCATTAACCTTCGGGATAAGCGACATAAACCCAGCGATTCCAAATGGCGCTCAACACCGTTTCATCGGGATCGGCAGCATCATCAAAATCGGGCAAAGATTTTACCAGACGAATCAGTTCTTCGTCCTTCATGTCGGTCAAAGCCTTGTCAGGATAAGCTTCGTTCAATGCATCTGCAATGTCGCAGTAGTCTTTCCAATGTAGTGCCATAGATTTAAGTTCTCCTTTGTCTAAGACTTTATCCTCTGAAGTCTGTTTAAGATTATCTTACACCTATTTTTTTACTTTTTGCAAACACTTTTTCAAAAATTTTTCAAAAATTTTGACAAAAATTAAAAAAACATAAAAAAAGCAAAAAAATATTTAACTTCTAAATAGTTATGGGGGATATCCGTGACGGATACACCCCCAAAAACTTATCCTTTTTCGCAAATATTTGTTATAAAGCTTGAAAAACCGTCACATTGGCGGAATATTCAGCAAAGCAATATATCCGGGCGGAATACGCATCGTTGCATAGCGAATATTGGCCGTTTCGATTTGAAACTTCGGTACCCCCAACACATCGGAAGCCATCGAGAAAAATTCTTTCGCTTCAATTTCCCGGCGCTGAGCATTCATCAGGTACAACACGCACCCTTGTCCTTTTTGAGCCAGACCGCAACGCGGACGACCTTTCGGGATTTCCGCATTATAAACAACCCCCGGCATTTCTCCGTTGGATTTATTTTTCACAGCCCCGAAAACAAATCCCATAATACCGCCGCCAAGAATAAAACAGAAAAACAGCGGTAAAAGGACCTTTGTCGTAATAAACGCCGGCGGTAACCCTAAATCCGCCGCCATATTATGCTCATACGGGCTGGGTTCAAAAACGGATGATTCTTCGTCTTCGGTCGCCGGCTGCTCCTGTTCGGTTTCTTCAGGTTCATCGGGTGCCAAATCATCAATAAAGCCGTTTTCGTCTACCTCCGGCAGATTTTCTTCCCCGTCTTCGATCTGCGTTTCTTCTTCGTTTTCTTCCTGCCATAATTCATCGACACTGTCTTCATCGGTCTCCGGCGCAGAAACAGGAGCAGGAACAGGAACAGACGTCGGAACAGATTCGGGCGCACCGTAAGGCGCGGAACCGCCCACACCGACCGGCGGCATTCCTGCCGGCGGCATCGGATAACCCGGTGGACGCGGCGGCATCTTCATTCCTGCCGGCGGCATCGGATAACCCGGCGGACGCGGCGGCATCTTCATTCCTGCCGGCATTTTCATTCCGGGCATATGCGGCCCCATCGGCGGCACACCCGGCGGACGCGGCGGTCCTCCCTGAACCGGACCCTGCGGCGGATAAGGCGGAGCCGGTGGATAAGGCGGGTGTTGTTGATCTGCCATCGTAGCCTCCCTTAATTAAATTCTTTGACCAGTTTAATCACATTGGGCGTTAAAATAATAACGGTTTCATAGCCGTTTAAAGAATCACTGAACGAAGACGAAGGAATCCCGATCAAAACGATATTGTCGCCCAGGCGGCTTTTTGCCGTAAAGGCTGTTATTTCCCCTTGATCCGAATCCAGCGTTATCGCCGTATTCATGCGTCGTTCACCGTACAATTCCGTTTGTGCCATAACAGACAGCTGGGCTTCGGGCATGGACATATAGCCGCACCGCCCGACATCAAAACGGGCACGCCATTTGTTTGCGGCAATAAACATACCTTCGGACACCTGCGTCACGGAACCGCGGGCATTTAAAAAATTCCTTAAGCTTTTCGGATTGATGTCATAATCCGTCACCAAAGCGCGCCCCAACACGCCTTTGAGCATAAATTTAATTTTATCGGCACCGAATATATCAACCAGATCCTGCCAGACGATTTCTTTTGTCGTCCCGTAAGGTTTAACACGCAACACCTGCACGTTAAAAACAATCAGTTTCGGTTCCGTATCAAACAATTCAATCAGTTTTTTTACTTTTTCCTCAACCTGTTTGTCGCCTTTAAAGGAAATAACGCTTTCTTCCCAATTCACCAACAGATCATAAATCCCGGCACCGCGCAGAGAATCCAGAACGGCAATCATGACTTCACGTTTATCGGGAATATAAAAATTCCAGTCAACTTCACGGCTGACAAGCAAAACTTTCTGTTGATCGTTATAACGGTAATATACATCAGCCGCATCGGCGATCATGTCCATGACTTCGGACAATTCGCCGGTAATATTTTCGGCCGCCAGTTCGGGAAAAGGTCCGCCTTCGGCAACGACTTTGATTTTTGCTTCGTTCAGAAGTTTGTAAAAAACACGTTCCGTTGACTGGCCGTCAAAAGAAAAACCGGTTACTTCATAACGCGGCAAAGGATCGCTTTTATCGGCCCGTTCCAGTTTAAAGGCTTCCTGTTTAAACGGAATAACCGTCATAATGTTTTGCTGGGTATCGCGCACCGTACAGCGCATCGGCGATTCCAAACTGACCATTTCGGCCGACCGAGTCGTTTTGGGTTCTGTCGGCAAAGCCGTCGGACGAACCATCTGCACCATCGGACGGCCGGCACGGATATCGCCCTGACAGGCGGCCAGAATCCCGCCCGCACATAAAACCGCGGCATAAAAAACATATTTTTTAAATTGTTGAAAAAACATCAGTATGCAAACCCCATCTTTAACCCGCCGGCATCGGACGTTTCATTGGCATTTTAACCGGATGAGCCGGCATCTTAACCGGCATTTTCTGCGGAGCCTTCATCATCGGCGCTCCGCCCGGTCTTGGTTGCGGTTGCGGCTGAACCGCGGTCGGCTGCACCTGCGCGGGCGCAGCAGCCGGATCGGGAGATTCAAAACCGTCCGGAGCCGGTCCGATATCTTCCTCCACTTCATTGGCATCGGCCAACGACCCAAGTCTGTCTTTGATTTCGTCCATGGATTCTTCTTCGTCCGACAACATTTCGGGCGGCGCATTATTTTCAAATTCCGTCTTAAACTCCATCAGCATCTTTTTTAATGCCGGTTCGCCGCCTTTATAACGTTCCCGCACAATCTGAGCATAAGGCGGCGTAATAATTTCCATGCCGAACGTCAATATTTCGTCCAATAAATCCAAAATATAACCGAAATACGGATACTGGCTGAGTTCCAACCCGCCCAAATGCACGCAACGGGCACTGGTTCTGGAAATTGTCTGATCATAGTACGTTTTTAAACGCATAAAGTGATCAAAATTCCACAGTTGTTCTACCGTCAGCCCGTAATTACCGGCAACGACGGAACTGCCCGCGGCAGGATTAGCCTCTGTCTGGGCCAGCTTGTTTTGCAATTTGGCGATCAAATCCTGTCCGGCTTTTCCGAAAATCGACAGCCAACGCTGCATTTCCGGCAGCTGCGCCTTTACCTGTGCCGCATCAATTTGTCGACGCGGATCCAGCATACGGGAAACCTCCGCCCAGACGGTGCCGGCCTTTTCATAAGTCAGCGCCCTGTCAATATTCGTTTTTACCTGAGCCTGCATATTTTCGGGACAATCCGCTAAGATACCCGTAATTTGTTCGCGCCATTTTTCTCCGAACATGGACTGAGCGACAGAACGAACGCGAGCCAGCCCGTCTTGCGTATCCTGATACGCCAGAACGGCTTCGAACAGCGATGACAAAGCTTCGGGTATTTCCTTTTCAGCCATTTCCTTTTTCCGCGTTTATCGTCCTTTATACTTCCATATATATTATGTTTTGGCCTCAAAAAGCAATATTATCCTTTGAAATAAGGATCATCACTTTCTTTGATTAACGAAACAACCACATTATCCGGCGGTACGGACGGTTCTTTTTCGTCCTCCTGAGGACTGAAATGAACGGCCGAACCAAAAACAAACGGAACGGAAGAAATCAAAATCGCCTTAAACGGTTTATCCGACACGGCATCTTCCAAACGTAACAAAGAACGAACGTCCGGAGATTGAAGTTGATCCGCTTCGTTGCTTTGCTGCGAAAAAATATCTGTTTCGGAAACAGTTTTTTCCTCTTCCTGCGGCGAAGATTCTTCCTCCCCGGTTTGTTCTGCTGCCGCATCCGTGCTTTCTTCGTCTTCCTGCGGCGAAGATTCTTCCTCTTCGGTTTGTTCTGCTGCCGCTGCGCTTTCTTCGTCTTCCTGCGGCGAAGATTCTTCCTCTCCGGTTTGTTCTGCTGCCGCTGCGCTTTCTTCGTCTTCCTGCGGCGAAGATTCTTCCTCTCCGGTTTGTTCTGCTGCC
>CALYBD010000039.1 GCA_944393745.1 uncultured Alphaproteobacteria bacterium | reverse complement strand
CGAAGGTCTGCGCTTTGCTATCCGCGAAGGCGGCCGCACCGTCGGCGCCGGCGTCGTCGCTAAAATTATTGAGTAATGAAGGATACTGATCATGGAAGGTCAAAATATTAGAATTCGTCTGAAAGCTTTCGACCATCGGTTGTTAGATCAGTCGACACGCGAGATTGTAAACACGGCAAAACGCACCGGAGCACAAATTTGTGGTCCTATCCCCTTGCCAACGCGCATAGAAAAGTTTACAGTGAACCGTTCGCCGCACGTTGATAAAAAGTCGCGCGAACAATTTGAAATCCGTACTCACAAAAGAGTGCTTGACATTATCGATCCGACGCCGCAGACGGTTGATGCTTTGATGAAGCTTGATTTGGCTGCCGGTGTTGACGTCGAAATTAAACTTTAAAGGATAAAAAGAGCCATGCGTAGTGGTCTTATCGCTGAAAAAATGGGCATGACTCGCCTTTTTACGGAAGACGGGACTCATGTTCCCGTCACCGTTTTGAAGGTGGAGGGATGCGAAGTCGTCTCTGTCCGCACAAAGGACAAGGACGGATATGTCGCGCTGCAGCTGGGTTTTGGTAAAACAAAGGCAAACCGTGTATCCAAATCGGTTCGTGGCCACTTTGCCAAAGCCAATGTTGAACTGAAGCGCAAGTTGGTTGAATTCCGGGTTAGTGAGGATTGTGTCCTTAACCCCGGCGATGAACTGTCCGCCAGTCATTTTATTGTCGGTCAGTTTGTCGATGTTGTCGGCACATCAATCGGTAAAGGATATGCCGGCGGAATGAAACGGCATAATTTTGCCGGTCTTGAAGCTACACACGGTGTGTCTATTTCTCACCGTTCGTTAGGTTCTACGGGTAACCGTCAGGATCCGGGTCGTGTCTTCAAGGGCAAAAAGATGGCCGGACATCTGGGCGCTGAACGTGTCACCGTCCAGAACCTGAAAGTCGTCGCAACGGATGCCGATCGCGGCCTGATTATGGTCAAAGGCGCCGTTCCGGGATTTGAAGGGGGTTATGTTTTGATTAAAGATGCTGTAAAAAAAGCGCTTCCGAAGGATGTGCCGATGCCGGCCGGTTTAAAGGCCAAGGCCGCCGCCGCTAAGGAAGAAACGGTTGCAGCTTCTGAAGAAGTGAAGGAATAACGGCGATGAAATGTGATATCGTCAATTTAGATAACCAGAACGTTGGTTCGATGGAACTGGCCGACAGCGTTTTTGCTGTTGAAGTTCGTGCGGATATCTTAAGCCGCGTCGTTAACTGGCAGCTGGCAAATCGTCGTGCGGGAACGCACAAGACGAAAACAATCGCCGAAGTCAGCGGAACGACAAAAAAACCGTATAAGCAAAAAGGAACGGGACATGCCCGCCAGGGATCTTTGCGTGCCACACAATTTCGCGGCGGCGGGATCAGCTTTGGTCCGGTTGTTCGTTCTCATGCGCAGGATCTGCCGAAAAAGATTCGGCGTTTGGGGTTGCGCTGTGCTTTGTCGGCAAAAGCCAAAGACGGCAAACTGGTCGTTGTTGATGCTCTGAAGATGCCGGAAGTCAAAACAAAGGAACTGTTGTCCAAAATGGAAAAAATGGGTCTGACTTCCGCTTTATTCATCGGCGGCGCCGAACTGGACAATAATTTTTCGTTGTCCGCACGCAATATTGTCGGCATTGACGTTCTGCCTCAGCAAGGTGCTAATGTTTATGATATTCTGCGCCGCGACACTTTGGTTCTGACCAAAGAAGCCGCAGAAAACTTGGAGGCTCGACTGAAATGAGTAAACCGGAAATTAAAGTAACGGAAAAAATGTACGATACGCTTTTGCGTCCCGTTATTACGGAAAAAGCCATGAAGTGTTCCGAAAATGGACAAGTGACTTTCCGTGTTCCGTTGACGGCAACAAAAACCGATGTCAAAGCGGCTGTAGAAGCTTTGTTCGGTGTAAAGGTTAAGTCTGTCAATACTGTCCGTATCAGCGGCAAAACAAAACGTTTTCGCGGTACTGTCGGCAAACGCAGCGATTTCAAAAAAGCTGTCGTTACTTTGGCAGAAGGTCAAAATATTGATTTTACGACGGGAGTTTAAGAAATGGCGTTAAAAACGTTTAAAGCGGTAACTCCGAGCCGCAGACACCTCGTTTTAGTGGAACGCAGTGATCTGTATAAAGGCGGTCCCGTTAAAGAATTGACCGAAGGTTTGAATAAAACCGGCGGTCGTAACAATCAGGGGCGTATCACCAGCCGTCGTATGGGCGGCGGTCATAAACGCCGCTATCGTTTCATTGACTTCAGACGCAACAAGTTTGATGTCGCCGCAACGGTAGAACGTTTGGAATATGATCCGAATCGTACAGCGTTTATTGCTCTGATCAAATATGAAGACGGTGAACGTTCCTATATTTTGGCACCGCAGCGTCTGCAGGTGGGCGATACGATTATTTCCGGTGAAAAAGTCGATATCAAACCGGGCAATGCGATGCCGTTAAAGAATATGCCGGTCGGAACAGTGGTTCATAACGTTGAACTGAACCCCGGCCGCGGCGGTCAGGTTGCCCGTTCGGCGGGCTGCTATGCGCAGTTAATCGGTAAAGATGCCGGTTATGCTCAGTTGCGTTTGAATTCGGGCGAACTGCGTTTGGTTCGCGGCGAATGTCTGGCTTCCGTCGGTGCGGTTTCCAATCCGGACAAACAAAATGAAGACGGCGGTAAAGCCGGTCGTTCCCGTTGGCTGGGGATTCGTCCTTCCGTTCGCGGTGTGGCGATGAACCCGGTTGATCACCCGTTAGGCGGCGGTGAAGGTCGCAGTTCGGGCGGACGTCATCCGGTTACGCCGTGGGGTAAATGTACAAAAGGCAAGAAGACGCGCACAAACAAGAAGACAAACGTCTTTATTATGCGCAGTCGTCATGCTTCGAAGAAGAAAGCTTAAGTAGGAGGGTAGTAGATTATGTCTCGTTCCGTTTGGAAAGGCCCCTTTGTTGACGGTTACCTTCTGAAAAAAGCAGAAAAGGTCCGTGAAGCGGGTCGTAATGAAGTCATTAAGACTTGGTCGCGCCGTTCAACCATTCTTCCGCAATTTGTGGGTTTGACTTTTGGCGTATATAACGGTAAAAAGTTTATTCCTGTCCTTGTCACCGAAAACATGATCGGGCATAAAATGGGTGAATTTGCTCCGACCCGGACATTCTTCGGTCACGCAGGCGATAACAAAGCCAAGAAAGGCTAAAGAACATGGTAGCGAAAAAAGAAATTAAAAAAGCAATGGCTTGCGGCAGAACAATCCGCAGCAGCACACGCAAGTTGAATCTTGTGGCTGCGTCGATTCGCGGTATGGAAGTCGGAAAAGCTTTGACACAGTTAAGCTTTTCTCCGCGCCGTGTCGCAGGCGAAGTAAAAAAGGTATTACAGTCGGCGATTGCTAATGCTGAAAACAATCACAACATGGACGTTGACAAACTGATCGTTGCCGAAGCTTATGTCGGCAAGGCGTTAGTGATGAAACGTTGGCGGGCTCGTGCTCGCGGACGTGCCGGCCGTGTTGAAAAGATGTTTTCCAACCTGACAGTTGTTGTACGCGAAAACGAGGAGAATCGTTAAAATGGGGCAGAAAGTTAACCCGATTGGTTTACGTCTGGGAATTAACCGTACTTGGGATTCCCGTTGGTATGCTGATGCTGATTATGCAAAACAGCTTCATGAAGATTTCAAGATTCGTGAATACTTGAAAAAGAAGCTGGCCGTTGCCGGTATCAGCCGCGTAGTTGTCGAACGTCCGGCAAAAAAAGCGCGGATTACGATTCATTCTGCGCGTCCCGGTGTTGTCATCGGTAAAAAAGGTCAGGATATTGACGTTTTGAAAAACGAACTGCAGAAAATGACCGGCGGCGAAGTTCATTTGAACATTGTCGAAGTCCGCAAACCGGAATTGGACGCGCAGTTGGTTGCCGAAAGCATTGCGCAGCAGTTGGAACGTCGTGTTTCTTTCCGCCGTGCAATGAAACGTTCGGTTCAGTCGGCGATGCGCCAGGGGGCGGAAGGTATCCGTATTAACTGCGGCGGTCGTCTGGGCGGTGCTGAAATTGCCCGCGTCGAATGGTACAGAGAAGGACGTGTTCCCCTGCATACGCTGCGTGCGGATGTAGATTATGGAACATCGACCGCGCATACGACATACGGTGCGTGCGGTGTCAAGGTCTGGATTTTCAAAGGCGAAATTCTGGCTCATGACCCGATGGCGCAGGATAAACGTCTGTCAGACGCTCAACGCTAAGAAAGGACATGTAAGAGATGTTAAGTCCGAAGAGAACAAAATTCCGCAAGCAGTTCAAAGGCCGTATTCACGGCGTTGCTAAGGGCGGAACGACATTGGCTTTCGGATCCTATGGTTTGAAAGCGATGGAGCCGGAACGTGTAACGGCTCGTCAGATTGAAGCGGCGCGCCGCGCGATCGTACGTCACATGAAACGTCAGGGACGTTTCTGGTTGCGTATGTTCCCCGACGTTCCCGTTTCAAAAAAGCCCCCTGAAGTTCGTCAGGGGAAAGGAAAAGGAAACCCGGAATTCTGGGTTTGCCGTATTAAACCGGGTCGCATCATGTTTGAAATTGACGGCGTATCCGAAAAGACTGCGCGTGAAGCTTTTGAATTAGCTGCGGCCAAGCTGCCGGTTAAAGCACGTTTCGTTTCCCGCAGCGTGGTTGAGGAGGCTTAAGCAATGGCTAAAATTAAAGATTTGCGTGCAAAGACTGATGATGAACTGAACGAACAGATTATTGCTTTGAAAAAAGAAAGCATGAATCTGCGCTTTCAGCAGACAAGCGGTCAGCTGACGAATACGGCTCGTATGCGTCAGGTGAAACGCGAAGTCGCTCAGATTAAAACGCTTTTGTCTGAACGCAAAACGGGGTCTAAGGAGAAATAAAGATGCCCAAACGTATTTTACAGGGTGTAGTCGTCAGCGATAAGATGGATAAGACGGTCGTCGTTAAAGTCGAACGCCGCGTCATGCACCCGATCTATAAGAAATTTATTCGGCGTTCCAAAAAGTACGCCGCTCATGATGAGCTTAACCAGTTTAAAGTAGGCGACGTTGTTCGCATTCGCGAATGCGTGCCGGTTTCCAAGACAAAGACTTGGGAAGTGCTGGTTGATGCCGGTTAATCGGGAAAGTAGAGGATTTATCCCATGATTCAAATGCAAAGCAACCTGGATGTCGCTGATAACTCGGGCGCACGCAAAGTACAGTGCGTAAAGGTATTAGGTGGATCCAAACGTAAGACGGCATCTGTCGGCGACGTTATTGTTGTTTCTATTAAGGAAGCGATACCGCGCGGACGTGTCAAAAAAGGTGATGTTCACCGCGCAGTTATCGTGCGTACCAAAAAGGAAATCCGCCGTGCGGACGGCAGCGCAATCAGATTTGATTCCAACGCTGCGGTTCTGATTAACAAAGACGGCGAACCGATCGGTACCCGTATTTTTGGCCCGGTGACAAGAGAATTGCGCGCAAAGAAGTATATGAAAATTATTTCTTTGGCGCCTGAAGTAATTTAACAGAGGGTCAAAATGAAAATAAGAAAAGGTGATCAGGTCATCGTGACGACCGGACGGGACAAAGGCAAGCAGGGCGAAGTTTTGCGCGCTATGCCGAAGGTCAATAAGGTCGTTGTCCAAGGTGTTAATATGGTAAAGCGCCATACGCGTCCTTCTCAGACGAGTGCCGGCGGTATTATTTCGAAAGAAGCTCCGATTGATGTGTCCAATGTGGCTTTAATTGATCCGGAAACGGGAAAGGCGACTCGCGTCGGCTTTAAAATCGTTGACGGGGAAAAAGTCCGTGTTGCGAAAAAGTCGGGTAAAGTTATCGCCGCGAAAAAATAGGAGTTAGGTGATATGGCAAGACTTTATGATCATTATAAAAAAGTAGTTCGTCCCAAACTGGAAAAAGAATTCGGCTATAAAAATCCGATGGAAGTTCCCCGTTTGGAAAAAATCGTTATCAACATGGGTGTCGGTCGTGACGCCGTTGAAGACCGCAAAGCCGTTGATGCGGCTGTTCGTGATTTAACGGCAATTGCCGGACAAAAACCCGTGATAACGTATGCAAAAAAATCCATTGCCGCTTTTAAGCTGCGTGAAGGTATGCCGATCGGTTGCAAAGTAACGTTGCGCCGGGAACGCATGTATGAATTCTTGGATCGTCTGGTTACGATGGCTTTGCCGCGTGTACGCGACTTTCGCGGAATTTCAAATAAAAGCTTTGACGGCAAGGGAAACTATGCTATGGGTTTAAAGGAACAGATCGTTTTCTTGGAAATCGATTATGATTCTGTTGATAAAATTCGTGGTTTAGATATAGTATTCTGCACATCGGCAAAAACCGACAAGGAAGCAAAAGCGTTGCTGGCCGGTTTTGATATGCCGTTTGCAAAAAACTAGAGCGATTGGAGAAAAAATTATGGCAAAAACAAGTGCTATTGAACGCAATAAGAAACGCGAACGTCTGGCTAAACAGTATAAAGCCCGCCGTGACGCTCTTAAAGCCAAGATTCGCGATCGCTCTGTTTCAGAAGAAGAACGCTTTGACGCCGTGCTGAAGTTAGCTGAATTGCCGCGCAATTCTTCCTTCACCCGCGTTCATCTGCGTTGCGAATTGACAGGTCGTTCTCGCGGGAATTACCGCAAGTTCAAGCTGTCTCGTATTATGTTGAGGGATTTGGCCTCATGCGGTCAGATTCCCGGCATGGTTAAGTCTAGTTGGTAACAGTAAGTTAGGTAAGGAGATACTACCATGTCATTTTCCGATCCGTTGGGAGATATGCTGACCCGTATTCGTAACGGTCAGCAGGCTCGCAAGAGCGACATTACGGTGCCGGCTTCCAAGTTGCGTGAAAGCGTTTTGGAAGTTTTAAAGCGTGAAGGTTTTATCCGCGGTTATTCGCGTGTAAATGTCCGCAAAGGCATTGACGAAATTAAAATTGAACTGAAATATTATGAAGGCCGTCCGGTCATCAGCGAAATTTCTCGTGTTTCAACACCGGGACGTCGTGTTTATTCCCGTGTCAAGGATTTGCAGAAATTCTATAACGGGCTGGGTATTTCGGTTTTATCAACGCCGCAGGGCGTTATGTCCGATCATGAAGCTCGCCAGGCCAATGTCGGCGGCGAAGTTTTGTGCAAAGTATTCTAAGGGAGGGGATTTACATGTCACGTGTTGGTAAATACCCTGTTATTGTTCCCGCAGGCGTTACGGTTGATCTGAAAGGTCAGCTGGTTAAGGTAAAAGGGAAGCTGGGCGAATTAGAATATACAGCGGCAGATGACGTTGATCTGAAATTGGAAGAAAACAAATTATGGGTACTTCCGCGTAAATCCGAAACCGGAATTAACCGTTCTTCCTGGGGGACAACTCGTGCCCGTTTGAACAATCTGGTCAAAGGGGTAAGTGAAGGTTTCTCTAAGAAGCTGGAAGTAAACGGTGTGGGGTACAAGGCTCAGGTTCAGGGCAAAATTTTAAAGATGAGCCTGGGATTCAGCCATGATGTCGATTTTGAAATTCCTGATGGGTTAAAGGTTGCCTGTGCGACGCCGACAAATGTTGAAATTTCCGGTGTTGACAAGCAGAAAGTCGGGCAGTTTGCCGCGATTATTCGTGCCAAACGGCCGCCCGAACCTTATAAAGGAAAAGGGATTAAATACGAAGGTGAGTATATCCTGCGTAAAGAAGGTAAGAAGAAGTAAAGGGGAACGAAAATGAGTAAGGCAAGAATACAATTTGAAGGCCGTCGTATCCGTACCCGTGCTTCCCTGCGGCGTAAATCCGCCGGACGTTTGCGTTTATCCGTATTCCGTTCGGGACAGCATATTTACGGGCAGGTTATTGACGACAAAGAAGGCAAGACTTTGGCTGCCGCTTCGACGGTGGAAAAAGAAGTCAGGGCTTCTGTTAAAAATGGCGCTACGGTTGCCGCCGCTGCCGTTGTCGGCAAGCTGATTGCGGAACGTGCTCTGGCTGCCGGAGTTAAAGAAGTATGCTTTGACCGCGGCGGATATGTTTATCACGGCCGTGTGAAAGCTTTGGCGGAAGCAGCTCGTGAAGCTGGTTTGTCATTCTAAAGGAAAAGATAATTATGGCACGTACACCTAATACAGAACGCCGCCGCAGCGGCGAAAAAGAACGCGAAAACGATCGGGAACGCGTTGAATTACGCCCCGAACGCGATCGTGATATGGATGAAATTATTGATAAGCTCGTGTATGTCAACCGCGTTGCGAAGACCGTAAAAGGCGGTCGTCGTATGGCTTTTGCCGCTTTGGTCGTCGTCGGTGATCAGCGCGGCCGCGTCGGATTTGCTTCCGGCAAGGCGCGTGAAGTTCCCGAAGCGATTCGTAAAGCGACGGAAAAAGCCAAACGCGAAATGATCCGTATTCCTTTGCGCGAAGGACGGACGCTGCATCACGATGTCCGCGGCAGATTTGGCGCCGGTGAAGTTGTTTTAAGAACGGCTCCGGCCGGTACCGGAATTATTGCAGGCGGTCCGATGCGCGCTGTTTTTGAAACAATGGGAATCCAGGATATTGTTGCAAAGTCGATCGGTTCTCAGAACCCGCACAATATGATTAAAGCAACGTTTGCGGCTTTGAAATCGATCAATTCTCCTCGTATGATTGCAGCAAAGCGCGGCAAAAAAGTCGGCGATGTTGTCGCCGCGCGCGATGGTGCAAGCGTTGTAGCGGCGAAGGAGTAAGGTTATGGCTAAAGCAGCAAAGACGATTAAAGTAAAGCAGACCGGCAGTGTTATCGGTGCAACGAAAGTTCAGCGTGCAACAATGCTGGGGCTTGGATTGAAAAAGATGAATACCGAAAAGGTATTGCAGGATACGCCTGCGGTGCGCGGTATGATCAAAAAAGTTGCCCATTTGGTAACAGTGGTTGAAGAATAAACAGTTCCGTGCGCTGTTTTGATTTTCAGGCAGTGCACGGCTGATAAAAAAGCGAGTTAAGAAAATGAAACTGAATGAAATTCGTGACAACGATGGTGCCCGCAAAAGCCGTATGCGCATCTGCCGCGGAATAGGCAGCGGCAAAGGCAAAACAGGCGGCCGCGGCGGCAAAGGCCAGACGGCGCGCACGGGTGTGGCGATTAATGGTTTCGAAGGCGGACAGATGCCGCTGTACCGTCGTTTGCCCAAACGCGGCTTTAATAATATTTTTGCAGATAAGTATGCAGAAATTAATCTGGGGCGTTTGCAGGCAGCGATTGATAAAGGCATTGTTGATGCTTCCAAAGAAATCAACGCCGATGTCTTATGCCAGGCCGGTGTGTTGAAAAAAACATACAGCGGTTTGCGTTTGCTGGGAAACGGCGAACTGAAGGCAAAGGTAACGATTAAGGTTGCCGGTTCTACGGCTGCGGCAAAAGCTGCCGTTGAAAAAGCCGGCGGCCAGGTGATTGTTGCCGAATAAATGTTTTTAAAAAATGCAAAAGAGGGGGGATCCCTCTTTTGCGCGTTTAATCTGAAAAATTTATTGAAAGAAAAAAGATGGCTTCTCAGGTAGATAAAATGGCGACCGGTTTAGGGTGGGAAACTTTTGCAAAAGCAACGGATCTTCAAAAACGTCTTCTTTTTACATTGGGGGCTATGATCGTTTACCGTTTAGGGACGTTTATTCCGTTGCCGGGGATTAATTCCACTGTTTTGGAGGATATTTTTACCAGACAGGCAGGCGGTATTCTGGGAATGTTTAATATGTTTACGGGCGGCGCTTTATCCCGTATGACTTTATTTGCTTTAAACATTATGCCGTATATTTCGGCGTCAATTATTGTACAGCTGGCGGCGTCTGTTTTGCCGTCATTGATCGCCTTGAAAAAAGAAGGCGAGGCCGGTCAGCGCAAAATGTCGCAATATACACGTTACTTGACGGTGTTTATTACGATTATTCAGGCTTATGGTCTGGCAATCGGGTTGGAAGCCATGGTCGGTTCCGCCGGGACATCGGCTGTTTTAAATCCGGGGCCGTGGTTCCGGTTCACAACAGTTGTTTCTTTGTTGGGCGGGACGATGTTTATTGTCTGGCTGGGTGATCAGATTACGTCACGCGGCGTGGGCAACGGTTCTTCGTTGATTATTACGGCCGGTATTGTTGCCGGGATTCCGATGGGATTGGCGCAAACATTCGAATTGGCCAGAGCCGGATCTTTATCTACGGTCGGTTTGTTTGCCATTTTATTGACAGCCATTGCTTTGGTGTGTTTTGTGGTCTTTTTTGAACGGGCTCAGCGTCGGATTTTAATTCAGTATCCGAAACGTCAGATGGGCGGCCGCATGATGAATGCAGAAAGCTCTCATTTACCGTTAAAGTTAAATCCGACGGGGGTTATTCCGCCGATTTTTGCCAGTTCGTTGTTGTTATTGCCGATGACAATTGTTAATTTTTCCGTTAACAGCGGTAACAGCCCTGACTGGATTGTTACGTTATCCACGGTATTGGCGCATGGTCGTCCGGTATATCTGGCGTTATATGCCGGTTTGATTATTTTCTTTACGTTTTTCTATACGGCGGTTGTTTTTAATCCCGAAGATACGGCCGATAACCTGAAACGTCACGGCGGTTTTATTGCCGGTATTCGTCCGGGGAAAAGCACGGCAGAATATCTGGATTATGTGTTGACGCGTTTAACGGTTGTCGGTTCTTTATATTTAGCGGCAATTTGTTGTTTTCCGGAAGTTATGATCGCCAAATATTCGGTGCCGTTTGTTTTAGGCGGAACGACTTTGCTGATCGTTGTTTCCGTTACAATGGATTTTGCCACGCAGATTCAATCGCATTTGATTGCGCATCAGTATGAAGGATTGATGAGGAAGGCAAAGCTTAAAGGACGGCTGAAGTGATCAGTAACGGCAAACACCTTGTTTTAATGGCTCCTCCCGGGGGCGGCAAAGGAACACAGGCGCGTTTGCTGCGTGATCGATTACAAATACCTCATCTGTCCACGGGGGAAATGTTGCGTAATGCCGGGCGCGCCGGAACGGAAATCGGATTAAAAGCAAAGGCTTTGATTGACAAAGGCAGTTTTGTCCCCGATGAAATGATTATTTCGATTATTTCCGAACGTTTGGACGAACCGGATTGCAGGGAAGGGTTTATTCTGGACGGTTTTCCCAGAACGTTGCCGCAGGCAAAAGCGTTGGACGAGCTGTTGTTTGAAAAAGGTCGTCGTCTGGATTTTGTCATTGAAATTCAGGTTCCCGATGACATGATTATTCAGCGTATTATCGGGCGTTTTTCCTGTGCGGATTGCGGTGCAATGTATCATGATACGTTGAAACCGACAAAAGTATTCGGGAAATGCGATGAATGCGGCGGTTCTAATTTTTTACGTCGTCAGGACGACAACTGGCAGACGGTTGTTGATCGGTTGAAAACGTATCGTATGATGACAACGCCGGTGTTGCCTTATTATCAGCACGAAGGATTACTGGAAACAATTGACGGTACCGGCAGTGTTGACGAGGTCGCGGAAAAGATCAGAAAAATTATAAAACAGTAGTTTTTCAAATCCGGCTTGACATTTCCAAAAAGTAAAACAAACAGAGCGCGAAAATAGTGCACAACGGCTTTATTGTGCCGAAATTTGAAAGGATCGGCGCGTAAAACGCCGTACGATAATTTTATCGATTAAACAGTAAAGGGGTGACACGCGGTCAACCCCTTTCATTTTTTGAATCTTGGATTCTTGTTAACGGAAAGAACCCAAAATAATCATCTGCTAAATGATAAAAACAAATTGCCATAAATTTATTGGTGTGTCAATATTTTTAAAAACAATTTTAAGGGGATAAGTTTGTGAAATATGTTTTGGGATTGGATCTTGGTGAAACGTCTTTGGGGTGGAGCGTTATCGAAAAAAACGACAGCGGACTTTGCCGTTTTATAGATTTCGGGGTACGTATTTTTCCGGACGGCAGAGAAGATAAAAGCAAGGAGCCTTTAGCCGTAGCCAGACGTGTTGCGCGAGGCATGAGACGGCGTCGTGACCGTTATGTTATGCGACGTAAAACATTAATGAACAAGTTGATAGAGTACGGTTTTATGCCGGCAGACGAAGCGGAACGGAAAGCTTTGGAAAAATCGGATCCGTATGAATTGCGCGCCAAGGCATTGGATCAGAAATTATCGCCGTATGAGTTGGGGAGAGCTTTATTCCATATTAATCAGCGCAGAGGCTTTAAAAGCAATTTAAAGACAGATAAAAAAGATGCGGACAGCGGCGCAATGAAATCGGCCATTTCGGAAACAAAGAAAAAAATGGTTGAAGCGAATGCGCGCACATACGGGGAATATTTATATCTTTTAAATAAGGATAAGCGTTCCACACAGGATCATATTCCCGTTCGCGCCCGTTCCGTTGTAATAAAAGGGAAAGCAAATTATCCGCTTTATCCGGATCGGTCTATGTATGAAGATGAAGTCCGTTTGATTTTTGAAAAGCAAGAGATTGACAAAGCCGTTGCCGAAGATCTTTTTCATACGATTTTTTGGCAACGTCCGTTAAAGATTCCCGAATTGGGTTTTTGTACTTTTGAAGAAAACGAACATCGGGCATATATGGCTTATACAGCGTGTCAACAGTCCCGTATTTTGCAACAAATCAATCAGCTGGTTTTATTTTCCGATGATGACGAGCGGACTTTAACGCCTGAAGAAAGGGAGGAAAAAAGAGAGGAAGAAAGAGAGAAGCTATATCATTATACCGCTGAAGATTTTTCATGTTTGGAGAAAGGATTGCTGACGTGGTCGGCGGCGAAAAAGATATTAAAAGTTAATGCAAAGTGCCGCTTTAATTTGGAATCGGAAAAACGTAAAGGGTTGAATCCGGATACGACAGCCTTGGCTTTGTCTTCTGAAGATTGCTTTGGCAAAGAGTGGTTTGAATTTTCTGAACAAAAGCAGGATGAAATTGTTTCGTTGCTGATAAATGCTCAAAACGAGTCGGAAACGGTGGACGAGTTGATGTCAAAATACGGCTTGGAACGCGAAAAAGCAAAGAACATAGCTTCCGCTTCATTGGAGGACGGCGTGTCTTCTTTAAGTTTGAAGGCAATTCGGAAAATCAATCCGTATTTGCGTCAAGGACAGCCGTATCATCAAGCCGTTGAATCCGCCGGTTATACTTTTTCTTTAAAGGTTAAAGGCGTTTTACCCGAACACTATGACAGCTTTATCAATCCTGAAACGGGTGAAATCTATGACGAGTTGCCTTATTACGGGCAGGCTTTGCCAAAGCAGGTCATCGGCGGTACATTATCCGCGGCGGATAAAAACGAGCCCGAAAAATATTATGGCAAGATCAACAATCCGACCGTTCATATCGCTTTGAACCAAGTCAGGAAATTGGTCAATGCGTTGGTCAAACGTTACGGTCATCCCGATGAGATTGTTGTCGAACTGGCTCGTGAATTGAAACTCGGAAAAAAACAAAAAGCCGAATTGAACAAGCTACAAACGGAAAATACCAAAGAAAACGAGAGGATTGCCGAAAAACTGAAAGAGAACAACATTAAAAATTCTTACGACAACCGTATGAAATATAAATTATGGGAAGACTTGTCGGATGATCCGTGTCATCGTGTCTGTCCTTTTTGCGGGAAACCGATCAGTATTGAACGTTTGTTTTCAAACGAATTTGAAATAGAACATCTGTTGCCGTTTTCCCGTTCTTATCTGGACGCCAGAACGAACAAAGTCATTTCGTGCCGAGAATGCAACCGTGAAAAAGGAAACCGTTCCCCGTGGGAGGCTTTTCATGCGGACGCAAAGCGTTGGAACGAAATCTTAGCCAGAGTTGAACGGTTTTCGGTTAAGAAAGATCCTCAAAAAAGCCGTGCCAAAAAATTCAGAGAAGACGCTTTTCAGGATTTGGATGACGTTTTGGCGCGTATGTTGACGGATACGCAATATATGGCGCGTGTGGCAAGACAATATTTATGCTTTGCCGCCAATCCGCGCAAAGTGCGAGGCATACCGGGACGCTTGACTTCCGAATTGCGTCATCATTGGGGGTTGGACAGTTTGTATCCTGATACGCAAAAAGACAGAACGGATCACAGGCATCATGCTGTGGACGCTTTTGTTGTTGCCTGTACTGATCGCGGCACTTTACAACGTTATGCGACACAAAGGCGTGATTATTTCCCCGCCGATCGACAGATGCCGCAAGAAAAGGCACCGCATTTGCCGTATCCCGATTTCAGACTGTCGGAAATTCAAGCGGCTTTTGATCAAATGGTCATTTCTCATAAACCGGATCACGGTAACGCGCAGGAAGCGATCAAAAAAGGCAAGACGGTTGCAAGATTGCATGAAGAAACATATTACGGTATGGCGGGCGAAGGCGATAAAAAAGGAACGTGGAAGCTGATACAACGCATTCCGGTTTCAGAGATAAAAACGCTTTCCGATTTGGATATTTTAATCGACCAAGCCGGCACCGCCAATCCGATTCGTGCCATATTGGCTCAAAAAGATCCGAATGAGCATGAAGCGGCAATTCAAAAGTATTTTGAAGATCGAAAAACCCGTAAAGTCAGGACATACAGGCAACGTAATAAAGATGTCGTTTTAGCTTTTAAAGATAAAGACGGCAAACCGTATCGATACGCCATATACGGCGGGAACGCTTATGCTGAGATCTATTGTCCCGATCGCGGGAAAAACGCAGGCAAATGGCAAATCGAGATTATTCCGAATTATTGTGCGCATCAGAAAGGCTTTGTTCCTCAATGGCGTCATACGGACGCGCACGCAAAGCTGATTATGCGCCTGCATATTGACGATATGGTCGCTTATGAAAAAGACGGGAAAACAGTGATTGCCAGAGTCAAAAAAATGAGCGGGAACCTTGTTTATCTTCGTGAAAATAAAATAGCAAAAGAAGATGGTGATAAATTGTCTTGGGCAGCATCTGCAGAACAACTTAGATTACATAACGGACGGAAAATAACAGTTACGATAGACGGTCGTGTGATCGATCCGAAGCGCCCCAAAGGAAAAACAGATGGATCGGATTGTTGAAATTGCACAGGATAACCGTCATCTGGCGGTTGAACGCGGCTTTATGACGGTGTCCGAAAACGGTCGGGAAATCGGTCGTATTCCGATTGATCAAATAGGATCCGTCATTGCGAATGCGCACGGCATCACGTATTCAAACAATTTATTCGTCAGGTTGGCGGAACAAAACATTCCCGTTGTGATTTGCGGAACAAACCATGTTCCCGTGTCGGTCGTTCTTCCTTTGGAAGGACATCATTTGCAGGGGGACATCATTTCTTTTCAAGCGGAGCTGAAACAATCAACTTTGAACCGTTTTTGGAAGGAAATCATTCAAGCGAAATTAATCCAACAGGCGGAGATTTTAAAGACGTGCGGACTGCCCGATATGCCGTTAAGATATTTATCGAAGCAAGTTAAGAACGGAGATCCCGACAATTTGGAAGGACAGGGCGCGAAATATTATTTTCAGACGTTGTTCGGTAAGGATTTCAGGCGTGACAGAACGCAGGAAGGTATCAATGCCATGTTGAACTACGGATACACGGTTTTGCGTTCGGCCGTGATTCGTGCAATTGTCGGGGCAGGGCTGCACCCTTCTTTGGGAATACATCATTGCAACAAATATAATGCGATGCGTCTGGCCGATGATTTAATGGAACCTTTTCGTCCTTTGACGGACTTTTGTGTATATCGTCTTTCACAAAAAGAAACGACAATAACGCCGGCAGTTAAAAAACGCTTGGTTTCTGTTTTGTCTTGTACGGTAAAAACACCGAAAGGAGCTAACGAAGTCAATTATTTGATTGCGGCTTTGGCTGTTTCGTTTGCCAAATGCGCATTAGGGGAATTATCCGGTCTTGATTTACCCGTGGCGATGACAGGAATGGACCTGTGGGGATTATAGAATGTCAGTGACGGGGTATAATCTGATGTGGATGATGGTTATGTTTGATTTGCCCGTAACCAGTGCGCAGGAACGCAAACGGGCAACGGCATTTCGTAATTATTTGTTGGACGAAGGGTTTGAAATGAGCCAATTTTCCGTTTATCTTCGATTTTGTGGTACACGTGAAATGGCAAATCCGTATATCAAAAGGATAAAGAAACAAATTCCGCCTGACGGAAAAGTCAGTATTTTATTTTTTACGGATAAACAGTTCGGAGACATCATTACGTTTCAGAATCGGAAACCGGTTTTAATGGCGGAAACACCGGATCAATTAAGCTTGTTTTAAGACGGGAAAATAGAAAAAAAGCCTTTTATTTCAAAGGCTTTTTTTATTGATATTATAGCAGATGATTATTTTGGGTCAAACCGCAACGGAAAAGCGTTTTAATCTGTTTTGCAGAGAATTATAGCAGATGATTATTTTGGGTCAAACCGCAACAACGCAGGGTTATTGGAAATGGCAACAATTATTATAGCAGATGATTATTTTGGGTCAAACCGCAACTCCCAGCGGTGATGTTGTATCTGTTGAGCTATTATAGCAGATGATTATTTTGGGTCAAACCGCAACAAAGTGTTTGAACGATATATTTCGATTGAAATTATAGCAGATGATTATTTTGGGTCAAACCGCAACTGTGCCGTACTGCAAAAGCATCATTATGCTATTATAGCAGATGATTATTTTGGGTCAAACCGCAACCGTTTATGATCCATGCCCCATGATCCCGTCATTATAGCAGATGATTATTTTGGGTCAAACCGCAACATACCTCACCGACTCGGGACAATTCCCCGTATTATAGCAGATGATTATTTTGGGTCAAACCGCAACAAAAGCTTGTAGATTACCGCCGGAAGACGCTATTATAGCAGATGATTATTTTGGGTCAAACCGCAACTATTCCTTCAGTTTTGTTTTTAATACTTCCATTATAGCAGATGATTATTTTGGGTCAAACCGCAACTAAAGGAGGCCACAAAATGAAAGCAGTAGGATTATAGCAGATGATTATTTTGGGTCAAACCGCAACTGCCGACCCGGTCAAGAAAAAATCGCCGCGATTATAGCAGATGATTATTTTGGGTCAAACCGCAACAGCCTGGCACACATCGGAAATCAGCCTGTAATTATAGCAGATGATTATTTTGGGTCAAACCGCAACTCTTGAGGTGAAGCCTTCTCGTAATCAGAAATTATAGCAGATGATTATTTTGGGTCAAACCGCAACAATTCCGACAGAACAAACTTTTGTTTCTTCATTATAGCAGATGATTATTTTGGGTCAAACCGCAACGCTATTTTGCTTCCGCTGAATATGGAGAGAATTATAGCAGATGATTATTTTGGGTCAAACCGCAACCGGACGCTACTTCGCCTCAAGGCAATATGTATTATAGCAGATGATTATTTTGGGTCAAACCGCAACGGTTATTTTGTTGCTCTACGCCATCCTTGGATTATAGCAGATGATTATTTTGGGTCAAACCGCAACTCCAGTTGTCTGATAAAACAGGCAATGAACATTATAGCAGATGATTATTTTGGGTCAAACCGCAACTGAAAGTGTCAATATTGTTGTTATACTCGGATTATAGCAGATGATTATTTTGGGTCAAACCGCAACTGTTTCGCCCAACGGAGATGTTGTGTCTGTATTATAGCAGATGATTATTTGGGGGCAAAATTAACTGACGATCCGGCGCGGTTAATATATTGTCATTATAACTTTTTACAATTTGCATTCAGAGGCGGGCTTTTACCTGATCGGCAGGGAAAAAGCAAAATGAAAATCGGATTTTGTTTTCGTTTGTCTGTTGTTTTATTTTTCGAAAATCAAAGTTTGAAAAAAAAGTAAAAATTCTGTCTCAAAGTCTTGACTCTGCAGGCGGTTAAGTATAATTTGAACCCCTCTGTAGGGTGTCCGCAGTAAACACCTTATGGTTTGTTGTGCCTGTTTTCTTTGGGAAACAGGCGGGTTTTGATTTGTTATAGGAGATAAAACTTGGCACGTATTGCTGGTGTAAATATTCCGACAAACAAGCGCGTGGTGATCGCTTTGACGTATATCCACGGCATTGGTCGGACTTTGGCCCGCGAAATATGCGGGAAATTGGACATCGCAGATGCTCGCCGCGTTAGCGAGTTGTCTGATGATGAAGTTTTGAAACTGCGTGAATTGATTGACCATGAATATCATGTCGAAGGTGAACTTCGCCGTGAAGTCGGTGTTAATATTAAACGCTTGATGGACTTGGGCTGCTACCGCGGTCTGCGTCATCGTAAAGGTTTGCCTTGCCGCGGACAAAGAACGCATACGAATGCTCGTACGCGTAAAGGCCCCGCAAAGCCGATCGCCGGTAAGAAAAAAGCTGTTTAGTTAGGAAAGGCAATTGATTCATGGCTAAAGCAACAACAACTGTTCGTACAAAAAAACGCGAACGTAAAAATATTACTTCCGGTGTCGCTCACGTTAATTCAACGTTCAACAACACCAAAGTCACAATTACAGATGCTCAGGGAAATGCGATTTCCTGGTCTTCTTCGGGAGCTCACGGCTTTAAAGGGTCTCGTAAATCGACTCCGTATGCCGCTCAGGTCACCGCCGAAGATGCAGGCAAAAAAGCTGCCGAACACGGTATGAAAACTCTGGAAGTATGGGTAAAAGGCCCCGGCGCGGGTCGCGAATCTGCTCTGCGCGCTTTGCAGGCTGTCGGTTTTACAATCACGGCAATCCGTGACGTAACCGCTGTTCCCCATAACGGTTGCCGTCCCCGTAAACGCCGCCGCGTTTAATCAGGTCGGCTTTACCGGCTTACGGCCGGTCGTTTTGGTCGTGTCTGTTGACACAATTACTTTAAAAAGCAGGAGAAATACTCGTGATTCAAAAAAATTGGCAAGACCTGATTAAGCCGAGCACCATCGAAATCGAACATACGGACGGTGCCGCGCGCAAGGCTACAATTGTCGTAGAACCGCTGGAACGCGGTTTCGGCATGACGTTGGGAAACGCTTTGCGCCGCGTTTTGCTGTCGTCTTTGCAGGGGGCTGCCGTAACGGCAATCCATATTGACGGCGTTCTGCATGAATTTTCTTCCATTCCCGGGGTGCGCGAAGACGTTTCAGATATTATTTTGAATATCAAAATGCTGGCTTTGCGTTATGACGGTGAAGGAACCCGCCGCATGACTTTAAAGGCGGAAGGTCCGTGCGAAGTCACGGCGGCAATGATCGAAACGGGTCATGATGTTGAAATCATGAATCCGGATCTGGTGATTTGCACGCTGGACAAAGGCGCCGTGTTGAATATGGAGCTGACGGTCGGAACGGGCAAAGGCTATGTGCCGGCGTCTGCCAACAGGCCTGATGACTGCCCGATCGGGTTGATACCCGTCGATTCTATTTTCAGCCCGATTACAAAGGCTGTTTATCAGATTGACAACGCCCGTGTCGGTCAGATTACCAACTACGACAAACTGTCTTTGACGGTGGAAACAAACGGTACGGTTTCTCCGGAAGACGCGGTTGCTCTGGCAGCCCGTATTCTGCAGGAACAGCTGAAATTGTTTGTTAATTTCGAAGAACCCGAAGAAGACCTCGAAACAGAAAAGAAAGACGAATTGCCGTTCAACCGCAATCTGTTGCGCAAAGTGGACGAATTGGAATTGTCCGTGCGTTCTGCAAATTGCCTGAAAAACGACAGTATCGTTTATATTGGCGATTTGGTTCAAAAAACCGAAGCAGAAATGCTGCGTACGCCGAATTTCGGTCGTAAATCTTTGAACGAAATCAAGGAAGTTCTTTCACAGATGGGACTGCATCTGGGTATGGAAGTGGTCGGTTGGCCGCCTGAAAATATCGAAATGCTGTCCAAAGGATTGGAAGAACCGTTTTAATAAAATGCCCGTCCGGTGGGGCGGGGCTTCGGCATTCGGGGCGTTTTTCGGTCACGGTGGCTGTAAAACGGACGGTGTCGGGGCAGGGATAATCGGTTTCGTGCGCGAAACCATAAGAGGAGAATAAAATGAATCATCGTAACAGTAAGCGTAAGCTGAATAAAACTTTTTCACACCGCCGCGCGATGTTTGCCAATATGGCCAACGCGTTGATCAAACATGAACAAATCAAAACCACGCTGCCCAAAGCCAAGGAACTGCGTCCTGTCTTTGAAAAGCTTATCACTGCTGCCAAAGTCGGTGATTTGCACAAGCGTCGTCAGCTGATTTCGTTTTTGCGTGATGAAAAAATGGTGGAAAAGCTGATTGCAACGTTGGCTCCGCGTTACAAAGACCGCAACGGCGGATACGTCCGTGTGTTAAAGGCCGGTCTGCGTTACGGCGACTGCGCTCCGATGGCTTTCATCGAACTGGTTGACCGTGATGTTAAGGCAAAAGGACAGGATTCCGGTCCGGTTCAGGTTGCCAAAGACGTTGAAGAGGAAAAATAATTTTATTCCTGACAAGAAAGAACCGTCCTTTTTAAAGGGCGGTTCTTTTTTTGTTTTTTGTCCAATATAGGGGGGGGGGGGGGGGGGGTTTTTTTTTTTTTTTTTTCATAGTTTCTTTATCATAGCCTACATTTTTGT
>CALYBD010000038.1 GCA_944393745.1 uncultured Alphaproteobacteria bacterium | reverse complement strand
ACCGTGGTCCACGTGACCTATCGTGCCGATATTGCAATGCGGCTTGTTCCTCTCAAACTTCTCTTTTGCCATCTCTTAAAACTCCAAATTCTTAACCAGCCATTTTGGCTTTGATTTCTTCTGCGACGTTCTGCGGTACTTCTGCATAGTGCGAGAACACCATGGAGTACTGGGCACGGCCTTGGCTCATGGAACGAAGCGTATTCACATATCCGAACATTGAGGACAGAGGAACTGTCGCATCAATTACACGAGCGTTTCCGCGCTGGTCCATACCCGCAACCTGACCGCGACGGCTGTTCAGATCACCGATAATGTCACCCATGTAGTCTTCCGGAGTGACAACTTCGACTTTCATAATCGGTTCCAACAGCTTCGGTTTTGCTTTTGCGATTCCTTCACGGAAAGCCGCACGAGCCGCAATTTCAAAAGCCATCGTCGACGAGTCGACATCGTGGTATGCGCCGTCAAACAAGTTTGCTTTAAAGTCCGTGCAAGGGAAGCCGGCGATCACGCCTGTTTCCAAAGCGGCACGAAGACCTTTTTCAACACCGGGGATATATTCTTTGGGAACGTTACCGCCGACAACGGTGTTTTCAAAAACAAATCCCGAACCCGGTTCCAACGGTTCAAAGCGAATTTTAACACGAGCAAACTGCCCCGAACCACCGGATTGTTTCTTATGCGTATAGTCAATTTCATACGGTTGAGAAATTGTTTCGCGATAAGCAACCTGCGGAGCGCCCACGTTCGCATCGACTTTAAATTCACGTTTCAAACGGTCGACAATAATTTCCAGGTGCAGTTCACCCATACCTTTAATAATTGTCTGTCCGCTTTCGTTGTCCGAAGAAACACGGAAAGAAGGATCTTCCATCGCCAAACGGTTCAAAGCCAATCCCATTTTTTCTACGTCAGCCTTTGTTTTCGGTTCAACGGCGACTTCGATAACAGGTTCGGGGAATTCCATCTTTTCCAAAATGACCGGTGAGTTTTCCGCACACAGCGTTTCTCCGGTTGTTGTTTCCTTTAAACCGACCAACGCGATAATATCACCGGCATTGGCTTCTTTGATTTCTTCACGGTGGTTCGCGTGCATCAACAACATACGACCGATACGTTCTTTCTTGTCTTTAACAGAGTTCAGAACATACGAACCAGCCGTCATCGTTCCCGAATAAATACGGGCAAACGTCAAAGAACCGACGAACGGATCGTTCATAATCTTAAAAGCCAAAGCGGCCAGAGGTTCATCATCAGTCGCATGACGAACAACTTCTTCCCCTTTTAAATTTGTGCAGACAACGGCGGGAATATCAACCGGAGACGGCAGATAGTCCACAACGGCGTCCAACATCGGCTGTACCCCTTTATTTTTAAAGGAGGAACCGCATAACACGGGGACAAAGCTCATGGAAATAGTACCTTTACGAATGCATTTCTGCAACGTATCGACGGAAATTTCCTTTCCTTCCAGATAATCTTCCATCGCTTGGTCGTCCTGTTCGACAACGGTTTCAATCAGTTCGGCATGATACTTGTCGGTTAATTCTTTTAAATCGGCCGGAACATCTTCATAGCTGAATTCAGCGCCCAAATGTTCACCGTTCCAGATAATCGCGCGTTTGCGCAAAACATCAACAACACCGGAAAAATCAGATTCCGCACCGATCGGCAGCGTCATCACGACAGGTGTTGCGCCCAGACGATCCTTGATCATGTCAACGGCGCGCAAAAAGTTAGCACCGATACGATCCATTTTGTTTACAAAACAAATACGGGGAACCTTATACTTATCCGCCTGACGCCAAACAGTTTCGGACTGCGGTTCAACACCGGCCACGCCGTCGAAAACGGCAACGGCGCCGTCTAAAACGCGCAAAGAACGTTCAACTTCGACAGTGAAGTCAACGTGCCCCGGCGTATCAATAATATTCAGACGGTGTTCCTTCCAAAAACAAGTTGTTGCCGCCGACTGAATCGTAATTCCGCGTTCTTGTTCCTGAACCATAAAGTCCATTGTGGCGGCGCCGTCATGAACTTCACCGATTTTATGGGATTTTCCCGTATAGTACAAAATACGTTCGGTCGTTGTCGTTTTACCGGCGTCAATATGAGCCATAATGCCGATATTGCGATATTTTTCAATGGGTGTAGAGCGAGCCATTATTTAAAACCTTCTCTAAAATCTTCAGTTATTACCAACGGTAATGCGAGAAAGCTTTATTAGCTTCTGCCATACGATGGGTTTCTTCACGTTTACGAACGGCGGCGCCTTTATTAGCCAGAGCGTCTAAGAATTCACCGGCCAGACGCTGTTCCATTGTCTGTTCGGAACGATTGCGGGCCGCGGCGATAATCCAGCGGATAGCCAACGCCTGCTTTCTGTCGGGACGGACTTCGACCGGAACCTGATAGGTCGCACCCCCGACACGGCGGGAACGGACTTCAACGGCCGGTTTGACGTTATCCAAAGCTTCGTTAAAAGCCTTTAACGGATCCTGTTTTGTTTTTTCAGCAACACGATCCAGCGCGCCGTAAACAATTTTTTCGGCGGTTGCTTTTGCGCCGTGAAGCATGACGCAATTCATAAATTTAGCAACGACCACATCGCCGTATTTGGCGTCGGGTACGATTTCACGTTTTTCTGCAGCGTGACGACGAGACATAATATCCTTCCTTTTCTATTATTTAGGACGTTTTGCACCGTACAGAGAACGGCTCTGACGACGCGTGGAAACGCCTTGAGTATCCAGCGTACCGCGAATGATGTGGTAACGAACGCCCGGCAAGTCTTTGACACGGCCGCCGCGGATCAGAACAACAGAGTGTTCCTGCAGATTGTGACCTTCACCCGGAATATAGCTTAATACTTCAGCACTGTTGGTTAAACGAACGCGCGCCACTTTACGCAAAGCGGAGTTCGGCTTTTTCGGAGTCGTGGTATAAACACGCGTGCAAACACCGCGTTTCTGCGGGCAGGCCTGCAAAGCAGGGGCTTTATTACGCTTGACGCGCGGTTTACGCGGACTGCGAATTAATTGGTTAATTGTAGGCATTAAATTCCTCTTTCCTATCTAACCGTTACAACACACTTACTCGATTCCAACCTCTGCGGCCGAACCGAAAAGCTAAAACACACGAAAACGGCGGAAATCCGCCGATTTTCCACTTTCTAAAAAATAAAAAAACAGCAAAAAAGTACTGTTTTTCCATATCTTAGGCAGTGCATAGTCGCAAAAACCCTTTAAAGAGTCAAGGGAAATTAAAGATTTTTTCAAGATTTTTTAACGAAAAGGAAAATATCCGATCCGCCGGTATCGAACCGTCAAACAACCGTATTTCTTTTCAGTTATCTCAGATACCGTTTCAACGCCCTGCCCCACGGGATTTCAATTATGTAATGAAAGGCGATCCCGGCCAGACACGCCGCCAGTATTGTCAGCGCAACCGTATACGGGACATGGCGCATAACCAGGTCCGGGTATTGATTCCTTACCAACGTCAAAAGGTTACGGGTAATAAAGCTGTGCGTCATAAAAACGGCGAAACAATACCGGCCGGCCCGGGCAAAAACGGCTTTGTCCAAAAAGCGCGAAACATATCCCCGTCCGCATACAAATAAAAAAATCAGCGGGACAAAAGAAATAACGGAAAAAATATTATTTTCCGGATACGGTCGCTGAAAAAACAAAGCCCACAGCGCATAAAACAAGGCGGCGGTTTCCGCGGCCGTAAAGAACAGCCTGTCCGACAGATTTTCCCCGCATGAATTTTTTTCCCGTTTTTGATACAGCCGCGCCAGAAAATACCCGGAGCCGACGCCGGCGGCGGCGCGCAGCATTCCCAAAGGAATCATTGATCCTATTCCGTCCAGCGTATCCCACAGCCGCCCGAAACCGATACGGGTCAGGGCCGCATAGGAAAAAAAGCATATCAAACCGATAATCAAATCGGCGTTTTCCCTTTTCTGTGTTTTTATCAGATAAAAATAAAACAACAGAACCCAGAACAGAGTACAGACATACCATGACGGCGGATTATAACCGTGCTGCCAGAAAAAGCCGCTGCCCGACAAGAAAAGGACTTCAGACAATATGCCGGCCGGCGATACTTCTTTTTCAAACAGGCAGCAGATCAAGGAACCGAACAGCAGCAACGGCCAGAAACGGATCAGCTTGTGTTTGATAAAAGAAATCGTATCCCCGGGGTACAGACGAAACAATAGGAAAAAACCGGACAAAATAAAGAAAAACTCGACGGACAGCCAAGCCTGGCTCTCATACCCCAAAGTATCGCCGATATGGTGATACACAATGGCCAGAGTAAAAATAACTCTTAAAAATTCAATACTTTTGAATTGAGGAATTTTTTCAGGATATAAAATCTTTCCGCCGGAAAAAACATTTATACAAAAACAAAAAAAGTAAAAAGACAGGCCGCTGATAATAGTCAGTTTCAGAAAATCAACTTTAAAACGGCTTTCCAGCGGAATTTCAAGCTTGGAAAAATCGCCTTTGACGGGAAAAAATCTTTCTTCCCTGCCGCTGAACTGAACGGCGTTAATTTTTGCATCGCCGGTAATATTCAGCCAAAAACCGACGATTTTTTTATCCGAAACGGGAAAAGAAATAAAACCGGCCTCGCCTTTTTCCTGATAAATTCTGAATATTCCTCGTTCATTTTCATATTTAAAGAGCGCTTCGACAGGTTTATCCGCATGAATATTAAACCAGGAACTGTATGTTATAAACCCGCCTTGAAAAATATATAAAACAAGCGCGGTCAGGAAAAAAGCCGTTGCCTTTGATTTCATGCCGAACACTCCGCCAGAACAGTTTCAGGCAAGAATATAAAGTTCAGCAAATGTTTTCAAGTTTTGAAATTTCCCGCAAAAAAAACGGGCGGAATTTTCCGCCCGTTTTCGTTAACAAACAGAATTAATAGAGAGGGCAGTTACACGCCTCTACTTCTTTTACGGCGCACATTAATTTTGTCTGTAACGTTTGATTAATCGTTTTGTTGCCCGAACAATTACAGCGTTCTGCTTCCGTCGGTTGATAACAGTCTCCGACCAAACTCAATTGGTTGCATGCCAAAGCTGAAGCCGTACATGACGATTTAGCAGAACACCAGTAAGGTGAAGATGACGATGAACATTTTTTCGTGCATTTCCCTGATACACAGGCATATCCGCTGGATACCGTACAATCCGAATCAGACGAACAAGAATTGCATGAAGCGCTGGCCGAACAGCTTTTCGAACTGGAACACCAGTACGGCGTTGACGACGGACAGGAATTGCATTTCGATCCGTTTGTGCATGCCTGACAGTTGTTATTGCCGTCATTATAGTAACCGACCGAACATTGCACGGTCCTTTCTATACAACTTATAACCGATCCGTTATCAACACTATACAATGCGGTATAGCCGGACGCACATCCTTCGCACTGTCCCGTCAGTGTATTGCAGCTGCTGCAGTTGGGAACAGTGCATTTCTTTTCATCGGGAACGCAACAGGCAGACGTTGTGCCGTTTTTACATGTCGTCCCTGACGGGCAGGTCACGCCATCACAGGGCAGACGGCATTTGGAACCGTCGTAGACTTCCCCTTTGCTGCATAATTCACAGTCAGCCTGACCTTTAATGCATTGAATACGGCAACCGCCTTTACCGTCACCGACATAATTTTCGGGACAAGTATCGCATTTTTCGCCGTCAGCACAGGCGACGCATTGTTTTTTAGAACACTTTTGTCCTTTTTCACATTCAGACGAAGAACGGCAACCGTCATCAATTGTTGTCGCGCCCTGTTTTCCGGACAACGTTGATGTTTCACCCGAATAGATGGATTCGCCGCGCCCCAGTTTAACAGCTTTGGCCACAACGAAAGCTCCCGTATCGTCAAACACCGTTTCGGCCGATCCGACGGACGGCAAGGCCAGAAAAGCGGCAAAAATCAAAAGGTATTTTTTCATGATTTTTCCCCTTTCCTAGAAATTACAACACGAACCGTCAGTCAGCGTCTGTCCGTTCGGACATTTTGTCTGACCGGCATAGCATTGATTTCCGATCATTGTGTAACCGGAAGCACATTTAGAACAGCTGGACGAACTGGAACAGCTGCTGCACCCGGTCGGACAAGCCGTACATTTACCTAAGTTATTTTTGAAATAGCCGGATTTGCACGTATTGCATTTTCCCGTTGACGTATCGCAGGAATAACACCCGGAATCGCACGGTTTAATACATTTTCCGCCGGACAACGTATATCCGGATTCACAAGAAGAACAGTTGGTTGAAGAAGAACAACTTGCGCAACCTGTCTGACATTCATAACACTTATTGCCGGACTTATAATATCCGGTCAGACAAGTCGTACAAACAGAAGCACTGGAACAGGCGGAACAGCCCGGCATGGCACTGGAACAATACAGACAGCGGGAACCGCTGAGGTATTGTCCGGAAGTACAGGTCGGAACAGAAACTCCGCCGCCGCCCCCGCCGCCGCCACCGCAGAGCTCATAAGATCTCATCACCTGCTGATATGTGTTTCGGGATACATCGCTTATCAAAGTATCCTGCATCGTATCCACCATACAGGCGGCCCAAGCTTCCCCAGACAGACATAAAGAACAGAGCATCAGCATAAAAGCCAGTTTTAATTTTTTCATGAGATTTTCTCCGTACAATTGTTAAATACACAACTGACAGAGCAGGAAGATAAAAAATGTATTTCTTTTGGTTCTAAATGTTTTTCCGCCAATAATAATCGGCAAAAATAGTGCCATGCCTCGTTTTGATAAACGAAAGCGCGGCCTTTATCGTCCGAACATTAAAATCGGAATAAGCATAAGAACCCCCTCCTTACACATCTTCGAGCTACTGCCAGTCAAGCTCAAATTAATTATACAAAAAAATATTTTCATAGTAAATATTTGTCACAGGAATATCACTTTTTTTTTCGCGAGATTTTCTTAATTTCTTTAAGATTAAAAAGGAACAAAAAATGATTTCGTTAAAACAAATCCGTTCAAAACAGGAAATTGCCGATACGACCAGGTTGGCAAACAGTATCTGGCATGAACATTTCACCCCGATAATCGGAAAGCAGCAGGTGGATTATATGCTAAACAAATTTCAGTCTGCCGTCGCCATTGCCGAACAAATCAGACAGGGATACATATATTTCGCCCTTATGCTGGACCGTCGGCAAATCGGATATACCTGTTTTAGAATTGATGAGGACGCTTTGTTTTTAAGCAAACTGTACATTCAAAAAGAATTCCGCGGCCGCGGTTTTTCTCATGTTGTTCTGCAAACCGCCGAACGACTGGCTCTACAGCATAATAAATCCGTCATCAGATTGACCTGCAATAAAAATAATGCGAACTCTCTGGCCGTTTATAAAAAAATCGGATTTGAAATCACTCGGGAAGAAAAAACGGACATCGGCGATGGATTTTTTATGGACGATTATATTTTGGAAAAACAAAGATAAAGCAAACCGTCTTACCTAGTCGCAAAATTGTTGCGCAGCACGGAAACGGCAGAGTTTTTACGCATAACCCCCACAACCGTTTTGCGGCATTCTTTCATTTCTTTTTTCAGTTCGGCAATCCGTTTGGCTGATTCTTTTCGGGCAGTGTCTTCTTCAGATCTTTTAAAGGTCGCCTTTTCTTTTGACAGTTTCGGCAGACAATCAAACATATCCTGCACCGTCTTTGCCGCAAACGCCCGCTGCAAAGCGTCACGAACCTCTTTTGGCTGCGCGGCAACCGCCTGTTGCTGTTCCGAAAACGGTTTTTCAAAAAAGTCTTTCTTGTCCCTTAACCCCAAAGCTTTTGATACTTTTTCGCTGCAACGATACCAGACCGAACTGACGGCATCGGTCAGCGGTTGAAGGTGCATTGACATAACATATTGATCTGAAATCGGGATTTTTTCCAATGTCGAATCCTTACGCCCGTTAGCCTCAAAAGCCAGGGAAAGAGCTTCTTTGGTCGGCCGGGTAATCGCGCCGGCCCGTTCCGTCGCCAGAAAGTCCGGATCAATCATATAATCCGCCCCGATGTCTTTTATCACCTGCCGCGGCGTTAAACTTTGACGCTGTCCGGGTTTTGTATAACGCCCGACCGTTTTGCCTTTTTCCAGACAATCGGCCAATTCCCGCATGGCCTGTTTTCCCATATAGTTATTTTCGTAACTCCGCCGGATATTGTTTTGTTCGTACCAGCCTTTAAAAATAACTGTTTTGGCTTTATCGGTTCCGTCCGTTAATTTTTGCTTTTTCTTATTAAAAAAGTAAAAATTATAAATCTCGGGCGCAGCGTCGCAAAAGGCCTGAAACGGTTTCTGATCACCGATACCGGCCCATTCAAAACAAGCCGTCAGTGCCGCGGTCTGCGCATCGGCTTCTTTAGCCCGATCAAGCATAATCTGGCTTTGAATATCCAAATCATTCCGTTCATATTTGCCACAGCCGTTTTGATGCTGGTACATATGGCGGGCTTCGTGCACCAGTGTGGAAAACAATTTATTGTTCGGCGCGGTTTTTGACAGCACGATCCGGTTGGATTTCGGCATAAAAGCACCCCACCCCGAAATACTGTCCAAAGAAACAACCGTTTTCTGTTCGGCCATTTCGGCTAAAGCCTTCTGCCCCGTCGGGATCTTTTTCAGTTTATTAAGAATTATTGTCAGCTTGCGCTTTTCCGCCGCGTCCGTAAATTCGACGTTTACCCCGTTGATAACGGCCGTCTGTGCTTCCACTGTAAAAGGATCGCCCGCCATGCAACCATTTCCTATCTGGAAAAATGCTTGTTTTTCATCTGCGCCAGAACACTGACAGCCTGGTTAGAGCGTTCTTTCGCGCGATTTTCTTCGCGCACGGCCTGCAAAACAACCATGGAATGCGCCTGCGCCCGATAGGTGCCGTTTTTGACTTCGCGTTTTTCAACCGGCAGCTTTTCTACCCCCAAATGCGCCGTATCAAAAGCCACTTCCCATTTCTGACCGTTCGGCGCCGGAGGCATTTTAAAATCAATCTCGCCGTTGTGCGCGTTCATAATCACCATAAAGTCGTCGTCCGCCGGCTTGCCGTCTTTTTTCGTTTTTTCACCCGCCAAAACATAAGACAAAGTCTTGGCATAAGGCGCCCAGTCCGCCCCCGTCATTTCCTGACCGTCGGGACGAACCCAGGTAATATCTTTCGTTCCTTTGTCGTCAACAGGCTGACCGTCAAAATAAGACACATTGGCCAGCACCGGGTGATCGCGCCGCAACCGAGTAATAAAGCCAATCATTTCGGCGGATTTGACGTCACGATCCGTAATTTTATCCCAGTTCACCCAGCTGGTTTCGTTGTCCTGACAGTATGGATTGTTGTTCCCGCCCTGAGAACGATTAAATTCGTCACCGGCCAGACGCATCGGCACGCCGGCCGCCATTAACAAAGTCGCTTCCAAATTACGCACCATTTTATTGCGAAATTCGTCCAGCCCTTCGTCGCGGTAGCCCTCATGTCCCCAGTTACGGCCATAGTTCTGACTGGAACCGTCCGTATTGTTCCACGGATTGGCTTCGTTATGCTTTTGATCGTAAGACCACAAATCTTTGGCCGTAAAACCGTCATGCGCCGTAACAAAGTTCACGGACGGCGATTTGTTCGTTCCTTCGTTGCGCAAATCGTCCGAAGCCGTCATGCGCTGTGCCATTTTGGCGGCAAAACCTTCGTTGCCGCACCAGAACCGGCGCGTATCATCACGGAAACGGTCGTTCCACTGCATCCAGTTTTTCTGGAAATTTCCGACCTGATAACCGCCGGCGCCGCAGTCCCACGGTTCGGCAATCAGTTTGCATTTTGATAAAACAGGATCCTTTTTTAAATCTTCGTAAAACGGGTGATTCTTATCAAAATCACGATTGGCGGGATCGCCTTCTTTTCCGCGCCCCATCACCGTTGCCAGATCAAAACGGAATCCGTCAACCCCCATTTCTTCCGCCCAATAACGTAAAGATTCGATTGCCAGACGCCGCGCCATCGGCTTTGTCATGTCCAACGCATTGCCGCAACCCGTTTCGTTACGGTATTCGGACTTATCGTTCGGGTTATGCACGAAATAATAAGCGCTGTCTATTCCCTTTAAACCCAGCATCTGCGTATGCGCGTCGCCTTCGCCGACATGGTTGTAAACAACGTCCATAATCACTTCTTTGCCTGCGGCATGATAGGCATTCACCATTTTTTTGAATTCCACCGGATTACCGTAATCGGGGTGCGGCGCGAAATAAGCAATCGGCTCATACCCCCAGAAATTCGTCAACCCTTTATCCGCAACGCCTTTATCCGTCGCAAACGCCTGTACGGGCAACAGTTCGACCGAAGAAATCCCCTGTTCGTCAATATACTTCATCACTTCGGGATTAGCCATGCCGGCGAATTTTCCTTTGTCCGATTCCGGCACATCGGGGTGTTTCATCGTAAAGCCTTTGGCATGCGTTTCATAAACGACCGTCTGTTCCCAGGGAATATTCGGACGTTCCACCGTCCCCACGGCCTTTAACGCTTCCGGATCCTGAACAATTGCTTTGGGCGCAATTCTTCCCGTATCAACCGTATTCTTTGATTTCGGATCCCCCGGATTCGATGCCAGATAATCGTCGCTCCATTCAAATTCGCGATCCAACTGACGCGCATACGGATCAATCAACAGCTTGTTCGGATTAAACCGCATACCGCGATCGGGATCATACGGTCCGTCAACACGATATCCGTAACGCATTCCCGGTTTTGCGCCGGGCAGATAACCGGACCAGATGCCGTCTTCGGATCTGTGCGGCAGTTCTATGCGCGTTTCATTGTCGTTTTCATCGAACAGACAAAGTTCCACCTTTGTCGCATTTTCGGAAAACAGCGCAAAATTAACCCCCTTACCGTCGTAAGTCGCCCCTAATTTTTCCGTACTTCCGGGAAGAATTGTGTTTTCTGGCATAAAATAATCCTTTCAGCGAAACCGCAGGAATCGGTTATCTGCGGAAAACTTTAGACACATTTTAGCGAAAACGGATAAATGTTACAAGGTTTATTTCATCTTTTCTTAATAAAAAAGCCCGCCTGATCGGGCGGGCTTTCTTGTTTAATTTGCGGCGTGTCTTTTTCTGCCGAGCCGGTAGAAAAATTTCGTAATTTCCACCAAAGCCAGCGGCAGCAAAGAAAACAGCATAACGACTTCCCACTGCTTTGCCGTCAGCATGACCAAGCTGAAGAAAGCTTCCAACGTCGGCAGACAAACAACTGCCGCCAGAATAACGCCGGACAGGAACATCGCCAGGAACAAAAACCAGTTGACGCGTCCTTGTCTGGAAAAAACGGATTCCGTGTTGGAACGTTGATTCAGCGCATGGAACAGCTGAGAAATTGCCAAAACCAAGAATGCCATGGTCATCGCCACGGGATAATCGGCGGTCTTTAAACCGTACCAATAAGCCCCTAACGTCGCGACCGTAATAAACAAACCGTGCAGAATAACGCGAATCACCAGGCCGCGTTCAAACAGCGTGCCGGATTTAACAGGTTTATGCCGCATGATGTTTTTACTGACCGGGTCAACCCCCAATGCCAGCGCCGGCAAAGTATCCGTTGCCAGATTGATCAACAGGATATGAACGGCTAAAATCGGCGCATTCCAGTTTAACAATGTCGCAATAAACAACACCATGATTTCGGCAATATTGCCGGCCAAAAGGAATTGAATCACCTTTTGAATATTGCGGTATACGCGACGTCCTTCACGGATCGCATATTCAATCGTGGTAAAGTTATCGTCCAACAAAATCATATCGGAAGCGTCTTTGGCCACGTCCGTTCCCGCTTTACCCATGGCAATACCGATATCGGCCGCTTTTAAAGCAGGCGAATCGTTTACCCCGTCACCGGTCATTGCCGCGACTTCTTTATCACGTTTCAACGAATTGATAATCGCCAGTTTTTCTTTGGGCGACACGCGGGCAAAAACCGTTGTCGTTTTGACGGCTTCGTCCAGTTCGGCTTCGCTCATCGCATCAAATTCGTCCCCGGCAATTACCGTATTCCCTTCACGGAAAATGCCCAACTGTTTAGCAATCGCCATTGCCGTGACTTTATGATCGCCCGTGATCATGACAACGCGGATACCGGCTTCATGACAAGTTTTAATTGCCGCGATAACCTCTTTTCTGGGCGGGTCAATCATGCCGACAACGCCTAAAAACGTCATGTCAAATTCAACGTTTTCTTCGTCTTCTTCAGGTATGGAATCCAGCTTGCGTTTGGCAAAGCCCAAAACACGCAGCGCCTGTTCCGACAAGTTCAGACAGGTTTTTAAAATCTGTTCCCTGTCCTGTTCCGTCATTTCGCGCACACCGTCGTCCGTCTGAATATGCGTGCACAACGGCAGCATTTCATCAACGGCGCCCTTGGTATACGCAACAATTTCACCGTCAATTTCATGAACGGTCGTCATGCGTTTTCTGTCCGAATCAAACGGCTGTTCAAACTGCTGGGGATACTTATCTTCCAGTTCTTCCTGTTCAACGCCGAACTTCTGCGCCAGAAAGATCAAAGCCCCTTCCGTCGGATCGCCCAAGATTTCCCCCGGCGCGTCAGGATTCAGGCACGCTTTGTTGCACAAGGCGCCCGCATAAATCAAATCGCGGTACATTTTGGAATGACGATCCAAAGCGTCTTCGACGGACAAAGCGCCGCCGTTGGCAAAATCGCCGTTGACGGCAATTTGCGTCACCGTCATTTTGTTTTGGGTCAAAGTCCCTGTTTTATCCGAGCAAATCACGGTTGCGCTGCCCAGCGTTTCAACGGCAGGCAGTTTGCGGACCAAAGCGTTTTTGCGCGCCATGCGCTGCACGCCCAGCGCCATAACGATTGTCGCCGTTGCGGGCAGACCTTCGGGAATAATGGAAATTGCCAAAGAAATCGCCGTCATCAACAAAGGAATCAGCGGCCGTCCGTATAAAAATCCGATTCCGAAAATCAGAATACAAACGATAATTCCGACGATACTGAGCGTTTTACCCACAGAGTTCAGTTTGCGTTTCAGCGGCGTATCAAAATCGTCCTGTTCTTCTAACAAATCGGCGATTTGGCCGACTTCGGTACGCATACCGGTTTCAACGACAACCCCCATACCGTTGCCGTACATAACGATAGAAGACGTATACGCCATATTTATTCTGTCGCCCAACGGCACTTCTTTATTAAAAATTTCTTCCGCGTCTTTTTCAACGGGAACGGATTCACCGGTTAAAGAAGCTTCCTGAATTTTCAGATACGCCGAATCAATCAGGCGGATATCTGCCGGAACGATACAGCCGTCTTCCAGGAAAACAACATCGCCGGGAACCAGTTCGGTTGACGGAACGACGCTTTCTTCCCCCTGGCGCATGACGCGTGCCATCGGCGCACTCATTTGGCGCAAAGCCTCCAGCGCATTGGCGGCCTTTTTTTCCTGAACAATACTGATCAAAGCATTAATCGCGACAATTACCAGGATAACGGCGGCTTCCGCCCATTCGTTCAGAAAAGCCGACAAACCGGCAGCGGCAATCAAAATCAAGACCATCGTATCGGTCAGCTGTTCCCACAGCATTTGCAACAAACCGCGTTTTTCCGTTTCGCGCAATTCGTTTTTGCCGTACTTTTTCAGTCTTAAAGAGGCCTCGGCATCGCTCAATCCTTCTTCAGAGGTATTCAGTTCCTTGTACACTTCTTCCAAAGATTGAGTATACCAAGGCTTGCGTATATGACTGTCTTCCATAAAAAACTCCTTTTAACAGACAGAAAACAAAAGGCAGACACGACAAAGCACTTCACCCGTCATAAAACGGGTAAAGGAAAACGTCCGTTGAAATTCAGCTGAACTTCGCGCAAAAGAAAATTCGCCGCTACAATCGCTGTCGCTGGTATCGCCGCCGGTGCTTGAATCGGTGTCGCCCATATCTAATTAACAGTTTCTTTCATTTCAGTTAAAAACTTTTTACATTAAAACAGATGGATATTCCCCTTGTCAACAATATGTTTTTAAATCAATTTCATCATGATATCAAAAAATTCCCGGCGCCGCGGTTCACCCGCCGCCATATCATCCGCATTTTTCTGCGCCGCCTGTATGTCATAGCGTAAATCATGCAGCCCGCGCGCCAATGTCTGCGCTCCGTCTTCAAAATGAACGCCCGATAAAATAACTTTTCCCTGACCAAACGTTTTCGTTATAACGGCCGCTTTGGGTTCCGGCAGATCGTAAACGGCCAAAACTTCGCCGTCCGTACCGTCAAAAAACGGCCCGCCGTGATATAACGCCGGATACGTTTCCCCGCCGCAAAACCGAATCTGAACGACTTTTGCCGAAAAAGACGTTAAAGCATACGGCAAAAGACCATACTCTTTATATAGAGTTCCGACGGCGCGCCCTTCGGCCAAATTCAGCCCGCACCCGTTTTCAATGCGCAAGGCGGGCACATCATGTTCAAAAATAATATCGCGGCAGGCATAATACGCCCCTGCGCAAATGCCGAAATAAACGCCGCCGTTTCGCACATAATCGCGAATACGATCGTTTCCTTCGCCCGCCAGCTTTTGCATATACGGCGTTGCCGCCCCGCCACCTAAAAAGAAAGCTTTAACGGCCCGGTTTAAAGCGCCGCTTTTGATCTCGGCGGCGTCCGTAAAATCGACCGACACCCCTTTTTCCCGAAAATAAGACGCCAGTTCCCCGTAAAGAGAACTGACGTCCGCACAACCGTAATCCCGGTAAATTAAGATTTTTGAACGCATGTTTAACGACGGTTTTTCAAATACCATTCAACCGTTTTGACTATGCCCGTATCAAAATTTTCGTCAGCTTTCCACCCCAGTTCCGTTTCCAGCTTTGTCGCGTCAATCGCATAACGGCGGTCATGGCCGGCGCGGTCTTTGACAAAAGTCACCAAATCGCGGTATTTGCCTTCTTTACGAGGGACTTCCCTGTCCAAAATAGCGCAGATCGCATCGACAATCTGCAGATTGTTGCGCTCGTTGCGTCCGCCGATATTATATGTTTCGCCGGTGCGTCCCTTGTGATACACCAGATCAATCGCTTTACAGTGATCCAAAACATACAACCAGTCGCGGATATTTTTGCCGTCGCCGTAAATCGGAATGTTTTCACCGTTCAGACATTTGCGGATAATTGTCGGAATTAACTTTTCGCCGTGCTGTTTCGGCCCGTAGTTATTGGAACAGTTCGACGTCGTCACATTCATGCCGTACGTATGATAATAAGCGCGCACCAACAAATCCGAAGACGCTTTGGACGCGGAATAAGGGCTGTTCGGCGCATACGGCGTTGTTTCCGTAAACAATCCCGTTTCCCCCAGCGTGCCGTAAACTTCATCGGTCGAGATATGATGGAACCGGCATTTTTCATACCCCTTTTTCACTTGCCCCGGTGCGTCCATCCAATGACGGCGGGCGGTTTCCAGTAACGTAAAGGTTCCCAAAACGTTTGTTTTGACAAAAATTTCCGGCCCCGAAATCGAATTATCCACATGGCTTTCGGCCGCAAAATGAATGACGCCGCGAATATCATGTTCGGTAAATATTTTTTCAACCAGATCTTTGTCCGTAATATCGCCTTTGACAAAAATATAATTCGGTTTTCCCCGTACTTCCGTCAGATTGCGTTCGTCCGCGGCATACGTCATCTTGTCCAGATTGACGATTGTCAAATCGGGGTGGGCTTCAAGAAAATAAGGAACAAAGTTCGATCCGATAAAGCCGGCGCCGCCGGTAACTAAAATTTTTTCAGACATTTTTCTAAACTTTCCTGCCAATGAGGGACTTCAATTCCCAGAGTTTTAATTTTCGATTTATTTAAAACGGAATAAAACGGCCGCTTTGCTTTTGTCGGATACTGCGCCGATTCGATTGCATTAACTCGACATTTCAATCCTGACAATTTCATGATTTCACGCGCGAAATCATACCAGCTGCAAACCCCTTCGTTGGAATAATGGTATATTTCCCGCGTGCCGTCCTTTAACTGTTTCAGCACATGAACGACAGCGCCGGCCAGATCCGACGCGCACGTCGGCGTTCCGATCTGATCGGCGACAACATTCAACATTTCCTTTTCAGCCCCCAACCGCCGCATCGTTTTGACGAAATTCACACCGTAAGGGCTGTACAACCATGCCGTTCTGATGATCGCATAGGTTTGAGCGATATTTTCTAAGATCAGCTCTCCGTCCCGTTTTGTCCGACCGTAAACACTGACCGGATTTGCCGGATCCGTTTCCGTATACGGTTTATGTCCGGTGCCGTCAAAAACGTAATCCGTCGAAATATGAACGATTTTTGCACCGGTTTTTGCCAGATTTTTCACGCCGGTAACGTTAATGGCTTCACATTTTTCCGGTTCGTCTTCTGCCTTGTCAACGGCCGTATAGGCCGCGCAGTTCACAATCGTATCAATCTTGTTTTCTTTAACAAAAGCAAGGACGGCCTTTTCATTTGTAATATCCAAATCCGCCACATCGGCACACATCGCGTCCGGCAACAAAGCTTTTAATTCCGTTCCCAGTTGTCCGTTCGCTCCCGTAATTAAAAGCATTCTTTCAACCTCGGCAAAATTTTATCTTTTTCCGACAGACAGGCGTTTTCAACGGGAACCCGCCAATCAATGCCCAAATCCGGATCGGCGCAGTTAATTCCCCCTTCGGATTCTTTACAATAAAAATTATCGCATTTATAGGCGAACACGGCCGTTTTCGACAACACGGAAAAACCGTGAGCGAAACCTCGCGGAATAAACAGCTGCAGATTGTTAACATCACTGAGTTCCACGGCAACGTATTGCCCGAAGGTTTCAGATTCCGGTCTTAAATCGACCGCAACGTCCAAAACGGTTCCGTGCAAGACCCGAACCAGCTTTGCCTGCGCATGTTCTCCTTTTTGAAAATGCAGGCCGCGAATAACACCGAAAGACGATTTAGACTGATTATCCTGAACGAACTTGGCCGTTATACCGGCTTCGGCAAATACGTTTTCATTGTATGTTTCAAAAAAATACCCCCGGTCATCGGTAAAAATCCGCGGTTCAAAGATAACGACACCGTCAATTTTAGTCGGAATAAAAGGCATTTTACAACTCCGGCATAACGATTTCACCATCGGCCAGTTTTAACAGATACTGACCGTATCCGGTTTTTGCCATAACCTGCGCCTGTTCGCGCAGACTGTCGCGAGAAATAAATCCTTTGACAAAAGCAATTTCTTCCAAACAGGCGATCTTAATTCCTTTGCGTTTTTCAATCGCTTCGACATAAGAAGAGGCCTGAATCAAGCTGTCGTGGGTTCCCGTGTCAAACCAGTCGATATCTCGGCTTAATACATTCACCTTTAATTTTCCGCGGCGCAGATATTCTTTGTTAACGTCCGTGATTTCGTATTCTCCGCGTGCGGAAGGTTTCAAATTTCTGGCAATATGAACGACATCATTGTCATAAAAATATAACCCCGGGACGGCATAATGCGATTTGGGTTTTGCCGGTTTTTCTTCAATGCTGACGGCATTAAAATCTTTATCAAACTCAACAACGCCGTAACGTTCGGGATCCTGAACATAACAGCCGAAGACCACAGCTCCGTCCGTAATTTTCGCGGCGTTTTCCAGCTGACAGGTCAGATCATGACCGTGGAAAATATTATCCCCCAGCACCAGCGCCGCCGTATCCGCACCGATAAAATCCGCCCCGATAACAAAAGCCTGCGCCAAACCGTTGGGAACGGGCTGTTCCGCATAGGAAATATTCATTCCCAAATGAGAACCGTCTTTGAACAAACGCTTAAATCCCGGCAGATCATCAGGCGTGGAAATAATCAAAACGTCCTTGATTCCGGCGCGCATCAACAAAGACATCGGATAATAAATCATCGGTTTGTCGTAAACGGGAATCATCTGTTTTGACAAAGCGATCGTTGCCGGATACAGACGCGTTCCCGATCCGCCTGCCAAAATAATGCCTTTCATCATACTGTCTCCTAAAAAATTTTTTAAAGCCTAACATAAAGGCGTACAGAAAAAAAATCTTTTCTGATTAAAAATTTCAACTCTTTACTTTTTTGTGCCGTTTTTTTTATATTTATACAAGAAGATAAACAATAAAAAAGATACCGCCATGACCCTTTTGACACCGGATTGTTTTTTACCCGATACTGTTGATCTGCCCGCGCCTGACAAAGGTAAAACCGCCTGTATCGGATCGGGTCCGGCATCGCTGGCCTGTGCGGCCGCCCTGCGGTTGAAAGGATACGACGTTACCATATTCGAGGCTCTGCCCAAAGCCGGCGGATCATTAACCTATTGCTTACCCGACTATAAGCTGGCGCAGCATATTGTTGACGAACAAATTCAACGGTTGGAAAACGCCGGCATAAAAATTATGGTCAATTCGCCTTTTTGCACTTCTTTTAACGCCAAAAAGCTGGAAAAAATGGGATTCCAGGCCGTTTTTCTGGGTACGGGGTTATGGGAAGATAAAAAAATCAATCTCGGCGGTGCTGATTTAAACGGCGTATTCAATGCGTCCAGTTTTTTGGCGCTGACAAAATTCAAAGCGTTAACCCTATCCGAAAAAGACAGCCTTGTCGTTGCGGGATCGGATCGGTTTGCCGTGCATTGTGCGGCAGTCGGGGCTTTAAACGGCGCCGGAAAAGTTTTTCTGATTGCCCGAGATTCTTTTAACGAATGCAGTGCGGACAAAACGGATCTTGCTTTTGTTCTGTCTTTGGGGGTTTCCGTTTTATACGGATTTGAAGCAAAAAAAATCCTCGGAACAAACGGCAGTGTTTCAAAATTTCGCGCAAGAGCTTCCGACGGGACGGGAGAAACGGAACTGAACGCGACAAAAGTCGTCTGTTCGTTCGGACGCGGTTTTTCCAAACCGAACGCGGGGTGTTCGTTGATGTTGTCCAAAAATAAATTAATCGAGACTCGCAATTTTGCCACCTTAAAAGAAGGCTATTTTTCCGGCGGCAGTGCCGTACGTGGCGAAAACACCACAATTTCGCAATCTGTCGATGACGGGAAAAAAGCCGCGGAACAAATAGATATCTATTTGAAAAACAAACAAAAATAAAAAAATTGTCTTTTATTTCCGATAACTGTCTTTATAAAAAAATATTGTTTTGACAAATTTTTCTGATATTCTGTCAATTAGGACTCTTTTTTTATAGGTGCTGTTATGGATTTACCGGGTTATATCAGAGACTTTTTACAGACAAATTATTATATTCCGGACGAAGAACTGGCGTTGCCGTTTGATCAGATGTCGCCGTATTTGCGCGAACTGATTACCACAAAATGTATGAATTTGTCCGAAAAGGGGGAAATGTCCCCCAAAAGCGAAGAAGAAGTCTTGGACGAAGCCCGCGATCAGTTCCAATCCGATATCAATTCCGATATTACGGCTTCCAGATTTTCTCAGGTAAACAATTTCATTGCCAATCATGATACGCTGACAAGACTGATTGACGAGGCGGAAAAACAGGAAAAAAATCCTTCTGATTTTGACAAAACCGCCATACTGTTGGCGGCAAAAAGAATGGCGTCCGACGAATATGCCGACACGCCGAAAACGTTGGATAACTTTTTACAGGTCAAAAAAGAAATTTCAACCGAACTGCAGGTGAAATACTTTACGACCCGCTATTTTGAACAAAATAATTTAAAGCCGGAAAACGCCGATACTTTCCATGAAAAAACGCTGGAAGACATTTCCGTTATTTCCCAGATGGTTGAAAACGGCCAGGCCGATAAAATTGCCGCTCGGTTTAACCTGCCCGATACCAAAGAAGACAGAGATTCGGCGCGCGGTGCTTCTTTGTCCTTTGCGGTAGCGGAATTAAAAAGCTTTGCAAAAGAAGTTGAAAAACAGGTCAAAGATTCTCCTTTTGTTCAAAAGGTCAACAACCTGCACAATTCTTTTAAAGAAAAATACCCGAAATCCTATATGGCGGCAAAACTGATCGGCAATACGGCGGCAGCCGTTGCTTTGGGACCGGCTTTTTCAGCGTATAAAGCCGTCGCCGGCATTAACGCCATGCGCAAGGATTTTGCAAAATTCAAAAATGAAAACCCGGATAAAAAAGGACGGTTTTGGAAGTTTATTGCTTCAAAAGAAGGTCGTAAAAAATTACTGGAAGTCGGCCAGAATACCGTACGCGTTATCCCGGGTATGCGTGCCGTCGGCATTGCTTTGGGGGCGGTAAAAAATTCCGCAAACCTCCGCAACAGTCTGAAAGATTTAAAACAAAACGGTTTCAATAAACGCACCATGGCAAAGGTCGGCATCGCCGCGGCAGGATTATTGGCCGTTTCCGTAACGGCAGCCTATACCAATGACGATGTTGCAGATGCGGTCAATGACTGCATTTCCAATACGTTCGGTTCCGTTCAGGACACTTTTGACAATGTCATTGATACCGTTCAAAACGTTGTTCCGCAGACGGATCTTTCCGCAGCTGCCGTCAATATTGACCAAGACGAAATAACTAATTCTTTAAACGATCTCTCCGTTGATTCTGCCGAAGTGGATTTTGCGGCAGAAGATTTGTCATCTCCGGCTGTTGAACCGGCCGCTCCGAGCGTCGAACAAGCAGCTCCGGCTGTCGAACCGGCTGCTCCGAGCGTTGAACAAGCAGCTCCGGCTGTTGAACCGGCTGCTCCGAGCGTCGAACAAGCAGCCCCTGCTGTCGAACCGGCTGCTCCGAGCGTCGAACAAGCTGCTCCGGCTGTTGAACCGGCTGCTCCGAGCGTCGAACAAGCCGCTCCGGCTGTTGAACCGGCTAATTCCGGCATTGATCAGGCTGCGGCAGATTTAGTCGGCGGAAACGAATATTCAACATTCGGTGACAGAAATATGCTGATCCAATCCGCAGACGGCAACAACACACTTTTGTTCGGTGACGGGACACAACGGATCAGTTATCAATTTTCCGACGGACGTTTAAGCATCTCGGCTCAGGGTTTTTCCGTTGATTCTTTGACGGAACAAGATGCGGCAACATACAACGAGCTGTTAAATCAGGCACGTATGAACGGAACGCCTTATCCCGCACTTGATGCTCAGCACGCTTTTCATAAAATCAAGATTGCCGAAGCGATCAAGGCGCAATACGCGGCCAATCCGACACCTGAACTGGAACAACAGTTTGAATCTCTGTCCATGATGCATCGTCTGGGTATGGAACGTTTGGATTTAGGCGATATTACGGATAATCCGGCACAGTTGAACGTTATTTCGAACAGCGAAATGCAGGCTTCGGCCGCAGAATATTTGCAGCAAAACAACGGGCTGGATTCCGTTGCTGAACCAACCGCTCCAAGCGTTGAACAAGCAGCCCCTGCTGTCGAACCGGCTGCTCCGAGCGTTGAACAAGCTGCCCCTGCTGTTGAACCGGC
>CALYBD010000037.1 GCA_944393745.1 uncultured Alphaproteobacteria bacterium | reverse complement strand
GATATCCGACATCGCTGTCAAAGCCGTCCGTGCGCGTGATTTCCAACCAATCGACAAAGTCTTCGGGCGTTTTCAAATTCAGCTGTTCCAGCATTACCCGCCAGACTGCCAACGGTTCCGCCACCGTTTTTTTCAAAGACCTGAGGACGGCCGTATATCTTTGTTTATCGGCGGTTTCAATCTCGGCCGCGTTGTCATTGACGTATTTTTCGATCAGACGGATCAGCAGTTTGACTTTTTCTTCCAACAACTTGACATCGCCGTAAAGCTTTAACGCCGTATCGACCAGTTCGGGATCGGCGGGGCGCGGATCGCATTCCAAAGAATACAGCGTATCGACCTGTTGAGCGCGCGCGTTCACCTGACGAAAGACCTGCATTAAAAACTTTTCAAAACTGCCTTGCGGGGTTCTGTTTTTCAAACGCGACAAAGCGTTGATTCGCGGTAAAAATCCCGCCGTTTGAACGATGTCTTGTGTCAAAGCCCCGATATCGGGCACCAGCAGGATCAAATCTTCCAGTCTTCGTTGAATCCCCTGCGTTCTGCCGGTGTGGCGGCGTTCTTCCGTTCCCAAAAGGCAACGCCTGATCTCGAGCCCCTCGCGCAAATTGATTTCGCCCGCGAACACGCCGTCCGCCGCTTCGAACAAATGATGCGCTTCGTCAAAAACATAGCGCGCCGGCAAAGCAATGTCTTCGGTCGCCCCCGCCAGTTGCGTCATCACCAAAGCATGATTGGCAATCACGATTTTCGCGTGCCTGCTGCGGCGCAGGATCTTTTCGATAAAGCATTTCTTATAGTGCGGGCATTGCGCGTAAATGCATTCTCCGCGCTGATCCGCCAGATTGATCAGACCTTGCTTGTTTAAAAGGTCGCCCAACCAGCCGGGGAAGTCTCCGCCGCTTAAATCGCCGTCTTGAGTTTTTTCGATCCAACGCGCGATCAACCCCAACGGAACGGCGGAAGGCGGAGATTGCACGATCCGTCCGACCGCTTCGGCAAAGTTCAACAAACACAAATAGTTTTCCCGTCCTTTGCGCACGACGACATTGCGCCGTTTGATCTGCGGATCGGGATAAAGTCGGGACAGTTCGCGTTCCAGCTGGCGTTGCAAATTGCGCGTATACGTGCTGATCCAGACCGATCCCGCATTTTTTTCAACCCAGACACCCGCCGGCGCAAGATACCCCAACGTCTTGCCGATCCCCGTCCCCGCCTGCGCCAGAACCGTTACGGGAACGTCTTTGTCCGCCCTCGGATCAAAGGCTTTGGCCGCCGTTTTGGCATAAGCCGTCTGATCGTTGCGTTCTTCCACGACAAAATCTTTAATCGGACTGGCAAGCAGTTCCTTTAATTTTTTTTCGGCTTCGAATTCCTCGACCGGTTGCGTTCCCGCCGGCGGCATCGGCGCGCTTTCCTGCCATTCGGTCAGCCTGTCCCAAACGGCAAAGCCCGTCAGTCCCGCGATTCCGGTCGTTTGAGGATCTCTGCCCAACGCCGCCAAAACGTCCGCCCCCCAAATCCAACCGCCTTCGCGCGCCATCGTCAAAGCCAAAGCGGAAACGTTTTTGCGTTCTTCCTGATTAAACGCGGCAAGCTTGCCCAATAAAACCCGCGTCATCGCAAACAAAGCTTTCGCTTCTTCAAACGCGTTTTGCGGCAATGTCACATTCAAAGCTTCCGCCAAGCCTTGCGTTGTCGGAACAACGTTTTGCGCCGGACAAACAAAAGCAAACAGCTCCAAAACGTCCAAGACCACTTTGGGCATTTGACCGCCCAAGCGACCTTTCATCAAAGACCGGTTGCACAATAAAACGGGCGCTCCGTCCGTTTTGCGGAACACTTCATGGGCTTTAACGACGGAAACGTCCTGCCCGTCCGCCGTAGCCAACACAAAATCTTTCAATCCCGCCGCCATCGCCAACGGCCGCTTTTCAGACAAAGTTCTTTAATCCTTTAAAGAGTTTACAAATCTTTTCATTCATTATAAGTATGTTATAACTTTATCGGAATCAAATTAAAAAGAGAGTATCGACATGACTGCAGATTCAAGCATCGCAATGACCGCCAACGCTTGGCCGTTTGAAGAAGCGCGCGCTTTGTTTAATGAAAAACTGGGCGGAAAAGTTCCTGAAAAAGGCTACGTCTTGTTTGAAACGGGTTACGGTCCGTCCGGCCTGCCCCACATCGGCACGTTCGGCGAAGTCGCCAGAACGACCATGGTCATGAACGCTTTTAAAACGCTTTATCCCGATATTCCCGTCCGCCTGTTCTGCGTTTCCGACGACATGGACGGTTTGCGCAAAGTCCCCGACAACATTCCCAACAAAGAAATGGTCGGTCAGTATCTGGGCAAACCTTTAACAAAAATCCCCGATCCGTTCGGTTGTCACGACAGTTTCGGACACCACAACAACAATTGCCTGAAAGACTTTTTGGACGCTTTCGGATTCGAATACGAATTCAAATCCGCCACCGAATTGTATACAACGGGCGTTTACGACAAGGCTTTATTAAAAGTCTTGGAAAATTACGAAAAAGTCATCAACGTGATTTTGCCGACTTTGGGCGAAGAACGCCGCGCGACCTATTCTCCGTTCCTGCCGGTCAGTCCGAAAACGGGCAACGTTCTGCAAGTCGCGATCACGGAAATTGACAAAGAAAACGGCACCGTTTCCTTTATTGACGAAGACGGCACGCCGACCACCGTTCCCGTTACGGGCGGACATTGCAAACTGCAATGGAAAGCCGACTGGGCAATGCGTTGGTACGCTTTGGGCGTTGATTATGAAATGTCTGGCAAAGACTTGATGGAATCGGTCAGGCTGTCGGGTAAGATCTGCCGTATTTTGGGCGGGGTTCCTCCGAAGAATTTGACGTACGAGCTTTTCTTGGACGAGAAAGGTGAAAAGATTTCAAAATCCAAAGGCAACGGCTTGTCCATGGAAGAATGGCTGAAATACGCGCCGGCGGAATCTTTGTCTTTGTTTATGTACCAAAAACCGAAAACCGCCAAGCGTTTGTACTTTGACGTCATTCCCCGCGCGACAGACGAATACCTGAACTTTATCGGCGCTTACGCCCGTCAGGAAGAAAAAGACAAATTCAACAACCCCGTTTGGCATATCCACAACGGCAACCCGCCGAAACCGGAAACGGGACTGTCTTTCGGTATTCTGCTTAATCTGGTCAGCGTCTGCCATTCCGATGATCCGAAAGTGATTTGGAACTACATCTCGCGTTACGCCCCCGAAGCCAGTATCGACAAATGTCCGACTTTGGCGCGTTTGGTTCCGTATGCGGTGGCGTACTACAACGACTTTGTCAAGCCGACACAGAAATATCGCGCTCCGACAGGTACGGAAATCAGTGCTTTAAACGATCTGAAAGCCGAATTGGAAAAAATGCCGCAAGACACTTCCGGCGAAGATATTCAGACGGTTGTCTACGAAATCGGCAAAAAATACTATGCGGACGATTTAAAAGGCTGGTTCAAAGTCATGTATGAAACGCTTTTGGGACAATCGACAGGACCGCGCATGGGATCGTTTATCGCTTTGTACGGCGTTAAAGAATCCGTTTGCCTGATTGATGACGCTTTAACCGGCCGACTGGCAAACTGATAGCCGCGTCGGATCTGGTTGAACTGAAGTATCTGCCCAGTGTACGCTTCGCCGTATAATATGGCAGACGCGGATTCCTATCTGCCCTTCCTTCTTCCTCACGTATACCGGAAACAGAAATTTTATTTCAGGAAAAAATATGAATTCTTGGATCCCGCTATAAAAAAGCTTTACCTTTTATTGTTTTTTATCCGATTATCGGCACGGAGCCGTATTTATTTTCTTCCTCGCCTTCCAGGCACAGAAAAAAAATCAGCAAAACGGAAAAAATTAAAAACAAGGAAGAACACAACGTCACCAGAGAAAAAGCCTGTTCCCGTACAAAAAAAACAATACCCGCCCCCAATACCGCCGGAATAATCGTCCATGCCCCCGTCTGCCCGATATCGTGCAGCCGGCGAACAACAGCGGCCCATGCCGGAAGAAAAGACAAAAGACAATAAAAAACAATCCCCTGCCGGCCGATCACCAATCCGAAAAAACAGCCGATAATAATATTAAAAAAAACAAAAGACCAAAACATAACCCTGTTTGAACGCCCGTGAAAAACAAAAAATTTTTGCCAGGCTTCGACAAAATACAAAAAAGTCTGGGAAAAACAAAGCGATGAGAGTGATCCCGAAATAATCTGCTGTTTTTCATAAAGCTGCCATTGCGCTTTTTCAATATCAGGCATTATATCCTCCGTTCGCAAAGAAATAATAAAACATGAGTCTAAAGGAAAAAAATAATAAGAAAATCTACACAAAATATCTTTAAAACAAAAGAACTATATACTTTTCGACCTGTTTTAAAAAAAACAAAAAAAAGTTACCCTGATTTTGGAGGTAAAATATTTTTATGCAAAATTCTTTTGAATATATTTCATTGTTTTTTATCATTTCCGATTTTTTGTGCGGTTTTATTATATTGATCGATATTCTTGATGATCGTCCGCAAAAAACAACCGAAATGACTCTTGTCTGGCTTTTAACGGGAATCTGGGCGTCCTGGATCGGACTGTTTACTTATTTTAAAATCGGCAGAACAAATAAAATAAATTGTGACGAAGACACCGGCTGTATGCGCGAAGATATTGTTTCGGCTTTTTCAAACAAGAAAAACACCGATAAAAATACACCGCTCGAAAAAATCTTATTGTCAACGCTGATTTGCGGAGCCGGCTGCGTTCCGGCCAATCTGGCGGCAAAAGGCTTCAGCTTTTTTTGTCCCGTTTATTCAGGCAGCTCTGTTCCCGATGTATCGTGGGGGTTAGCTTATGTTCTGGCCGTTTTTTTTGCCGCCGGTTTTCAATATGCTTTTATTGACCCCGAACAGAAAACGGACCTGCCCGGAAAGACGCTTCGAACCGCACTTAAATTTTCTTTTCCTGTTTCAACGGCCTGGCAGTGCGGCGTTTATGCTTACAGTTCTTTGATTTTCAACTTTTATGACCTGATGATCATAAATTCATGGAGCTTTTGGTTCATGATGCAGATCGCCATGTTTTGCGGCTGTCTGGCCGCCTGCCCTGTCAACGGTCTGATGATGAAACTGTTTTCAAAAAAACAACCCGACAAAGGAGAACGACCATTAAAAAATTATCAAAACTGATTTTGTATACCGTCCTTATATTGATTCTGATTTTAGGAATCGGACTGTTTTACATCAATTCCATTATTAAAACGGCTGTCAACGAATTAGGACCGAAAATGACACAGACCTATGTTCGTTTGGATCGTTTTTCGTTTTCCCCGATTGATGCTTCTTTGGCCATGCAAGGGTTAAAGATCGGCAATCCGAAAGGTTTTAACCTGCCCTATGCCCTGCAACTGGGATCCGTTAAGATCCGGGCAGACCGCAACAGCCTGTTTTCCGATGTCATTGTGATTGATTCCGTTGAATTATCCGGCATTGACGTGTCGTATGAACTATCCGGAAAAACCAGTAATCTGGCCATATTAAACAAGAATATTACCGATTACATTTCCTTGCATGCCGGAACTGATCAATCCAATGCAAAAAGCGGCAAAAATGCCGAAGAAAAGAAATCTTCTTCAAAAAAGGTCATCATAAAACATCTGTCCGTTACCGGCGCAAAAGTTAATTTATCCGCCTCTTTAACCACCGGCGGCAAAGCCGTGGCAACAACGATTCGATTACCGGAAATACAGTTAAAAGATTTGGGCAGCGAAAAACAGCCGATGAGCATCGAGCAAACCGCCGCTTATATTTTAAATTTGATTTCGATCAACAGCCTGGATACATTGACGAAATCGGCCTATAAAAACGTCCTGAACATTTCGCAACAAACGATTGATCAAACAAAGCAGGCGGCCGAAGAAGTCGTTGATTCGGCCAAACAAACCGTTCAAACCCTGAAGGAAAAAGGAGAAAACATTAATTCCTCCTTTAAAGATTTGTTCGGCCGATCACAGTAGTTTTTGCCAAATCCCATCAAAGCCGGACAGAAAAATTTGTCCGGCTTTAGCGAAAACACGCCCCCTTAAAGCACGACTGTCAAACGATGAACAAGGCCATACGCTTAGTTTGCCTGCATTTTTTGGCGCAGCAGCTTCAATGTCCTTTTCCAGTCAAAAAGATTTTTGTTTTTCAAAATAATATCATAAGCCGTTTCACCATTTAAATTGGTCGCGGACAAATCGGCCCCGTTCCTGATTAACCAACGAACGGCGGCAGGATTAAAGCTTTCTGCCGCAACGACAATCGGCGGTTCCCCGTATTCGTTTTTTTCATCAATATCGGCACCGATTTTAAAAAGCAGATTCAATCGCTTGACTATATCTTCTTTGATTTCGCAGGCCGCGCCGATCGGTGAAACACCGTATGCCGTTTTGCCTTTTGCGATCAAAAACCGTAAAACGGACAACTGTTTTGCGGCAAAGTTCAACACACCCGATCCGTCTTTTGTTCTTAAGTCGAATTGCGCTTTATCATACTGCCAGACCGTTTTCAGCGCGTTTAAATTTCCCTCCTGACAATAACGCATGACAGCGACAAACCCGTTTTTATCGGGGGCCGGACGGATCAGATTTTCAATGCGGGATTTTTGGCGTTCCTGTTCTTTCTGACGCGCCTGATCATCTGAAAATTTCCGATTATACGTATATAGCCGCAAAAACATTTTGTGCATTCTTTGGGAAACAGGGAGATTGTCGAAAAAAGTTTTTTTTCTTTTTCTTAGTTCCAGCAACGGTAAAAAAGCTTGCGAAAAGCGTTCCATGTTTCCGCTGACGCATTTTTGTTGTTCAACGCTCCAGAACGTGCAGGAATTACAGCCTGACAGCGGCGAACCCGATATATGTATCAGATAAAGCGTTTCTTTATTTTTTTCAATTTTCCAAGGACCTTCGTACAATTGCAGCAGCTCACCGACACAAGTATTGTAATCGCCGACAAACAAACCGCTTACCCCTGTTCCGGCCAACGGCGCGAAATAGAATTCTTTTTTTTGCAGAATAGTTTTCTTGTTGCGGATAAAATAATCCAGGTTCTTGAAAAAATAAGCCGCTGCTGCCTTGTCTTTTTGAGGAGCAACGGCAGAAATGAACAATTTTTTTGACATGTTGATTCTCCTTTTAGTCGAATTTTTATAGCGGCCGACAAGCAGAGCCAAATGACCGCTTACGTATTATCTTATCAAAACGAAAAGCCTTTTAAAAGTTTTTTTATTTAATACCGGGAAAATCAAATTTTTCCATCTGTTTTTCCGATATAAAAAGCATTTTTTTTCAGATCAAAAACATACAGAAAAAAATTACCTTATAAAAAAAATGTTGAAAAAGAAAACAACCCGCATATACTTCAAAAAAATAGTAGGATATTTTTGTGTGCTCTTTCAACAAACGATAGCTTAGTTTCAGCAAGGAATAAGCGGGAATGACATATACTGTTGTGCAGGACGGTGCGCTTTTAAAAATAACGGAAAAGCAGAAATTCGTGATTTCCGCCGGCACTTTGATACATGAACTGACAGCGGATCAACGGACGAATCCGTTTTTATTCGGCTTAAAAAAGTTCAAAAACGTCCGCACAATTATTACGATACAGCAGAATTTGATACGCAAAGGCGTCATGGCCCGTTTTTGCATAAACAATCTGAAGTTTTATTTTTCGAACGCAATAAGGATATATTTTTTTGATATTATCGCCGATATTGCAGGCGAAAGGCGTTCTCCCTTAACAAAGAAAACTTCGGCTTTTTCCGCACATTCCGGCCGGACGTCGGGACGGATGCGCGGCAAGACGAAGGCGGAGGTATGCCGATTATTGTCCATTGCGCCGACTTCTTTGTACTACTACATCAAGGATCACCCCGAACTGACGGAGGCGTCAGGTGTCTGAAGTCAAGCGGATATATATCGATATATCATTGGAAAAGGACGCCGTGATTACGCACGGAAGAAATTATTTCCAGCCGCGGAATCTGTCCGTTTTTGAGGTTGAAAATCACATTATTTTACCTTTACGGCATGAACGAATAAACGCAAGGGGATCAAAGTTTTCCGGCGGCATTGTGACTGAAACAATGGATTTTTATGCTCCGTGCGCACATATACATGATTTATCGAACGGGATCGGTTCTTTAAAGGAAGGATATTCCGTTGATTTATCATCCGTTATGACTGATGAAAGAACCGTTATCTGGGGAGGAGTTCTGTTTGACCATTTTGGTCATTTTTTGTGTGAAAGCCTGAATCGATTATGGTATGAAGTGAAGCATTCGGATCAAGAATATCCGGTTGTTTTCATTTGTGAAAAATCACGAAAAATATCTGCATCGGTTCGTTCTTGTTTAGATTTGCTCGGGCTGACGGGCGATCGTTTGATTTTAATTGACCGCCCCACACGTTTTTCCAAAATTATTGTTCCCGAAGCTTCTTCGGTACTGACAGGGTTTTACACCGAAGAATTTGTCCTGCCTTTTCATGCGATAGCAGAAAAGGTCGCCCCTTTGCCCTATGAAAAAGTCTATTTTTCGCGGCGTAAGCTCAAAGGCGGAATTAAAATTTACGGCGAAGACCGTTTGGAAAAAGTTTTTAAAGCAAACGGTTATAAAATTGTTTATCCGGAAAAAATCAGCCTGAACGAACAGATTGCATACGTCAAGGGGGCAAAAGAGATTGCATGCGTCATGGGGTCCGCAACGCATTTATCTTTGTTTGCCACACCGCGAACAAAGCTGATTGTTTTAGAACGCACGGAACATATTAACAAAGAACAGATTTTAATCAATCAGGCCTGTGATTTGGATTGGTACAGTATCGGCGCAAATATGAACTATTTGCCCGTGGGGCATGAATTTTCACCGATATTGATGGGCATTACCGATCATGCGGCGGCTTTTTTTAAGGATCACGGGTTTTTATTTGACCCGCAGGATATCAATCGTATTCCCGATCGCTTTGTTCGTCGATTTAACTTGGCGTGGCTGTCGCGTTATTCTTCGTTCAAACATAACAGTCAACTGGAACAGATACCGCCTGTTTATGTGCACCGCTTACGACTGTATTGTCAAACGGCTTTTTTGTCATTACGTCAACGTTTGTTTATGAAACGGACGGAAGGCGAATACCGCGTTTGGTCTGTCTTGGGATTTTCTTTCAGAACAAAGAGGCCTGCATGAAAATCCTGATTTACAAACGCAACAGTTTGATCAATTCGTCCGGCGGCGCGGAAAAAGCAATGTGCACTCTGGCCGATCATTTTGCAAAAACGGGACACGACGTTTTGTTTTTAACGCGCGATATGCGGGCAGGAAAAACGTTTTATCCTCTGGATCAACGCGTAACGTTAAAGCAATATGACAAAAAATATAATAAGTTTCTTCACCTGTGCGGCAAGATATTAAAAAAAACAGGATTAATCAAATTTGCTTCTTTCTGTGACAGAGATTTGTTCATTGCCGACAACAACCGTAAAACAGTTGAGGCATTTTTGCCCGATATTATCATTGCGACGTCTCCGGCAGATGCGGCGGAACTGTTGTATAAACAGACAGGAATGCCGCCCGTAATCGTAATGCTTCATTCCTGTCCGTCTTATTTTTTTAAAAACGGAAAAAAAGCGGCACAATACCGAAAAATTTTAAAACAAGTGGCCGCCGTTCAGGTGTTGCAGCCGTCTTTTGCCGAAGAATTAAAATCGTATTATGACGGCAGAATTGAAGTTATCGGAAACTGTATCAAACAAAGTGATACCATACCGGATTATACGAAAAAACGAATTATCTGCCTTGCACGCATAGAACCGGACAAACAACAATATGAACTGACACGGGCGTTTTGCCAAATCGCAAAAGAATTTCCCGATTGGCACCTTGATTTATACGGAGACATCACACACCCCGACTATAAAAACAAATGCGTTCGACTGGCTGAAACATACGGAGCCGACAAACAAATTCTGTTTCACGGCATAACGACCGATGTACCGGCCGCTTTGGCAGAAGCTTCTGTTTGCGCGTTTCCGTCAAAATTTGAAGGATTCGGCATGGGGTTGGCCGAAGCTTTGGCAGCCGGATTGGCGTCCGTCGGATTTAAATCGGCAAGCGGTGTCAACGAATTGATTAAAGACGGAAACAACGGATTTTTGGTCAAAGACGTTGACGAGTTGGCTCAAAAGCTCCGGGTTTTAATGACAAATGAAAATCTGCGTCAAACGATGGGACTTGCCGCAAAACAAAGCATGAAAGCCTTTGATCCCGATATTATCCGGAAAAAATGGGACAACTTTGTCAGCAAGACACTGACGGCAAGCTCTTTAAATAATATTCCGATTTATATCATCAGTTTTAACCGTTTATCCTGTTTGGAACAGTTGGTTCTGCGACTGGAAAAGGCAGGCTGCACGAATATTCATATTGTCGATAATGCGTCAACCTACCCGCCTTTGTCAGACTATCTGGCGCATACAAAACATACCGTGCATCGAATGGATAAAAATTACGGGCATCGCGTTTTGTTTGAAGCTCCTGAATTTAAAGAAATCGTTGACAATCATTTCTTTGTTTTGACAGATCCCGATATTGTCCCGACCGCAGACTGTCCCGATGATTTTATGAGCGTGTTTTTTCATATTTTGCAAAACAACCCGTTTGCGGACAAAGTCGGATTTTCACTGAAAATTGACGATTTGCCGGATGACTACGCGTTAAAAGAAAAAGTAATTAAATGGGAAACGCCGTTTTATTCCCGCCCGATCAAAAAAACGTCCGATCCCGTTTTGTATAAAGCTCCGATTGATACGACCTTTGCATTGTATCGGCCGCGCAAGGATCGGAAAATCAAAGAAGTTTCCATTCGTACGGGATTTCCGTATCAGGCCAGACATTTGCCATGGTATAAAAATCTGGACGACCTGACGCAAGAGGATCGTTTTTATAATGCGTTGGATTCGGGATCAGGTAACTGGAACGGCACAAAAAACGCCGATTTTTTCCAAATAACGCAAACATTTTATATCAAGCTGTTCGGTTTTTTACCTGTTATCAAAATCAAACATAAAAGAAATAAAAAAACCTTTCTGCTTTTTTGTTTTCTTCCGATTTTCAGAATTAAAGAAAAATCTGATTCTTTCGATCGTATTGATGAACGGGAATCTTTGGCCATGTCCAAGGCCTTGAGCCTAAAAACCAAAGAAAAGGACAGCATCTTTTCAAGAAATTCCCGTTCGCCTTTATGGGAGCCGAACAAATGACCGTATATGTTTTTGATATGGACGGAACTTTAACACCGGCACGATTGCCGATGACGGCCGAATTTGCCGTTCGTTTTTATGAATGGCAAAAAACGCATAAAAGCTTTATTGCAACAGGATCCGATTTTTCCAAAGTCGAAGAACAATTGCCGCCAAGTGTTTTAAACGCTTTTACCGGTGTATATTGTTCCATGGGTAATATGCTGTGGGCAAACGGCACAATCACGTATCAAAAAGAATTCGGGGAAAACGAAGCTCTTTTTGAACGTTTGGAATATTATCGCAGTCATACCGAATATCCCTGTCCTTTGTTCCCGAATTATATAGAAAAACGTGTCGGAATGGTGAATTTTTCCGTCCTGGGACGGGATTGTCCCTATACCGAACGGCAACGTTATTGTGTCTGGGATAAAACGGCGCACGAACGATTAAAAATACAGGCGGATTTACAAAAACTCTTTCCGCAATACGAAATCGCCGTCGGGGGATCCATTTCCATGGACATTACTTTAAAAGGGTGCGGCAAAGGGCAAATCGCGCATCATTTGCGCACAACATATCCCACAGAAAAAATTATCTTTTTCGGCGATAAGACCTTCAAAGGCGGCAATGATTACGAACTGGCACTTGAATTAAGCCAAATGAACGACACACAAGTCGTTCAGGTGGATAATCCGGATAACGTTTTGGCATTTTTAGAGAGGAACTGATGGCGACATATTACATCGTATCGGGCGGGTTTGATCCGATCCATGAAGGTCATATTGAAATGATTAAAGCTTCCGCCGCAAAAAGCGACGGGGTGATTTTACTTTTAAACTCCGATGAGTGGCTTTGTCGTAAAAAAGGCAAAAACTTTATGAGTTTCAAAACCCGTTTGGCGATTTGCGAGAACATCAAAAACGTCATTGATGTTTTCGGATTTGATGATACGGACAATTCGGCCTGTGACGGTATTCGCAAAGCCCGCGCAAAATATCCGAACGATATTTTGGTGTTTGCCAACGGCGGCGATCGAACAAAAGACAATATTCCGGAAACACAAGCGGCAAAAGAATGCGATGTTCGTCTGGAATTCGGTGTCGGCGGGGAAAACAAAGCAAATTCTTCTTCTTGGATTTTAAACGATTGGAAAGGCAAATAATGTCACCTCTTGTTTCCATTATAACTGTTACAAAAAATCTAATTGATGCTGGACGTTCGGATTGGTTTCGTCAATGCGTCGAATCCGTTCGTATGCAGGATTATCCGAATATTGAACATTTAATCATTGACGGCGCTTCGACTGACGGCAGTCAGAAATTATTTCAGGAGTTGGGCTTAAAGTATATTTCTGAACAGGATAGCGGTGTTTATAATGCTTTTAACAAGGGAATCCGGCTTGCTCAAGGAAAATACATAGCGTTTCTGAATTCGGATGATTTTTACACCCGTTCAGATGCGGTTACATTATCCGTAAATGCTTTGGAAAAAAACAAAGCAGATTTCAGTTATGCTCCGTATGATCTGGTTTCTTTAAACGGTAATGTCATTGGAACAATACAACCGAATTGGAAAACATGTTTTACGGCACAACCGATTGGTCATCCGACAATGTTTTGCACTAAACAAATGCTTGAAGGACTAAACGGTTTCGATGAAACATTCAAAATAGCAGGAGATTTTGACCTTATCACTCGAGCTCTTTTGCAAGGGAAAACAACTGTTTGCGTCAAAGAAACAATCGTGTCTTTCCGCAATACCGGTATATCCAGCCGTCAAAAGGATATTCTGATAAAAGAAAATATCCGTGTTATAGAAACAAACTGTAAAGTTTCGCACGCTCAAGCGGTTCGTGCTCAAAAAAACGGCTTTTTACCCGCAAAAACACTGACATTTTTAATATCAAAAACGGTCGATTTCCCGGATAAGGCGGCGGTATTTAAATACAATCTAAAAAACTTTCTTAAATTCGTGCGCAGACGGTTTATAACTCTGCGCCTGCGCAAAGGAAAACGTTGCTTCCGTTTTCTTGGAATTACTTTTTATAACGAGGAAAAAAAATGAAAACAGCTTTCATTACCGGTATCACCGGACAAGACGGATCTTATCTGGCAGAGTTGTTGTTGGAAAAAGGCTATAAAGTACACGGATTGAAACGTCGTTCATCTTCTTTCAATACGGGAAGAATCGAGCATTTATTGGATAATCCGATGTTGATTTTGCATGATGGAGACCTGATCGACAGTACGAATTTAATTCGTTTGGTTCGTGAAATCCAACCCGATGAAATCTATAATCTGGCAGCGCAAAGCCATGTCAAAGTTTCTTGGGATTGCCCTGAATTTACAGCCGAATCCGATGCGGTCGGAACATTGCGCCTATTGGAAGCCGTACGGGTCAACGGATTGGAAAAAAAGACAAAATTCTATCAAGCTTCGACATCCGAATTATTCGGTTTGATCCAAGAACCGATCCAATCCGAAAAGACACCTTTTTATCCGCGTTCTCCATACGGTGTGGCAAAACTTTATTCTTATTGGATTATTGTGAATTATCGCGAAAGCTTCGGTATGTTCGCCTGTAACGGCATTTTATTCAATCATGAAAGTCCGCGAAGAGGAGAAACATTCGTAACACGCAAAATTACAATGGCGGCAACCCGTATTTCTTTGGGAATGCAGGATAAGTTATCTTTGGGGAACCTGAACGCCAAACGGGATTGGGGACATGCCAAAGATTATGTCGAAGGAATGTGGCGCATTTTGCAAAATGACAAACCGGAAGATTTCGTTTTGGCAACTGGAACAACAACATCTATTCGCGACTTTGTCACAATGACTTTTAAAGAATTGGGCATTGAAATCGAATGGCAGGGAAGCGGTATTGAAGAAAAAGGAATTGACAAGGCTACCGGTAAAGTTGTCGTTGATGTGAATCCTCAATTTTTCCGTCCCGCGGAAGTGGAGCTGTTATTGGGAGATTCCACAAAAGCAAGAACACAATTAGGTTGGAAACCGACCTATGATTTACAAGCCTTGTGCAAAGAAATGGTGGCTTACGACCTCGATTTGGCAAAACGCGAAAAACTTTTGAACGATCATGGCTTTGAAACTTTTACACCGAGGAATGTATAATGCCGGAAGCAATCGTTTTCATTCAACCCGACTTTTCTTTTTCGGACGAACGCGGTTATTTATACCAATTGTGTCGTAAGGGATGGTCTCAAGTCAACGTGTCAAAGTCTGTCAAAGGCGTAAAACGCGGCGGACATTATCACAAACAAACAAAAGAAGCCTTTTTCATCATAGAAGGAGAAATTTTGTTGACATTGGATAAAGACGGAAAAACAGAACAAATCACTGTAAAAACGGGTGATTTTTTCTACTTTGAACCATTTACAAAACATTCTTTTGAATTTTTGGCGGATACGACAATGGTCGCCCTGTATGACCACGGCGTCGAATTATCCGACGGCACAAAAGACATCTATACGGAGTAAAATAATGTATCTTGTCGTCGGAGCAAACGGTTTTTTAGGATCGTATTTGATAAAAAATATTTTAGAGCAAACGGACGAAACTATTCTTGCTGCGGATCTCCATTGTCCTGAAAAAAACAATGATCGGATAAATTGGATAAAGTGTGATATTACAAAAGAAGCGGATGTGGCAGAACTGAATGAAAAGACAAAAAAAGCCCATGATTTAAAAATTATTTATTTACCGGTGTTTTTCAATGTGAATAAAAATCCGGCAAATGATAAGATTGCATGGGCGGTCAACGTCACATCTTACGCCCGTTTTGTAGACGTAATGGAAAATGTAAAAGTTTTTTACAGTCTGTCCACGGATATGTTGTTTAAAACAAGCCGCGAAATTCCTTATACGGAAAAAGACCCGATCGATCCGATGAATGATTACGCCCGCCATAAAGCAATAGAAGAACGGATGGCAGAAGCGAAAGGATATAATATCGTACGTTTGCCTGTTATGACAGCTCCCAGTTTGTCTCCGGTAAAAAAGCATTTTTTTGATGATGTCGTATCCAATTTGCGAAACGGGCAATCAATGCAATTTTTCACGGATTCCCGACGCTCAATGATTGATTTCGACACTGTGGCAAAGACTTTGATTGCTTTGACCAATACGCCCGAAGCGCAAAAAGAACCCGTTCTTAACGTTGCGGGAGACGAATCTTTGTCAAAGTACGATTTTGCTTTACGTTTGGCCGACAAGTACGGCTTAAACAAAGATTTGATCATTCCGGTTTCAATGGATGACGACACAACGATTTGGAAAGAAAAAAGACCAAAAACCGTTTTATTGGATAATACACTGGTAAAACATTTATTGGGATTAAAAGAATTAAAGATGAACATTTAGGATAAAATCAATGACAGAACAGCCTTTAGTAACAGTAATTACAGTTGTTTATAATATCATAGAAAATGGACGAAAGGATTTTTTGATCCAGAATTTTGAATCCGTCCATAATCAAACATACAAGAACATTGAACATTTAATTATTGACGGAGCCTCAACGGATGGAACAATAGATCTGTTAAAAAAATACGAAAGGAAAGGTTGGATACATTTTATTAGCGAACCCGATTCAGGTATTTTTGATGCTATGAATAAAGGGCATAAAAAAGCAAAGGGAGAATATGCGCTAGTTCTAAATTCAGATGATTGGTACGCGTCCAATGATGTTATTGAATGCATGGTTAAAAAATCTCTTGAAACTGATGCGGATTATGTATACGGAAACCAAGAATGTTGGAGTCTGAACGGAAATCATGCTACAGGTCTTGGAGAACAGTATATTTTTTGGCGTTATATGCCATTTAATCATCCGACAATAATGATAAAAAACTCTGTTGTTGCCAAACAAGGATATTACAGAACTGATTTTGATACTGTAGAAGATTATCGTTTTGTTATTCAACTTATCTTGGATGATTATAAAGGTGTCTATATAGATAAAATAATTGTTAATTTTCGTTTAGGCGGAGCCAGTTTCGATCAAAAGACATTAACATCTTTTTATGATTTTCATTACCGTAGATTGGCAAAATTGTATATGTGGTTTTACAGTCAATTTGACGATAGAATGACTGAAGAAAAAATTATTCAAAATTATATGTGGGATATCGGTGGAAAATTCGACGAGTTATTTTTTATACGATTAATCCGTTTTATGATTTTTAAAAAATTAAAGAATTTTAACTATGAAGACTTTTTCAAGCATATAGAATTTTTTAAAAATTCACTTATTATCTCAACGAAAGAGGTAGATCATCAAAACATTCAAAATAATTTTTCAAAAAAGATGCCTTTTTCCTATTCAAAATATTATTACATACTAGGAATTCCTTTTATGAAAATCAAAGAGGATGCGCATGGTTCAAAACACTATAAATTATTTAGTCTTGTACCCATATTTAAAATTAAAATCGATAGAAAAGGTACAAAAACATATAAACTTTTTTCATTTTTCCCCTTATTTAAGATCAAGTAAAAAAGAATAGAAAATGACAGAACAGCCTTTAGTAACAGTAATTACAGTTGTTTATAATATCATAGAAAATGGACGAAAGGATTTTTTGATCCAGAATTTTGAATCCGTCCATAATCAAACATACAAGAACATTGAACATTTAATTATTGACGGAGCCTCAACGGATGGAACAATAGATCTGTTAAAAAAATACGAAAGGAAAGGTTGGATACATTTTATTAGCGAACCCGATTCAGGTATTTTTGATGCTATGAATAAAGGGCATAAAAAAGCAAAGGGAGAATATGCGCTAGTTCTAAATTCAGATGATTGGTACGCGTCTAATGATGTTATTGAATGCATGGTTAAAAAATCTCTTGAAACTGATGCGGATTATGTATACGGAAACCAAAAAACTTATTCCAGAAAAGATCTTTTTCTGGGAATTTGGAAAGGAAACCCCGCCCAATTTTGGCATTATATGCCATTTAATCATCCGACAATAATGATAAAAAACTCTATTGTTGCCAAACAAGGATATTACAGAACTGATTTTGATACTGTAGAAGATTATCGTTTCGTTATTCAACTTATTCTGGATGACTATAAAGGTGTCTATATAGATAAAAGCATCGTTAATTTTAGAGAGGGAGGAGCTTCCTATGATATGCTTAAGAATTCTACATATACAATATGGCTTTATACGAGAATTACAAAAGTATTCCTTTGGTTTTACAGTCAATTTGACGACAGAATGACCGAAGAAAAAATTATTCAAAATTATAATAGCTTAAATAATGGAACTTACGATGAAATATTTTTTATTCGCCTAATTAGATTTATGCTATCCAAAAAATTAAAGAATTTTGATTATGAGGCTTTTTTTCAATCATTAGAAGTATCAATCAGAGAGATTGAATCATGAATATACCGGTTTACTTTGTAACAAATTGGGATATGGTTGCTTATACAACAACAACAATGGTTAGTTTGTTGAGCAATACAAAATGTAATTGTGATTTTTACATTATGGATTGCGGATTGTCCGCTTCTGATAGAAAGCGACTATTAACATTAAAAGAGCAGTTCCCAAATCTAAAATCTTTGTCTTTTTCAACGGTAGATATAGCACGTTTTAAAGGGATGAACTCATGGTATTATGGAATGCTTGACGCTTGGGCAATGCTTTTATTTCCCGAATCTTTTCCGGACGTCCATGGCAAAGTCATTCATATCGAAAGCGATACGTTAGTGGTTGATGATATTGAAAAGCTCTACAATGAAAACTTGGACGGCTATACTATCGGAGCTTCTCCGGATATAGCTTTCATAAAAACATCAGAGCTATTTCCCTCTAAAGAGCATTATTATTTCAATTTGGGAATGATTGTTATTGATTGCGACAAATGGCGCAAAGACGATACGACAAGAAAGTGTTTAGACTTGGGAATTAAATATGGAAAAAAATTCTTTTGTCTTCACCAAGATGCTCTAAATATGTTTTATTATAACAATAATTATAAAAGACTTCCCAATCGGTATAATTTAGGGGAAAGACAAAATTACGTACAAAACATTCATCCTGATTTGTCAGATGAATATTTCAATGAGGAATGGCAACATCCCGTTATCATTCATTTTTCTCCAAACAAACCATGGCGAACACAAAATAATACTTATTCAAGACGTATAGCTAAATACTTTAATGATTGGTGGTTCTATGCTGCGAAAACTCCATATATTGAAGGATTGCGCAATAGCTTTATAGCTTCAAAAATCAGAGACGGTTTTAAGGGATTACAAAACGGTGATATGGAATATGGCAACAATATGTTGGATACATTAACCCCAAAAAAGCTTCCAGAGCTCGTAATTAATACATCTAAGCCTATAATCCTTCCACATACTGAACGCTACCGTTTATTAGGGCTGCCTTTTATGAAGGTTAAAACGGATGATCGCGGATCAAAGCATTATAAACTGTTTTGGATATTGCCTGTTCTTAAAATAAAAACCGATTCCAAAGGCGGAAAAACATATAAATTGTTTTCTTTCTTGCCGCTATGGAATGTGAAAGCAAAATAAAGGAAAACAACATGTTATACGATTACATTATTCTGGGCGCGGGAATTACCGGTTTAACTTTGATGAAAAAATTGCGCCAAAAAGGATATTCCGTTTTAACTCTGGAATCTGAAAATGAAGCTGGCGGTTTGTGCAGAACTTTTTATGTGGACGGACACGCTTGCGATATCGGCGGACACTTTTTTCAAACAAAATTTCCTGATGTCGAAGAATTTGTCTTTTCATGCTTTCCGCGCGAAAAAATGTATAAAATCGACCCGCGCATTTCAAAAATCAGCATTGAAGGAATGGATATTGATTACCCTTTGGAATCAAATCTATGGCAATTCCCTGTCGACAAACAAATCGAATATCTGATTTCCGTCATAAGAAACGGTGAAGCTTTGGGAAAACCGGAGCCGAAAAATTATGAAGAATGGATTCGTTGGAAACTGGGGGATAAAATTTGTGATGGCTATCTGATCCCGTATAATATCAAATTATGGGGGATTGAACCTGCCGAAATGGATGTCGATTGGTTGTACAAAATCCCAAGAATTGAAGTCGCAGATGTATTACGTTATTCTTTGGAACGTAAACAGGATGTTGAAAAATATCCTTGCCATAACAGACCGTATTATCCGACTTCCGGCGGATACGGACGAGTCATGGAAGCGATCGCAAAAGACGAAAATCCCTTCATTAAATTCAATACATACGTCAATAAATTGCGTTTTGATGAAAATGGAGACTCTTGGATCATCAATGAAGCCTTTAAAGCTAAAAATGTTATTACGACAATTCCATGGCCTGTTTTATACGAAGCTTTGGGACGACCTGATGTCATAAAAGAACAAATGACAAAAATCAAATATAATAAAGTTGTTGTTTCTTTGTTTGAAACAGATGACAACCCGACCAATTATCATTGGCGTTACCGTCCGGAAATGACACAACAACATCATCGCGAGTTGTATATTTCAAATTTTGTCAAAGACAATAAAAACTATGGTGTCTTTACTGAAACAAATTCTGAACGGTTTGACCCTGAACGGTTAACGTTTAAAGGACGCAACCTGTTTAATTATACAACTCCTGCCGCCTATCCTTTACCGTTAATCGGCAGGACAAAAGCAATTAATGAAATTTTAGCCTATTTCAAATCAAAACGATTGTTCGGTATCGGTCGTTGGGGAGAACATCAACACCACAATCATGATGTTTGCATGAAACACGCTTTAGATTTTGTTGAAGATCTTGAAAATAAGTAAAAGGCGGGGTAATACCCCGCCTTTTTTTATCCGACATAGGGCAATTTTGAACGAACTTTTTCTTTTTCACTTTTCCATTCCGTTAATGCCCTCATCATGTCATTCCAACAGGAAACCTGCTCCAATTTTTCCAATAAAATTTGGTCTGTTGTCTGTTGATAACAAAATAAGCGCTTTTTCCTGATCTCTTTATTCAGATCAAATTCTTTTTTATTGATAAATTTCCCCTCAGATAAAACATAGTTATCTTCACTTTCCTCAATTTTTTCAAAACAGAAACAAGGATTATCACGCAATTCCGCAATATTTGTGCTGACGGCAGCTATAAATAAGTTCCCTTCTTTGTTTTTCATGTACCCTAAAAACATTTCTTCCTCTCTATTCACAACCGTTCGCATAAATAAAATGAAAAACGTTCGTTGATCCAGATAAATTGTGATTGAAACGAACAAGATCTCCTTGCCGTACCGGCAACAAAAGATTCAACGAAGATGCTCCATGCGATATTATTCCTTTCGCATAGATAAACAGCCCTTCTTTAAAGATATCGGCATACAGATATTCTTCTGCTATTTCAGAATTCTTTCCTATAAAAAAAGCCCCGTTTGACGGAGCCGTATATTCGCATCCGCTGGCACCGAAAACCAAAGAGACAACCTTTTTTCCTAAACCGCTTAACGAGCTGATATTTTTTTTCCCGATAGCAGACAAATTATCCACATGTACGTTTGCTTTTACCTCCAATAATGTAGAAATGTTCATTTCTGCTTCGCTGACATTCTCCTCTGCTTGCTTGGCCTCTTGCGCATAAGCTGCTGCATCGGAAACTGCTGTTCGAATGCTTGGCAACAAATCAGCAGCCTGAGTGTCATCAAAGATATCAACTGTTACTGCTCGTTCCGATTGTTCCTTTAATTGTTGAACTTGCATCGTCAGCCTGTCGAAATTTCGTTCAAGAGTTTCTGCAGCCAAAATCTCGTTTTCCTGATAATCCGTTTCCTGTGTTAAAGGGACTTCCCGCAAAATAACGATCTGCGCGCCGTTTGCAGGAGGCGTTTCAAAAATCATGTTACCGTTCGATACCGTCCAATCGGTCCGTTTAGTCTGAATGTCATTTAAAAGCTGATACACCTTTAAATGAGCTGTTTCTAAAAAAGGAAACGGTATTGCAAATTCTGTCGCAATGCCGTTCCCGATATAAGATATTTTATTTGTTGTCGTGCTTACCGTCATTGTTTTTCCCATAAAAAAAAAGCGAAAGTTGAACCTTTCGCTTATGACTTCAGCATCTTTCCAAGATATCACATATTGTTATTATTTTTATAAAAATGTCAAGCAGATTTTATCTTTTTTTATTTGATTATTCAAATACAGACTAAAAACGATGAAATGATATTTCGTCTCTTTTTTTTCGCCGTTCTGCGGACAGATGCGGGGAAAATGTCTCTATTCTTTCAATTTTTTATTGCAAAGCGCGTTTTTGTTTGCGTCATAAGGACGATCCGGTTTTGGTTCTTGCGTTTCGACTGCCGATGTTTCGATCAATGATTTTAATACGGAACAAAAATGATCTTTTCTGTGTCAGGCAAACATTTTTTTAATATCATCAATATGTTTCTTGTCAATTCTTATTTTCACATTTTCCGGACATGATTGATTACGTATATCCGACAGAATCGAATTTGGCTGCCTTTTTTTGCAGCGAAGTGATATACTGCGTTCATCATCAGTTCATTTCATGAAAGGATCAGATTATGTCGAAACGTTTTATTTTAAACGAAACCAGTTATCACGGACACGGAGCCGTCAATGAAATTGCCGCGGAAATCAAGTCCCGCGGATTCAGGAAAGCATTGATCGTAACGGACGCCGATCTGGTAAAATTTAACGTTGTAAAAAAGGTAACGGATATTCTTGAGGCGAATCATTTTCCTTATGCCGTTTTTGATCGTGTGAAAGCCAATCCCAGTGTTGAAGTTGTTCAGGCCGGGGTAGAAGCTTTTAAAAAAGCCGATGCCGATTATATGATTGCCATTGGCGGCGGGTCTCCGCAGGATACGGCCAAAGGGATCGGCATTATTATTAACAATCCGGAATTTGCCGATGTCGTTTCGCTGGAAGGTGTTGCCCCGACAAAAAACAAAAGCGTTCCCGTCATTGCAGTGGCAACGACCGCCGGAACGGCAGCCGAAACAACAATCAACTATGTCATTACGGACGAATCAAAACGCCGCAAATTTGTCTGTGTTGATCCGCATGACATTCCTGTTGTTGCCATTGTTGACCCCGATATGATGTCTTCCATGCCCAAAGGCTTAACCGCCGCAACGGGTATGGACGCTTTGACCCATGCGATTGAAGGATATACGACGTTGGGTGCCTGGGAACTGGCCGACACATTAAATTTAAAAGCCATTGAACTGATTTCAAAATCTTTGCGCAAAGCGGTTGAAAATGACCCGGACGGACGTGAAGGCATGGCTTTGGGTCAATATGTTACCGGCATGGCGTTTTCAAACGTCGGGCTGGGGGTTGTTCACGGCATGGCGCATCCGCTCAGCGCTTTTTATGATACGCCGCACGGTGTTGCCAATGCTGTTTTGCTGCCTTATGTCATGGCTTTTAACGCGGAATACACCGGCGAAAAATTTCGGGAAATTGCCCGTATGATGGGCGTTAAAGGGGTTGACGACATGTCGCAGGACGAATACCGCAAAGCGGCCATTAATGCCGTCCGCCGGTTATCAATAGACGTCGGCATTCCTCAGACTTTAAAAGAAATCGGTGTCAAGGAAGAAGACCTGCCGGCTTTGGCGGACGCCGCCATGGCAGATGTCTGCACGGGCGGCAATCCGCGTCCGTGCACCAAAGAACTGGTGCTGGAAGTTTATAAAACGGCTTTTAACGGCTAAATCTGACACGTTTTTAAAAAGCTCCTGTTGATCGGGAGCTTTTTTTATGTGTTAAAACACGGGTGAAGACACTTGCTTTTTACAAGTGTTTCAGGTGTAATAGAAAGATCACGGGTATTAATGATTATTTACCCTCTTGCCATCTGAAACGGAGAACAAACATGGGAAAGAAAAAAGAAGATAAAAAAAGAAAAAAAACCGAATCTGCTTTGGAATCTTTAATATCCGAAAAGGATTTGAATAATAGTGAAATTCTTGCCGACATAATTGCCGTATTAAAAAAATTCTGCGATGACAATATTTTGGCGTTAAGGCCTTTATTGGAAGAAGTCGAAGACAACGATGCGATTAAAGAAAGAATTATTCATTTTATAACCTTGTCCGATATTTTAGACAGCGTCGAACAATTGGCGTACGGCGGCGATATTTTGGATACGATCGGACTTCTGCCGCATTCCGATGAAACTGAAAAAACGGTCAACAAAAAGAAACCTGCCAAAAAGAAAAAATAACGTCTTTTATTGCCCGAAACGTATTTTTCCCAATAACCGCATTCCGAAAATCCTTTTTTTCGGTAGTTAATGGGGTGTTTTGATTTTTTTCAAATCGTTACGGCCATATTTCTTTTCAATCTTTTCCCGCCTTTGTCGGCGGGTTTTTTATTGATTTAACAGAATACAAAAATCAATCTTTTTTACTGACGAAACGTTCCGTTTTATCAGGCGAAAGCCGCTTTGTTTATATAAATCCTGTAGTACTGGCATTAAGCGAATATTTCTGCTATAATGACTTCCAGGTCGTTTCAATCAGCGGCCCAGGGCTTCGAAAACCCTTTTCAAGATAGTCGCACAGCATATGGCGACTTTAAATAACTATGCCGATCTCTGTCCCGTGCGGGCGGGTGTCGGCGTTATAAGGCTTTGCGCGAAACCGCCGAGCCGTAAATCTTGATACGGTTTTCGAACATCCGCCCGCCCTTACCGGCGGGTTTTGTCTAACCAACAAAACTAAAGGATTGTTCAAATGAAAAAAACAACTTTAATCTTCTTATCAACACTGATCGCGGTGTTCTTATCCGCGTCAGATTCCCAAGCTACTTATGCAACGTCGGCTCAGTGTAAGGC
>CALYBD010000036.1 GCA_944393745.1 uncultured Alphaproteobacteria bacterium | reverse complement strand
GAAGAATGGGCTTCTGGTTCGTCAGCTGCGATACTCGGTTTTCGTGTACCTTTTGTACACGTCAAACCTGTGTTTCTCGCTTCCTGCCATAATCCTCCCTAAAATCGGTTTTTTGGAAGAATGGGCTTCTGGTTCGTCAGCTGCGATACTCGGTTTTCGTGTACCTTTTGTACACGTCAAACCTGTGTTTCTTGCTTCCTGCCATAACCCTCCCTAAAATCGGTTTTTTGGAAGAATGATGCTTCTGGTTCGTCGGCTGCGAATAATCTCCCTTAAAATCGTTTTTTTGTTGCCCGGTACTACCCGTACGGGGGTTACGCCCTCCCGGCGGGGGATTAGGTCGTGCTTGCGGTAAGAACCCCAAAAAACTGATGCCCGTACGGCTACTACCCGTAGGGGGAAAACGCCCTCCCGGCGGGGGATTAGATCGTGCTTGCGGTAAGAACCCCAAAAAACTGATGCCCGTACGGCTAGTACCCGAGGAATTGTTCGTTTAAGACGCGGTCTTCCAGGTTATATTCCGGATCAAACAACAGGTTCAGGCCTGTTTCAGAGTCTTCTTTGACATTTACTTTAATGACGTTACGCAGTTCGGTAAAATCCGCCACGGCGCTGACGGGGCGTTTTTCGCTTTGCAAAACGTCAAAGGACACTTCTGCGTGGCGGGGAATTATTGCTCCTTGCCATCTTCGCGGACGAAACGGGCTGATCGGGGTTAAAGCCAAAACATTGGACGTCATCGGTAAAATCGGTCCGTGCACCGAAAAATTATAAGCCGTGCTGCCGGCCGGGGTCGAAACCAATACGCCGTCGCAGATTAAGTTCGGCAGTTTCTGCAATCCGTCAATGCTGATGGAAATATCCGCTGCCTGCCGGCTTTGCCGCCATAAAGACACTTCGTTAAAAGCTCTGGCCCGTTTTTGTTTTCCGTTTTCGGCCAGTGCGTCCATGATCAAAGGGTGCAGCGTGATGGAATCGGCATTGTTTAATCGTTCGTCTAAGTCTTCTTCCTGATATTTATTCATTAAAAAGCCCACACTGCCGCGGTTCATGCCGTAAAAAGGAATACCTTTGCCGATATGTTTGTGCAGGGTTTGCAGCATAAAACCGTCGCCGCCCAAAACAACAAAAACATCGGCCTTGGTGCAACAGGAGTTACCGTAGGCTTTTTGCAGCCGCGTTAACGACTTTTGAGCGATTTCCGTTGTGTCTGCCAAAAAACAGATTTGACGCATTTTCTTTGTCCGAGCCTGTAGACATTCCGTTGGGGAGCTTTTATAATACAGGAATTTCGAAGAAATAAAAACAGGAAAAGGCTGATGATAAATTTATCGGGACGATATTGTGTTGTTTTTGCTTTGCTGCTGGCGGGTGTGCTGCCGTCTTCTGTTTTGGCGGCAAAATATACCGGATCGTCCAGTCGCCAGTTTTCGGCAGAACGGTCGGCTTCTGAAAAACCTGCCCCGCCGCCGGAAGCGTCAAAAATGCCGCAAAAAGATTTAAGTGCCGTTGCTCCGATTACTTTTAACGAGCTGCGTTTGTTCGCCGGTGATTGGCTGAAATATGCGCAATGGCTGAAAACAGACGGCAATCAGTATAAAGCCGTTGCTTATCTGGGGGTGTCCGCCGATACGGATTATCCGCCCGAAGTTGTTAAGTGGATGGACGCGCACGGTTGGGCGGCGGATCGTTTCTTTTTGCTGGAACGAAAGTTCAGGGAAACGCTGTCCGTTTTGGAACAGGAAAACAAACAGGGAAACCTGCTGAAACATCTGGAATTTCAAATCCGCCAGCTGGAAAACAATCAAAATATGTCGGAAGATCAGAAAAAAAGTCTTAAAGATCAGTATTCTTCCACCATTCGAACCGTTCGGGCCGCCACTAATGTCAAAGCGCCCGTAACACCGGAAGAATACGAACTGATCAAACTGAACCGCGAAGCCTTGACGCGTATTCTCAGCGAATAAAATTATAAGGAAATAATCGGCATATTTTCACGGTTTTCCGAAACGATCCAACGAGCCGTGTGATACATCATGATGCCGATAAAAGCCCCCATAACGGCGTCGCTGAGAAAACATTCGGCCGTTAAAACGACGGACAGCGTTATCAAACCGGCCAAAGCATATAATAACCGGCGGATTTTCGGTAAAAAATAAGCTGCTGCCGTAACGACGGCCCACAGGCTTTGGACGCTGAAACTGGGAAAAGATGTTTCCGTTACTCTGAAACGAAAGGCCGAAAATCCGTACAAATTCATTGTGTCCAAAAATTCAGGCGTGTATCGGCCGGCCAGAATATTCATGATCAGCGTTACCAGCGAAGATAAAGATAACGCCAGCAGGATAAATAAAATACCGTGTGCTTTTTGCAGATTTTTTTCAAAAACGTCCGTTGTCAAAGACAAACCTGCCACGGCCATATAAAACAGCCACAAAGCCGCTAAAATTAAAAACCACCACCCCGACGGGTTGATGTTTGCCAGATAATAAAGAAAGCCTTCTTTATTATCGCTCAGACAGGACAAAGCCAAAGGCTTATCCAAAAAACCGATTGAAAAAGCGCAAAACAGACACACATAAATAAAGGCTGCCGTTTTAGGTTGTTCCTTTGTAAAAGAAAACATAATTTCTTTTGTTTGAACAAAATACGGCCGCAAGGTATTCCATCTTAAAAAGGTGATTGCTTTTTGAACGCCGGCAGAATGAAACAGGCGAAAAAATATATCCTTTGTTTTTTGTGGCAATGCGGCGGCAAATGACCGTATCTGTTTTAAAATATCTGTTTTAACACCCATAGCTTAATCCGATAAAATCTTAAAATTCATGCTACTATAACATAAGAAAAAAATAAGGTTAAGAATTCTCTTTGATTTTTTGTTATATTTCCCGGAGATAAAGGCTCTTGTTGAAATTTTTTTTAAAGAAATGTTAGAATGACATAAAAAGAATGAGGCTGATCATGAAGGCTGTCTGTTTTTTATGCGCATTGTTTTGCGGATTGATCTGGGGGACGGAAACGTCTGCTCGGGTGGTTGATGTGCGCGCTTACAGCCGTCAACGCGGTTTTAAAGCCTATAAAGCCGGACCCGTTTCAATGCCGACCGTTAAAAGAAAAGCGGTTCAAAATTCGGCAGAGACGGCAAAACAACAACCCGGCGAATCGACGGAAAAAAAAGAACAGTCGTCTCAATCGGCGCAAACACAGGAAATGCAGGAATACATTCAAAATAATCCGCATGTTCGGCCGGATATTTAAATAAGGAATGGCAATGCGGGGAATAACGGCGTTTTTTTTGGGGTTTTTTTTGTTCGGACAGGCAGCCGATGCCGAAGTTTTCGATATGCGCGCTTACAGTCGCCGGCGCGGTTTTAAACCGTATACGGTCAAACAGGCTTATGTTCCGCCGGCGCGTCCGCGGGCTGTTGTTGAACCTGTACACCGTGCGGCGACGGACAATCGGAACAATTCGGTCGGTCAGCCTGAACAGGAACGCAAAATTCAACAAACGGGAGTAAAGGTTTTTCAGGAAAAAGACGAAGCAAAAGTACTGAATTTTAAAGTCGAAAATCCTGAATTTGATAAACTGAGCGATTATGAAAAACAAGATCTGATGCAGCGGATCTCCTTTCAGGGAAACACAGATGTAGGTGAAAAATGAAATATGCATTGTTAATTTTGGGGCTTTTCTTGTGCTGTCAGACATCGGCTTTTGCCGTATGTTCGGGCGGTTTTGACGGCAGTGACGGGGCTTTGTCCGGGTGTTCCGAAATGGGGGCGTTGGGCGATATTATTTACGAACGTGATCCCAGCGGTCGGGTGTTGCGTAAAAGAGATGATAATGAAATTAAACAATATCTGGTCACAACGGTTGAAGAACGCCTGAAAAAACGCGGTATATCCATGAAAAATAAAGACGGACAACCGGTTATAAACATCAATCAGGAAAGTGTCGTCTTTGATTTGTTTAATCAAAACGGGGATAAGATATTTACGTACACGGTTGATATGGAAAAAGGCGTGCCTCAAAATGAAAAGGACGTGATCGAAGCCCGCGAAGCATACGATCAGAAAAAGGCAAAAAGCAAGGCCGAACGCAAAGGACGTCTGGATAAAATTCAGGCGATGGCCGATAAAATCAAAGCCGAAGAAATCGAAAAGAAAGCGGCTGCCAAAAAATGAGATATGTCTTATTAAGCTGTGCGTTTTGTTTCCTGGCGGCCTGCGTTATGCAACGAGTCCCGGAAACAAGAACGCCGCTGATGTTGGAAACGGCCATTAACAGTGATTTGCTGATTTTGCAAACCGAAGACGTCAGAATCGCCGATGTAAAAGAAAAACGAATCGCTTACGAATATAACGATCAAAATATTCGTTTGCCTCAGCTGGCGGATCATGCCCGCCGATTTTGTGAAGGCAAAGGGCGGGATACAATTTTAATTGATATGCGCCTGACGAACCGGGAAGGATTTCGTCGCGCAACGTTTGAATGTAAGGACAAGCCTTTTTTAATTCCCTGAAACCAATGCCTGCAGCACGTAAAGCCGTAGTGACGAAGACAGACCGTCCGTTCTGTCCGCGTCAATGCGTGTAATTAATTCCGCCGTTGTCAGATGTTCTTGCGCGGCCAGTTTTTTTAACTCTTCCCAGAATTCGGGTTCTAAAGAAACGCTGGTACGATGACCGGCGATCATGACGGAATATTTTTTTATGCTCATTTTTTTATCATCTGTTTGTAAAAATCGTTTCCCTTATTGTCTGTCAACACAAAGGCGGGGAAGTTTTTAACACTGATTTGCCAGACGGCTTCCATACCCAGATCGGGAAAATCAATACAACGGCAATCCGTGATATATGCCGCCGCCGTCTGTGCCGCCGCGCCGCCTAAAGTCCCCAGATAAAATCCGCCGTTTTCCCGACAGGCTTTTGTGACGATTTCCGACCGGTTGCCTTTGGCCAGCATAATCAGCGACGCACCGTTTTTCTGCAGCAAATCAACATAGGAATCCATGCGTCCCGCCGTCGTCGGCCCGAAAGAACCGCAGGGGCGTCCGTCCGGTTGTTTTGCCGGACCGGCGTAATAAATCGGATACTTTTTTAAATAATCGGGCAGGGGCTTGTTTTGATTCAGCATTTCTTTAAATCGGGCGTGCGCAATGTCGCGGGCAACAATCAGCGTTCCGTTCAAAGACAGACGGTCGCCGACTTTTAAAGTATCCAGATCGGCCAGCGTTTCTTTAATATTCCGATTTAAATCAATTTCTTTTGCAAAAGCGGACAATACGGATTCTTTTATATCCGGCAGATATTTTGCCGGATTTGTTTCCAGTTGTTCCAGAAAAACGCCGTCTTTGGTAATTTCGGCCAAAATATTTCTGTCGGCGACACAGGAAACGCCGATCCCGACGGGCAGGGACGCGCCGTGACGGGGCAAACGAATGACACGTACGTCCAAACAAAAATGGCGGCCGCCGAACTGCATTCCCAATCCGTTTTGATTAATCAAAGCCAACAATTCGTTTTCCAGTTTCGTATCTCTGAATCCGTTTTCGCCGACAGGCAGAGCGTCCAGCGCTTTGGCCGAAGCCAGCTTGACCGTTTTTAAATTCATCTCGGCGCTTAATCCGCCGATAACAACGGCCAGATGGTACGGCGGACAGGCCGAAACGCCGATTTCTGTTATTTTCTGCACCAGAAAATTCGTTAACGCCTGTTTGTTCAGCAAAGCTCGCGTCTGCTGAAACAAAAAAGTTTTATTGGCTGATCCGCCGCCTTTGGCCATGAACAAAAAACGAAAAGAATCGCCTTTGACGGCACTGATGTCAATCTGTGCGGGCAGGTTTGTATTGCTGTTTTTTTCCGCAAACATCGACAGCGGAATGTTTTGCGAATAGCGCAGATTTAAAGAGGTATACGCTTTTTTTATCCCGCGGGTCAAAGCTTCTGTCTCCGTACCGTTCGTTAATATTGTGTGCCCTTTTTCACCGATAACGATGGCGGTTCCCGTATCCTGGCACAGCGGCAGAACCATACCCGAAGCAATGTTGGCGTTTTTTAAAAATTCCAGTGCGGCAAACCGTTCGTTCGACGCCGAATCGGGATCGTCAAAGAGGGAACGCAGGGCCGCCAGATGATCGGAACGCAGCAAATGCGATACGTCTTTAAAGGCTTCAAAAGCCAGATCTTCAAAGGCCTGATCCGGAATATGCAGATATCCGTCTTTGCAAACGATGTCGGCCGTTTCGATTTTTTTTAAAGAAACCGGAGAGGGAAACAGCATTTTTATTTCTTTTTACGAAAGGCATTCAGACTGATGACGTTTTCTTTTTCACCGGTGTCCGTTTCGTCCTGTTTGTTCTTCTTTTCTTCTTGAGCCGGGGCGGGCGTAAACGATATGGCGAATTGTGCATAAGGGTCGACAAAGCGTGTGACGGCACTGAACGGAACCGATATTTTTTCCGGGATATTACCGAAACTGAGCACGACACAAAAAGAATCGTCAAAAACTTCCAGATTGCTGTATTCATGCTGTAAAACAATGGTAATATCCTTGGGATAAGCGGTTTTCAGCCGCTCTGACAAGATGACGTCATCACGCGGCGTTTGAAAAGTAATATAAAAATGGTTGCCGTCCAAACCGTTTTTCTGCGCGCAAAGCAAAGCGTCATGCACCACGTGCAGCAGTGCTTTTTCGACCAGTCGTTCATAAGAAATTTCTGTCATCAGATGTCCTTAAAGGCAGAAGAGATTAAAAATAATGGGACACTTCTGTTGCTAGGCAAGTCCCCGCCCCACCCGAAGCGCTCAAGCCCCGGGGATTAAGTTCGGTCGTCCGGCCGCATTACGCAGCGAGAGCAACCTGAGTGCGATTATCGTTCGCATTTAAAATTACAGCCCGATAACGGTGGTACAATGCCGGATGCAGATCCTGTCTTTACTACGCGCGTCGATCCTGTTTCGTCCCCTTTGCTTGAATCCGTTTTATAGCTCATCTGTACGGTCGGTCCGGTTCTCGAATACTCACGTACATAAAAGTACGCTCCGTTTCTGCGATCCGGTCCTTCCTTCATATGAACTCTAAAACGAATTCACATGAACAAAGATAAGCTCATCTGTACGGTCGGTCCGGTTCTTTCAATACTCACGTACATAAAAGTACGCTTTGTTTTTAAACTCCGGCCGAGCCGCCAGATAAAATGGTGGAGACGCCGGGTACCGCCCCCGGGTCCGCTACGCCTATTCCGCAGGGCGTTTAGCATCATAGCCGGATAAATCCGGCAACAAAGAGTATAAAGATTCAAAACACCGAAAGCAAGAGGGAAAGGCCTTTGAAAAAAGATTGACCTTGTTTTAACAAGGAAAGTTATTTAATCTCTACTTATCTGCATGCGGTAATTGTTCCGTTTGCAAACAGAGCCTGAAAAAAACAGGTTCGGAGCCGTCAGAAGCTCTTGCATGGTGGCGTTTGATATAAACGCCGTAATCCGTTTTGCATATGGCAGGACGGAATTATATCCCCGATTTCATCGAATGGGTCGGGGAGGATTTGACGTATGTTCAGAAGCCCCGATTCATGTCGTCGGCTTTAAAGGTCAATCGTCATTCCATGCAATGATTCTGAACTCTCCGACCGCCTGATTTCAGGCGGTTTTTTGTTGTTATGGAAGATGTGAATCGGGAAATGAAATTAAGAAATCTTTATCTCATTTTTTTATTAACGGGTTGCCAGTCTAATAATTTCATAGATTGGTACGAAGCTGAATTGACTTTAACTCCGAGAGTTCTGACAAAAACAGAGGTAAAAGTGATTGAAACGTTGCGTTATCAGGAAAAAATAAAGTCTTTGACGGATCAAGGGTATGTGATTGTCGGAACGTCTATGTTTAAAGGCGGGTGGGAACCCCGTTATTTAGCCGTTGAAGCGGCGATGCAATACGGGGCGACGGTTGTTGTGATTACATCAAAAACCGTCGGGAGTGTAACGCAAAATTATAATGTCACCGTGCCGCGTGAAAATGTCGGCGTGTATCGGGGCAGTAACGGTTCGCACGGCACGTTCATCGGTGTGTCCGCACAAAATGTCAGTGGCAGTTACAGCTTTGATCTTTTGGAACAAAAGGCCACGTTTCTGGCAAAAAAGGATAATGAACAATGAAAAAAATATGTGTTATTTTTTTATTTTTGTCAGGTTGTGCTTCTCATACATATTATTATCCGAACATTCCAAAAGATTATGCCGTTTCTGAGGTTACGGAAAAGGAAAAATCAGAAGTTAGTATTTCCGTAGAAGCTTCTTTGGTTAATATTCAACAATACGAACTTCGCGAGGAATGGAAAAAAAATACAGCACGTTTTTTGAAAGAGGAATTAAATAAAAGCGGATTGTTTAAACGGGTCAGATTCGCTTTACCCAGTGAAAAAAGTGATTTTCATATTCATTTTTCTTTCTTTGAAGGAGGGACTTCTCAGGAAGATCGTTTAAATGCGGCGATCATTTTCGGTTATACATTAGGAGCAATACCCGTAACTGTGCATAACACATCAGATGTGGTTATGACGATCTATTATAAAGGAATAGAGATTTATTCCCTTGTCGCTCCGCATTATAACAGAATTTGGATATGGACGCCTTTAATAGTGTTTCTCCCGATTACAATACCGTTAAACTGGCCGGATAAGACAAGGTATATTCGCTATTTTCTTTGGCAGATTGAACAAAACAAGCTGTATAATCCGTCTTATTTTATTTCTCAAAGGCAGTAAGTTCGTAATCGGAAACAAATCTTGCGTCTTCATCGTTCGTGTTTTAAACTGCCCGCATGTTTTTTGTTTTTAGACCAGGGTGAACTTGTTATGGAATTAACCGCAGATCAAAAACGGGAAATTGATGAATTGACGGCAACGACGTATATGACAAAACGGCCGACCGTTCCCGCGCTTGAAGAAATTCTTTATAAACCTTTTCCCGTTTTAAACCACGGGTTTATTCGCGTTGTTGATTATATGGGCGACGATTCGGCAATCGTGCAGGCGGCGCGCGTGTCTTACGGCCGCGGAACAAAAAAGACTTCGCAGGATAAGGGATTGATCAATTATCTGATGCGTCACCGCCACACATCGCCGTTTGAAATGTGTGAAATCAAGCTGCATATCAAGCTGCCGATTTTTGTTGCCCGTCACTGGGTGCGTCACAGAACGGCCAGCATTAACGAATATTCGGCGCGCTATTCCATTCTGGACCGTGAATTTTATTTCCCGAAGTTTGAAGATATGGCCGCGCAGGCGACCGAAAATCATCAGGGACGCGGCGAAACCCTTTCCATGGAAGAAGCACAGCAGGTTTTTGACATTTTAAAAGCCGACGCTTTGAAGTGTTATGACGATTACGAATATATGCTTAACGAAAATCCGGACGGCACGCGCAAGGATGAAAGCCGCAAAGGATTGGCCAGAGAGCTGGCGCGCATGAATCTGCCCGTCAGCGTTTATACGCAGTGGTACTGGAAAACGGATTTGCACAATTTGTTTCATTTTTTGTCTTTGCGCGCGGAATCTCATGCGCAAAAAGAAATCCGCGATTATGCCAATATTATTTTGGATATTTGCCGCAAATGGGTTCCTTTGGCCACCGAAGCGTTTGAAGAACATCGATTAGGCGGTACGCATTTGTCCAAAAAAGGACTGGACGCCGTGCGCCGCATGATTAACGGCGAAAAAATCGACCGGGAAAGCTGCGGGTTGATGAAAGGCGAATGGAACGAATTAAAAACAGTTTTGGGAATCAAGGAATAAAGTTATGGCTGATGATAAAAGCCCGTGGGGCAATAATACCAATGATGACGATCAAAATCCGTGGAAGCCGCGTCAGGACGATGCCGTTCCGCCGGATATTGAAGATCTGCTGCGTAAAAGCCAGGATAAAGTCCGCCGGATAATGAAAGGCGGCAAAAACAAAAAAGGGTTTGATTTTAAAAGCTTTTGGGGAATTGCCGGCATTGTTGTGTTGTTGTGGCTTTTAACCGGGTTCTACCAGGTTCAGCCGCAGGAACAAGGGGTTGTGCTGCGTTTCGGAAAGTATGCCTATACAACGGCACCGGGGCTGCATTATCATTTGCCGTATCCGATCGAAACGGTTTTGACGCCGAACGTGTCGCGCGAAAACCGTATTGAAATCGGTTTCGTTTCCGAACCGATCCGCCGCAGGAATTCTGTCCGTAATCTTCAGGCTGAAAATATTGCTTTGACAGGGGACGAAAATATTGTCGAGGTCAATTTTACGGTGACTTGGAAAGTCAAAAATGCCAGCGATTTTTTGTTTAATGTCCGAGATCCCGAATCAACGGTTCGCACGGCGGCCGAAAGCGCCATGCGCGATTCGATCGGGGTAACGCCGATTATGGAAATCATTGCCGATGACCGCAAAGGCGTACAGGAACGGGCGGAAAAAACGCTGCAGACTTTGCTGGACAGGTATAAAACGGGAATTGCCGTTACGTCGATTCAATTGACCAAGGCCGATGCACCGGCGCAGGTTATTGATGCGTTTAACGACGTGCAGCGCGCCAAAGCCGACAAAGAACGTTTAAGCAATGAAGCCGAAGCTTACCGCAACGATATTTTGCCGCGTGCCCGCGGGGAGGCGTCTCGCATTATCAGCGAAGCCGAAGCGTATAAATCGCGCGTTATTGATGCGGCCAAAGGGGACAGCGCCCGCTTTACCGCGGTGCTGGAAGAATATCTGGCGGCAAAAGAAGTCGTGGCCAGACGGTTGTTCCTGGAAACAATGGAAGACGTTTACAGCCGCGTTGATAAAGTCATTGTCGATAAAGAAGCCGGCGGCGTCGTGCCGTATCTGCCGTTAACCGAACTGAACAAAAAATAGGAGAGCAAAACAAATGAAACCGCAATTAAAAATGATCTTGGGCGTTGTTGCCGCGGCTGTTGTGATTGTTCTTTTGGATTCTTTGTTCATTGTGCCGCAGACGCAGCAGGCGATAGTTATTCAGTTCGGCGAACCCAAACGGGTTATTCAATCGCCCGGACTGTGTGTAAAAATTCCCTTTATTCAGCGCGTTATTTTGTATGACAATCGTTTGTTGGGATTGGATCCGCCGGCAAAAGAAGTGCTGTTGTCGGATAAGAAACGAATCGTTGTCGATGCGTTTTTGCGGTTTAAAATCATTAATCCGCTGTTGTTCTATCAGGCCTTGCAGACCGAAGAAATGGCACATTCCCGTTTAAGCGATGCGACGGTGTCGTCATTGCGCGATGTTTTGGGAAAATACGACATGAAAACGATTTTATCGCCGAAGCGTACGGAAATCATGGCGCAGATTCGCGATGAGGTTGATTCCAAAGCAAAGGCGTTCGGGGTTGAAGTCGTTGACGTGCGTATCCGTCGCGCGGATCTGCCGGAAGAAACGTCTCAGGCCGTTTATGCGCGTATGCGTTCCGAACGCGAACGTGAAGCAAAGGAATTTCGCGCACAGGGGCAGCAGATGAATCAAAAAATCAAAGCCGAGGCTGACAGAGACAAGGTCAAAATTATTGCCGAAGCCCAGAAAAATGCGCAAATTCTGCGCGGGCAGGGGGACAAAGAAGCCGCGCGCATCTGGGCAAAAGCCTCTAAGCGCGACAAAGATTTCTATGCGTTTTACCGTTCTTTGGAGGCTTATAAAAAATCAATGCAGGCCGAAGGAACTTCTTTGGTGATTTCGCCCGAGTCCGAATTTTTTAAATTTTTCGGATCACTGCCGGCCGGAACAAAACGCTAGAACGGAGTAAACAAATGCAGGATCTGGCTGTTGCTTTCGCGCTGACATTCGTTATCGAAGGAATCTTTTATGCGCTGGCGCCCGAACGGGCGCAGGCCATGATGCGCGAATTGATCAACCTGGATCCGGACATGCTGCGTAAAGCCGGACTGATTGTTGCTTTTATCGGTGTGATTTTTATCGTTATTCTCAGGGGGCCGCAATGATTGTTAAAATTGTATTCGGGGCGTTGTTGCTTTTTTCTTTTCCCGCGGCGGCGCAGACGGTTGTGTCTTTTGCCGATGTCGTTCAAAAAGTACTGCCTTCGGTTGTCAGCGTATCGGCAACAAAAGTCCTGGCCGAACCGCCCGAAATGATGTTGGCTTTGCGCGGATCGCCGTTCGAACAGTTCTTTAAGGATATTTACCGTGACGGCGGATTCGATGCGCCGAAAACAATCCTCTTGGGATCCGGGTTTGTTTATGATACGGACGGGCATATCGTGACCAGCGCTCATGTCGTTCAAAACATGAAAGAAGTGATGGTGACAATGAATGACGGCTCTGTTTTAACGGGAAAGGTGTTGGGCAGAGATCCTAAAACGGATCTGGCCGTTGTAAAGGTTGAAGGAAAAAATCTGTCCGCGGTCGTTTTGGGGGATTCCGATACGGCCCGGATCGGTGATCCCGTTTTGGCCGTCGGCAATCCGTTCGGTTTGGGCAATACGGTGACGGCCGGAATTATATCGGCGCGATCCAGGGATATTCAGGTCGGGCCGTATGATGATTTTATTCAAACGGACGCCGCGATTAACCGCGGTAATTCGGGCGGCCCTTTGTTCAATGCGGCAGGTCAGATGATCGGCGTTAATACGGCGATTTTCTCTCCGTCCGGCGGCAGTGTCGGAATTGCTTTTGCCGTACCGTCCAAGATGGTAAAAACGGTTGCGGATGCTTTGATCAAAGACGGCGTTGTTAAACGCGGCCGTTTGGGGCTGAAAGTTCAAACGGTAACGGCCGAAATCGCCAAAAGCCTGAAAATGACAAAACCTTACGGGGCGTTGGTGGCCGGTATTGATCCGACTTCGGCGGCTGCAAAATCAAAAATAAAAATCGGTGATGTCGTGATTCGTTTTAATCAAAAAGAAGTCCCGACAATGCGCGCGTTGCCTCGTATGGCGGCCGAAACGCCGGTGGGATCAACCGTTCCCGTTACCGTATGGCGCGACGGGAAAACACTGGATTTTTCGATGACGGTTTCCGAAATGCCGGAACCGAGTGCAACAAAAGTTTTGCCGGACGGGAAAGAAACTGATTCCGTTGCCGTTAAAACGCTGGATCTGTTGGGCATCGGTGTGGCCGAGCTGACGCCGGAAATTCGCCGGAAATATCATTTGGCAAAAAATGCGACCGGACTGGCGGTGATTCGTGTCTCTTCCGGATCAGATGCGGCATTAAAAGGATTGCGGCCGGGCGACGTGCTGGTTGAACTGGACAGAAAAAAACTGTCGGATTTTCAGTCGGCGGAACATTGGGAAAAAGAAGCTGCCGAAATGGGGCAGGAATCGGCTTTTGTCCTGATCGATCGTAACGGAGAGCGTTTCTTTGCCGTTGTCCGATTTGTTCCCGTTCCATAGGTTTTTTTGAATGCGTGTTGATTTTTATCATTTGCAAAGATCTGCTTTGGAACAGGTGCTGCCGGTTTTGGCTGAAAAAGTATACGCCGGCGGAAAACGCTTGTTAATAAAAACGGAATTGCCGGAAAAGGCGGAATATCTCAATACGTTGTTATGGACGTATCGTCCGGATTCATGGCTGCCGCACGGATCGGAATCTGACGGCAATGAGGCGGACCAGCCCGTTTTTATTACGACGCGTGGCGATAATTTAAACCGGGCGGACATGATTATGTTGGTTGACGGCGGTTCAATAGATGAAATCCGGCCGTTTGAACGGTGTTTAAATCTGTTTAACGGACATGACGAAACGGCCGTTCAACAGGCGCGTGAATTGTGGAAAGCCGTCGTCGACGAAGGCTTTGAGGCTTATTACTGGCAACAAAACGATGCCGGCAAATGGGAAATGAAGGCTTCAAAAATTCCTGCGGATAATTAACTTATCGGGACAGGTGTTTGCGCAAAGCCGAAAGCGTGTTTCCGGCCACGGCGGCGGCAACCGTTTTAATACCGAAAGCCTGCTTTGTCGGTTTGTTTTTTAAACCTTGTAATATATCCCGGGATATTTTGCGTGTGGAAGAAAAACGCGACAAAATCTCGGCAGCGGATTTTTTCAAATTTTGTTTTGCCTTGTGCGCTTTTTCGTACAGGCGGATTCCCAAAACGGCCGATATCGGATTATGAAACATCGGTTGCGGCGGCAGTTTTAAACCGGCCTGATGCAGAGCTTTATAAGCAAAAACAACACAGTTTTTTGAAAAAATATTATATTTCGGCGGGTGCGCTTTTTCTTTTTCGACATAAGACTTGATTTTATCGTATTGGTCCGGCGTAATCCGGTAAACCATTTTGTCGTCATAGGGTTCTTTGGAATCATCGGCAATAAACCCCTGATATTGACCGCTGATCAGCAAAGGCAATTTTTCCTTAAAACTCAGATGTTCGTTTTCGGGCAGAGCGGTTGCCGCATGAAAACCGTAAACGGTTTCTTTGCCGTTTTGGTCGGTCAGGCCGATAAAAGCGTGCCCCGTCACGGCGCCGACATCGGCTTCGCGTTTCATGACGGCATTCTTTAATCGGGCGGGAATTAAAAATCCCGGAGATTCAAGGTAAAGAGTCGCTTTGCAGGAACGATTATCTGTCATTTAACTGTTCCTTTTTGCTTTGTTCGTCTTCTTGCAAAGCGCACACCATGGCAAAAGCATTGTGCAAAGCATCAATTTTCATTTCGTTATCCATTTCTTCGGACGTCAGAATATCCTGCACCCATTCATATTCGGATCGGTCGGTATAATCAGCAGGCAGCCGCCATAAAAAATCAACGATCATCATCATGTCGGATTCTGTATCAAAGCCATACTTTAATGCCGTTTGACAATCGTCAATCAGCTTATTTTTTAAAGTTTCATCGTCCGTGTCTTGTGTTTGTTCCCGAAACGTTGAACGCAGGTATTGCATGGCACGATGGATAAAACGTTCGGCTTCCAGTTCTGCTTGTTTTGACATGTCTGATCCTTAACTTGCTTTATCGTTATAGTGTGGCAGAAAAAAATAATTGTGAAAAGGACTTTATTTGCCGTTTCGGCAATCATTGTTTTTTGTTTTTAAAATTTTTCTTTTCAGATTTTTCCAAAAATCGGCGGCAGATTGCTCGATTTGTAAAGCTTCTCCGGCGTCTTTTTGATCCTGATCGTCATTGTTTGATGCTGTTTTTTCTGCTTCCCGCAGATAGCTTTTATGTATTCTGACGGCGGCCAGCAGCCATATTCCCGAAAACAAAATCCCGACATAAGGTAAAATCCGTTCCACCGATACGGAATCATTTGTCTGAAGCTTGCCGATAATAATAATCGCAACCGATCCGATAACGCCGCCCAAAGGATTGATCACCCCTTCCAGCAAAGTGCGAATTTTGCCGCGAACGGCGCGGGCGAAAATATTAAAGGATACCTGCACGGAATTGGATTGGATCGACATGCCGATCAGCGTCTGCATAAACATGGCGGCGACAATGGGGAGCAATCCCGGCGAAAACAGAATCACGACAAAGCAGATGATCTGAGAGCCGGGCAGAAATAAAAATCCGCTGCGCACACCGGTGATTTTCAGTAATTTTGATCCTAAAAACGTTTGAATAAGCAAAGCCGTCACATTGGCAACGGTTGTATATCCGCCGTAAAAGGACGCCATTTCTTCGGAAGTTGTGTACGTCTTATCCAAAGTTTTGGCGTAACAAAAATCAATAATGGTACACACCAGCCAAAACGACATGAAAATCAGGCTGAGGTTTAAAGCAAAAGAAGATGATTTATAATAATGAAACCCTTCTTTGAAATTAGCCGCCAGCTTTTTCGGGCCGATCTTTTCCCGTGTCCGATGACGACTGATATTATATTTCTTTAACAGTCGCGTTAAAACCGCCGTAATGACAACGGCAATCAGAATGCACACACCCCAGGTAACGACCAGAGATTCCGTTTGAAAATATTTTGGCAGGCGATGGGCGGCAAAGCCTCCGGCAATACTGCCGATCAACGGGGCGGTTGTCAGTAACGGATAGATATCTGCGGCACTTTTCGGCGAAAAGGTATTGTTGATTAAATTCCAAGTCTGAATGATAAAAACAGAGGGAACGGAAATAATTAAAACGGCCAAAAAAATCAGCAGATATTTGTACTGCAGCGGCGAAAAAAAAGTTTGTGCGTCCAGAACGGCCAGATCTGCCGCCAAAACGCCGATAAATCCGATAAAAGAAATCTGCACCAGCTTTTCGCTGTCAAGCAAATCGGCAAAGCCCATTAACAACAGATTTAAAACAAATGATCCGAGAGCAGAAAATAAAAAGAACCATGAAAGAGATTCCGTATTGATTTTTTTGATTAAAATTGAATAAACACCTGACCAGCCGGCGCCGTGTCCGAAATTAATTAAAAATAAAATCAGCCAGAACAAAGTGCTGAGAACCAACAACGGGCGGCCGTATTTTTTTATCTGCATTATTTTACTTCCAGATAGTCGCTGATTAAATAAGGTGAATATTTTTTCTGCGGATCAAAAGGCAGGCGTTCAACAACGGGCAGCGGTTTGCCTGCCGGCGGCGTGTCGCCCCAATGACCGGCGGCGCTCCAAACAAACGGTGCGGCCAGGATTTTTTCTGCGGGAAAAGTGTTTCGGGAAATCATAACCCAAAAAGCGTCCGGCGTATCAAAAATAAAATGTTTGTCGGCTATTGATACGCCCATATTGCGCATAGAGTTAATATCAATCTGTACTCTGCCGGTTTTTATATGACGTTCGTACAATATCATCGCATCAACCGGTATTCGGGAAACAACATCGGGCAATCGCCAAAAGCTCATTCTTTGCTGAACGCGGGGGCGTTTGTTTTCGTTAATGAAAATAATAAAGTCCAGTCCGCCGTTGTTTTGCAAAATGTCGCCTTTGCGATCCATTTTGAAATACCAGAAGTTTTCGTCTTTGCCGGCGTAAAAATTTGCCATATTTTTATTTTCCGGAAAAGAGGCCAGCTTGGGCAGATCTTTTGGAAAAGCTGCCCGCGGATCCTGTGCTTCAAAGGAAAAACGTATTCCTTCTTTGTTAAAAATAACAGCGTCCGTCATGTCTTGTATAACAGGCAACAGCACGTCTTTGCGGGTCGTGTCCACGGTGCCGTGAAACGTTTCGGACAGCTGATTACCGTCAAAAACATCGTTTGCGGACAGTTCTACTTTTCCCTGACCTTTCAGTATGCGCAACACCCCGCCCTGATCGGGGATTGCAAAGACAACGGCTGAATTTTTTTGTGAAACTTCCGTTTTTCCAGATGCCGGAATTAATTTTTTCAAACGACGCAATTGTGTTTCTCTCGGCTGTAAAAGAGACGTGTTAAACGTATCGAATTTAAAAACAAACGTTCCGTATGCCGGCAAATCGTCAACCTGCATAATGCCTTTGTCCCATTGCGGGGAAATCCGCTCCGGATCCGCAAAAATCAATTGTGCTTTTCCGGGGGCATATTTGGACAGATCAATACGCAAAGGTTCTGCCTTTTCGGATAAATTAATAACGACAAGCGCCGTTTCTTCGCCGTTATTTAAAAAATAAGCGTAAACGTTTTTATTCCCGGTGTCGGCGATAAAACGTTGTCCTTTAAAAAACAATGACGGATATTTGTTTTTTAATTTAATAAGGCGGCGGTAATGATTTAAAAGGGATCGTTTATCCTTTTCCTGCGCTTTGACATTCCAGTCGCGATAATCGTCCGTAATCGGAATAACCGGAGCGGCAGAAGTCGTAAAACCGCCGTTTTCGGAATCGTCCCAAGCCATCGAAGCAACAGTCGCATGAAACCATTTGTTCTTAAAATCGTTAAAATCGGAAAAGCCTTTAATTCCGATTTCATCACCGGCATACAGTTTTATGTGCGCAGGCGTTAGAATTAAAACCGAAGCAATGATTTTTAATTTTTCAGGCGTCGGATCCTTGATTCTGGTGGCAATGCGGGCTCCGTCGTGATCAGAATGATAAATCAGCCGGTCTTTTAACGCGGTCAGTTTGTAAACGGCCGGATTGTTGAAAAAAGAATGCAGATACGGTGCGGAATACAGCTGTTTCAAATCCGTTTCCCGGTAAGGATAAATATCATTGATAAAGGTTGAATCAAACATTAAATCAAACATTTTTCGATTGGGAACAACGTATGCGATATTGTTCGGAATAGGGATCGTTTCCGCGATCAATACTTTTTCGGGACCGTATTTTTCCTGAATGTGCCGGCGCAGTTTTTTCCAAAATTCAAAATTTTCGGGTTGATGGTACTGTTTTTCCTGGCCGGGACCGTTAATAAACAAATGTTTCGTTGCGTCGACACGGAATCCGTCCGCGCCGGCGTCCAGCCAAAAATCAACAACGGATAAAATGTATTTCCGAACTTCCGGATTATGATAGTTTAAAAAGGGCGAATTTCCCCACAGCGAATAATAATATCCGCCGTGCGGCAACGGTTTCCAGGCAGAAGATTCAAACTGTTCGCTGTAATCGTTAAAATTCATCCATTCCCCGTCGGGAATAACGGGCGAGGTGATGATCCAGTTTTTGTATTTGCTGTCGGGATTTTTTAAAATGTCCTGAAAAAACGGGTGCTGAACGGAAATAACGGTGGTAATAAAATCCAATACGATATGCAACCCGCGTTTATGTGCTTCTTTTGTCAGCGTTTTAAAATCTTCCATAGTTCCGTAATCGGGGTGGATATTTTTAAAATCCGTAATTTCATACCCGTAATGGCTGCGCGGCATTTCCTGAACATTCAATGCCGGCGTGATCGGCAACATATAAATCGTATTGACGTTTAAGGACCGAATGTAATCCAGTTTTTTGATCAGTCCCTTTAAATCCCCTTTTCCATCACCGTTTGAATCAAAAAAAGATTTAACAAAGACATGATACATTGAAATGGTTTCATACCAAGGATATACAGATTTTTCAGAACAACCAGTTGTTATAATGACTGTTGCGGTAATCATAAAAAATGAAAAGACAGCTTTAAACAAAAAACGCGACAAAAACATCGTCCGATATCCTTTTTAAAAACGTTGTTTTTTGAAAGGATAAAAGATTCTTAATTGAATTTTCAACTAAAAAATTAATCGGAAATGTTAAACTTTAAAGACGGTGGTTTCTATTTTTACGTTAGCGCCTTTTTTCAAGCGCGAACAAGTCCTGTTCGGCGCTGGATACCATATTGACGCGGGCTTTGTATTTTTCCAGATCGCCGTGCGTATTGATATCGGTTAAAGGCAGATCGTCTTTTAAAACGACTTCTTTAATGTAGTCGGAATGTTCGACCAAAGCCGGTGTCCAGTGGGAATCTTCGGGAATGATTTTAACGACTTTAAACAAGTCGCGCGGCCATAAAACGGGATTGTGGCGGACGGAATTAAAGGACGGCATGACAACGGGCGGGCGTTTGGCTTTGAAATCAAAGGCTTCGATTAATTTATCGATATATTCTTCCGTAAAGGCAGGCATATCCGCCGGCAAAACAACAGCGCCGGCAATATCCGGCGGCAAAACGGCCAACCCCAGGCGTATGGATCCCAGAACCCCCGAAACATAATCCGGATTGCGTACGATTTTAACGTCGTATTTTTCCAGTCTTTTTTCAATAAATTTAGCATCATGCCCCGTCACAACGGCAACATAATCGGCCTGAGACGATAACGCCGAACGAACAACGTGTTCAATCATCGGCAAACCGTTTAACGATTCAAGCAGTTTGTTTGATCCGATCATGCGTCTGGATGATCCGGCGGCCAAGATGACAACAGCAATTTTTTCGCTGTCCGATACGGATCCGATATGAATGGAATTTTCCGTTTGCTGCGGTGTGATCCTTTTTGTCAGACGGGTTAAATTAATGCCGTTTAAGGCTAATTCCGGAATAACGCTTGTGTCCGGCAAAGATTTTGTGGCTAAAAAGCGCATTAATATGTCAAATGCCGGCTGATCGGCATCTTCGGCGCAATATCCCAATAACTTTATATCATTTTTATGACCGATGACCAAAGAAAGCCCCATATCCATCGGCCAGCCCAATCGATCAATATCTCCGGCGGCTTCTTTGAATCCCTTCGGAACGACGTCATCGCGATGCAAAGGCGGAAAAGGGCTTTCCACCAAAACGATTTCAGCTTGTGCGTCTATGGCATCGCGAACGGCTTTTTCGACTTGTACGGAATTGTGTTCGCATAAATCATGGAAAACAACGTTAAATCCGTATGCTCCGAAACGTTTTTCCAGATCGTCCGGATTTTGCGGCTGAACATGAGCCTTATCGGTAATGGTTTGAATGAAACCGATTTTGCAAAATGCGTACGGCGCAACTTTTAACAAAGGTCCCGTTCCGGAAATTTTTGTAACGGCTTCGTTTAATGTTGCCGCCTGTATGGCCGGACCGAACAAACGCAAATTGGCGACAAACTGTCCTTTGTAGACGGGCAGATTAGGCTGAACGGCCATCAAAGAAATATTTTCGCTGTGATCGTTAAGACGATTCAGTCGTTCCCGGTCAAAAACGAAAACGCCGTCAATGTCTGCAAAAATTTCACTGTAACCGTTTTCATCGGGCAGCGTGTAGCGCAAATAATCTCCGGCCATTGTTTTTAATAAAATATCCGCCGCCGTTTCCGGCAGGATATCTTCGGACGAAAGCCGTACGCCGACAACGGATTTAATGCCGGCATATTGCAGCTTTCCTATGTCCGAAGAAGTTAAGATATGGCCCTTTTTCAGGGTGATTTCCTGACATTTTACAGGGTGCGTCAGTTCGATTCCCAAAGCATCGTAAACAGGAAATTCCCCGAATTGCATACGGCCTCCTTTATTGTTTTGTGTATTCCTGCAATGCCAGCAGAACATCAGACGGAATTTCCAGCAGTCCGCCTTCCTGTTTCAGGAAGCTTCTGAAATTGCCTTTGAAGTCAAAAGAAACGTCCTGATCATTGGCGGCTGTTTCCAGCGGCGAATGTCCCGTAATGGAAACATCAAAGCTGACCTGTCCGTCTATCGGACCTTTGGCCGTCAGAGTCATATTTTTGACAATAACGTCCTTTAAAAAGGCCTGCATCTGCGGATCCATCTGTTTGCTGAGTTCTGCAGAAGGCGTAAAATGCAACGTTCCTGCCAGCTTTGAGGTGAATTTAGCCGTATCGATATTTAACTTTTTGTTGGCGTACGACAATATCCATTCGGAATTCATAATGCCGTCTACCCGCAAAGCCGAAGATTTTAAGTTGTTTGTTACGGACGCCAGGTCAATTCCGCTGCCTTCAAACATAATCTGAGACGTTTGTCCTTCAAACGGAATAAAGAACGATTTGATGGTTTTGAATTGACCGTTGGCATACTTCATTTGCGCGTTGGCCACTTCAATTCCCTGTTTGGGCTGAATACGGAAGTTAAACAACGTATTCTGGAAAGGAATCCCGCCGACATTTAATGTCCCGATAAATAACTTTTGATTTTCGGGCGTGCCGATCGGATAAACCGAAGACAATGTCAGAACACCATTCATGGCTTCGATGTTTATGCCGTTCCAGGTTGTTGCAACATTTTCGATCAAAACGTCAATCGGTCCGGTAACGACGCCGTTTTTAACCGTCAGACGTCCTTTTGCCGCTAATCCCCCGAACGTTGTCGGCGGCAGGTGTTTCAGCATAAACGGCATAACGTTTTCCATATGTAGTCCGGCTTCCGATAAAATAAATTTCGGAACAACGATATACATATTCCATTCGTGAGTCGGCAACATATAGGATCCGTTCATTGTTACGGTTACCAATCCGTTTTGAAGGGCGATGGTAGAATCCACGCCGAATTCGGCCTGGCTCATCGGGCGGAAACGGAAATCTGCCGAAAAATCGGGAATAATATCCGGCCGTGTCAGGCTGGCTTTTGCCACGCGCAGCCGGGCATCAGGCAAAGAATTGCTGGTAAAGGACACAATTCCCTGTATGCCGGTCATTTTTATGTCTTTGCTGGCAAATCCGGATTGTGCAAATGTGGCTTCTCCGGAATACTGACCCGAGAAAACATTATATTTAACCCGGGCTTTTAATCCGTTCAGAGCCGCTGCAACCTGAGAACTGGAAATGTTATCAGCGATAAAGAGCTGCGTTGAAAAAGCCGAAATCGGCAAAGTAAACGATAAACTGCCGCCTTCGGACCTTAAGAACGGATCATTTTGATCCGGACTGATCGTTAATTCCAGCGGTTTAAACAATTTAATCTGACGGAAATTCGCCGCTGCCTGCAGATTGGTAAACGCAAAGGTCATCGGTTTTGTCAGATTTGCCGTACAACTGGAACCGGCGCAGGAAAACTTGACGTCAAACTGTGTTTTTAAATCCTGAATGGCCATTTTCCCGGTGGTCAGTGTCGGTGCGGTTATCTGCAACGGCAAAGTGCCTTCAAAGTTTTTAAATGTTCCTTTAACGATTACGTCGTTTGCCTGCAATGCCAGACTACCGACGAATTTTCCGACGGCGTCCTGCGGATTTTCAAAAGAACGATCCAAATTGACGGAAATGTCAAAACTGTCGTCTTTTGGAGTCACAACGGCCATTAATTTCAATTTTTGCGACGACGATGACAACAACAGATCCGCTTGGCCTTTTGATAAAACACCGTTGTTAACGGAAACTTCCAGATTGCCGGAAACGGATCCGACATTTTGTTCGTCTTTTAACAAATTGCCTTCTGTAATGTTTGTTTTAATCTGGGACGCCATTGCGGTCTTGTTCAAAGACGTCTGTGTTTTTACGGCCATTTGAGGCGAAGTATAATCCGTTGAAATTTGCATATTCAGACCGGTTTTGCTCAGCGAGCCGTTGGCCGTAAAGTTGATGACAATGGTGTTGTCGATTTCATCGCCGTTCTTATCTAGCTGCGGCGGCGCATCGCTTTTTAAAATAAAGCGGCCGTTTTTGATTTGCAAAGAGCTGATGGTAATTTCTTTTCCTTTTTTCGCATTGACCGGGGAATAGATCAATCCGCCCAAAGCACCCAAAGAAATACCGTCGGTTCTTTTTTCACCGTTGATGTTAACGCCCGTTAATTCCATTGAACGGATAATGTTGCTGGAAAACAGGCTGAATAGGGAATAATTAAATTTCATTGACGAAATGGTCATTGTTCCCGTTTTATCGGCAACATTTGTCAATTCCATTGTATCAATGGTGATTTGTTTGATCTTGAAAGTTTTAAACGGCATGCCGTTGGCCGCAAAGATTTCGGGCAGTTTTTTTTCGGCAATGATCGGCAAAGACGAATAAACGCCAAAACAAATAACGGCAATCAGAACAACGACCAACCCCAGCCGGCACCATTTGTTTGATAAAAAGCTTTGAGCCTTTGCTTTTGCTTTCATCAGCTGTTCTTCGGTTTTTTTCTTTGTTTTTTCGTCCAGAACAGATGATAAGGTGTTTGCGGAAGAAGAACCTCTGCGTTTTTTGCGCACGGGAGCTTTTTCAATATTTTCGGCTTCTATGGGTTGGGCTGCACTGCCTTTTTTGTTTTCCGGCGGCAGATCCGGTTCTGCCGTTTCGGCGTGATGAGCCTCTACCTGTGCGGCGGGATCCGTGTCAACTCCGCCGGCCTGTTGTGCGGGAGCTGCTGCCGGCTGCGGCGGCATTCCCGGACGAACGGTCGGAATTTTGACGCGTTTCACCAAAGGTGTTTTTGCCCCTGTCGGATTTTGTGCGGGCGTTGCAGCGGATTCGTTTGAATTATTATTATTTTCCATAAAAAACCTTTTCCCCCTTAATTTCGGAATTAAGACTTTAACCTTTTTTTTATCAGATAACGTTAAAGCTTAAAAAAACTTACGCCTTGTTTACTTTTATCTGAATTTCGGAGAAATTTCAATGGAAATACCGCCTGCGGAATCTGTTTTTGATGCGGCCGAATGGTTTTTGGATACGGCTTTGAATGACGGAGAGTATCTGCAGCCGATGAAAATGCAGTATTTAATGTATCTGTCGCAGGGATATTACGCGGCATTGACACAAGGAAAACGGTTCGTTCCGGGGATTTTTCTGGCAACGGAACGCGGTCCGGTCGAACCGAATTCGTATCGTGTGTACGGGTCGCAGCGTCCCGTTTTGTCGTATCGGTCGATAAATCGCAGAACAACGTCTTTTTTGCAGACGATCTGGGCGCGTTTCGGTTCGTATTCAACGGATTATATTTACGGATTAATTTCAATTCATGCGCCTTATGCCGAAGCGTTCGCCGCCGGAAAAGATACGGAAATCAGCCTGCAGGCCATGGCAGAATATTATTCGGGAATCGCCTCAAAAGACGAAAGGCTGCAGTCGGCTCAATTCGGTGCAACCAGAATTATGCGGTCTCAGTCGGGAAAGACGGTCGCCGTGAAAAAATGGATCCCGCAAAAAAAATAAAACGGTTGAGGAATTCGGATTGTTCATAGATAATTAACAAGTTATCTTTATTTTATAATAAAAATCCTGTTATCCGATGGAGCAGACTTATGGAAAATTTAGAATTACGCATTCAAAAATTAGAAAAAAAATACCGCACGTTAAAATATCTGGTGACGGGATTGATTTGTTTTTCGGCCTATACCGGATTGACCGGATCGACAATGGACAGGTCTGCTTTTGCTCAGCAGCAGGGCGGAAGACAACAGGAAATCAAAAAAGAAGATGCCGGTATTCCCGTTGTGGTCGAAGCAGAGGTTTTTCTTTTGAAAGATTCGGCCGGAAATATCCGCGGTGTCTGGACGGCTGACAATGATACAACGTCTTTTGCCATGATGCACAAAGACAAATATCCCATTGCCGCCATGGCGGTTGACCGTAAAAACGCAACGTTGTCTTTGACAGATGTTTATTCCGGAAAAATCAGCATCGGATTGACGGATTCCATTCGTTCCATCGCCATTATGGACGATACAAAGAAAAATAATATTTACCTGGGGTTGACCGGTTCGGGCGAAGCGGCCTTTGATATGGTCAGCACCGGTAATTCCGCCGTTGTCATTGACGGGGCAACGTCCAGTTTGGATATGTCCGGGGACACGGCTATTTTGGCTTTGACGGAAACGGTCGGTTCCGCCGTGGCGTTAAAAGCACAGCCTTCGTCTTCGGCTTTGACATTCTTGGACTATCAGAACAAAACGACTTTGGATTTGACAACGATTGACGGGAAAACGCAGTTAAAAATGAATTCCCCCGCCACCAAAGACGAAAAAACAATTGTTACCACGCCGGAAGAAGTTCTGAACTTTAATAAAATGATGGATGATCAGGAAGAAGAGGAAGAAATCATTGAAACGGAAGCTTCGCAAACCGATTCCGCGCAAAAAGACAATGCCGTCGTAAAGGCAGATGAAGAAAAAAACACTGAAGATAAAAAAGAAGAAAAAGAAGAAAAAAAGGACGAAAATAAAGTCGTAAATATGAAAAATTATTCTCCTTTTTCGAAATAATCGACAGACAGGCTGTTTGAAACAGCCTGTTTTTTTTAGAGGTTTTTATGAGACAATTTTTATTATTCCTGGGGATTTTGTTCTTTGCGGGCTGTTCGCCCGAAGGATCGGCCGAAAAAACGGAAATTTCTTTTGCCAAAGAATCGATACGGATTTTGCGCCGGGATCGGCCGGCCGTTGTTTTTACGGTTGAAATTGCCGATACGAACGCAAAACGGATGCGCGGTTTTATGTATCGTACGGATATTCGGGACGATGAAGGAATGCTGTTTTTGTTTCCGGTTAACAAAAAAGTCAGTATGTGGATGGCGAACACGCCGGAATCTCTGGATATGTTATTTATTGACGAATACGGACGAATTACGGAAATTGTTGAAAACACGGTTCCGTTTTCCCGTGATCAGGTTCAGTCGCGGGAAAGTGTAATAGCCGTGCTGGAATTAAAGGGCGGCACGGCAAAACGATCCGGAATAGAAGCGGGTGATCTGGTGGAACATTCGTTTTTTAACCTTGAAAAAGCATCGGGGAATCTATAAAGTTTCATTTTGCCGGAGCGTAGCGCAGTCTGGTAGCGCACCTGATTTGGGATCAGGTGGTCGTAGGTTCAAATCCTATCGCTCCGACCAAAAACAAAACCCCTGCTGGCAGGGGTTTGGTTTTTGGATTGGGAAGTGGATTTGAACCGAAGAAGTAGGTTCGGCCGAAGCGATAGCGCAGGCAACGCCGGGACGGCGGCCCCGAGAGGGGTGAGCGAGAGCGAATAAATCCTATCGCTCCGACCAAAAACAAAACCCCTGCTGGCAGGGGTTTGGTTTTTGGATTGGGAAGTGGATTTGAAC
>CALYBD010000035.1 GCA_944393745.1 uncultured Alphaproteobacteria bacterium | reverse complement strand
TTCGTCATAGTTCAAACTGTCGGTCAACAACCCGATGGTACTGATCGATTGTTCCCAGTGCAGGGCAACGAACTCGTTTTGGGGGTGCAGATAGCCTCCGATTATAAATGAGTTAAACTCCTCTGAATAGCTCATGCCAAAAATGTACAGGGTGTCCTTTCCTTTTCTTTGCACCCAGTATTCGGAGCGTTCCCAGAGCTTATACAGGCTGTTCACGGAGAGAATAACCTGTTCATCGTTGTTCTCTATTCCGATACCGTCGATAAACGTGTTGGGAGGATAAACGGGAATACCTTTTAAATACTTCGGAAAATCTTCAATCACTTTACGAAGCTTGTCTTTGTCAACATTTTGAAAAGCGTAATCCCTGTCTTCCGGGCTTAGGATATAAGAGCGGAACAGCTCTTTCATTGTTTTATTCTTTTTCATGGGCTATTTCCTCCTGTTTCGACGGCCGGTGTTTCGTTTGTGTGATTTAGGGTTATTGGTTTCGTGCTTCTTAAGTTGAGGAAGCCTTATTCGATAAGCCGCTTTAACCATGTTTTCGATATTGTCCGTTTCAAGACGAAATTTAGCTTTCAATGATTTCAAATAAACTTTCAGCTGTTCCGGAGGCGTTGGCAGTGCTTGTCCCAACCTGTATGCGGCTTGATACTCTTTTAAAAAACGACGGAACGTTGAAACGCACTGACCAAACCCGTTTGTGCGAACGGCGCGTCTGTAAACAACCCCGGCTGCTTCCGCTCCGACTATGGAGCAGTTGTTATATTTTTTCTCAAACATTGTATATGTCCTTTTGCAAAAGGAAGCACACGACAACCGTGTACTTTTCATATACAAAATTATTCAATTACCAAAATGAGGGGGCTTACTCTTTTAAAAACAATCAATAACAGAGAAGTTTCTTTTCGAACTTTGCTTTAATTTCTTTCCAGTTCGGCATTTTCGAAGACAGGAGCCTGTAAAAATCTTCATCATGCCGCGGATAAAAGGCATGACAAAGTTCGTGAATAATAACGTAATCAATCGCCTGCTTACTCGCTTTGATCAGATCGGGGTTTAAAACGATTTCGTGTCGTTTCAAATAACTGCCCCAACGCTTTTTCAGGCGTCTGATCTTTAGTTCGGGCGGAGACAGATTCGGAAAAGACTTTAAACATTCCGTCAGCCGTTGTGCGAAAACAACTTCCGCCCGTGACAAAAGCCAACGTTGAAAATCTGCCGTGATTTCATCGGATTTTTGCGGCGCTGAGGATAAAATATACAACCTGTTTTTCGTTACTTTAATGCGGTTTTTATAAGCAGCTTTTTCGATAATGACCTGATATTGACGCCCCAGATACAAGACGGAAGATCCTGAAAGAAATTCCGTCGGTTCTTTTCTGTTGAACTGTTGAAAATATTTTTTTTGTTTTTCGATCCATGCTTCTTTGCGTTTAACAAACGCGTTAATCTGTGTATCGCTTGCCTCTGTCGGTGCTTTTATCACGACGGACAGATCGGGATGAACTTCTGCGGCAATTGATTTTCGAAGTTCCCTTATAATATTCATCAGAGCATATCCTTGTTCTGCACCGCAAGATTCCAGGCTGTTTGCGCAATTTGTTCCACGGTATCGGCGTTTAATTTTTCTTCGACCTCGTCAAACAAATAGTCTTCAATATCATTGATTACATTGCGCCGGACGCTTAAATCGTTTTGAAAATCAACGATTTTACGACTTTGGATAATATGGACGATTTTAGAAATGATCGCATTGTACGTTTCGTCCGGCACATTTAGAAATGGCTTGATGTTGCGATAAAAGGGGTGAAAGGTCTTTGTGGTTCTGAACATTTCGGGAATATCCGAATCCGTATAATCCTCTACGGCCTGCTGATACGCCTTGGCTTGATTAAGCAGAGCCTTCAAGTCTTCTTGTTTCGCTGTTTTCAAATCGGAAAGAAGTTTTTCGATCAGATCGCTGAATTTTTTATAAAAGATCTCGTCCTGTCCCCATTTTTCTCGAATGACCTTTTTTGTCTGAGCCAAGATCGCATCAGCTTTTGATCTGTCCGACAAACCGTTTTTCTGATCTTCGATATAACGGTTAAACTCCTGCATATCGGACAGGCTGATTTCTTTGGACAGGATTTCTGCCTCGCCCGCGTTGACATATTTATCCAGCAGTTTGATAATCTGATCTTTGTATTTTGAAAAGTCGACCGTTTGCGCGCATGCCAGCAGAGTCGTTTTTTTGATTTCGATATATTTTTTCAAAGTAAAACGGTATCGTTCCAACGTATCAGCGTCGACTTTATCGTAAAAATCGTACAAAGACGTGCAGACGGAAAACTGATTGATACAAGCGTTCACGTCTTCATAAAAAGCCTCGCGAATTCGTTCGTCGTTTTTCAACAACATAACGTAGGCATCCGTATTATTCTTATCTGTGACGGGAGAAAAAGCGGCATCCAAACGATCAAAGATATTTTTTAATAATTCGATTTGACTGTCCGTGTCCAGCAGAGCGTTTTCAATATCTTTTGGATCGAAATTTGAAAACAGTTCAAGGGCGTTTTTCAGATTTTTCGCGTTTTTGGAATAATCAATGATCAGTCCGGCTTTTTTGCATTGTTTGCCCGCATCACCGTTAAAGACGCGGTTGACACGTGCGATTGCTTGCAACAGATTGTGATCCTTTAGCTGTTTTGCCAAATACAACACCGTGTCGCGCGGTGCATCGAAACCGGTCAAAAGTTTGTCTACAACGATCAAGAGTTCGCATCCTTCAGGATTCTTTTTATAGTCCCGAATGATTTGTTTTTCGCGCGTTTCCAAAGATCCGTATTTGTGTTTTTGTTCGGAAAGGTAGTCCGTAACGACTTTTTTATGATCGGCAAGAGCATCGTCAGCGCCATCTTCCGCAGGCGAGTCCGAAATTACGACTTCACAACGCAAATCCCCCAACAGTTCAAACGCTTTTTTGAACATAACGGCGGCATATTTACTGGGCGCGACAAGCTGACCTTTCAGCCCCGTATCTCTGAAATTTTCCATAAAATGATCAAACACATCCAAAGCAATCATTTCTATGCGTTGTGCCGTTTCTTCCAACACGGATGCCGATACGCATTTTTTATTGAAATCTGCGCGTTGCTCCGGCGTCATTTTATCGAATATGCGTTCGTAAAATTTATCGGCGTTCGGGTTGACCGTCTGTTCAACAAAGCGCCCCTGATAGATCAAAGGCAAAACGGCTCCGTCGGCTTCTGCTTCCGAAATCGTATATTCGTCAATCAATCCGCCAAATTTGTTGATGGATTGAGATTTAGTCAGGAAGCCGTCTTTTGTCGTTATCTTTTTCATCAACGGCGTGCCGGTAAACGCGATCTGACATGCACGAGGGAGGATTTGGTTCATCATGCCGTTGGCATCACCGCCCTGAGTACGATGCGCTTCGTCAATCAAAACGAACAGGTTTTCATCGTTGTCGGTAAAATCCGTTTTCTGGTCGAACTTATGCACCAACGTTGTAATGACGTCCGACGTTTTTGACCGTATTTTTTCGATCAGGTCGTTGCAGGACGTCGCCTGCTGAACGCCTTTTTTGATGTTGCACGCGGCGAAAGTATCACGAATTTGCACGTCAAGGTCACGGCGATCGGTTACGACGATAATGCGCGGATTTTTAACGGTTTCGATCAGGTTTTTAACCAACATCACCATCGTCAGCGATTTTCCCGATCCCTGCGTGTGCCAGATCAGTCCTCCGCGGCGTTTGCCGTTTTCGTCGCGTTCTTTAACGCGTTCAATTGTTTTTTTTATGGCGAAAAACTGCTGATATCGTGCGATTTTTTTGACCCCATTATCGTAAACAATAAAGTTTTTCACAAGCTCAATCAATCGTTCGGGACGCAGAAGACTAAAGATGCCGCGATCCTGTTGTGTCGGCGTTTCCTTTGGTTTTTGCAAATAAGTTCCGCGTAACAGGTCGGCGCCGATCTGTTTGACAATGTCAGGGTCTACGGGACGATTGACGCTGTCAAGCACTGCGGCGGTAAATGAATCGTCCGCCCCCCGTTCTTTCCAATGCGAATAAAATTCGAACGGCGTCAACATCGTTCCATATCTGATTTGACTGATGTTCGAACAGACTAACAGCTGAGGGAACAAAAAGAATTTAGGTGTTTGCCCCTGTTTTTGATTGCGAACCATCTGATAAACCGCTTCGTCCACGGAAACGGAGGCTTTTTTGTTTTCGATAACGGCAAAGGGAATACCGTTGACGAACAAGACGATATCGGGGCGACGATTACGATCTTCCGAAATTTCAAATTCCGCAACGACGTGATAAGTATTTTTCGTCGGATCGTCCCAGTCGATAAAACGCATTTGGGGCGAAGTTTTTTTTCCGTTTAACAGTTCAGACACGGCTTTTCCGCTTAAAAGGTCGGAAAATATATTTTCCGATGCGGCGATCATTCCGTCGTCAAGCCGTACTTTTTCCAAAGAAAAAATCGCTTCGCGAATGCTTTTGTCGGAAATGGTTTCATCGTTGATTGCGCGAACGGCGTTAAACGCGATATCGCGCAGGATATACTGATTTTTGCCGTCGCGTAATTCGTTGACCTTGTGGCGCGGGATATAGTGATACCCCAGATTGATCAGCTGAAGCAAAGCGGGAATCTGCGACGAAGACGCTTCGTCAAAATCGGGTAGGGAGAACATTAGTCAGCCTCTTGCATTATTTTGTTATACTTTTCAGCCTGTTTTCTGAATTTAAAGCGTTCGGGATGCTTCGTCAAAGCACGAATGAACGTCGGGGACATCATTTTTCAGACCTTTCTTTTCGGGGCTTTTTATCTGGATCGAAAAGATATAAAGAAAAATATCTGTCACGCTTCTTGCCGAGAAATTTGTTATGCATAAATTTTCATCAGTTCTTCACATTTGCCTGTTCCAAGTATATTTTATCAATAATATTTTTAACAATTTGTTCTAATCTTGAATTTTCTTCATAATTTGTTGGAGCAATAAAATTAACTCGACCGTGATTAAATAAATCTAAAGCAACGGCTTGAGAAGATAATTTTTCAGCTCGAACAATTTCCCCTTTGGCATTTTTTCTTTCTTTAACAGCTTTTGTTTCCGGATTATATACCGCAATGGCATGCCCGCCCTGAGACATAACCATCTTCATACAAGGAACATCTGTTTCACCATCCCCGATGTACAGCATATTTTTAAAATCGATATATTTTTTTTCTTTAGGAGTATATTTATTTACCTCATCATTTTGCCAATAATTAAAAATACCTTTGTTGATACGGAAAAGATGTTGCGTTTTATTTGTATAATTAACGGCAGCAGCAGGTTTTTGAGCAATAAGATCTTTATAAACGTATTCATAAGCGAATTTACAGGCAAAAATATATTTAAAATGCCGTTTTATAGCCGTTCCTCTTATAATTTCTTCATTTCCTGATGTAATAATATAATGTTCAACCTCGATATTTTTAGATTTCGCATAATGCTTAATTCTATCAAACCAAGTATCTACTCCGGGAAAGAAAGAAATATCTTTTCCGCATTCCATCAGGAATTTTGCCGTTAAAGGAATTTGTTTTTCTTTTGCCTTATCAATCATAAGATTCATATAGGCTAATGTTTCATCCATATTTTGTCGTTTAGCCAATGCCTTAACTTCTTTCCAGAAATCATTAGGAGTAATTCCTAATTTAGGTAAGAATGAAACATTTTGCATATATTGAGGCGATAAAGTGCCATCAAAATCATAACAAATTGCCATTTTAATTTTTTTTCTCGGCATTTCTGTCTCCTAAAATAAATAACAGTGTTAATATAGCATACTTTTTATTTTATACCACCTTTACTCTGATTTTTCCTGTGAGGAGTTTTTGCATCAGGGCTTTTTTTTCCAGTTTAAAAGCCTCCAGTTTTTTGTTTAACAGCTCAATTTCTTCATCGGCTTTGGATAAAATTTCCGCAATAGCCTTTTGTTCGGGTAATGGGGGACATGGTATTTTAACGCTTTGTAAGTCAGGATAGGAAATTTGTTTCCCGTCTCTAATCCCTATAACAGCTATAGAAAGATATTTTTCTATAAAGTTGTATGATTTAAAGAAGTATTTATAAAAATACCTATTAATCTCTATCTTATTTTTTAGAACAGTATAAGCTGGACTGATAATACCTTCATAATTGGAATATTCAAACCCACCTTGAAAAGAACGCAAACTGATTACAAAATTTCCCGGTTGAACAAGCTTATAACCGTCTAAACCTCCTTCTGGAGACATTACACGTCCTTTTAATAGCCTACGAGGAATAACGCCATTTTCTTGCGTCGCAGAAAGCAAATCTTTATCCGGATGACGTTTGTCGCTATAATCTTCAAAAATTTCATCAAATCGTTTCAAATAATCTCTTTGGAAGTTTAACAGTTTTTGCATCAAGGCTTTTTTCTGAATTTTCTTTTTTTCAATCAACGCCGACAATTTTTCAATGCCTTCATCCCAACAGCTTAAAATCTCCGCAATCTTCTCTTGCTCTGCTAATGGGGGAAGAAAGATTCTTAAAGAAGCAACATCAGAACTATTTATTGCGGGATAATTTGACCCAACAAGCATATTGTTAATCTGTGTTTCTACAGATTTTGAATATAAACAATAATATATAAACTTTGATGATATATTTGGCTTCACTGTTAAAACAGCAAATCCTGTAGAACAAATATATTCTTGTGCATCAAAGTCAATGTGCGCAAATCCTTGTAAATTTGGACGAACCGTAGACATTATTATATCATTTTTTCTTATAATTCGTCTAGCTCTGCTAGGCGATCCCTTAAAAGAGATAGGAGCACTGCATAAAATTTTACCACTTTTAACAGATGACAAGTCGATATATTTAAATTGAAAATCAGCATTTTTTTCTGAAAGCGTATCTTTATTAATAGAGCATATCTCATCTATATGCACTATTTTCCACTTGTCCGGCAAGTTAGTATTCATCATTTCTTGAACCTCCTTGCAATTTTTCATCAAGCATCTGATCTATACGATCATGTAACCGCTCTTCTATCTTATCCATAAAATAATCTGTATCAGGACCATTTTTTAATATATCTTCAATAATAATAGCCTTAATAGAATTGAGAGTTTCTTCTTTTTTTTCATTTATCGAATTCCACATTTCATCAGTTGCTATATTTAGTTCTTCAAAGAATGTCTCTTTTTTTTCTTGTAGCATTTTTTCTAGGTTTTTTTTGTTTTGATTTATATCTAAATTTGATATTTTATTTTCTAATTCTTCAGAACGCTTTGCACATTCTGTTAGAAGTTTTTGAAATTCTTCTTTTTCATCTTGCCAACGTTTCGCAAAAATATATGGAATTACTATAGCCATTGCGGTCATCAACATACCTGTTATTGTTAACCAATAGTTAAGCCAATTATTTTGAATTTCATAATATTTTACTAGAAAGTCGTGATACTCAGTTTTTACCCCTTCTGCTGTTTGTTTTATTATGTTTTTTTGTTTTGTATTAGATATCTTGTTTTCTAGTTGATTTAAAAGATTGGAATTTTGTTCAAAATGCATGGATACTTCATTTTGAATTTCATAATGGAAGTAAGTAAAGCTCGCAATTATTATTAAGACAAAACAGATCAAGCTTGTTGTCCATATTTTATTGTTACATAAATATGCTTTATTTTTTTCCATGTCTTTGTTTTTCCTTTGAGTAGTTTATCATTACTTTCTTTTTAATTGTTTCTCCAATTTTTCGAGTTCTCTGTCAAAGTCGGAAATGTAATTGGCGTCTTGGATAACTCGGAACTTTTCATATTCTTGCGCGGCCAAGGCAACGGCAACCTCGTGGCTCACTTTTCCGGCATTGTTCAAAATGTCATATTCGCTAAATTTTAGAAAAGCGTTTAACTTTTCCACCCAATCGGCCATTTTCATCGGGATATGTCTGACGGCTTGTAATTCGGCATAATCGATATACATTGAAACAATGCGGTTCAAATGAGAGATTTCTTCCTTGTTGAGATAGTTTTTTGCAACCCCCGTGTCCGAAAGCATAATCTTGCCTTTAGGGGCTCTTTTCCAAGCAGTTAATCCCATATTGGGTTGTGTGCTGTCTGCGCGTTCTTTAATAATTTCTGCCGCGGTATGTCCGGTGATGGCAAAATGCAATTTATTTTGAACCGTGGCAAAAAATGTTTTTGTCATCTCCACATCTTTAGAATAGTCAATGCTTGTGGCATAAATATCCGTTATTTTTTGATAGGCCATGCGCTCGGAAGCTCGGATATCCCGAATTTCTTCCAATAAATCATCAAAAAAACGAGTGCTGAATTTGGATCCGTATTTGAATCTGTCGGAATCAACGGCAAATCCTTTGTATACATAATTATGTAATATGTCTGTCGCCCATTGTCGAAATTGTGTGCCGCGGGGAGAATTAACACGATAACCGACGGCTAAAATAGCTTCCAGGGAATAAAAATTTGTGTTATAGGTTTTTCCATCTTCTGCAGTATGTGCAAATTTTGCACATACTGAATCTTCGATTAACTCAGAAGCCTCAAAAATATTTTTTAAATGCTTTGTTACAACACTTCTGTCAACATCGTACAATTCTGCGATTTTCTTTTGGGTTAGCCAAACATTATTATTTTCATAAAGAACATCGATGGACACACTACCATCCGGAGCCTGAAACATTATCAGTTGATTATCGGGTGTTTTTTTCATCCTTTATACTCCCAATTCGTCCAAATAATCTTTCATTTGGGCTTGAACCGTTTTTAGTTGCAATTCCAAATCGGCGATTTCGGCTTTGACGGCGGACAAGTCAATTTCCTCTTCCTCCTCAAACGTATCGACATAACGCGGAATATTCAGGTTAAAGTCGTTTTCTTCAATCTCGTCAAAGCTTGCCAAATGCGAAAATTTTTCAATTTCCGAACGGTTTTTATAAGTCTCAAATATTTTGGTGATGTGCTCCGGTTCAAGCGTGTTTTGATTTTTTCCCGCCTTAAATTCTTTGCTGGCATCAATAAACAAGACGTCTTTTCGTTCTTGATTTTTACCGCCTTCCTGTCGGGACTTGTCAAAAATCAGAATGGCAACAGGAATTCCCGTCGTTTGAAATAATCCTGCCGGCAAACCGATAACCGCATCAAGCAGATTTTCCTTTATCAGCGCTTGGCGGATGCGCCCCTCCGAACTGCCGCGAAACAAAACACCGTGCGGAACAATTACCGCAACGCGCCCCGATTTTTCTTTGGCGGTGGCTATCATATGCGAAATAAACGCATAATCCCCCTTGCTGGCCGGAGGCATGCCGCGATCAAAACGATGATAGATGTCATTTTCCAAATGCTTTTCGCCCCATTTATCTAAAGAAAAAGGAGGGTTTGCGACAATCACATCGAACTGCATCAGTTTTTCATCCTCTTTCAGCAAAGGATTGTTCAGCGTGTCTCCCCATTCCAAACGGGCGGAATCTTTGTGGTGCAAAAACATATTCATACGCGCCAGATTGTACGTCGCTCCGGTTTTTTCCTGACCGTACAAAGCATAGTCACGAGAATCTTGCTTTTCGACTTCTTCGCCCGCCAACAAAAGCAGACCGCCCGAACCGCACGTCGGGTCGCAAATGCGATCCCCGGGCTTTGGCATCGCCAGTTTTGCCAGCAATGACGCAACGACTTTCGGGGTGTAGAACTCACCCGCCTTTTTCCCCGCATCCGACCCAAAGCGTTCAATCAGATACATATACGCGTTACCCAGCAGGTCGCCGTCAACTTCCGACAGGTCAACTTTGCTAAAATCACCGATCATGTCCCGCAACATTTTGTTACGTTGTGAGGTCTGACCCAAAACGGACTGACTATTAAAATCAACCGTAAAAATATCGTGCAAAGGTCCGTTTGCCTCTTCAATTTTATGTAACGCGATGTTCAGAAGTTCGCCTATATTGTCCGCGTTCTGGTTTTCATAAATGTCGGAAAAGGTCGCCCCCTCAGGCAAAACAAAGCGCGCGTTTTTCAGTTTCAACGCAATGCGATCTTTGTCGTCACCGTAACGGGCTTTCAGTTTTTTGACTTCGGCTTGCTTGATGTCGCTGATATATTTAAAAAATAAAAACGCTAAAATATAATCCTTAAAAATACTGCTATCCACAACACCCCGCGCAGAATCCGCAGCGTTCCACAGCAGTTTATTCAATTCGTCTTGAGTTAAAACAGCCATTTTATATCTCCGTATTTAAAGACAATTCCAATAATTTTGCTTTTTTCTCTGCCAAACGTCGCGACAATTCCTTTTCCTTTAAAAGCAAAAAGTATGTTTCCGCAAGAAGTTTCTGCCGTTTCAAGGGCAACGGCGGAATATCCAAACTTTCAATACCCGATCGAACAATAGCCTGCAAAGTGCCGGGATTCCTGCGAGAGGACATTTGAGCTTGTCCCGATTTTGAATTAAGATAAAAAACCAGAAACTTGGGCAAAAAATGTTTGTCCCGAACGGAAAGCACAAACAACAAATTGGAAGCAATGGCGTCATGAGCACCTTGATACAGTGCGGCTTTAAATTCGCCTCTGCTTGACAGAAGAACGTCCTCTGCCTTTAACAGATAACCCTTCTTGAAATGTTTGGGAGTGAAACAAACCGGGACATCCGCAATAATTCCGCCGCCGATCACGTCTTTCGGCTGAACAACTTGATATAATCCGTCCGACATATTCGGCACCGCTCCTCGAAAAGGATAGCCTGCTCTGATTTCGGCAATGTCACAAAGTCGTGTCAATGTAATTCCTCCAGGTTTTTAAACAGAATAGATAAAACGGATGGAAATTACAATAGAAAAAAAACGCACTTTTTTATTGACAGCGACGCCGCAAAAAGATATCTCTAAAAAAAGAGGGCGGAAGTCCGCCCTCTTTGACAGCCGGAACAACGCCCGACAATCTTTCGCAAATTTTGTTTTATCGCGTTATTTCCGCCGCTGTCAAGGTTTAAACTTTATTAAGCGGAGGTCTGTATGACAGCGAACATGACAATAGCATCAGATATTTTGAAACACGTAGGTTGGGATTCCAAGTCCGATTGGTATGTCGGAATTGCGTCGGATGCATCAACCCGTTTATTTCATGACCACAATGTTGACGAAAAAAACGGTCGTTGGATTCGTTGTGACGCCCAAAGCGAAACGGACGCACGAGACACGGAACGATACTTGTTGCAGAATTATTCTTTTCAAGGCGGTACGGGCGGCGGAAATTATCCCCGCTATGTTTATGCGTATAAAATCACCCCTACGACCAAAGAATAGTATCAGCTCTGCATTTATCGGGTGTCCGTAAATACGGGATTCCGGTAAGACGACATAAACGCTTTGACGTATTTAAGTCCCAAAAGGTTTTTATAACGGAAGTTTTCAATATATTCGCATACGCCGATAATTAAGAAAGATTTATGCGACGTGAAAGGCAGGTGATATATATGGCAACAAATCCGCCGAAGGGCGACGGACACCGTAACGGTGCAATCAAAGATCGGTCTCAGGTTCATAATCCGAAAACAGATCGTTGGGTTAAACGCGATACCGATACAGGGCGGTTTATTGACCAAAAGGCCGATGACAAACCGTTTAAAGGCGTTCGCAAAGAAAAGCAATAATTCTTAAAAAAGCCGCTCTGATAAAAATCAGAGCGGTAGCTTTTTAGTGCTTGCTGTTTTGTTTTGGGAATTTATTTTTGAAGCTTTTAAACTGTTTAAAAAAAAAAGACGTTTAAGCAAACTGATAAAAACACTCCTGTTTAATATCGACTTTAAACCTGTTTTTATATCGGCATACGATCGGGAATGATTTCGAGATTGCGCTAAGCTACGAAGGCAAGTTCAAGAAGGATTATCAAGACCATACCGGTTTGATTAACTTCTGGGTCGTTTTACCTGAAATACGCAGGCGGGGCATTAAGGTTCCGCCTGTTTTGCTTTTTTATTGTCTGTTTAAACGGCGTTATACACGTTGATAATATGTTTCCAGTTTTTTATCGCAGATTTTCCGGATTTCTTCTTTTTCTTCAGTCGTCAGGCGTTTCCAGACATTGGAATCAACTGCGACGACGCCCAGTGTTTTGGTATGATGCATCATATTCATGTCTTCAAATCGTTTGAACGGGTTGGAAAGAATGTTGCGTTCAGCCTCTTTGTCCGTATAATCTTTTTTGCTAAAAAGGCTGTTTTTCTTTTCAACCGTCAAGCCTTGTTCTCTGCGATTTTCATAAAAAAGACGGAAATATGAAACAATGTCCGACAACTTGATACGACCTTTTTTATCGGCATATTCCAAAATCGCTTTGATTAAAACAGGCTTGTAAGAATAGCTCATGTCCATTGTCCGGATCATTTCCATGAACAGGTCTTTTTTATTGGTGTCGTCAATCAACGTCCAACCGAACGATTGCGCATAACGTTTTAAAGTTTCCTCTTTAAAATATTTAAACGTTCTGTGCTCACTCATCGGAACAATCAGGTCGGGAACGATACTTCCTTCCCGAATGTATTTTTCCACCGTTTCCGATTGCACATCGACACGGCGGACAAACTCCATCTGAGAAACCATGCCCGCAGCTTCTTCCTGCCAATTAAAAATATCAACAAGTTCATAATCTTTGGCGTCAACGGGATAGTCAATCAAAGCGATCGGCTTTTCGCCTTTCGCATATAAGGATGCTTCTGCCGCGCGTTGTTCTTTTTTTCCTAAAACAAGTGCTCCCGGCTTATATTCCTTCAATTTGAAAAGACGGTGCATCGAATACGGCGCATTAAACCGGCTGGCGTTATCAACAAAATCAAAAACCATTAATTCTTCTTTTCCGGAAGCTTTGCGCATTCCTCTGCCCAACTGTTGCATATACAGCATTTTTGACATGGTCGGTCTGGCCATGAATAAGACTTCCGTTTCAGGGCAATCCCAGCCCTCATTCAGCAGATCGCACGCGCACAGAACTTTTATTTCCCCTTGTGCAAAGCATGTTAAAATGCGGTTTCGTTCAAAAGAGTTCATCTTGCCCGATACGGCCGCAACGGACACGCCTTTATTGCGGAAAAGTTCCGCCATCGTTTCGGCATGCTTGACTGAAACACAAAAGACAACGGTACGTTTGTTCTTAACGAAGTCCAGCCATGTATTAACGATTAAAGCATTTCGATCCTGAACGTAAATCACATTGTCCAAATCGCGAATGTTGTATTTGACGCTGTTAAAACGAACGTTGCTCATGTCGATATTCGTATGAATGCGAATGCAACGGACGGGAGCCAAAGCTCCGATTTCAACGGCGGTTTTAATGTCAAGCTTATGAGCCGTCTTCTTAAACGTTTCCAAGATGTTTATATCGTCCGCGCGTTCGGGAGTGGCAGTCATTCCCAACGTAAACGAGGGATTAAAATATTCGATAACCTTTTGATATGTTTCCGCCGCCGCGTGATGCGCTTCATCAACGATGAGGTAATTAAAATCGTCTTCTTGAAAAAGATCCAAATTCAAGGCGATACTCTGGATTGTTCCGCACACAACGTGCGTGTTTGTTTCTTTTTGATTGTCGGAAAATTTCCCGACGGAAACTTCCGGCCACAAAGCGCGAAAAGTATCAAAAGCCTGATTGACAAGTTCGATTGTATGGGCAACAAACAACACTCTGCCGCCCAAGCGTTTGGCGTCTGAAACGGCGGTGACCGTTTTGCCTGTGCCGGTCGCCTGACATAACAAAGCGATTGTTTCTTTGTTTTGTCGCATATTATCCAACGCGTCCAAAGCTTCTTTTTGATACGTTCTTAATTCGAGCTTCGTCCCGTCAAGAGAACGTCCCATTTGTTGCGGCAGATAGTCCTGAGCGGTTTTAAAGTGCGGTTGGTTTCCTAAAAACAAACGCAACTCGTCTTTGACGGTTTCGGGATATTTTTGCAATTGACGTACCGCCCAACGATAAACAGACCATTTCATATAAATCATGCTGTTTTGTTTGAGCAGATCATCATAAAATTTATCCGAAGCGATAAGTTCCGGATGATGTGACGCTTCATCGTCTATTTCAATGGCGATTTTGCAAGAACCGTTTTGTAAAAAGAAATCAGCGTATCGGTCGTTTTGGTAAATGTCGTAAAAGTGATATTGCGAATATAAAAAATCCGCTTTTTCCGCACCGAAAACATCGGAAAATAATTCAATAAAAAGATCTTCGGCAAAACTGCCCGATACCGCCTGCAAGTTTGACATGGGATTACTTTTCGATCACTTCTTTTAAAAGGATTTTTTTCTTAAAAGCGCCTCGGGAAACGGCTTTTTCGGCACGTAATTTTTCAAGTCCGATCGCTGATGACCCTTTAGCTTCGGCAAGGGCATAAACGACTTCCAATATATCCGCCAGTTCTTCAAGATTTTTATCGGTTTGGTATTCGTTTATTTCCTCAACAAGCTTTTTATCCAACATTTCCAAATACGCTTCATCGCTTAACGTATCGCAAACGGCTGTCTTACCGGATTTTTCTATAATCTGCGGAATCAAATCTCTGACAAGTTTGTTATAAGTGATTTTCATATGAACCTCTTATGTTTGATCATATTTAATCATATATCCTGAAAAAAGAAAATCTCGGATATTTTATTTGAGACTTTATATACATACCCTTTTTGAGATTCTTCTTTTGTTTGAAGTTTTTTATGCTGTTACTTTCAAATAAAAGTCAGTGATGAAAAAATTTTCAGCAAAACATTTTTTGTATGTCATCGGTATTCATATGCTTGTGAAATGATGTTTTTTCATTGGCGCAAAAAGTGCATAGAGAAATAAAACTGCCGCGTTTTAATTTCAGGTTTATTCGTGCGTTTTCCCCGAATACTGACAAGTATTGCCGTTTGATTGTTTCGGCTTCCGTCAAAATCAAATTTAAAGCCGAAACAAAAGAGACGGGAAAATATCGTTCGTTTTTCATTAAAATGTCCGCCGCCGTTTTTTTACGAAAATTCACCGTTAAAATATTCGCTCCCAAGGATAAAACCTGATCAAATATGTCAAAAAGTCCGTTGCCTCGTCTGTGCAAATTTTCCAAAAGATACATTAAAACCGTCGTGTTACGGCAATCCGTCATACTTACATCGGCTTTTTTTGACAACAGATATGTGACGATTTCGACTGATCGCGCCTGCATAATCGGAGTTCTTCCGAATGAATCGGAATCATTAATGTTCGCTCTGCATTTTTCAACAAAATACTTCAGTTTTTTTAATCGATTGTCGCAGGAGCCGATCGTCAATAAAGTTTCTAAAACTTCAGGATGAGCTCCGTTTGCTCCGACGGAAACAAGAGATTTCATTATATTCAATGACTCATTTTGTTTAATGCTTGAAATCAGTTTTTCGTTTAATGTGTCGTTCAATGTTTCCATCGTTCACCTATTTTATCGTATCGTACAAAACTTTCATCAGCAGCCCCATGGCGTACGTATCTTGACAACAGCAAAGATCCGGGTTTTCAAACATTTCTTTTGCTTCATTGTCGTTCATCCATTCCGCCATAAAATCGACGTTTCTTTCTCCGCGGCGTTAAATCTGTTCGTTTTTTTTGACAGCCACACTCTTTTAAGGCAGGCCAAGCCGTCAAATGAAATTCGATTTAGACGGATACATTGCATCCTCAGTTTTGCTCTGTTTTCAGAATAACTGAACGGCGGGCGGAGAAAAATGATATTTTTCAGCGGTGCGACAAGTTATGTCGTACCAGTGCGCTATATTGAAAATATCAAGTAAGGATTGCAATCGTAAAAGGAGAAAAAAAATGAGCAATAAGTTATTGGAAATCATCAATTCATATAATCATGCTTTGGATTTTCAGACACAGGAAGTCAGCGAAGTTTTAGACGAACTGGATAACCTGACATACCGTCAAATAAAAAATGTCATCGGGGCTTTGTTGGATAAAGTCGATTCTTTGCAAAAGGGATATAAAATTTCAATCGGCATTAACAGTGCGAAACAAAAAGGATTGAAAGAACAACTGACTCAAATGAAAGAAAACGACAAAGCGGAAACCATTTCGGAAATGATCGCTGTTCTGGCTGATGAAGGCTATGAAATAAAAAACAGCGAACGTCCGGCCGTCCGTATTTTTAATGACGAATTACCTGTCGCTTTGCAAAATAAAATACGCCATGAAAACTTGGATTATGCGAGCAGGTTAAAACTGGTAATGGATATTTTACAAAAAGCCGGAGAATAATCATTAACTTAAAACCGGCTACGACAAAATTTGCCGTAATCGTTTTATATAAATTTGGGTGCGGATTTGGCTCTGCTTGTCCCGCACATAAAGCCAAAAGGACTAAAAGGAGAAAATAAATGATCTCTCATCCGATAGATACGAAATCAGCAACCTTCTTTTTTAAACACATTGATACGTTCATGCGTTATATAGATATCATTCTTGCCAACGAAGATTTGTATTCGATTCACATCAGAGGGATGTCTGCTTATGTCGCAGAGCGCGGCGCTGACAAATTAAGCATCGGCAAGTTGTTGTGCATATATAGTAATGACAGAGAATACAATATTATCCATCGAGCAATCAAAACAATAATTAAGAGGAATGGCGACACATTCTATTTGGTTCAATTGCACGCTTCTAAGCTTTCCGGATTTGAAAAAACTTTGTGGTGGAGTATTAATCAACAAAAAATCGTCAGTGATATACCTTTTTACAGCCATAAAATATGGCTGAATAATTTTTTTTATTATGAAAATAAAGGCTATCAAACTGTGCCACCGGTATTAAAGGAGCTGTTTTCGATATTGAAAAATTATATTCAGGAAGATAGCGAAAAAAACTCTGAGGCAAAAAAGGAGGAGGATAAAATACCTTTTCTTCGACGTGTTTGGGACAAAGACAATTTGCCAAACGAGATTATTTTTAAAGAAAAGGATCCGTGGTTTCAATTATTTGTAAAACGTTTGACGGAAACTTTTTTCCCGAACGCGGGATTATGGTTCAGTATCGAAATATCAAGGAGGTTGAAATACTGTTGTCGTGGAGAGTGTGCTTGTAGCCCCGAAGAACAGGCTGAAATAAGGCTAAATTTTAACCAACCGAAGGATGAAATAGATTTGGCAGGAACCATTGTTCACGAAATTATTCATGCATACACCAGAGGTAATCACGGGGAGGCTTTTCAAATTGAAGCCGCACAAAAGGGGTTGATCATGATTGCAAAGGAGGGAGCTACAATCCCGTCCCGTACTTTTACCCAAAAAGCAGAGGCAATCCTAAAAGAAATAGGTAGAGCTCCGGAGAGATTGTTTTCGTGGGGACATCCTGTATTTATTACAGATTTTTATTGCGTTCGTAATCAATACGGCAACTGGGATTTATCGCGTGATAGTGCCAAGGAAGCAGGAAAGATTATGCTGCTTAAGAATGAAACGCTTGAAATGCTTAATCAGTGGGAGAAAAAGTATTTTAAAGGATTAAGTCCGAAAAAAAACAGAAAGAAAATTCCGGTCTTGCGTATTCCTCATCAAACAGTCGTTTCTTCTTTTTACAAACAGTCGTTGTTTATGACGTTGCTGAAAATATTTATTTCACGTTCTTCGCCGAAATGGAACGCCTATTGGACGCAGTTTAACGAGGAATTGAAACAACAGGAAAAGGTTGCGTCATAAAAACGACAGTTTTTGACGCAATGACGCGCTAATTTATCCGTCGGTGCGGATTTGCATCGCTTGTTGCGCACGCCAAACACTCAACCAAAGGAGAAAAAAGATGATCGATAATGTACTTTACACGGATACTTTCGGAGAAATACAACTCTGGTCAGACGAATTGGAAAGATTTTTTTTAACCGATTGTGATGACTATTTTGAAACGGATTTTTCCTGTAAAATCACTTTTCATGATACGGAAAATCTTGCCGAAGATTTTTTCAGGTTGCCCGAAGATTTGCGGACTATCGCTTTCCATCATGCCGTTTTGACAGATGATCCCGATGTGCTCGAGGTTCTGATAACCGCCGTACAAAATGAGGGATTGAACATCAACACCGATCTCGGCGATGAAGTATTCGGCACAAGTCCGCTGATGATGGCGTGCTATAATAAATGCAGGAATTCTTTTTCGGCTTTGGTGCAAAAAGGACAGGCAGATTTGAACGTCAAGGATAAATTAGGGCGGGGATTGGCGCACGCCTGTCTGTTTTCACACAATCTGCCTTTTATGAAATGGGCGCAACAACGCGGTGTCGTCTTTGATGTCAATAATGCAACGGACGCTTTAATTCCGCTGGCGGGGGCGGAATGTTCCATCGCCACGTTAAAATGGTTGATTGACGATTTGGGCGGGAACGTCAATTTTGCTGACAATGACGGGCATACGGCAATGTTCTACGCCTGTTTATGGGAAGTGCGGGACAATATCCTCTATTTGATAAATAAAGGTGCTTATCCGACAGAACTCAGTGAGGCGGCCTTTGCTCCAATCGTTTACAGGATACAACAGCTTCAAAAACAGGAAAAAAGCACTCTTGTCGATCTGGAAATCAAACGGGAAATTAAAAAACTGTGCGATTTTGCAAAAAAATTATAGCTCTTGATTTAAAAACGTCCGAACCCCTATGATAACATAGGGGTTCTGACAGAAAAAGAGGGCGTGATGAAAAGTAAAAAAACGGTAAATCAAGGACATTACGGTCAGTTTCGCGGATTGTTCAAGCTGGCTTTGGTTTTGCAAAACAGAAGCGGTCTGGATTTACAACAAATTCAAGAAGAATTGGGATGTAGTTTACGAACGGCGCAACGCGCTTTGGTCGCGTTGGGCGATATATTCGGCAATAATTTGGAACCGATTGAAAACGTCGTTCCAAAGCGATGGCGGATTCATTCCTCTCAATTGGTGGATTTGGCGAAATTTAATGCCGATGATATGCTTCTGATCGGTCAATCGGCGACTTTGATGCGTGAAAAAAACAGATACACCGATGCCGACCGGTTGGAGCTTTTAAATGAAAAATTGTTTACTGCGTCAAAGAAAAATTATTGTTCCGTCGGCGCGGATCTAGACGCTTTAATCATTGCCGAAGGCTTCGCCTGCCGCCCCGGGCCGCGCGTCAAAACGGATGCCGGTGTGATTGAAAATATCCGCACGGGAATTAAGGGCGGAACAAAAATCAAGGTCGAATATTTTAATAAACGCAGCGGCAAGACAAACCTGAACCTCTTGGAACCTTATGGTATTTTATATGCGGACAGGACGCAATATCTCTTGGCTCGTCATGCGGACGGGTATTTCGAAGACGAGATTCACCAATTTTTACTGTCCAATATCAAATCGGTAACAGTGACAAACGATTTTTTCGATCCGATGCCCTTTGACATTAAAAATTATGTTAAAGATTCTTTCGGCATTTACCGTGAAAAACCATTTGCGGTTGAATGGAAATTTTCTCAAAAAGCGGCAAACGAAGCTGAAAAATACGAGTTTCATCCGACGCAAACGATGAAACGCAACGAAGACGGGACACTGACGGTTAAATTCCGGGCAGGCGGCACATTGGAAATGGCGTGGCATTTATACACTTGGGGCAAAGAAGTCGAAGTCGTTAAACCCAAAAATTTTTGGCAACGCGTTCAAAAGGCGGAAGCGGAACGCTGGGGATGAAATCCGTTTTGAACGGTTCAAAGCCGGAAAGATAGGTCGTAAGATATAAATTTGATAAATCTTACGAATTTATCATCGATTAAGCTCATTTTTCCGGATAACCAAAAATCCCGTCAAATTCGGCAATCGGTTCCTGATAAAAATACAGCCGGTTGATGCCGTGTTCCTTTTTGATTTCCAGCCAGCATGAACGGGCTGTTTTAACAGTTTTCTTCGTTGAAAACAGGTAATCCGTCCGACCTTTTTCAGGACGGGTTTCCATAAAATCCGGCATGAAATTGTTTTTATAAATCCGCCAAAGAGCTCCGTTATGCCCTTCGTTAAAGTAAATCAGGCGCAAAGGGATAATTAAATACCGTTTGGGAACACGGGAAAAAAGCAATTCTTCAAAAAAGCATATATACGGATCTTTTTCAGGCAGATATCTTCGTATCAAGGTAATCTTGTCAAAGATGATTTTCCCCTTTTTAAACCGGCATTTTGGAAAAGGGACGAACGAATTGAATTTAAAATCCCGTATAACCTCTTCATAAAAGGGATCAAAACCGTATCCCGTCCCAATCGTTCCCGCAATAAAATCCCGTGACCAATCAGAAAAGGCTTCTTTCGTTCCCGCCCAAAAAGGTTTCACAAATTTAAAGAACTCATTTATCCACGAATATTCGTCATTTTCTTTTGGGAATGCGGCCGGAGGAAACGGATTTTTCAACCGTTCCAAACAAAAAGAAACGTTTAAGGCTGTCGGGGTACTGTAATATTGACGGTCTTTTTCAAAAGCCTCTTCATCAGGATATTCGATTGTCGTCACATTATTATCGGAATCTTGGAACTGAATGGAATAATACGGTTCATCAACATAAACGGCGCCACCCAAATGGCAATACCTTCCGACAAAAGGCAAATGATCGCAACACATCATTTTTCCTTGGGAATAATGCGTCAGCGCGGCTAAATCAACAGAAACATTTACCCAACCCGCAATCCGGAAAAAGAAGTGCTGAATCATCCCTTTCAAATCGTTTCCGCAATACCGGACGAAAGCAGCATTATGTTCATACAGCCATCGGATAATTTCTTCCTGATTTTCCAGAAGTACGGGCGTCATGTCGGTTTCCTTTCTTTAGTCGAATGTTTTATGTGCGTGACAAGCGAAGACAAATGCGCACAAAGAAAAACATACAACAACATACCGACAAAAGCTGTCGCAGATCGTTGGTGTAAAAAAGAATGCAAAAGCCGGAGAGTTTATTTTTTTTGCTCCGACATAACGCAGAAAGGCTTTGATTTCCTTATTGAGAACCTGTCGGAACAATGATAAATGAAGACCGCAGACGGTCATAATAACTGTTGAACGAAACAGCTTCTTCTTGATATACTGCCTCTGTCCGAAAGGTCGGGCAAGGGACTTCACAATCCCTTCACAAACCGGTGCGGTTCAGAGATGCCGCATCGTTATCAAAAACAAAATCTCCCAGGAAAATGACTGGGAGATGATGTTCTGTCCAAGCATTTTGCTAAAAGCATCATGCCGTGTTTGTGCGGTTTGTGAACTCCCAGTCACCTTGGGCTGATATCCCTTGGTGGCTGATTGTTTTAATGATTATCACAAGGGAGCGACATAACATGTCAAACGAAGAAAAAATGACAGATGCTTTTTTTAATGATGCGGATGTTTTGAGCGCAATTCGCTCAAATACAATTTTTGACATACTTTCTTTAAAAGAAGAAAATTGCACCAACATTTTGGCTTGGCTGCTTGATCCGAAAGAAGCTCACAATAAAGGAAACGCCTTTGCACGACATTTGTTAAAAGCCTGTGCCGATAAAAATGGAAAAGTCCGGGCTTTAACATTAGACGATGATAAAAGAAATCGTTATATCGACGCCAATGACGATAAGTATTTCAAAGAAGCCTTTGTTTATCCGGAATACATGATTAAAGACAGCAAATGCGGTAGAAACGGCATTGCAAAAGGACGCATTGATTTATTGGTCGTTGATACGCAAAACGACATTTGTCTGGTAATCGAAAACAAATACGGTTCTCGCGAACACGGGAGACAATGCAAAAAGTATTTCAAAGCGTTAAAACAGTTATGCCGTAACCAGCCTCAAACAAAATTTATTTTCATCTATCTGGATGTTCAGTCAGGTTCGTCAGAATGTGAAGAATTTATTAACCTTGATTATGATGCGGTTTTGAATTTTAAAGATGAATTTCCTGTTGATTCAATGGGGTATCGCTTGTTCAAAAGCTGGGAAACGGACGTGAACGGCTATGAAGAAGACGAAAAGCTGTTGAAAAAGCTTGCTGATAAGTATGGCGATGCTTTGGAAAAATTTAAAGATAAACAGCCTAAATTTACGAACACAAAAGAATTACTGGACACCTATTTTAAAAATAAAGACAAAAACTGTCTGGTCTATGCGGAATACGAAGGCATTATCAATGAAATTCTGAACTTTAAAAAACATCAGTCTAAAGTTTATGAAGTCCGTCACAGTCAGGAATTTGCGGATTTTTTAAAAAGCGGTTCCGATGATTTTGATTTTTCAATGTCTGATTACGAAAACACGGGTGACCTGACTTTTTCAGAGCCGTGTTTCTACAATGAAAAAGGTCGTTGGACTGTTTACGGCGTCATCAGTCAAACACCGAAGGGATATCAATTTTCAATCAAATACGCTGTCGAAAAAGACGATAAAGTGACACAGAAAAAACTCGCTAAATTTTTGAACGGAAACAACTCGCATAAAAAGAAATACGCCGTTTGTGAAAATTATCGCGATTTGTTCAAATACGCCGATGCGTTTTTTAAAGATTTAGCCGAAGCTAAAAAATTTTTCTAACGACAAATTATGTCGTGATGAGGTGATAAAAGGTAATATCAACACCAATCTTGGAGAAAGAAGATGACTGATTTACCAACGAATAAAATCCCCTCATCACGAAAACGTAAAAAAATAATATCGATTTGCGTTCTTTTTTTAAGCGGTTGTTCTTTCAACAATCTGCCTTTGCAAGAACCGTATGAAATCAATTATTTTAAATATGATTCCGACAGTGCGGAATTTAATACGAACTGCAAGCATTTGATCGAAATCTGCGATATGTGGCAGGGAAAAAAAGTGAGCGCTTTATGTACGTCTTATGCGAGCGGAGAAAGTATCTATCCGATAAAAGCCTATTCTCCTTATTATAAAGTCGCCGTGTCGGAGGATGGATCGCACGTTTTTCTGAAAAAAGAAAAACGCGCTTTCTCAGGTTTCCGCTTGCCGGTCAAAAACAATTGCACGATTACACAACAAAAATACAAATTAGAAAAAGAAAAGGAGAAAAAAGCCAGAATACAAGCGGCCGAAGCGGCTAAAAAGAAAGCTTTGCAAGAAGAACAACGACAAAAAGCGGAAGAAAAAGCGCGTGAAGCTCTCAGAAAAAAACAAATTGAGGCGGCTAAAAAACAACTTCCGGCATCATGTCGCGACATTATTCATCTTAAAAAGAAAGGAACCGGCGGGTGGTTTGGAAGTCAAGACACAACGATCGGCGATTTTTTGGCAGAAAAAGTTGTTGATATTGAAAATGTGTCAATTCAATGCACTCAAGTCCAAAATCAATTGGACGGAAAGACGTATAACGCGATCGGTTATGCCAGGGAAGGTGAAGACTATCGCGGGATCTTTTTCTCACAGCGCAACGGATGGGTTTTGTGCCGAGGCATTTATTCCGGAAACGATATTGAAGAAAACAAAACGAAGTGCGAAGCTTCTTTTACCGCTTTCGGGTCACTCATCAAAACGACACAGGAAGAATTGGAAGCTTTTTGATGCGTCTTTTGAAAAAATGATTTGATTAACTTCAAGTACAACTTCTAAGCCGTTTGAGCTGAAATATGCAGGCGGGGCATTAACGTTCCGCCTGTTTTGTTTATTCCTCTGCCGATTTAAACCAGTTTTTGCGTCTGTGTTCAAGGACATTCAGCACTTTTAAAACGTTGCCGACCTGAACGGTCGTATCCCCGTGCAACAGCTTTAAAACCGTCGGCTTGGACAGTTTCGCCTCTTTTGCAAGGACGTCCGCAGAAACACCCAATATCGTTTTGTAACGGTTTATTTGTTCGACAATAATGCGCCACTTTAAAATGTCGGTCACTTTATCGTTCGTAAAATCGATTTTCGGAACGCCGTACGTTTTTCGTTTTTGTTTGCTGTCGCGTTTCTTTTTTACAAAATCAAAATCGGTATCAACATCGTCAAAATCAGCCGCCATATCGTTCTCCTGTTTTCTTTACAGGCTATTCCTGCTTTTTATGTTAGTCAATTATAATTATCTTTAAGGATTTTTATATTTATCTGTTTTCTCTGTTTACAAGATTAAAGGCATGATTTAACGTGATAAATATGCCAACAAAACTGCTAACATTTTTTTATGAAAAGGAGCTCAAGCCTTGATAAAAACCGCAGAAATCCGTCATTTGACATTATCAAAAAATCAAAATCATACCTCCAGCCGCCCCAGCCACCTTGAGAGCCAAGTTGATGAAAACAAATGAACTTGGCTTTTATTTTTTTAAAAATACAGAGCCAAGCCAAAAACGCTTTCTTCCTGATGATCGTGTTCATATTGCACGTATAGTTCCAATCGCTCGTTAAGGGCAAATCCCAAATAAGCCGAAAACGTTTTTTTATCCGTTGCCGTTTCATAGGACAGAACGAGTTTAGCTTTATCGGAAAATCGTTGTACAATCCCCGCTCTTGCACCGATAAAAGCTCTGCTTTCACGTCCGCCGCCCACCGCCAAAGCATAAACGGAAAAGCCGTTTTTCCTATATCCGCCGCCAAGACCGAATTCGCTCAGCCAGCCTTGTTCGTATCCGATACGAAGATACTTTGACAAAGATCGAACGGAAAACAGCGTCAACAAATCCAGCCGATCCAAGCGCGCTTTGTCTTTGATCGAAAAGCGGAAAGACAACATTTTCGTTTCCATTTCCGCATTATAAGCGTCCGAAACGCTTCTTAAGTCCTGATACACCGGAGAAAATTCAAAATATCCCGTTTCGATCGCCAATCGTGACGGCGGTTTGGCTTTCAAGATATTTTTCAGTTCCTCTTTTTTTTGAACGGGAGACCTTATAAAAGAAATTTTTCTTATTTTTTCTTGCCGATAAAGAAATTGAGCGTATTCGACCGGTGTCGTAAAAGGTTTTTTGCGATGATATTTAAAATCGCCGTTGACCGAAGACAACAAGTTTTCCAATGCCGTGTTACAGTTATGAAAAACAAAAGAATATGCTTCTTGTTTATTTTTCTTTTCTTTCACGCGTTTTTTCAACAGCCGTTTTTCCGCATCGTTCAAGTCCAATTCAAATTCCCACAAAGACCTGTTTTCCGACAGCAAATATTCGGCGGCTTTTTGAGAATAAGGCGACAGCACATAAGCGCCTTCGGCTTTTCCTGCCAGCGTTTTCAAATAGGACGCGGCTCCGTTCAAAACGGCGTAATAACTGAAAGCGTATTCGTATCCGTTTCCTGAAATCTTTAAAAAAGAATGTCCCATCGCCGAAGAGGGGGACGCGTTGTTTTCCGCCGCTATCACCAAAGACACGCGATCGAAAACGACCTTTTGTTCATATTCGGTTTCCGCGACCGCGCCAAACGAAAAAAGCCAAAAAGCGGCGAAGAAAACTCCGCCGCCTTTTGTTTTATTGTTTACAGCCATCTTTTGGCACAACATTGACCATGATGTTGCTGTCATATTCCCAAGCCGATCCGGTAGCAACATCCGTGGTAGACCCCAACAGACCGCCAAAGATGAAGTTCCCCCAGAACCACGGATTAAGACGCGACTTGACAATCGTTGTCGAAGGCAGAACACATTCGGCTTCCGTCACATTGATGACGATATCCCCCGCAGACTTTTCAACCGAAAGAGCCTGAGGAATCAAAGTCGGTATCGTTCCGCTTTTTCCCGTAACGACAACATTTGCCTGTTTTCCGTTTGATGTCGAAATATTCATTGTCTGAGAAGATCCTTTGACAATGGTTGCGCAACCGGACAGTCCCGCCAAAGCGAGCAAGATAAAAATCATTTTTTTCATTGTTCGCTCCCTCAGAAATAAAACCTGACGCCCAGACCGAATTCCGCCAGATTTTCGATATAATCGGTATCATCGTCATAATCCAAAAAGACATAGCGCACATTGCCCGTCAAAGCGATATGCTCGGCCAGTTTGACTTCCGCTCCGATTCCGAAACGCAAACCGATATGATCTTCTTCATAGGTTCCCCAAGCATAGCTGCCATCTGAGAAGCTATCTTTAAAATCAACAGAAAAGTCATAATACCCCACGCCTGCGGAAGCAACGACATTGACTTTTTCAGAAGGCGGAAAATAAACAGAAGCATCAACGCCGTACGCTTTAAAACTGCCTGTTGTTTTATATGTACCCGGAACTGAACCCAAATAAGCATATGTTGTTTTGTCTTCTTCCGAGGAAAACTGATAAAATCCCGTAAGAGAGATTTGATTGTTGACTTTCACACCGGCGGACAAAGTTATCGCGGAATAAGCGTCTTCGACAAAGTTATCCAGACCGTCCGTGATATCCACGCCGATCCCCGAAACATCAAGCCCCAAGACGCCTTGAAGATACTTGGTTTCCGTTTTATCGCCGACAACCTGCACCGGAGCCGTTTGCGCCCGCGCAACGCCGCAAAGCAGGAAAAATCCCGCTAAAAAAGAAATAATTATTTTTTTCATTCCTGAACATTCCTTTGTTAAACATTAAACAAAAACCCACCGATCAGGTGGGCGGATGTTCAAACACCGTTTATCTATGGACGGCACAGCGGTTTCGCGCAAAGCCTTATAACGCCGACATTGTTAGAAAGAAAAGATGTATACTCTAATTTAGTAAACAGGCATTTAGCCTGTTTATGTCCGATAGAGA
>CALYBD010000034.1 GCA_944393745.1 uncultured Alphaproteobacteria bacterium | reverse complement strand
AACTACTACGCTAAACGCTCTACTCCCCTCGTACTTCTTATACCTCGTCCGATGTACTTCAGCACTGACCATCACTTATTAACAGCCACCGCCTGTACATCTCTTCTCTTCTCTACATATTCACTATACTTAAATATGATCTCTTTTTCAGTCCCCGTTTTTTGAGGGCAAAGGGGGTTATAATTCTTATCCTATCCTGATGTCAACAACTTTTTTCATTTTTTTATACTTTTTTTTATTTCGTTCTATGTTATTCCTTTTAAAGAGCAATTTTATTGAGGTTTTTTCCCGATGTCGGCGTTAAAAATTATCAGCCAGTATATTATCCGCCAGTTTCTGATGTCATTTTTTGCCGTCTTGTTAACGTTAGGTTCGATTATTTTATTGTTTGATGTCATTGAATTAATGAAAAAAGAATCGATTCCTTCGTTCGGATTCGGAAATGTTGTGGCTTTAGGGTTGTTAAAGCTGCCCAATATGCTTTTAACGGTGCTGCCGTTTATTGTTTTAATTGCCGCAATTATTGTTTTTTGGCGACTGACAAAAAGTCACGAACTGGTCATTATCCGTGCCGCGGGACAGTCTGTCTGGCAGTTTGTCACGCCGTTATTGATTACTTCTTTTATAATAGGCGTTTTATCCGTTGCCTTATTTAATCCTTTTTCTGCCGCCATGTACAGCAAGTTTCAGCGCATGGACGATGACCGCCGAGGACGGCCGCACATTTCCAGTTCTCAAGGATTATGGCTCAGAGAACACCGCGATAACAAGATGTATGTTGTGCACGCCGGCGGGATTCGTCAGGACAAACTGGAATTAACGCTGCGCGGTGTCAGTATACTGATTTTTTCGGATCAAAACGCGTTTTTAAAACGAATCGATGCCCGTCAGGCTGTTTTAGATGAGGGATATTTTGCATTAAAAGACGTCCGCGTCTACGAAAACGGCAAAGTTATCGAAAATCACCCGGTTTTAAATATACCGACCGAGTTGACGTTAGGAAAGATTCAGGAAAATTTTGCCTCGCCGGAAACGATTTCTTTTTGGGATCTGCCCGAAATTATTCAATTTTTTGAAAGCTCGGGTTTTTCGGCGCACCCGCATCGCCTGCATTTACAGTCTTTGCTGGTGTCACCGTTTTTATTAATGACAATGATTTTGATTGCCGCCGTTTTTTCCGTTGATCCGAATCAAAGAAAAGGCGGCGGTGCATTAAAGATATCCGGCGCCATCGTCAGCGGTTTTTTATTATATTTCATGACCCGGATCACTTATGCTTTGGGGTTTTCAACGGCGTTGCCCGTTGTCTTTGCGACATGGAGTCCGCCGTTGATTTTTGCTTTTATCAGCATTGCTTTGCTGTTGCATCGCGAAGACGGTTAAGCCGTTTAAAGCAATTCCGGTAATTTTGTAAAATCGTCAAACAACAGATCGGCGCCGCTTTCTTTTAACTGAACGCCGCGAGCAGGCGTACAGTGCGACCCTCCCAAAAAACCGAAAACTTTCATACCTGCGGCCTTCGCACCGATAATGCCGGAAGAGCTGTCTTCAATCACAAGGCATTTTTCCGGAACGACGCCCATTTTTTCCGCCGCGTAAAAGAACAAATCGGGCGCCGGTTTTCCGTTTTTAACGAAATGGGAACTAAAGACCGTATTTTCCGGGAAAAACGGGCGCAAACCCGTCACGTCCAGACACATATTCAGCCGTTTCGGCCGACTGCCCGAAGCAATGCAGACGGGAACGGAAAACAGCGGCATTGTTTCCAAAACGCCGGGAACCGTCTGTAATTCTTTGGCCATAACCGATTCGGTTGTTTCGTTGACTTCGTCAAGGAAGCCTTCCGGAATATGATAACCGTATTCTTGTTCAACCAGGGAACAAATCAATGTCCCCGTTTTTCCGGTATATTTTTCCATCACGACCGACGCCGGCACATTCATGCCATGCCGTGCGAAAACGTCCGACCAGATTTGACAGCCCATTGTTTCGCTGTCAACCAGAACGCCGTCAAAATCAAAAATGATCAATTCAATATTCGAACTCATCGTCTTCTTCTCCTGCGGAAAATCCCAAAGCCTGAACGGCGATTGAAAAAGAAAAGCCTGCCCGAGCCAAAACGGCCAAATCTTTTTTGCGAAAAAGTTTTCTGTCCTGCGGAGAACGAAAAGAACCTATTTTCCGTTTTTCGACCAGACGCAAAGCTGCAGCCAGTTCGGTTTCGGCAAAAGAATCGGCCTCATCGCCTTTTAAAACGGAATCCTGTATATCGTCGGAAATTCCCGCCTGCGATAACTTTAAACGAATATATCGTTCTGCTTTTCCGTTTTTTCTGTATTTTTCCGCCAGCGAACGCGCGTATCGTTCATCATTGACATAACCCAGACGGCAGACTTCCGCTACGATTGTTTCGATCCAATCGGCAGCGTCGGACGGAACGGCCGATCCCTTTGCGGCCGCTTTGATTATTCGTCGTTGCAGCAGTCGGCGCAGATTTTCGGCCGAACTTTCGTATCTGCCCAAATAATACAAAGCAATATTCATCAGGCGTTTTTGCGTAATCGGTTTAGGGGCGGATTTGTCTTTCGGCACGGTATTTTTCCTGTTTTACATGAAACGGCTTGTTTATATCCGAATTTTAAATCTTTTTAAAGAAAGTTATTTCAAGATAAAACTTCAGGGAGGATTTTATGCCGGACGCAACAACAGACGTCATTTGCCCGTTTTTAATTGATTCAGGTTTATCCAGAGGACAAACCGTCCGTCTGACGTCGTCGCTGGACACGATCATTTCCCAACACAGTTATCCCGAACCGATCGGCATTTTAATGGCGCAGGCTGCCGTATTGACGGCGATATTATCTTCAACGATAAAGTTTGACGGTGTATTTACGCTGCAGATTCAGGGCAGCGGCCCCGTTTCCGTTTTGGCCGTTGATATGACGACGGACGGATCAATCCGGGGTTATGCCCGATTTAACGAAGACACCGTCAAAAAAGCCCAGGCCGATACGGAACAAGGAAAAACATCGGCGGTACAGGCTTTTTTTGAAAACGGCACGCTGTCTTTTAATGTCGAGACAAAGGATCAAAATTACCAGGGAATAGTTGCTTTGGATCAGCCGACTTTAGCCGAATGCGTTCTGGAATACTTCAAGCAATCCGAACAAATTCAAACGGCTTTAAAAGTAGCGGTAGCGACTCCGAAACAAACAGGGGCAGGCTGGGCCGCAGCGGCGATTATGTTGCAACGTATGCCGATGGACCGGCAGATCGCCCGGGAATTAAAAGAAGAAGAAATTGATGATCTATGGAATACAGCAGCTGTTTTGCTGCATTCCGCCACACCAGAAGAGCTGCTGGATACAGATCTGCCGCTTGAAAAATTGCTTTATCGTCTTTATCATCTGAATAATTTACACTTTTTTATGCAAAAGACGATAAAATTCGGTTGCCGTTGTTCAAAAGACAAGGTAATAGAAATGTTAAGAAGATTTCCCGAGCAGGATAGAAAAGAAATGGCCGTTGACGGAAAGATAAAAGTTGATTGCCAATTCTGCGGGAAAAGTTATACTTTAACTCTGAATGATTTAGATGCAGGGAAATAACGATGATGTCTTTTAAATACTCGCGTTTTTTTGTTTTGACCGTCTGTACGTTAATTGCTGCCGGCTGTTCTTCGGATCCGACATATCGTTACGATCCGCAGACGCAGAATTATGTACCGGCACAGCAGGCGCAATATAATCAGCCGCAGGCTTATTCCGAAACGCCGTATGTTCAACGGGCGCCGGGTGATTCTCATCCGTTGGTACCGTTAGGCAAAAAGATTCGTTTAAAAGCGGAAGACATTAAATTTATTTCCAGCTATAACCTGCCGACCAGAGCGCCGAACGTTGACCAATTAATGTTGGTTTATCCCGAACAAATCATTCACAAATGGGCCGTTAACCGTTTTGGTGTGGACAGAACGCCCGACCGGCACGTTCGGTTTTTAATTATTGACGCCAGTATTGTTGAAGAACGCATTTATACGGGCGGTTCTTTGAACAAGTCGGCAAAACACAAATATGTCGGCCGGTTTGAAGTTTCTTTGCAGATTACGGACAACGAAGGCCGTGTTTTAAGTGAAACAAGAAAAGCCGTTGACAGCCGTGATTTTCCTGATACATATACAGTCATAGATCAGGAAGCTTCTTTGGAAGCGCGTGAAAAATTATGGATCGGCCTGACCTATGATTTGTTAAAACAACTGTCGATACAGTTAGAAGAAGAATTGTCGACACAGAGCTTTAACGAATTTATCGAAAGATAAAAGGAATTGCGGGTGTAGCTCAATGGTAGAGCAGCAGCTTCCCAAGCTGAATACGAGGGTTCGATTCCCTTCACCCGCTCCATAAAAGAATGCCCTTTTACGGGCATTTTTTTATGGAAAAGATAACCCAGGGAATTGAACCCGAGTAAGAGGGTTCGGTGAGCCAAAGGCGAACGACGCGCAGGTCGACAAGACCGAGCGGCCGGCCTGACCGGCGAGCAAAGCGAGCTTTTCGGGCTGATTTTTAAAATATGACTTTCTGTACTGTCAAAAAAATATTCCACCGAATTTAAATATTTCCGTTCGGACGGTTATCGCCCTTTTTCCAGAATGAAAAAATCTTTTAGCAACGATATCCTTTATAAAAAAGGAACAAGAGCGCACCGGACGAAACGCTGCCTGCAGACGTTAAAGATTTTGCCGGCAGCCATTGCGATCCGCAATGCCTTTGCGATTTTTCTTTGCGTTTATGACGACTAAAGCGCCCCGGGCGATTTTTTTCGCATTGATTTATTTTGCCGTGTCGTATGGCGCGCCGAAAAAACAGAAAGGAAAGACCATGTTGGAACTCAGAGCAAAAAATGACAGAGGAAAAACAAAACTCAGCTGGTTAGACAGTCGTCATACTTTTTCGTTTGCGGATTATTACGATCCGGGACACATGGGATTCAGCGAACTGCGCGTTATTAACGATGACATTGTGGCGCCGCGCGAAGGGTTCGGCGCCCACCGACACGACAACATGGAAATCATAACGATTGTCCTGAGCGGACAAATGGAACATAAAGACAATCTGGGAAACACCTACACGATCTCGCCCGGCGAAGTCCAAAGAATGAGCGCCGGGACAGGGATCATTCACAGCGAATCGAATCCGTCTTTGTCCAATTTCGCCCATTTCCTGCAAATATGGATTCTGCCCGATCAGTTAAACCTGGCGCCTGAATATGAAAAAAAATCTTTTGACCGCAAAGATATGCTAAACACGCTTTGCCTGATTGTGTCCCGGTCGGGAAAGAATAATTCCGTTCATATTCATCAGGACGCAAATATTCTGCAATGCCTTTTGCAGGCAGATCAATCCGTTCTGTATCAAATGCGTCCGTCACGCAGATTGTGGCTGCAAATTGCGCAGGGAGGATTAGAAGCAAACGCCTTATATCTGAAAAGCGGTGACGGACTGGCCATTACGGAAGAAGCCGGCCTTTTAAAATTAAAAGGACTGGATCCGGAAAGTAATTTTTTATTGTTTGATCTGCCCGAATAAATCACAGATCGGCCTTTTTCTTTGATTCGTTTTCCGTTCGCAACTTTTTTAACAAAGCGATTTCTGCCGCATAACCGTCCGATTCATTCGGCGTTTCCAGATAAAAAGGCAAAGCCCGCAGGCGCGGGTTGTTGATGATTCGCGCAATGGCGGGTATTCCCAAAGCCCCTTGTCCCAGTTTTTCATGCCGGTCTTTATGTGAAGCAAACGGATTTTTTGAATCGTTTAAATGTACGGCTTTTAACTTATCTAATCCGATAATTCGGTCAAAATCGTCCAAAACTTTTTCCAGATCATTAACGATATCGTACCCGGCATCATAAACGTGACATGTATCCAGACAAACGCCGATTTTATCCTTTAAACGCACATGATCAATAATGTCCCGCAATTCTTCAAACCGGGATCCGATTTCGCTGCCTTTGCCGGACATGGTTTCCAGCAAAACGGTTGTTGTTTGGTCTTCGGTCATAATTTCGTTCAGCAGTGCCGCGATTTTTTTTATACCGATCCGTATCCCCTGTCCGACATGCGATCCGGGGTGAAAGTTATAGTAATTATGCGGAATAAATTCCATGCGTTTTAAATCATCGGCCATGGCTTCGAAAGCAAACCGGCGCACTTCGGGATTTTTTGCAGCCGCATTTAATGTATAAGGAGCATGCGCCAATAAAACGCCGAACTGATTTTCACCGGCCAGTTTTATAAAACGATTAACATCGTTTTGATCGATTTTTTTTGCTGCGCCGCCGCGGGGATTGCGCGTAAAGAACTGAAACGTATTTGCTCCGATTGCCGCGGCCGTTTCGCCCATGGCGGCAAAACCTTTGGCCGCCGAAAGATGACATCCGATATAAAACATGATTTTTCCTTTCGGATTTATTTTTTCATGATCCCGTCAAAGTGCAAGCAAAAATGCTTTTCTTGACAAAACAAAGCTTTTCCAGCACCTTTAAACACAAAGGAAACATCATGTCTGATCAAAAAAAACATATCGCCGTTTATGACATTATCCGCATTCTGGCCGCCTTGCTGGTTGTTCTGGGGCATTCGACATATCTGACAATAACAACGGATCACGGCGGAATTGATTATGCTGTTCCTCAAAACGTTTCGGATACTTACAACTCCGGCTTTTTAAAAACATGGTTTTACCTCAGCGCCTGGGTATACAGGTTCCATATTTCTTTGTTTTTTATGTTGGCAGGATCCGTTTTTGCTTTAAATCCGATTCAAAATTTTCAATTGCTGCTGATAAAAAAAGCCCGCCGGCTGCTGATACCGTTTTTTTTAACAGGATTGTTTTTTATGATTCCCTTAAAGCTGTGGGGCGGTTTTTTTGACCCTTTGCGTCTTTCGGAAATCATCGTTGCTTTTCTGACGGGACATGAAAGCGGACATTTGTGGTTTTTAACATCGCTGTTCTGGTGCTTTGTTGTTTTTTTTGTACTGCAAAAATTACTGAAAAAAGGCGTTCTTGTCTGTTTGGCAGCCTTTCTTTTTTATCTTTTCGGTTCTCGGCTGGCGCAGGGATATTTTGATTTTTCATTTTCCATGCAGTTTTTATTTTTCTTTACGGCCGGATACTATTTTGACAGAGTGCGCCCTTTTTTCGAAAAACACCCGGGAATAACTTTTTTTCTGTTGCCCTGTCTGCTGATCTTAAACATCGCCGACACGCAAAAACATTTTCTGCCCGCCGTCGGCTTTATGGCTGCCGGCTGCGCGTTGTTTTACAATGCGGCTTTTTGTCTGGCTTTAATCTTCAAAAAAACACCCCAAACGTCGTTTTTCAGAAAAACAGCCGGCCGGACAATGGGCGTTTATTTGTTTCATGACCCTTTAATGATCGTCGTTTTATATTACTGTATGCAGGCCGGTTTATTAACAACGCCGGCGGGGTGCTGGATTTACTTCTTCTGCCGGACGATCGGCGTCGTCCTGTTATCCGTCCTGATCGACATTGTTGTTGAAAGGAGCTTTAACCGTGTCAAAAGCATTATTAATCATCGATGTGCAGGTTTCCAGCGTAACGAATCCCGAAATTGCCGCGGAAATCGAAAAAATTCAATACGATTATGATCATATTTTTGTTTCGCGCTTCATTAACAAAGGATCACCTTTGATCCGCTTAACGGGCTGGAGCGGATATGACAATGATTCTCTGGCGTTTAATCCGGCACCGAACGCCGTTGTTTTCGAAAAAAACATTTACAGTTCTTTTATTGATGAACTTGCCGATTTTGATGAAATTCACCTGTGCGGATTTGACACGGACGCCTGTATTTACAAAACGGCCCTGGATTTGATCGAACACAATATCCGTCCGGTCGTACTGACAAAATTATGCGCCAGTTGCAGCGATGATTTTCATCAGGCCGGACTGGCCTTGTTAAAACGCAACATCGGTGCCGATAATTTAATCTGATTTGTTCTTTTTTCGTGCCGCGACAAGCAGCATCATCGGACGGCGCAGCTCATCGGCCATATCGGGAACGTCTTTTAAAAATCGTTCTGTCGGTTGCGGTTCAATGACTTGCCTGATTTCAAATCCCATATTGATCAGCGTGTTTAAATAAGTTGTCAGCGTCTTGTGGTATTTTTCCACCCGTTCGCCCAAAAAACAGGATTCTCTTTTTCCTTCTCGGAAGTAGTTATCAACCGGCCAATGCAATTTTTTCCCTTTTGGCGAATAAAACCAATCCTGCGGCCCCTGCGCGGTAAAAACGGGGTGTTCGACCGAAAAAACAAAATCACCGCCTGCAACCAGCCACGCATTGACTTTACGACAGATATCCGCAAACGAACGAATGTAGTGCAGTACCAGAGAACTGACAACGACATCAAATGATTCCGTCGGGAAAGAAACTTCTTCCACTGCGGAATGAATATAGGTGATCACGTCAGACGCCGTTTGTTTTTTTGCTCTGAGCAACATTTTTTCAGATGAATCGACCCCGACGACTTTTTTTGCTCCGTGTTCGGCGGCATAAAGACAATGCCACCCGAAACCGCAGCCCAGATCCAGTATGCGTTTATCCTGAAAATCCGGCAAAATTTCACGTAACGCCGGCCATTCTCCGGCACCGTCCAATCCTTCGACGGAACGAAGCATTTGAGAATACTTTTCAAAAAAAACCGGATTGTCGTATTGATTCGTCATCTTTTTAAATAAACGTTTCCGGTTTTAAATACGCCGCGCATTTCGGTATAATCATCTGTCCGGCACGTTCAAACATTTCACCCCGGAACCGCCGCGCACCGACGGGACATACATGGACACAGGCCGCACAAGAAATACAGACGGCCGTATTGGTGTTTTTCAAATCTTCGCGTTTTATCGCTCCGACAGGACAGGTTTCGGCACATTTCGCGCACAAAACACAGCTTTCGTCAGCGGAAGGAAACAAAGGAAACGGAGAAACGTCTTTATACGGAAAATGCCCGGGAACAGACAAAGGCGGAAAAATTCCGTTTTTGGTTTTTTCAACACACTGATCTGCGAATGCATCTATTATGTTCAGATCGTCCTGATCCGGCCGGCCGGCCGCCACGGCAGGAAAAAGAGAATGTCTGGCGATAAAAGCTCCCGCCGCCGCAACAACAAAACCGTTTTGTTCCAAAGTATCTTTCAATTCCAGCAAAGCGTCCTCATACGCCCGGTTGCCGTAAACAACGACAGCTATGGCCGGCGTTTGATTTCCTTTGATTTTCATCAGTCTTTGTTTTGCCGTTACGGGAATTCTGCCGGCAAAAACAGGCATGCCGACAATAACCGTATCCGTTTTTTCGCAGACAGCCGGATCAATGTCACGCATCAGTGAAATCTGTTCCGACAAATCAAAAGCCGATGCGATCCGGCCGACAACTGCCGCCGTCGTTTGCGTCGGACTGAAATGAATCTGAATAACTTTTGACATAGGTTTGCCTTTTCGGAAATATCGTTTGTTCAATTTTTTTATCAAAATATATTATCGGGTTCAAGTCCGCCCCGTTCGCTCGATACCGCCGTTGATCTGCTAAAATAAAACCGACTGTCGCTCTGTCCCCGGCGAGAATGCTCGGAAGCTTCGCTTCCTCGTCCTGCGGACCGCCCTTTCGGGCGTCGCTCCCTTCGGTCGCCGAACTCACATCGCCCCGTTCGTTCGATGCCGCCGTTGATCTGCCAAAATAAAACCGCCCAATGGCGGCTTTATTTTGGTGTCCCCGGCGAGAATCGAACTCACAGCCCCAGGTTTAGGAAACCTGTGCTCTATCCGGTTGAGCTACGGGGACACAAAAAGCATTTAACGTTCTTTTTTTTGAATTTTGTTAACAACAATCGCCGTTTGAACCTGATCCGTTTTCTGCTGACGTTTTGCCAAAGCGGATTGTAAAGACTCCTTTTCTTTATTCGGAACCGTTAACAAAACGGCTTCTTTTGTCGGTTGCACTTCTTTATGAGACGCAATCGGCGAAGTTTTTCCCTTTAATTCAAAAGACAACAACGCCGCCGTTTGTTTGGAAACATCTTTTCCCGCCGCCGACATCTGAGAAATCGTCGCCTTTAATTCGTCCGGCGTACACAAAAAGACGTGATTTTTCCAATATTTCTCACATTCGGCATTGGCTGCTTTTGTTTTTTCATCAGCATCTGCCGCCAGCTTTTTGGGAAAAGGTTTGCCGGGATCCCCGTAAATCATCGTATAAATACCGGCATTTCCCGTCGGACCGTACGGACCGTATATACCATAAACCAAATTTGTCGTCGGCATATCCTTCGGATCAATTAAAACCGCCTGCACTTCCGTTTCATAAGACGTCCCGATATCGCGAATCAACGAAATCGTTTTTGTTCCTTTTTTTAAATCCGCTTTATCAATAACCGCATCTGTTCCGACAGGACGATCACATTGCAGACAAAATTCTTTGCGTCCCGGATTACCTTCCTTTGCAATCAAATCCGCATAAGCTTCGTCAAATACTTTAAGCATCTGAGCAACATCCGATTCCTTTATATCGTTCAAAGCCTTTGAACCGACCGTCAATGAATCACTGTGCGCATGACGCTTTAAATGATCTGCATTTTCCGATGCTTTCAACAGATTTAACGCCATAAGATCCTCTCCTTATAAAATGTGTCCCAGGAAATACGGCAACTGTACGCGCCATGCCGGCCAGTCATGCGGCACATCATAACCCCAGTAATCCACCCACGCATTAATACCTTTGGACCGTAAAATACCGTCCAAGGCTCGCGTATCGTTAACGCATTCGTGTTCCCAAGGCCCCTGGCCGACAGAAATAATAATATCGGAACGATTATACAAATCAATCGTTCCCTGATCATTCATATTCGGCAGATATTCCAGCGGAGAATTAAAATAAATTCCCGGTTCGTCACATTCGCCGAAGAACGAGCGAACACTGTATAACCCGCTTTGCGCAATAACGGCATCAAAGATGTCCGGACGGCGGAAAAAGAAATTCGCCGCATGCAGCGCCCCCATCGAACACCCTGTCGTCATCATGCCGCCGGCACGATAATTACTGCCCATCGCATTAATATCCAAAGCCCACGGAACAACTTCTTCACAGACATAGTTAAAATACTGTTCGAAACGATACAGCCTGTCACCGGGCCAGTTGGCACAAACAAACGTTTCCCAGTCCAAACCGTCCACACAGAAAAACTGCGCGCGCCCTTCCTCAATAAAACCGGAAGCGGCATCAATCATGCCAAAACCTTCATATTCATAAAAACGACCGCATTGAGACGGGAAAACCAAAATCGGCTTTCCCGCATGGCCGAAGACCTTTAATTCCATATGACGGCCCAAAGACGGGCTGTATTCATTGTAATATTCAATGTTCATCAGTACTTTTCCTGAACAAAGTTGATAATTTCATCTGTCTTTTCCTGCGTCAAAGCCCGCATTAAATACATATGATCCCCCATAACCGGAGCAAAAATAGCATCAACATCATGATACTGCATCAGATTGTCCGCATATTTTTCACAGATTTCTTCATGGGAATGAACATAATTAAAGCAGTCTTTGCGCGCGACATAGATCCCGATGTATTTCTTTTCGGTCGGCTGATACAGCTTGTCATGCACGATCATATCGGCATACATCTGATAAACGTCCGTGTCGTGTTCGTAATTCATCAGTTCGGGCATACAACCGCCGGGCGGACGCATATTGACTTCCAAAGCAACATAGTCGCCTTTTTTGCCCAACCCTTTTTTATCTTCGTACAATTTGAAAAATTCAAAATGAAAAAAGCGCGCCGTCGTATTAAAAGCCGATAACACGGCCCGACCGGCCTTTTCCAGTTTCGGATCAATCTTTAAAACGGAATAATAACGCAGATCATCACCCGCATTAACCGTTTCCGCAACGTTTTCCGGGAAAACATGACTGGTCATGAAAATCGGTTCGTTTTCATAATTTGAAATACCGTCAAACGTAACGATCAAACCGTTGACAAATTCTTCCATCACATAGGGAACAGGCGGATAATTGTCATAGAATCTGTTAAATTCTTCATCGTTTTTAATGGAGTAAGACGCATAAGCACCAACCCCGATATCCGGTTTGACAAAAACGGGATAGCCGACTTCTTTGACGAATTTTGCCCCTTCTTCCCGCGTCGTGACACAATGACAGCGCGCGGACGGAACACCGGCTTTTTCGAAATGATTTTTCATCAGATACTTGCGCTTGCTTTCCAAAACCTCGGGATATTTTGTTCCTTCGATATTAAAATCAGTACGCAAGCGTGCATCTGTTTCCAGCCAGTATTCATTAAATGATTCCAACCTGTCGATCCGACCGTACTTATGCACGAAATAAGCCACGGCACGCATGACTTCATCGTAATTTTCCATATTATCGACACGATAATACTCGGTCAGAGACTCCTTTAACTGATCCGTTAAAGAATCGTACGGAGAATCGGCGATTCCCAGCACATTAACGCCCATTTTTTTCAGGCGATCCGCAAAATTCACGTAATGAGTCGGAAAATGCGGCGAAAGGAAAACAAAATTCACGGTAATAACTCCTGGTTATTTTCGGTTCTTTTTCAGCTGTTCTTTTACTTTAATTCCTTATCAGGAAAGATATATTTTTTCGTTTGGTTTTTTTACCATGCCTAAATTGGCAATGTCTAAAGCCATTGTCAATTTATTTTTGTATTTTCTTTCTTGAAAAGAATAGGGTAAAACAAAAAAATAATTTTTATTGATCGAAAGAAAGGAATTGCTATGACAGTTCGTGTGCGCAAAGCCGTTTTTCCCGTCGGCGGTCTGGGGACCAGATTTTTACCGGCGACCAAAGCCATGCCGAAAGAAATGCTGCCCGTTGTTGACAAACCGCTGATTCAATACGCCGTGGAAGAAGCCATCGCCGCCGGAATAGAACATTTCATTTTCGTCACGGGGCACGGAAAAACCGCCATTGAAGACCATTTCGATTCCAATACCAATCTGGAACGGCTGTTGCAAAAAGACGGCAAGACGGATCTGTTGAATTTTTTAAAAGATTGCACGCTCGATTCGGGAAAAATTTCTTACACCCGGCAAAGCGAACCCAAAGGATTGGGACATGCTGTCTGGTGTGCCCGCGATCTGGTCGGTGACGAACCTTTTGCCGTTTTACTGCCGGACGATCTGTTTCATGCCAAAACGCCGTGTTTAAAACAAATGGTTGACGAATACCCTAAAACGGCCGGTAATTTGGTCGCCATCGAAGACGTTCCCGAAGATCAGACTTCCCGTTACGGCATTTTAAGTCTGTCTTCGGACGACGGTAAGCTGGTCAAAGTCAACGGCATGGTTGAAAAACCGGCACCGGGGACTGCACCGTCGCGTTGTGCCATTCTGGGCCGATACATTTTATCACCGGAAATTTTCAGTGAACTGAACAAACAAAAAACCGGCGCAAAAGGCGAAATCCAACTGACGGACGCCATGGCCGAAACGTTGGACAGAGTCCCGTTCCATGGCATGCGCGTTGAAGGAAAACGCTTTGACTGCGGCAATAAAATCGGCTTTTTGATGGCCAATATCGAATATGCTCTTGACAGACCGGATCTGGCAGAAGAATTTAAAGCCGCTTTAAAAAATCTGACTTTTTAAAAGACGTTGATCAAATGTCCCTTTTTTCAAACAGAGATTTGAATTTCCTGAACGTCCATTACGGCCTGCGCGCCATGGGTTGGGAAATGTGTTCCATGTTCACGCTGGCCTATTTGTATAAACAAGGGCTTTCTTTGCCGGCAGCCTTTACAATTTATGCCGGTATGCTGTTTGTGCGCACGCTGACCCGTCCCGTTGCCATGTACTTTTGTTTAAAAAAGGGAGTTCATTTTACTTTGGCGCTCGGCACGGCTGTTTTCGCCTGCCGTTATCCGGCCATGCTGCCGATTGAAGGGTTAAGCTGGCATCTGATCCCTTTTATGTTGATTTCGGGGCTGGCAGATGTGCTGTATTGGGTACCGTATCATAACTATTTTGCCTCAATCGGCGAAACAAAAGACAGGGGCGCCTGCGTCGGCATACGCGATGCCATTGCGACGATTGTCGCCGTTATCGGCCCGGCCGTCGGCGGTATTTTGCTGTCTTTTAATGCCTTTTATGCTTTTATGATGCCGTTCGTTTTAACGTTAGGGGCCATTTTGCCTTTATTAAAAACGCCGTCTTTACCTTTGCCTTCCCGACCGACAAAAGAAGAAAAAAAGAAAATTGATCCGTTCGGCTTTATCGTCTTTGTCGGAGACGGCCTGTTTTATCAGGCCGGAGCAATCTGGCCGCTGATCGTTTTTATGATTTTAAGCGAAAATTTCGGCAGCTTCGGCTTTATTCTGGCTCTGGCCGCGTTTTTCAGAGCCGTCGGCAGCATTATTTTCGGCAAAATGATTGATAAAGGAAAAGGCCGGTTGGTCTGTTACATCGGTTACGGACTGCATATCATTGTATTGTCCGTGCGCGGGCTGTTCGCTTATACGGTTCCCGTTATTATCGCATGCGACTTTTTTGCCGCAATTGCTTATTGTTTTTCAATGACGGGATTGATGACCGCCGTATATAACGCCACCAAAAAAGCGCATCACCCGCTTTATTTCACTTATTATACCGAACTGGGCTGGGATACCGGCGCCGTTTCGGCCATGTTGTTGTGCGCCGGCCTGACCGCCGCAGGGATTGACCTGCGCTGGGGGTTGATTATTTCCATTGCCGGCGCCGTCCTGAAGATTTTTGTTCTGGACAGGTATTACCGCCGTGAAGAAAATTCGGCCGTTTCCGTACAACAGGCCGCCTGATCCTTAAAACATCGGAAAAGAAAGAAAAGCCTGCAACTGTATCATAAAGTTGTCATACTGCCGTGCCATTTCGGAATCCTGAAAAACCGGCCGGCCGTTAACGAGCTCATAGACGTTTTTATCCTTTGATTTAAAAAAGCCGACGATATTTTCAAACAGACTGACCCGCATACTTTCGGCGAACAGAAAACTGTTCATTTTTCCCATAAAAACGTCCAGCTGCCTTTGACGAACCTGCCGCATTTCACTGACGGGCATTCTGTCAATTCTTTGTTGCAACATATCCTGAATCAACAGCAGTTCTTCTTTTTGATACTGCAGTTTTTTTTGCACCTGTTTTAAAGAACGCAGTGTTTGGACGGCGGCTTCCGGCGATAAAACGGAATTTTCGGATAATGCCTGCAGCATTTGCGGCCGGATATCGTTAAAATATGATGACAGGACTTCTTCTTCGATAATGCCGAAATCCATGGCACGATAAATCATGGCCGTTCTGGCCGTCATAAAATAGCCGGTCAGCATAAACAGAATAAAAACCGTCAACAAAATCTTGTCCAGCAGAGTCGTTTTAACCTGCCTGACAATTGAAGGAGCGGCCAGATCCCAAAAAACCGCCTTATATTTTACCAACCGATAAAAAGCATACACGGGCAGAATAAAAGAAATATAAGGCAAAAAGCACCCTATCGCCGCGCCAAAAGCCAAAAATGATCTTTTCAACGATGACGGATAAGACAGCTTTTTGCCGTCCGGCGCAAAGACATAAATTCCCAGCAGCTTTTTGCCGGCAGTCGTGGCAAAAATCGAAATCAAAGCGGCTTCGACAAAGATATACACCCAAAAAGACGCATAAAAAAGCCATGACGGCGTAAAACCGTCCCCTGTTTTTTCCCCCAGGACGACAACAGATAACATTCCCCACAGCAGATAATCAATAAAACGAGCCGCCGCCCGCCGAAAAGGATAGACCATATTTTGCCTCCGCCTTTGATTTTCTTTTTTTAAGAATAATGTTTTTTCGACATTCTATCCAGTTTTTATTTTGCAGAATTTTCAATCGGCTTTATTTCCCAGCTCTTTTTATCCTGCGGGTCTGCCAAGACAAAATCATCTGATTTCGGTCTGATTAAAATCTGTGTCGGATACAGGCTTCTGGCGCCCGAGATCATATAGCTGACAATGCAAACCATTCCCGCAAACGGCGCCATTTGCGCGCCGAACAATTCCACGGCTAAAAAAACGGCGGCCAAAGGCGTATTGACGGCACCGGCAATACACCCGACAAACCCCAGTGCGCCGAAAAATCCGACATCAAGTCCGCATACCTCGGCAAACAAGCCGCCGGCAGCCGCACCGATATAAAAAGTCGGCGTCAGAACACCGCCTGATCCCCCGCCGCAAAGTGTCACCGCCAACAAAAACGACTTCACCCCCAACGCATACCAGGCCAAAGCCGATCCGGACAAAACCTGATTAAGTCCCCGTTCCCCCATGCCCAGAAAAGTTTCTCCAAAAAAGGCGACGACTCCTAAAATCAATACCGCGGAGATCAGGCTTTTCACCCAATCCGGCCAACGTATTTTTTGGAAAAGACGTGAAATAAAATGCATAAACCCGATATGAAAAATACAGACGGCTCCGAAAAAAACCGCCGCGGGGATACACCACAGCAGGACAGACGGATCCAAAACGGGAATATCGGGGACGGGCATATTATACGGTACACCCAGCTGCAAACAAACCATATAAGCCGTAATCCCGCTGATCAGAGCCGGCAGCAAAATCGGATAAAAAAGTTCCCCGACGAACAAAACTTCAACACCGAACACGGCACCTGCCACCGGCGCGCCGAAAACAGAAGACAACGCAGCCGCAGCGCCGCAGACGACCAATTTTTTACGTTCTTTTTCGCTCATATTCAAACGATCGGCCAAACCGGACATCAGTCCGGCACCGATTTGCACGCCGGGACCTTCCGTTCCGACAACACAACCCGGTGCCAGTGTAAAAAGCGTCGCAATGATTTTAACCGGCACTACTTTAAACGGTACTTTTCCTCCTTTATAATGAATCGCCGCAATGACTTTGTCCGTGCCGTGCCCCGCCGCTGCGGGCGCAAAAATTTTAATACTGTAAAGGCTGGCCAGCAAACCGACGGGAATTAACATCACTTTCCAATCCGGCAAAGCGTCAACAAAATCAATGCAACGAAACAACACGATTAAAAACAAACCGACCACACTGCCGGTCACAAGGCCGCAAATTCCTGCCAAAATCAACCATTTCACAACGCCGCGGAACAAAATTTCCTCATTTTTTACGCCTTGTCCGACCATACGTTTTTCCTCCTGATGTGTTTGCGTCGGACTACTGTAAGCAAACAGAAGCCATCGGCAAAGATAGCCTTCCGGGCGTATGAAGGCCGTGTCGCCGAAAATAATTTACTTTTCGTTAAAACAAAAAAACGTTTATACGGCAGGAATCAAAGAAAGATAAAAAATAATTTCAGAAAAAAAACCTTTATTTGTCTAAATTTTTTCTTGACATTTTTGCCAAACCGTCACATGATGCAAACAGAGTGTAAATTTTTGTCATAGATATGTTAGGAATCGTTATGGCTGAAGAAAACAAAGAAAAACAAACTCGCCTTCCTTTGCTTGATGCTTTTATGCAGGCCGGCAAAATTTCCGTTTTTGAAAGCGGACTGGAACGTCCCGATCATTTACAGGAACGTCCGTTCTTTAATTTGCTGGAAAAAGGAAAAACAACCTTTATCAATATGAGCGAAACGCCCGACAAACTGTATGTGAAATCGGCGCAGGAACAGGCTCAGTCTCCGGCATTGGATACGGAAGCGCACAAATTCTTTGAATCAATGGAAAAACGATTCCGCACGGTTATGCCCGGCGTTACTCTTTTTATTATAGATCCGGATGCCGTTCAGGGACGTTATCTGCTGGATACCGAAGATGACCGCAGCCTGGGCAAATCCTTGTATTTACACGTCGAAGAAAAACTGCAAAAAGCCGCGGCGGGTAACAATCAGACCTTCCTGACACAGGAAGAAATCCTGAAATCCGTTTCCGAAGCCGGCATTACGGATCGCAATCCGTTTTCCATGCGTGCCGCCGTTGCTCCCACAACGGAAAACCTGGCCGGTTTGGGTAACGTTAATCTGGTCGTCGGCGATAATCCCGATGCGATGACCGCCAATGTGCTGGACATGGTGATCGGTGCGGAAGAACGCCGTTTGCAGGAAGGAATCTCGCGTGATGAATTCCGTCGTTTGGTTCTGTATCATGAACTGGGGCACGCAACGGATCATAATTATGCTTCAGCCTACAATTCCGTAGAAAAAATCACTGAAACGGAATTAGACAATGTCATGTGCCGTCATCGTACGGAATGCATTGCGGACGCGCACGCCGTTTTGCAGCTGGCTCGTGATTTCGGAACAACGAAATGCGCCGAATTATGGGGCGACTGCCGTATCGAATATCTGCGCATGTGCGTTGATCGCCGTTTGGAAGATACAAAGTATGACACCGACTTTATGAAAAAACTGCGTGAAGCCGAAGCCAAATCTCATGCTTTAAATCCGAATGATCCGGATTACGAAAACAATTTCAAACAACTGATGGCGGATCGCCAGGTTGCCGATACGATCAAAAAGCTGGGTTCTCCGCTGGCTTATCACACGACGGACGTTATTGACGCAACCGTTAAATGGGCCAAAGAACATCTGGCAGACGGATCTTTGCAAAAAATGAGCGATCTGGAAGTAATCAAACAGGCGCAGGTGATGTCCGAAACTTACGGCCTGACTCGCCAGCAGATGGCCGAGATTTCGATTGCTTTGGCCAAAGGGGAATCACACCCGAAATACGAACAGATGATGCAGCGTGTTCAGGAATCGCGCGATCATATGCCGATTGATAACAACAAGCTGGCTCAAGAATACGAAGTTCAGCGTGAATTTAACGCTTATATAGAAGCGGCTCAGCTGTCTGCAAATCTGGGGTTACCCGCACCGGAACAGAATTTCTCGCCGGCGTTAAAGGCAAAGCTGATCAAACAGCAGACTTTGCGCAAAAACATGGAAATGATGACACGTTTAAGCGTGGCACAGTATCAGTCTGATCTGTTCGACAAGCTGGAAAGCGTTTCTTCACGCGAAGAAATGCACGATATTCTGGGCAAAGAAAAAGAAACGCTGCGGACGACAGGTAAAGACGACAAAGGTCAAAAAGACGTCTTTGCCGGAACAAAATTAAAGGTCGTTGATGCCGTTATTGATCAGGCACCGAATGTCGAAGAAATGCTCAAAGCCAATAAGAGCATTAAAAAGCAGTTGGATCAGATTAAATCAACAACGGAAGTTTCGGGCGATGCCGCAATTGTTCACTTTATTAAAAATGAATTGCGCGCGGCAACGGCAATGAGCAACGCTTTGTTGAAGGCTTATAACCGTGAACCGGCTAAAATGAGCCCGCAGGAACAAATTGATTCTCTTCGCTCCGAAAACAAAGACTTTAAAAAAGCTTTGCTGGCCGAAAAAGAAACGCAGATTGCCGCTTTTGCCATTCGTTCGGATAAAGAAGCATGGGCAAAAGTATCCTCGGATCCTGTTTTGTCCCGCCTGATTGATCAAAAGGCAAAACAAAAACCGACGGCGGCATTGGCTCAGTATCAGATGGCCATGGGCAGCATGGACAAGAACACGGCCGCAGCTTTGTTCCAGGACGTTGCCGAAACCCATAAATATCTGGTGGAAACCTTTACGGGCAATCCGCAAACGGCCAAGGCTTTAAAGGCAAAAGACTTGCGTACGTTTGAAACAATGAAAAAATACGCGGCCAGCCTGAAAAAAGCCGAACGTGTTTCGCCGTTGAATTTGAAAAATTTTGACATCGGCACCAAAAAAACAGCGATGGACATGATTTTAAATTCAAAAAAGCAAAGAAGTTAAACAAAACGACCCCCGTACAACGCGGGGGTCTTTTTTTAGATAAACGTCATTCTTTCTTTAACCGGTCATGCTTTTTTTCAGAAAATAAAGTTTTATTCTGACTGTTTTTTGCGTCGGTTTTTTGCCTGTATTTTTCTTTAACTATTTATACTCTATGCGGAACTGACCGGGAAACTTTCGCCGTTTTATTGATTTCTTTTATCTTAATTTCATATTGTTCAAACGGTTGGATCATTTTATGCTGAACAGATGCAAAAAGGGCAACAAAACAAAACAATAACTCTTCCGTCGGGACGCATCATCCCCGCGATCGGACTGGGTATGTGGTATCTGGGCGAAGATGCCGGTGCGTATTTCAAAGAAACAGCCTTAATCCGGCGTGCTTTGGAAATCGGTTATCGCGTTTTTGACACGGCGGAAATGTACGGAAACGGCGGTGCGGAAGAAGTTCTGGGCGAAGCCGTTGCCGATTGCCGCAAAGAAGTTTTTCTGACTTCAAAAGTGTCCCCCGAATTTGCAACGTACGAAAAAATCATTGAGGCCTGTGACAAAAGTCTTGAACGTCTGCAAACAACTTATCTGGATATGTACCTGTTGCACTGGAGCGTTTCCCGCAACACTCGACCCGAAGAAGTACTGGAAGCTTTTGTTGACTTAAAAAACGCCGGGAAAATACGGGCTTTCGGAGTATCGCACTTTGATTTAAGTGACTTAAAAGAATGGCTTTCTTTTAAAGAAGCCGCCGAAACGGAAATGAATCAGGCTTATTTCAATCTGGTTCACCGGCAAATGGAAAAAGAATTGCTGCCCTATTGCCGAAAAAAGAAAATTCCGCTGATTGCTTATGCTCCGATGGACGTTTATCCTTCGGCATATGAAAACGGTGTGCTGCAAAGAATTGCCGAAAAAAATGATGCGACACCCCGCCAGATTGTCCTGGCCTGGCTGTTGGCAAAAGACAATGTCGGTGTTTTGGTTAAATCCCCGGACGAAGAAAGTCTGAATGCTTTTTTCCAGTCTCAGTTTATTTACCTGTCCCGAGAAGAAACAGACGCTTTAAACGCCGCTTTTCCGCTGAATTGATCAATCGCCGTGAACAGTTGCCATTTTTTCGGCGATTGCATCGGCGGCTTCGGCCGGCGTTTGCGTCCCGGACAAAACGGCTTTGGCGTCGTCTTGCGTTATACCGGAAAAGCGCGATAAAGCCGCAATGTATTCCGGATTGGCCTTGGCCAGTTCGGGATAATTCTTTAAAACAAAGACCTTCACCTGCATTCTGAACGCCTCTGCAACAGAGACTTCGGAAGCATCAAGCGGCATCATTTCAACATAAAACTGATTTTTATCATACGCCAGATAATAGCCGAACGGATTAAAATCCGTTGTAAAACTGAACGGCGAAACGGCTATGTTTACGGCAAATTTAACCAGGTTAACCGGCAACATCACCGTTGAAGTCGGACTGGTTGTTGCGGCGTCCGCGCTGATGTCGGACAGATCAGAGCTGATATCGGCACTTCTTTCGGTTGTCCAGGAAACAACACTTTGATGCGAGGTAACGTTTTTCTTTTCCGGCAAAGAACGGAAAACAATCACCTGCGCGTCATGATACCCTTCGGCCTTAAGCGTCACGATGTCCATTCCGGCCTGCGTTAACAGGTGTTCTTTGGCTGTATCCTGGACTTTTTGATTATTGATCCAGACTTGCGCGGGAACATTGGAAGAAACTAAAATATCGGTCTGCGGTTTTTGATCCAGACTGTCATAATGCGTTATGGCACAGCCGCTGATCAAAAAACAGCCGGCCGTTAAAAAAAAGCGTATTGATTTCATTTTTCCTCCGTTAGCGGCAAGTATAAAGCAAAAAGAACACCTCTGCTTTGGTTGTAACATATTTTTTTGCAACAAAACAGTTTTGTTCGTCACATTTTGCGGCGAATCGTTTTTTCGGGACGCTTCAAAGCCCCGGACGTCTTTGATCAAAAAAAGAATTTATAAAAATTCTTATTAAAAAACAACAGGTTAAAAAAAAACATCGTAAATATGATTTAATCCGAAGGAAAGTCTTTCTTTTTTTTTCAATTTGTGGCAAATATAAAATGCTTTTGAAGTTCAGTCCGCATTCTTTAGGATTAAAGAGTGCATCATTAAAAAACATTTTTGTTATTTAAGGAGAAAATACATGGCAGTTCGCGTTGCGATTAATGGATTTGGCCGTATCGGTCGTTTGGCTTTCCGCGCTTTGGCTGAATCCGGCCGTACAGATGTTGATGTCGTTGCGATCAACGACCTTGGTTCGCCGAAAGCCAATGCTCATTTATTGAAGTTCGATTCCGTTCACGGACCTTTCCCCGGTGAAGTTTCCGCAACGGAAGATTCCATTACGGTAAACGGAAAAACCGTAAAAGTTCTGGCCGAAGCCGATCCGACAAAGCTGCCTTGGAAAGAAATGGACATTGATATCGTTTATGAATGCACGGGCCGTTTCACGGACGCCGACAAAGCGAAAGTCCATCTGGAAGCCGGCGCCAAACGCGTTCTGGTCTCCGCTCCGTCCAAAGGCGCCGATCTGACGGTTGTTTACGGCGTTAATGACGACAAACTGACGGCAGAACACAAAATTGTTTCCAATGCTTCCTGCACGACGAACTGCCTGTCTCCGGTGGCCAAAGTCCTGAACGATAAATTCGGCATTGTCCGCGGCTATATGACGACGATTCATTCTTACACAGGCGATCAGCGCACGGTTGATACACTGCACAAAGACTTATATCGTGCCCGCGCGGCTTCTTTGTCCATGATTCCGACGACGACGGGCGCCGCAAAGGCTGTCGGTCTGGTTTTGCCGGAATTGGCCGGAAAACTGCAGGGATCCGCGATTCGCGTTCCGACTCCGGACGTATCCGTTGTTGACCTGAAGGTCGAATTGTCCAAGAACACAACCGAAGAAGAAGTCAATGCCGCAATGAAAGAAGCTTCCGAATCCGGTCGTCTGAAAGGCATTTTGGGCTACAATGACCTGCCGCTGGTTTCCGTTGATTTCACGCACACCAGCTACAGCTCGATCTTCCATGCCGATCAGACAAAAGTTATTGACGGCAACTTCCTGCGCATCATGAGCTGGTACGACAACGAATGGGGATTCTCCAACCGTATGTCCGACACAGCCGTTGCGATGGCAAAGTTCATCTAAGAATTTAAACCGAAAAGCGGCTTCCTCCCTCAAAGGAGGGAGCCGCTTCTTTTTAAAAGGAAACGAAAAATGGCTCATTTTAATACAATCAAAGATCTGGACGCCAAAGGCAAAGTCGTCTTTGTCCGCGCCGATTTAAACGTTCCGTTTAAAGACGGAAAAGTAACGGATACAACCCGTATCGACCGTTTTGTTCCGACAGTCAAAGCTTTGACGGACAAGGGAGCAAAAGTCGTTATTGCTTCTCACTTCGGCCGTCCCAAAGGTCAGGTTGTCCCCGAAATGTCACTGGGACAGATCGTTCCCGACGTTGAAAAAGCTCTGGGACAGAAAATCGTTTTCGTTGACGACTGCATCGGCCCCAAAGTCGAAGCTGCGATCAAAGCAATGAAAGACGGTGACGTCATTATGCTGGAAAACCTGCGCTTTTATGCTCAGGAAGAAAAGAACGATCCCGAATTCGCCGCCAAGCTGGCAAAAGACATTGATCTTTACGTCAACGACGCTTTTTCCTGCGCTCACCGCGCCCATGCGTCAACCGAAGGCATGGCGAAATTGAAACCGAACGCGGCCGGTCTGCTGATGCAGGCTGAACTGGAAGCTTTGGATGCCGCTTTGGGCAATCCGGTTCGTCCGGTTGCGGCCATTGTCGGCGGTGCAAAAGTTTCCACAAAGCTGGATCTGCTGGGCAATCTGGTTGCCAAAGTGGACAAGCTGGTCATCGGCGGCGGCATGGCGAACACGTTCCTGTTTGCCAAAGGCGTAAATGTCGGCAATTCCCTGTGTGAAAAGGAAATGGCCGATACGGCGCGTGAAATCATGAAAAAAGCCGAAGCGGCAAAATGTGAAATTATCCTGCCGGTTGATGTTGTCGTGGCCAAGGAATTTGCCGAAAACGCCGAAAATGAAACGGTAGACGTTAACGCTGTTCCGGCCGACATGATGATTTTGGACATCGGACCGAAATCCGTTGACGAAGTTGTCAAAAAGCTGGCGGAATGCAAAACGGTTATTTGGAACGGCCCTGTCGGCGCGTTTGAAATCAAACCGTTTAACAAAGCGACTTTTGCGATTGCCGAAGCGGTTGCCGACCTGACAGCCAAGGGATTAAAATCCATCGGCGGCGGCGGCGATACTGTTTCCGCGCTGAAAAAAGCCGGTGTTGCGGACAAATTATCCTATCTGTCTGCCGCGGGCGGCGCTTTCCTGGAATGGATGGAAGGCAAAATTCTGCCGGGCGTAAAGGTTTTGGAAAAATAAAAACTTTTCAAAAAAACAAAGGCCGCGTAAAAAAACAAACGCGGCCTTTTTTGTCAAATTTTGACAAGAGATCCTGTTTTTCCCAAATAAAAATGAAAAAATTTTTTTCAAAATTTTGTCATATATTTTCTAAAAAAAGTATGATACTGTATATAAAGTATCTTTGATGGGAGGATATTATGGCTGAAGAAACAAACAAACAAACGATTGCCGAGAATACGGATCAAAATGATATTCAAGCTTTTGACCAAGAGTTTGACCGCCAATCAGATGCGATGAGAGATGCCATACGGAAAGAAATGCTGGCCAACGTTGATAAAGAGATCGCTGATCCGGAAAAGCGCGAAGCCATGAAACGGCAGATGCAACAGAATTGGGCAGAAGATGACGCTCTTGATAAAAGTGAACAAGCGACTCCGACTGTTGCACAAAAAGCCCCGTCCTTACCCAATTACGATACAAAAACCGGTAAAAAATTGACACCGGAAGAAGCGAAAGTTGCTTTCGCGGAAAAAAACGGTATGTCTTATGAAGATGCGATGAAATCCTATTTTTCGCAGAATGCGCCCCATTTGGCCAACTATAATACGCAAACCGGCGAAAAATTAACACCGGAACAGGCAAAAGAAGCTTTTGCAGAGAAAAACGGCATTTCTTATGATGATGCGATGAAATCCTATTTTTCGCAGAATGCGCCCCGTTTGGCCAACTATAATACGCAAACCGGCGAAAAATTAACACCGGAACAGGCAAAAGAAGCTTTTGCAGAGAAAAACGGCATTTCTTATGATGATGCGATAAAATCCTATTTTTCGCAGCATGCTCCCCGTTTAGCCAACTATAATACAAAAACCGGTGAAAAATTAACGCCGGAACAGTCGGCTGCCAATTTTGAAGCAAAATACCATATACCTTACGAACGGGCTTCTTCATTCTTTAAAGAAGCCAACCCCGAACAATCCGCTGGAAAAGAGGCTTCGACCGAAAAATCACAAGAAGCTCGTGTCTCGGCCGATAAGTTTAAAGAAGCGGCAACAGCTTATGCTTCCCAGGGCGGAGCAGAAAAAAACAAAGCCAACAAAGCGGCTTTTTATGCGGAATTTGACGGTTTTGTCAAAGAAAGTCTGGCAGCGGGAAAAACGCCTGATGAAATTAAACAGGATCTGTCCCGGACTTTGAATGAAATTCGTTCCGACGGTTTGGCCGATGACAATAAATTCGGCGACGGAAAAATAACAACAATGCAAAACTGGGCCGATAAAGCCATGGATCGTGTCGGACGTTATTATGATGCCGTCAACGGTTCCGGCGAACAAACAAACGAACCGGGAACAAAAACACCTTTAGAACAATTTAAAGAAAGCGCTGCAACTTATGCTTCGGAAACAGGCGGAGAAAACAACAAGAAAAACAAAGAAGACTTCTATGCCAGTTTAGACGCTTTGATGCAGGACAGTTTAAGTAAAGGCATGACACCGCAGGAAGTAACGGCGACCCTTAATAACACTTTGGACGAAGTTTATAACGAGGCTTTGGCCGCCGGCAATACGCCCGCCGCAAAAAAGGTGCCAACAATGGTCAGCTGGGCCAACAAAGCAGCAGACCAGGTCGCAGGTTATTACGATGTTATGAAAAAGAAAGAAGGGAATGAAAACATGGCTGAAAACGTTCAAGATGCAGAAAACACGGCAAACTTTGTTCAAATTCCGGAACACGCGGAAAGTTTGCAGCAGGAAGAAACGCAGGATTTACACCCTGTACGCGTAGAACCAACGGCTGAACAAGAAGCAACGCAGGATTTACACCCTGTACGCGTAGAACCGACAGCCGAACAGGAAGCAACGCAGGATTTACACCCTGTACCTCTTGGACAAACGGCTGAAATGGTCGCTGTCAGAGAAAACGAAATGCCTGAAAAAGCACAGGAACCCTTGGAATTGCATGGAAAAGAAGCTGATGTCCTTCAGGCTTTTGGCGAAGCTGCACAGAAACCGACAAAAGAATCTCTGGAAGAATTCATGGTTAATTTAAGAGATTTGGTTGGCGAATATGAGGCTTCCGGAATGTCTTTCCCTGAAGCGACACAAAAAGCTTCCGCCTTTTTAGACCAGCTTTATGATCGTGCCGAAAGCCAGAATTTGGATTCGCAGTTACTGTCCAATCTGAAAAATCTTAAAGATGCCGCCAATAAGTTTATGGCTCAAGCTGCCGAATCATCAAATGCCGGCCCGATGATGTTAAACGAAGTCAATCCGGAATATCAGGATGAAAACGTCCAGGACGTTGACTATGAAGACGTTCCGACAAAACCTGAGGCCGAAAACGAAGGGCAGGAAGAACCCGAACCGCAAGCGCCCACAAATGAAAACGAAGGACAGGAAGAACCTGCACCGCAGGCGCCCACAAATGAAAATGACGGACAGGAAGAACCTGAACCGCAGGCGCCCACAAATGAAAATGAAGGGCAGGAAGAACCTGAACCGCAGGCGCCCACAAATGAAAACGAAGGACAGGAAGAACCTGCACCGCAGGCGCCCACAAATGAAAATGACGGACAGGAAGAACCTGAACCGCAGGCGCCCACAAATGAAAACGAAGGACAGGCACCTGCCGGCAGAACCGGTTCTTTCGGTGTTGTTGTGGACGGTCCCGAAGATGTAAATACACCGACGCCGACCCCTGATCCGACCAGAACCAGCGATTTAAAACAGCAGTTATTGAATACGGCATTTAAAAACAGATATACGCTGGTAGAAGATAACTATGATGATCCGTCCCGTAAGTGCCCGTTCTCCCAATTAAAAGTACGGACTCTTGAAGACAACAGCGGTGATGAGAAAAACCCGTATGTCAAAATGGAATTGGAATCGGGCAACAGAATTTATAACCGTCCGAATCAAGTTGATGTCCATTACGATACCTATGTCAAAAAAGACGGAACCAGAGAACCCCAAATTTCCTTTGAGGATTGTATGGCCGCTGTCCGTTTGGGAATGGAAAAAGGGTGGACGGCTGCGACATTAGAAGGTCCTGAAGAATACAAACAACAAATGTACCTGGCAATGCGTGCCATGGGAATGAAAGTAATTGGCTATACGCCCTCCAAAGAATTGGAAGCTGAAGGCGATGCCTTGGCCGAAAAACACGCCATTGACCGTAATCATGCCGAAAGTATTGACGAACGCTTTGATAAACTTGAAAGCGCACGCAAAAAAGCGAAAATTAAAGAACCTGATGAAATCGGGAAAGAGTTTGTCGAAAGCATGAGAGAACAGGGGTTAGGTTACCGGGCTTTAGATCATATGCAGGACAAAGAACCTGAACAGCGGACGCCAACTGCCGAAAACGACGGTAAAGACGAACAAGCACCGGAAACGCCGACCGCCGAAAACGACGGTAAAGACGAACAAGCGCCGGAAACGCCGACCGCCGAAAACGACGGTAAAGACGAACAACCACCGGAAACGCCGACCGCCGAAAACGACGGTAAAGACGAACAAGCGCCGGAAACGCCGACCGCTGAAAACGACGGTAA
>CALYBD010000033.1 GCA_944393745.1 uncultured Alphaproteobacteria bacterium | reverse complement strand
GTCGTATTTTTACTCCCTTGCTCATTTAAGGTTCATTGGGTTTGCAGACAAAAACAGTTTCACTGTTTTTGCTTAGCCAATTCCACCTACAATTCGCTGCGGTCGTATTTTTACTCCCTTGCTCATTTAAGGTTCATTGGGTTTGCAGACAAAAACAGTTTCACTGTTTTTGCTTAGCACCTCTCCCGGGTTCTCGCCCCTTTCTCGCATTAAAAAAAGCCTGCTCTCGCAGGCCTTTTTTAATGGCGGGAGTGACGGGGCTCGAACCCGCGACCTTCGGCGTGACAGGCCGACGCTCTAACCAAACTGAGCTACACCCCCGCAACAAAAACGTTTATATAGATATCAGACTGGCTTTGCAAGACTTTTTTTCAATTATCACTATTTTTTTGAATAATTCCCGATAATCCTAAAAAAGCCGGATAATCCAAAGCCATAACATACGTCGGAATCCGCGACAGATAAGACGTAAAACGCCCTTTGGCCTCAAATCTGATCCTGAAAGACGATTCTTTAAACATCTCCAGCAAGCCGTCCCTGGGAATAATGCCGCCGGCAATGTAAACACCGCCCAAAGCTCCCACCGTCAATGCCAAATTACCCGCCAATGTCCCCAAAAGCCCGAACATCATCTGAACGGCCTCCCGGCACAACGAATCCCCGGCCAACGCCCTTTTTGATATTTCTTCGGGCGGCAGAACAATGCTTTCATCGCCACGCAGTTTCAGCAGTGTCCGGTATAAATTCGTCAATCCCATGCCGGAAACAACACGTTCCGCCGAAACGTGGCCGTATTCCTGACGCAAAAAAGAAATAACACGCTCTTCTTCCGGAAAAGGCGCCGGCATTGTCGCATGACCGCCTTCACTGGCTAAAGCTTTCCACGTCCCGTCATTTTGAGGCACTAAAACCGAAACACCCAACCCCGTCCCGGGACCGACAACGGCAATCGGAAAACCTTCGGTCGGTTCTCCTGTCCCGATTTTGATTTTTTGGGCTTGCGTCAACAAAGGAACGGCCAAAGCCTGCGCAACAAAATCGTTCACAACCGTCAAAGAATTTAACCCTAAAGCCTTTTGCAGTCCGCGAATCGAAAAGCTCCAGTCATTGTTTGTCATGGAAACAAAATCCTGCAACACGGGACAAGCCACGGCAAACGCCGCCGTTTTTATCGGCGTCCCCCGATAATCAATCCGTTTTAAGTACGCCCGAACCGCCGATTCCAACGAATCATATTCCCGGCATAATAACGTTACGGGAGAAATAAACTCCCCTGCCGTGGAACATAAGGCAAAACGCGCATTTGTCCCGCCGACATCTGCGATCAAACCTACGGAACCATTCGACATCAAATTTCCTTTCTTTGTTTTAAACAAAGAATGACACATTACCGCCAAAAGTAAATATAAATAAATTTAAATATAAGCGTCCGATACGTCACCGGCATCTTCAACGCCGTTTTGAACAACCGCCCACGCCGATTTCAAAGCCAAAAAATACGTCTTTTCTTCGGGTAATTCGGAAACATGAGCAAACGAAAGCAACATTCTTTTTAATTCATCGTCCGATAAAGACAATAAATCCGTTCGAGGATATTTTTCGTTTAAAACCTCCGCCCAATAACGAATATTTTCCCATGCCGTATTATCGTTCATTTTTTCTCCGATTGATTAAAGAAACCTGAGAAGTCAAATTCTTTTTATTACGATAGTCCGCAATCAATTGCTTTGCTGCTTGTTGACGAGCCTTAACCAAATCCTGGTCATGAAAGGCAGTACTGTATCCGTTATCTCCCACTTTCAGGAAAGAGGTTTCTTTCCCGCGATGGATCAAACCGATCCATTGAGGTTCTTTTCGATTGACAACTCGGCAACCGTTTTTACGATCAACGCTGACTGTTACACCGTTATGCGGATAAACGGGCAACGTTTTGTACCCGTTCCTAGATGCCAATTCGTTAAAAGTATCCGCTTTTTGAGCAGAACAATGAATCGGAGCGACCGTTCTGGGCGCAATATAACGCGCAATTTCCTTAAAATCATCTGCCTGAGCATGCCCTGACCCGTAAATCCTGTATTTTGAAGATCCGGTAATGATCTTTACACCTTTGAGCACTTTTTCTTGCAGCAAAAGAGGCAATTTTTCATTTTTATCATTACTTGTCGGTGCAATAACAACAGCATCATTCCGCATAATAAAATCAGGATTTTCACCCAATAAATGTCTGACAAAAGGAGACTGCTCTTCCTGATAAATCCCGGTCGTAATCGTCACGCTTTTTTCAGGATCAATCGTGTTGACTTCTTTGCCTGAACCGCTGACAATCCGGATATCGGGACACTTTTCCCGCAGATCATAACCGGACGTCTTCAACGCCAATAAATTACTTTCCATAGAAGCGCCGCCATTAATAATCACGTCCCTGCCCGCCGCCTGCGCCGCGCAAATCACAGACGCCAGTCGTTCCATATGCGCTGCCGGCAAAGCCGCAATAACCTGCTTTCCCGTATAATCTTTAAATATCTGCCGATACGCGTTAAAAATTTCAGATTCATAAGAAGCATGGCCCGCCATATGCGTCGCGGTCGCATCAAATGTCATCAGATCCACGCCCCCGTTCCGACCGATCTTTTGATAAGAAGACAGCTTTACCCCCTGCCCCAAATATGACGTTTCATCGGCCTTTGTATCCCCGGAATGAAAAATTGATCCTTCGGAATTACTGATTTTAAAACTGAAACACCCCGGAATGGAATGAGACGCGCTGAAAGCCTCAACAGACATATCGCCCACCTGAATAACGTCCCCGGCTTTGATGGTCTGCATTTCGGGCCACTGTTCTTTTTCAATGCCGTTTTCAAAAAAGCCCTTTTTCAAAGCATTAAGCGTATGCTGAGAAGCATATATTTTAGGCAAACGGGTTCCCATCCTGATATATTCATAGATTCCCGCAATATGATCGGAATGACCGTGTGTCAAAAAAACAGCCTGCGCTTTGTTTTCCGGTAACGGTTCCCCCGGTACGTTCAGACAATCGCCCAAAGCCGGAACCACTTTGTCAAATTGACCTGCCAGAAAATCCTTGGGCTTTTCATGTTGTCCCAGATCAACAATCAGAGTCGTCTTTTCCAAATGCCCTGTCTGCTTATTTTCCGTTACCGAAGAAAATGTATGACAGCTGGCCCAGATATCCTTGGCGTTATTGCCGCCCCGCGGCGTCCAAAACAACCCTTTTTGAAGATTTGCATCTGAAGACATCTTTTTTTCCCGATATAAGCCGTACATGGGGTCAGTATACAAAGATCAAAAAAGTATATCAAGTTTTTTGTCTAAATTCGTCATTTTTTTTGTTTATTTTCCGCTTTCGGAAAGGCATCTTCGAAAATCGGTTCTTTTTGAGGTTTTGCTTTTTTCCTGGCCATATATTCTTCCAGTTTTTCTTTGCGCCATTGAGCCGCCATTTCACGGCTTTCAGGAGATCCCGGCTTGATTTTTTCCACAGATTTTTTGTGAATTTTCTTTTTGATCTGCTGTACTTTTTTATTCAGCCGGTTGACTGTTTCTTTTGAAATATCTTTCACTTTCGCCTGCTGTTCCGGCTGAGCGGGATTACCGTATTTAGACAAACGATTCCATGTCTCCAGCAATCTGTCTTCATATTTAAACGCTTTATGCACCGTCCTGGAATGATACCGCGTTGCTGCTTCGCCCCAGGATTTTGTCTGCTGATAGTTTCTTTTCAGAAAGTCTGCCGCATAAGAAACGTTTTTCCGGGGATCCAAAGCATCTTCAATACTGTCAAACGCGTCCGGGTGATACTTCAGATTAATTTGCATACACCCGACATCTATATTTTCAACCCCTTGGCTCTGCAATGCCTTAACAGCGTCCAAAGCTTCCTGTTTCGAATTATAAAATTTCCCTTTTCCTTCCGCCGTTACCGTCCACGGCCAGGCAATACCGGACGGATACTTTTTTGAATAACGCCCGCTTTCCGCCAAAGCAATCGCGCTGAGCAAATTTGTCTGAATACGTTCCCTTTTTTCCAGACGAGCCGCCTCTTTTAAACACAACAAAGAATCGTCCGCCCATGCTTTAAACGGCAAACAAAACAAACACAGAGAAAAAAACAGGCGGTAAATCTTCATCACTTCCTACAACGGCAAAGTCGGCAATACCTGTAAAAAACGCTCCATAAACAAAGACAGCTTACGCCATAAAGTATTAAAATTTTCTGACGGCACATATTGTTTTGAATCCCAATACAGATGACGGCCTATTTCAATCTGCATTGCCTGACTGCGCAAATCGGGACGCCCGTAATGCAGCGTTGTATATGCGCCGCTGTACGGCAGGTTGATTGTAACCAAAAATCCCAAATCTCTTAATATTTCCGCGGCGGCTCCCGCAATCGGCGCGGCACAGCAGGCTCCGTCGCCGGTTCCCAACACAAAATCGGGCATTTTGCCGTTAATCCTGAAATCCGGCGGCAGCAAAGGCATCGAATGCAAATCCAACAACAAAGATCTGCCAAAAATATCCAGATTTTTTTTAATCAGATTTTCCAAAGCGGCATGATAAGGAAAATGAATTTCCGTTAAACGACTGCGTTCAACGGCAAAGCGCATTTTTTCTTTATAAATCAAAGTATCCGGATTTAATTGACGCGCAATGACACCGAAACCGCTTTTGACACGGACGGAATCAGCCTTTATTTGTGCCGGTACAGCATCGCAAAACATCGTCGGATCCAATTCCAAAGGGTGACGGTTCAAATCCACCCAGGCGCGCCCGTAAACAGCAGATAACAGCGGCAATCCCATCGCCGGAGCAAAAGAAAACAATTTATCAACAGCGGCATCTTCATACTGTTGAAAATCCGCCAGTTTCAGATCCGTCAGACGGAAAAAACGTTCGGGGTAAAAAGTCCCGCTGTGCGGCGAAGACAAGACAACCGGCACAGACGGCTTCCCTGATTTTTCCAATAAAAACGGCGGATAATTTTTTAATTGTGTCACTTTTTTTTACTCTGTGCGTTTTTTTTGTTGCATTCATCAAAAGAAATCTATAAAAAGCATAAATCATCTTGTTGCAATACGCAACATCAGCCGGGCGCGTAGCTCAGCGGGAGAGCACTACGTTGACATCGTAGGGGTCACAAGTTCGATCCTTGTCGCGCCCACCATTTCACAAAGCCTTGTTTCCTATCGGTTACAAGGCTTTTTCTTTATCTGAAAAACAGAAACATAAAAACTGGTTTTTGCGCCGAATGGAACAAAAACTCCTGTTTTCGGTATCGTTCAGTCTGATTTCAGATTCGTTTCCCTGTATATAATCAGTCATTTTTTTAGCCTTTCATTATGCAGCATTGCCACGCCGACCGCGGTTACATTTCACTTTGCGCGAATAACGAATCTGGCTATAAAAGAAAAGACGGTTGCTCGAACAACCGTCTTTATCTGTAAATCGGAAGGAGCTAACACTCCTAACTCCATCTAGATTTAGGATACGAAAAACGATTGACTTTGTCAAACGGTTTTCTTTTAGCTCCTTCCCAACGCGGTAATGTTTCCGTAAAGCAGAGAGCAAAAATGATTAAGTTTCTAATTATATTAAAACTAATCATTGAAGCCCTTATTGCTTTATTGCGCTAAGGCAGAAAACGGCAGGATTTAACCTGCCGTTTTTTGTGCTTCGGACTGGTTACCAGGTACAATTAACAACCGGCTGCTCGGAACAGGCAGGCCAAACGGTCGGCATCATCGGCCGACATTTCATAACCCAGCGCGCCGGCCAAAGCGATAATTACGGCCGCCAGAACCGGTTTAGACCATAACGCTTTAAGCATTTTTTTTAATTTTTCTTTCATTTCCTTTTCCTTCCCTTAATAAAAAAGGCCGGAACTATTCCGACCTTGTCAACGTTGGGATATACTTGTAATATGCTTTTCGTCTGCCTTACAGCAGATTGAAAGGCACTACCCGTGCGGGGATCACTTTTTTTCATTTTCAACGATTGCAGTTTTATTAAAAGCAAAATAGCAAGTAGATAAAACTCACCCCCGCAAGAGCGGCAACTCTGCGGGGGTGTTCTTTGAAAATCGGTTCATGCTGACTTCCGATACACACATTATAAGCATACCCCTGTTAAAAATTCAAGTCTCAAACAGCTTTTTTTCCGCCTGTCGCCGCCGCAGCAATCCATTAACAACTTTGTTTCCTGCATATTTCCAGCGCAGAAACTCATTAGCCGCGCCCGTATAATCGCCGGCATTAAGCTGCCTCAATAAAGTTGCCCGCAAAATGGCGGCGATCGACGTTAAAAACATGTTTATCGAGATGTTCGCCGAAAACAGCCGCACGGCGTTCCGGTATACCAAAAACAACGTCAAAGTGTTCGGTGAAACGAAAACGCACCGCCTCTCTTTTTTTTCCGACAAGAAAAACATTCACATTGACCGAAGAAGAAATCGTCCATATCCGCCTGAAAAACGATTAATGTTCAACAAGAAAAGGAAAACAGAGCAATGACGGTATACGGTTATTTAAGAGTATCAACGGACAAACAGGATTGCGACAATCAGAAAGTCGGCATTGAAGATTTGGCCGAACAGCGCGGATTATCAATTGAAAACTGGATTGTTGACGACGGCGTTTCGGGAACGAAAGAGCCGGAGAAACGCAAGCTGGGAAAACTGCTAAAGACAATACGATCCGGAGACGTGATCATTTGTTCGGAACTGTCCAGATTAGGACGCAAACTGTTTATGATCATCTCTATTCTTGAACATTGTATGAAGGTCGGTGCAAAAGTAGTGACCGTCAAAGACGGATATGAATTAGGAGATAACGTTCAAAGCAAGGTTTTGGCTTTTGCTTTCGGCTTGGTTGCCGAGCTGGAGCGAGAAATGATCAGCAAGCGCACGAAAGAGGCTTTGCAACGCCGCAAAGCAAACGGGAAAGTTTTGGGGCGTCCGAGGGGCAGAAGAAACACCCGGCATATTTGGGACGGAAAGGAGCAGGAGATCATCCGTTTATTGGATCAGGGTTTTTGTAAAACAGAAGTCGCACGTTTGACGGGAATGAGCGTCGGATCGATTTATGCTTTTTTAGCACGGGAATAGAAGTGTTATTTTTTTAAACGGCGCAGGACAACTTGTGTTTAAAGCCGAGAGTATTTAGGAAAAAGGTCCGTTTTTCTTGTGTACACCAAATGTTGCTTTTTGACAACAGTCTTTTTCGTTTTTTTCTTTTGTTTCCTTTGCTTTTAAAAAAAACGCCTCCAAAACCGAAAATCTATAGAGAAAACGGAGAATATTTAATCGCACTTTTAAGGATGGAAGCGGTTGATATAAATGATTTACGGATTTATTCAGGACAGTGCGTTTAGTGACATTACAGCCCGACAGGAAAGGACGATTTCGTCCTATGCCGAGATGCACGCAATAAGCGTTGACGCTTGGATTTATTCGGGGACGTTCAATGCCGACCGTTTCAAAGAAAAAGACGTTTTGTTATTGGAGAAGACCTTTCGTTTAGGCAACGGTGTCAGTTCGATTTTAAAGATATTGCAGGATTTATTACGCAAGGGGGTTGTTATTTATTCTTGCGAAGACGGTATTCAGTTTGGCACGGATGCCGTATCGGCCGCGACCATGGCGTATGTATTTGGCCTTGTTGCGGACATAACGGATGAAGTGCGTTCCGAGGTAACGAAAGAGGCTTTACGACAAGTAAAATCTCAGGGTCGATCGATCGGTCGTCCGAAGGGGGCCAAAAACGGTGCCTATAAATTGGACAAGAAGAAAAAACAAATTCGGAGTCTGCTTAAAAGCGGCAAGACGAAGGCGGAGGTATGCCGATTATTGTCCATTGCGCCGACTTCTTTGTACTACTACATCAAGGATCACCCCGAAGTAACGGAGGCGATCAATGCCTAAGGTGTCGGTTTTATTGCCGGTTTATAATACGCCGGCGCTTTATTTGCGTGAGTGTATAGACAGTATTTTGTCGCAGACGTTCAAAGATTTTGAACTGATTATTGTTAATGACGGGTCTGCGGATCAAAATGTCGAACGTGTCATCAAAAGCTATGAAGATCCTCGCATACGTTATTATCTTAACGAAAAGAATCTGGGGATATCCGAAACGCGCAATCGTTTAATTGATCTTTCGCAAGGGGAATACCTGGCCGTTCACGATCATGACGATGTTTCCGCGCCGCAACGTTTTGAAAAACAGGTCGGCTATTTGGACGCGCATCCGGATATCGGCGTTTTGGGCACGGCTCATGTCGAATTGCCGAAAAACAAGATTGTTTTCCACCCGCTGACGAATGAAGAAATCGAAGAACGGTTAATGTACGATTGCCCGTTAATCCACCCGTCCGTTATGATGCGTAAGAGCATTTTGGAAAAAACAGGCGTTCGTTACGATAAAGAATACTTTCCGACAGAAGACTATAATCTGTACTTGCATTTAATCGGCAAGACACGGTTTGCGAACCTGCCCGATGCTTTGTTCAGTTACAGAAAACACAAAACAAATACGACAGGCAAAGAAACAAAACAAATCCGTGCGATTGAACGCAAAGTGTTCGCTTATCTGCAAACGGAACACGCGGATTTGTGGCGCAAAGCCCAACTGAACCATGTCCGCGTGACGAAGATAAAGGTGTTCGGATTGCCTTTGATCAAAGTCAAAAGCTTTCAGACAACAACGAATTATTACCTGTTCGGTTTTTTACCGGTCCTGTCCGTATACAGCAAGATCAGCGCGAAAGGCAGAGTGTAAATGAATATCGTTCACCGCCTTTATCGATATACCCGCTTAAAGCTGAACAATGCCCTGATCCGTATTTTATTCAGCCGCCGGCAGCCGCAAAAAAAATACTTCCTGGCCGTTTGCGCCATCTTTAAAAATGAAGGCAAATATTTAAAAGAATGGCTGAATTACTACCTGCTGGCAGGCGTTGAGCATTTTTATCTGTACAATAACTTTTCCGATGACGATTATCAGGAAATTTTAAAACCCTATATCGATAAAGGTTTTGTCACTCTGATCGACTGGCCGGTTGCTTTCGGACAGTATCAAGCTTACCAAAATTGCGTAAAAACCTATTCAAACGAAGCAAACTGGATCGGATTTTTTGATTTGGACGAGTTTGTCGTTCCGTATGAAACAAAAGACTTAAAACAATACTTGTCCCAATATAATAAATTCCCCGGCGTGTCCTGTTACTGGAAAATGTTCGGTTCCGGCGGAATCATAAAAGAAGATCCTTCCCGCTTAATTACGGAACAGTTCGTCGTGTGCGGGGACTTTTTGTCCTACAAAAGCTTTTTAAATACGAAATTTTCAGGCTGGATCAGTAAAAAATCCCGCTCTCCTCACTTTTTCCGCTTCAAATTCTTTGATCGCGTCTGCCCCGAAGATCCGATGTATTACGCAGGTTTGTCATCAAAGCCGCGACATGTGCACGCGCAGGTCAATCACTATTTCTGTAAAAGCTACGAATACTTTACAAAGAAAAAACAAATCGGCAGACAGCTCGATGAAAAACAAAAAATGTCCTTACAAACCTTTTTTGACATCGATGCCTTGTGCAATACTGCCGATTATCACATCTTTAAATACCTGATCCATCTGAAAACGTTCAATCTGCCCCCTCCTCTTAATAATCCGGAGAATTCTCATGCGCAATAACCTCTCCCATGAACGGGAAACTTCGGCCATGTCCAGAGCCCAATGCTTAAAAACCGAAGAAAATGTTTCGGCATTCTGTATTAGCAAAATCCCGTTCACTCTTTATATAGGAGTTTTTTCATGAAAGTTTTGATTTTAGCCGGCGGATTAGGTACGCGGTTGGGTGAAGAAACAACTTTGAAACCAAAGCCTATGGTTGAAATCGGAGGCTATCCGATTTTATGGCATATCATGAAAATTTATTCCCATTACGGTTTTGACGACTTTGTCATTTTAACCGGCTATAAGTCGCATATCATTAAAGAATACTTTGTGAATTATTATCAACAGTATTCCGATATTACGGTTGATCTGAAAAACAACACCGTTGAAATTCACCAAACACGCAATGAACCGTGGCGCGTGACAATGCTTTATACCGGTCAGGACACCATGACCGGAGGGCGCATAAAACGGGCCCGGAAATATGTCGGAAACGAGCCTTTTATGCTGACATACGGAGACGGAGTTTCCGATGTCGACATTGCGACGTTACTTAAAAATCATCGGCAATCAAAAAAATTATGCACAATGACGGCCGTTCAGCTGGCGGGACGTTTCGGATCTTTGGTTATAAAAGAAGACAATGTCATTACGTCTTTTATGGAAAAACCGAAAGGCGAAGAAAGTTGGATTAACGGCGGATTTTTTGTCTGCCAACCGGAGGTCTTTGATTACATCAAAGAAGGGGATCAAACAATCTTTGAACGCTCTCCTTTGGAAAGTTTGGCCAAAGACGGGCAATTGAATGCTTATAAGCATCACGGCTTTTGGCAACCGATGGATATGTTGCGCGATAAAATCGAGCTGACGAAGTTATGGGAATCCGGTCAGGCTCCTTGGGCGGTATGGCAAAGGAATTAAGATGTTTTCCGACTTTTATAAAAACAAACGTATTTTGATTACCGGCCATACCGGCTTTAAAGGAAGCTGGTTGAGTTTGTGGCTGTCTTATTTGGGGGCGAAAGTTTGCGGCTATTCTTTATCCCCAAACACGACACCGAGCTTGTTTGAAGAAATCGACATTGCTAAAAAAACTGAAAAATCCGTAATCGGATCCATTCTTGATAAAACGGTTTTACAACAAACATTCGATGAATTTAAGCCGGAAATCGTTTTCCATTTGGCTGCTCAGCCTTTGGTGCGTTTAAGCTATGCCGAACCCGTCCTGACGTATGAAACGAATGTTATCGGTACTTTGAATGTCCTGGAAGCCGCCAGAAAATGCGGTTCCGTCAGATCTTTTGTAAACGTTACAACGGATAAGTGTTATGAAAATAAAGAAGTAAAGCGCGGGTATAAAGAAGACGATCCTATGGGCGGCTACGACCCGTATTCGTCATCTAAAGGGTGTGTTGAAATTATGTCCGCTTCTTATCGCCGTTCCTTTTTACAAAACGGTTACTTTATGGCAACAGCTCGTGCCGGAAACGTTATCGGCGGCGGGGATTGGGCTCTTGATCGCTTAATTCCTGATTGTATTCGCGCCATCAATAAAAACGAAAAAATCGAAATTCGCAGTCCTTTTGCCGTTCGTCCGTGGCAACATGTTCTGGAACCTTTATCGGGATATATGTTGCTGGCAAAACGCCTTTATGAAGCCGGTTCCGTTTTTGCTCAAGGATACAATTTCGGTCCTGAAGAAGACAGCGTCTTAACGGTTGCCGATGTCGTTCAAAAAGTCATTTCGGCATACGCAAAAGGATCAATGCAAATACAGCAATCTGATGATCTGCATGAAGCGCACTTATTAATGCTGAGCATTGAAAAAGCAAAAAAGGTATTGAACTGGCATCCGATCTGGAATGCAGATACCGCCATTGAGGAAACCGTTGAATGGTATCGCCGGTTTTATGCCAAAGAAAAAATGAGCGCGTTTTCTTTAAAGCAAATAGAAAAATATTCCAACAAAGGTACACTATGAAAAACATATTACCAATTACAGTAGCTATTTCTTATTATAATGATAAAAGATATATTGCCGCATCAATAGAAAGTATTCTCGATCAATCTTATGAAAATTTCGAACTGGTGTTGTGTAATCACGCGTCAACGGACGGATCGCGCGATATTGTCAGATCTTATAAAGATCCTCGCATCATTCATATTGATTTACCTAAAAATTTAGGCGCGGGAAGCAGTTATAATTTCCGTTATTCGAAAGATGTTTTAAGCGGAACTTATTTTAAAAACTTTTCCGCCGATGATGTCATGCATAAAGACTGCTTGAAAAATCTGATTGAATATGCAGAAGAACATCCTGAAAAAGACCTGATTTTCGGTAATTTGGAATATATCAACGCTAAAGGAAAAAAGCTGGGAAAAAGTTGGTTTGGTGATATTAAAAACTTTTCGAAAGATTTTTCCGAAATAGATTTAATGCGCATTTTTGCTTCGGGAAGCAATGTTTTACCTTGTGCCGCTGCTTTTATGAAAACGGAAAAATTAAAACGGATTACGTTTGATAACAGCATGACCATTCGCGCCGACATGTGGTTATGGCTCAGTTTCCTGCTTTCCGGAGCAAAGGTCGGATTTTGCGATAAAATTGTCGGTTCGTATCGTTTTCATGAATATCAGGAAAGCTTTTTTGATTCTGAAATTCTTCAAAGACGCAGCGAAATGGAAAAAGCTCCGTTCCTTTCTCTTTTCTTTCAAATCGATAATGTTGAAACGGCAAAAATGATATTTCCTGACAGCCCCTATGCCGATCGATTAACCGATGTTCAGGACATTCCTTTTTTTGTCGCGGAATCTTTTTTACGCAAAAACAAAGAGCCGTTCGCCTATCACGCTCTATTTAACATGATGTTGGACGAACAAAAATTGCAGCGTTTGGAAAATGTTTTCGGCTTCGGAGTGTTGGAGCTCAGGAAATTGTATGCTTTTAAAGATCCTCACGAAAGCTTTAAGCAGAGAATCTATGCAAAGCAAGCAAAAAAACTGACCGCCATTGAATTGTTATATTTGTTGTGGAAAAGGAGCTTTCGTTTTCTGCGAGATGTAATGACGTTGCGCTTTTTACGCAAAAGAAAAATTTGACAGAGGGGAAAATGACACCTGAAGAAATCAAAGCTCAAATTTTAGCATTATCCAAAGAATATTACCGTCAAGTCCGACCGGATCAAAAACGGGCGGGTTACATTCCCGCTTCCGGTAAAAAATTGGGCGAAGAAGAACTGTGCAACATGATTGAAGCCAGTCTGGATATGTGGCTGACGGCGGGACGATTTAATGCTGCTTTTGAAAAAAAATTTGCCGAAAAGTTGGGCGTAAAATACGCGTTGACAACCAACAGCGGATCAAGTGCCAATTTATTGGCCTTAACCGCGCTGACTTCGCCGAAACTGGGAAAAAAACGCTTAAAAAAAGGTGATGAAGTGATCGCGGTCGCTTCAGGATTCCCGACAACGGTCAATCCGATTATTCAAAACGGATTGATCCCCGTTTTTGTCGATTCCGAAATAAAGACTTATAACATTGATATCGATCAGATTGAAAAAGCGATTTCGCCGAAAACACGTTGTATCTTTTTGGCTCATACGCTCGGCAATATGTATGACATGGATCGGATTGTCGACATCTGTCAAAAGCATGATTTATGGCTGATCGAAGACTCATGTGACGCTTTAGGTGCAAAGTGGGCGGATAAATATGCCGGAACGATCGGACATATCGGGACTTTTTCTTTTTATCCGGCGCATCATTTGACAATGGGTGAAGGCGGTGCCGTTATTACCAACGATCCGCAACTGTATCGCATTATTTTATCGGTTCGCGATTGGGGACGCGATTGTTGGTGCGCTCCGGGGCATGATGACACGTGTCACGCCCGTTTTAAAATGCAGTTAGGGAATTTACCGCAAGGCTATGATCATAAATATACTTACTCTCATATCGGATATAACCTGAAAATAACGGATTGGCAGGCGGCTTGCGGATTGGCTCAATTTGATAAATTGGACGACTTTTTACAAATCCGCCGCAAAAACGCAGAAACGCTTTTAGAAGAGCTCGCCGATTTACAGGAATATTTGCTTTTACCGTCACATCATGAAAAATGCACGCCGTCTTGGTTCGGTTTTCTGATTTCGGTGAAAGAAAACGCACCGTTTACCAAACAGCAACTGGTCGAATATTTGGAAAAACACGGGATCGGCACGCGACAATTGTTCGCCGGAAATTTGTTGCGTCAACCAATGATGACAACATCAGACGCGATTTTACGCATCGGCGGCGGGGCACCGATCAAAGGAACGGATCTGACTTCTCAAGATTATGAATCATTGCCGGTAACCGATTTTATCATGAACCATACGTTTTGGGTCGGGGTCGCGCAAAACGTCACCGTTGAAGAGATGAAACAGACGGCCTTGGTCTTTCATGATTTCGTTAAGGAATTTGAAAAATGAAGAAAATTCTCTTAACCGGCGGAACAGGGTTTATCGGACGCAACATTTTGCCGATTTTGCGTGAAAAGTACGAAGTTTTTGCTCCGAAAAGATGCGAATTAAACGTAAACGATCAAAAAAGTATCGACACGTGGTTGGATAAAAACAATGTCGATATTTTGGTTCACTGTGCAATCGTTAATCCCGCAAAAACAGAAGATCAAAATCGAAGCGTTTTAAATGACACGCTGAAATCTTTTCTTTGTTTTCATCGACACGCGTTTGAAAAAATCGTCTATATCGGATCGGGTGCGGAATACAACAAATCTTCGGACATTATTGATGCTTCGGAAGAAGAGATCGGCAAAAACATTCCGACAGACGAATACGGGCTGGCAAAATACGCTTTAAACGAAATCGCGCGATCCAGTCAGAACATTGTCAATTTAAGAATTTTCGGTTGCTACGGACCTAGCGAACCGGAACGGCGCTTTATCAGGCACGCCATAGATTGTTGTTTGAAAAACGAACCCGTTTCCATTCGTCAGGATTGTCGATTTTCTTATGTCTATGTCAAGGATTTGGGACGAGCCGTTCTGCGTGTTTTGGAAAAGGACACCACGTTTCGCGATTACAATATTTGCTCTGATGTTTCCTATAAGTTGTCGCAATTAGCCGAAATTGTAAAAGAACAAATGCAAAATTCCCATGCAACGACTGTACAGGCTTCCGGTTTCAATAAAGCTTATACGGGGAAAAACAGTCGTTTTAAAAAAGAGTTTCCGGATTTTGAATTTACGCCGATCGAACAAGGGATCGCAGAACAAATTATATGGCAAAGGAGTCTGTAAATGAAAAAAAGAGTTGCTGATATCATTATGGATACTTTGGCGGACAACGGTGTTGAGCAGGCTTTTTGCGTTGTCGGCGGCGGTTCCATGTTTTTAAATAATGCTCTGGGCATTTCAAAACGGATAAAAACGGTTTTCAATCATCATGAACAAGCCTGCGCCATGGCGGCCGAAGGCTATGCCCGCTATACAACAAACAAGCCGGCTCTTGTCTGTGTCACGTCCGGACCGGGCGGAACAAATACTTTGACCGGCGTCATGGGCGCTTATGTCGACAGTATCCCGATGATCATCGTTTCCGGCCAATGCAGGTATAATACGTCTGTGCAAGACGCCGGCGTGCCTTTACGTTCCAGAGGCGTTCAGGAATTCAATATCGTTGATACCGTCAAAACGATGACGAAATACGCTCGTTTGGTAACGGATGCCAAGGAAATCAAGCGAGAAGTTCAAAAGGCTTTTGATATAGCGATGAACGGCAGACGCGGTCCCGTCTGGTTGGATATTCCTCAAAATGTCCAAAATACAATGATTGAAGAGGACGAGTTGCTTCCTGTTTTGCCTAAACCGGAAACAATCAAAGCAAATGACGGTTTGATCCAAAAAGTTCAAAGATTGCTGTTGTCGGCGAAACGCCCCGTGATTTTAGCCGGAAGCGGTATCAGATACTCCGGTAATTTCGATCCGTTTCTGCAGTTTTTGGAAAAAGTTCGCATCCCTGTCGTTAATGCGGCGTCTCAACCGGATCTGTTATATCGGGAACACGATCTGTTTGTCGGAGCCGAAGGTTTGTCAGGTCAGCGCGCCGGTAATTTTGTTTTACAAAATGCGGATGTCGTTTTGGTTCTGGGCGCCTCTTTGACGTTTGCTGAAACAGGGTGGGTGCAGGAAAATTTTGTTCCGAAAGCTCATCTGATCATGGTGAATGTTGACGAATATGAACATCGTAAACCGGGGTTGCGTGTTGATACGTTCATTCATGCAGATCTGGCGGATTTTTTTGATCAGATGGGAAAATTCCAAATGACGGCTCCCGATAATTGGTTGCAATATGCCAGAAAAGTCAAAGAAAAATTCGATCCTTTTGAAGGCGCCGGATTATATGATGACAAACGTGTCAATCCTTATACTTTTTGGAAAACATACGCCGAAAAAATTCCGCAAAACGGCATTACTTGTTTAGGAAACAGCAGCAGTATCGGGGGTTGGCTTCGTTACGGGAATGCGACAAAAGAGCAACGTTCTTTTGTAAATGTGAATTGCGGTTCCATGGGAGACGACGTTACGTTGGCCATCGGCGTTGCGTGTGCCTCAAACAGGCCGGTGGTGATTCAGACAGGAGACGGCAGTTTTATGATGAACCTGCAAGAATTGGCAACTGTTCGTCACAACAACCTGCCAGTAAAAATAGTTTTGTTTTCAAACGGGGGATACGGCGCTTTGCGCAACACCTTTAAAAACTATTTTAACGGCGTCAACACGGGGTGCGATTTTGACAGCGGCATTTCTTTCCCGAGCTTTGAAAGCATCGCTCAAGCGTTTCATATTCCTTACCTGCATTGCGAAACCAATCATATTTTGCCGCAATCCGTTGACTGGCTTTTCAATCAGAACGGTCCGGCCATTCTGGAAATAGAACAGCAATATGAAGGAGTTCTTTCTCCTTGCGTGATTTCAAAGTTAAAACCGGACGGCACATCCGAACCTGCCTTTTTGCAAGATATGTCGCCCTTTATCGACAGAGACGAATACAACAATTTAATGATTTCTGATTAAGAAAGGATATTATAATATGTTAGACGGAAAATCCCTTTTAGTGACCGGCGGAACAGGTTCTTTCGGGAAAAAATTTATCAAGACAATCTTAGATACACACCCTGAAATAGAACGTATCGTTATTTATTCTCGAGATGAATTTAAACAATTTATGATGAGCAATATGCCGGAATTCAAAGAACATGCCGATAAGCTGCGCTTTTTCATCGGAGATGTTCGGGATAAAGAACGGTTGTACCGCGCTTTGGAAGGGATTGACTTTGTTGTTCATGCGGCAGCTTTAAAGCAGGTTCCCAGTTGCGAATATAATCCTTTTGAAGCCGTGAAAACGAATATTATGGGGGCGGCAAACGTCATTGATGCCTGTATCGATAAAAAGGTAAAACGCGTTGTCGCTTTATCAACAGACAAGGCCTGCGCTCCCGTCAACCTGTACGGAGCAACGAAACTGTGTTCGGATAAATTATTCATTCAAGGAAACAACTATTCCGGCCCGAACGGAACGAAATTCGCCGTTGTCCGTTACGGTAATGTGGCCGGTTCACGAGGATCCGTCATTCCGTTCTTTCAGGATTTGGTCAAAAGCGGCGTTAAACAATTACCGATTACCGACATGAAAATGACGCGTTTTTGGTTGAAACTGGAACAAGCCGTAGAAATGGTTCTGGAGGCCTTAGAACATATGCACGGCGGCGAATTGTTCGTCAAAAAGATTCCGTCCATGCATATGCCCGACTTGGCCAAAGCGATTGCGCCGGAACTGGAAACAGTAGAAATAGGCATTCGACCGGGAGAAAAAATCCATGAATGCATGATCACTAAGGAGGACGCACGCAATACCATCGAAAAAGAAGGGTATTACATTATTTTGCCGGACATTCAACGTAAAGAAATCAAACAGTTTTACGCGCATGAAAAGCGTGTTCCAGATGATTTTGAATACAGTTCCGGGAAAAACGACCGGTGGTTGACGGTCGAAGATATGCGCCAATTGATTGCCGAGATAAACAAGGGGGAATAAAAAAAATGAAAGCTCTTATTTTAGCTGCGGGCAAAGGACGTCGTTTAAGAGACAGTATCGGGGAAATATCAAAATGTATGATTCCTTTAGCAGGGCGTCCGTTATTATCGTATGTGTTGGATAATGCTGTTAATGCCGACATAACACAAGCGGTTATTGTTGTCGGATATAAAGCCGAAACGATTATGGAATATTTTGGCAATAATTATAAAGGCATGCCGTTAACATATGTTTTTCAAAAAGAGCAAAACGGTATTATTGACGCTATGGAAAGCGGTATTGAAGCATTAAACGGAGAAGATTTTTTACTTTTGGCGGGAGACGAGTTGTTATTTAATCCGCATCATCGGGAAATGATTTCCGAACATTATGCTCGAAACAGTTTTATCACTTGCGGTATGGTTGATAAAGACGATATTGAAACCATCAAGAAAACGTATACCATTGAATACAATGACGACAAAATCATCACAAAGCTGATTGAAAAACCGCAAAGCGCTTTTAACAATTTAAAAGGCTCGTGCAGTTGTGTTTTTAGCGGTGATGTTTTTGATTATAAAAAAGATGAAAAAGACGATGTGACGACCAACCGCATCACCGGTCAAAAAGAATTCGGCGGCCTTTTACATTACTGGATGCGACAAAAAGCCGCCACCCGATTTTTTGTCGTGGGAGATCGTTTTATCAACGTAAATTTCGCAGAAGATCTCAAATCTGCCGAAGCAGCGATGGGATTAAAATAATGGTGAAAAATACCTATTATTGCAGCGAACAGACAATGAAACAGTTTCGTATGACAGAAAACCTTGATTACGAAATACATCATGATTTAACTGTTGAGCATGTTGATAATGGTATTGTTTATCCATTGGAACGCAATATACATCCAGATTATGAACAGTTCGGCGGCGTAACGGATCAAACAGGAAAATTCATTCGTTTGTCTTTGTTGGACAGACATATTTTTGATCATGAGGACGCTTTGAAACCGTATCGGGATTGGTATATCGGAGCAAATCCGAAATATCAACCGAACTATATCCAACAAAGTGATGAAACCGTTGTGTTTTTCGGTGTTTTGTACCCGCATTATTGTCACGCCGTTTTGGAAATGTTGTCTCGGATTTGGTATTTTCTGGATCATCCGTATTGCAAAGCCGTGTATATTGCCGATCCGGAAATCAAAGAAGAAAAATGTTTTCTGGATTTTGTCAAAGCTTTCGGTTTCCCTATGGAAAATCTGGTCAGAATTACGCGACCGACCCGTTTTAAACAAGTCATTGTGCCGGAACAGTCTTTTCGTCTGCATGATCAATTTCATCAAAAACATGCCGAAGTTTTGGAACGGATAAAAAATAACCTGCCTTTGGAAAAAAACGATCTCTATCAAATTGAAAAAAAACAACACCCTGCCTTATGGCCATTATTATGGTTGAAAAATAAGCTGGGTCTGATCCGTTCTGAAAACTATAAAAAAGTATTTTTACTGAAGGATCCTTTCTTAACAACGGCAGGTACACCACGTTTTAGCGATATACATATTGGTAAAATTTTTGAAAAGAACGGCTATAAGCTTGTTAATCCTGAACGGATTTCCGTTACAGACGTCGTTAAAATATTAAGCTTATGCGAAGATTTGGTCGCTCAAAGCGGAACAAACGCTCATCAAGTATTTTGGATGAAAAATAATACGAAAGTAACTGTTTTGAATCGTTCCCGCCACGTTTGCCAAATTCAAAATACGCTCAGCCAGATGAAAAATATGGATACAACTTATATTGACGCTTCGTTTAATCCTCTTCCGGTCGGTTGGATGAACGGTCCTTTTTTAATGTGTGTGACAATATATTTAAAACAATTTTTTCAGGATAATCATTTCAAATACAAACCGAAAAACGAACAAGCTTTTATTAAAAAGCATTTATACGATTTTCTGCTGTTGTGGGCAAAAACGAATATTTACGGCAACGGCAGGAAACGATTGACTTGGGACGCCAAAGAAACGGCACGCGATATGTTACAAGCCTTTATCGAAACAGATGTCGAAAACAGGAGTAAATTATGAAAACATACGGATACGGTCATCAGACGATTAACCGAGACGATATAGAAGCTGTCAGCCAAGCTTTAACGTCTGATTTTTTAACTTGCGGTCCAACCGTAAAAGCTTTTGAACAGGCGATTTGCGACTACACCGGCGCAAAATATTGCGTTGCCGTATCAAACGCGACGGCGGGATTGCATATTGCCGCTTTGGCCGCCGGTTTAACAAAAGGTGATGAAGCCATTACGACACCGATCACGTTTTTATCATCGGCCAATTGTATTTGCTTTGTCGGAGCCACGCCTGTTTTTGCCGACATTGATTCCGAAACAGCCAATATCGACCCGCAAGAAATACAAAAGCATATCACCGAGAAAACAAAAGCCTTGATTCCTGTTCATTTTGCCGGACAATCCTGCGATATGGAGGCTATTTCCGACATCGCCAAAAAGTATAATTTGATTGTTATCGAAGATGCCGCGCATGCCATCGGTTCCGAATATAAAGCGACAAAAGTCGGTTCCTGCGCGTACAGTGATATGACGGTTTTTTCTTTTCATCCTGTGAAAACCATTACGACCGGTGAAGGCGGTGCCGTTACGACAAACAACAAGGAATTGTACGATAAATTGTGCGCTTTCAGAGCGCATGGCATGCACAAAGAAGGCGCCATGCAAAACACATGGGAATACGAAATGCGGGAACTCGGGTATAATTACCGTATGACTGATTTTCAGGCGGCTTTGGGAATCAGTCAGCTGAAAAAACTCGATGCCTTTAAACAACGTCGTCGGGAAATCGTGGATTATTACAATCAAAATCTCGGATTGCCGCACTTGATCGAACGCGATTTTTCAAACGCCTGCTTTCATTTATATCCCGTCTTGGTTCAGAACCGCCGCGATTTTTATTTCAAAGCCCGCGAAAAAGGATTGAATTTACAAGTCCATTATATTCCCGTCCACACACAGCCGTATTATGCACAATTCGGATATAAAAAGGGAGATTATCCCAAAGCTGAAAATTACTATGAACACTGCATTTCTCTGCCGTTGTATCCGACTTTGACAGATGAAGATCTGGCTGAAATTGTTAAAAGGCTAAAGGAAATCAATGTATAAAATCGGTTTAAAATTGTGGTCAATCAACACGGATTTTTATTTAAAAGAGGCCGAACGTCTGTATGACACGGGCGCATATGATTACATCGAGCTTTATATTGTTCCCGAAACAATACAGACATTACCGCAATGGAAGCGTTTGAAAGTGCCCTATATTATGCACAACGCCCATTTTGCGCACGGATTCAATCTGGCCAAAAAAGATCACGAAAAACGGAATGCGGAAATTTGTGATCAAACAAAGCGTTTTGCGGACGAATTAAATGCACAGTACATTATATTTCATGGCGGCATTGACGGAACAGCCGAAGAAACAGCCCGACAACTTTCCGCTATAAACGATCCGCGCGCTTTGATTGAAAACAAGCCGTTTGTCGCTTTGCCAAACCGTATGGGAGGCAATTTCTGCCGCGGCGCAACGTTTGAAGAATTGAAATTGATTGTTGATACGGCAAAATGCGGTTTTTGTTTAGATGTGGGACATGCCGTCTGTTCGGCGAATTCTCAGCAAAAAGACCCCTACGCATTCTTGGATCAATTGATGACGCTAAAACCGGTAATGTTTCATCTGTCCGATGTAACAGATATGAGCTCTGTGTATGACGCTCACCCGCACTTGGGCTCGGGACAATTGGATATTGCACGTTTAAAACGGGAAATTTTTCCCGCGGACGCCATTATTTCCGTAGAAACAAACAAAGACAGCAAAGAAAATCTGAACGATTTTGAAAAGGACACAATATGGCTGAAGAATTTATAATTCGATTGGCTGAACCGCGCGATATCAAAAATGTCTTTGACTTATCCAATGACGATACGGTTCGTTTGGTTTCCATGAATCCCGAAAAGATCAAATGGGATGATCACGTAAAATGGTTTAACGAGATTTTAAATACCTCAAACGCCTTTTTTTATGTGGCAGAAACAGATGAACGTGATTTTATCGGTCAAGTCAGATTTGTCAAAAACGCTCAAGATTGGGTTGTCAGTATTAGTTTAGTAAAAAAACACAGGCATAAGAATTTAGGGAAACGCATTTTAGAAAAAGCAATGAAAATGTCCGGACTAAAAAGCTTTAAAGCCTATGTTAAAACAGATAATCTTTCTTCTCAAAAACTGTTTTTTTCGTTAGGATACAAAATAAACCAAAAAGAAACGGAAATAAATAAAAACGGCTCTTTTTTAGCTTTACAATACAATTCTGTTTTTATTATAGCAGAAATGTCTGCCAATCACTGCGGTAATAAAAATTTGGCAAAAGAGATTATCAAAACAGCTAAAGAAATAGGTGCGGATGCCGTTAAAATTCAAACATATACCGCTGATACAATCACATTGAATTGCCATAATCCGGAATTTAAAGTTTCCGGAACAAAATTATGGAATGACAAATACCTGTATGATTTGTATCAGGAAGCTTCCACACCATGGGAATGGCAGAGTGAATTAAAAGCTTACGCCGATGAAATCGGAATTCCTTTGTTTTCAACGCCGTTTGATTTTACGGCCGTTGACTTTTTGGAAACATTAAATGTTCCCATGTACAAAATCGCCAGTTTTGAAGCATTTGATTATCCGTTGATAAAATATGCCGCGAAATGCGGAAAACCGATGATCATTTCTACCGGTGTATCTTCATTGGAAGAAATTCAAGAAGCGGTCAATGCCTGTCAATCAGTCGGGAATAATGATATTACTTTGCTTAAGTGTACTTCAGCCTATCCGGCGGAACCGAAGGATATGAATTTATTGACAATCAAAGATATGATAGAACGTTTTTCCCCTCAAGGCGTGAAAGTCGGATTATCCGATCATTCCATGAGCCTTGTCCCGCCTGTCACCGCCGTTGCGTTAGGCGCCACGGTTATTGAAAAACACTTTACCTTAGACAGATCTTTAGGCGGTGCGGACAGCGGCTTTTCCCTAAATACGGAAGAGTTCGCCTTAATGGTCAAAACCGTGCGAGAAACCGAACAAGCATTAGGAAAAATTGACTACACGATAAATGAACAAAACCGAAAATTTGCCCGCTCTTTATATGTGACAAAAGCGATAAAAAAAGGCGAAACGTTTACGCCTGAAAACGTTCGCTCCGTCCGGCCTTCAAACGGTCTTCACCCCAAATATTACGAAGAAATTTTGGGAAAAACAGCCACGTGCGATTTAGATTTCGGAACACCTTTAAAACTGGAATACGTCGACTGAAAAGGAATAAAACGATGCATAAACTTGATGTTATTGTCGTTACCTATAACAGAACAGATTTGTTGGAAAAAACATTTCATTCCATTTGTGCGCAGACATACAATGACTGCGTTATTAAGTTGTTTAATAATGGCGGAACAGCGATTAATGCAGATTTTATTAAACCTTTTCAAAAACAATATCCCGACAAAAAAATAGAATATCATTCTGTTCCTAAAAATACGCAAGGCGTTCAGGGAATAAAGAATATATGCTCTCTCATGCAGGCCGAATACGCCGTTCTGTTTCACGATGATGATTTAATTCATCCTTATTATCTGGAAAACGCCATGACAGCGGCCGATAAAAATCCGGGAACGGTTTTAATTACATCGTTGGCATTAGCGTCTTTAAATCCTGATGATTTACCTTATGATCCCCGAATTGTACGCGGACAACCGAAATATTGCAGAGGGGACGAAAAAACATTAGCCGCAATGTATTTTTTAGGGGTTAATTTATGCTTTCCGTCAACAATATACAAAACGGAAATTTATAAACAACACATATTCGATTGGGAACCCTATAAAAAATTAGGGGATCGCCCTTCTACCATATATTACGCCTCGTTTGGGAAAAAGGGCCAAACATTGATTTTTTTAGAAAATTATATATATTACAGGGTTCATGCTCAACAGGACTTAAATAATAAAGCGACGGCTTTATCCGAACAGGAATTGCGCAACTACTTTCTTTTATATAAAAATGTTCTTACTTCCGGCGAAAAAATTTATAAAAATATTTATACGTATTTCTCAAAGAATTTTGTTCTGCTTATCGTATCATCTTTTGGATATAAAATGCGAGATTTCAGGCAAAGTTATACACATAAAGGCGTATTAAAAAAATTCTTTTTTCAAAAAAACAAAATAAAAACATTAAAAGAATTTGAAAATAAATTTCTGCCGGATATGACGTTGGACGATATTTTTGCATTAAATTTTTCCAACTATTCCAAACAGATCTCGATATCCAACAAAGGGAAAAATTTTATAACGACAGAAAACATTTCCGGCAACGGACAGCTCAAAATAGATGTAAACGGATTTAACAATAATATCACCGTTAAAAATTGTACGATCGAAAAGGGAATTTGCACAATTCTTGTTCGCGGAAAAAATCATCGGGTAGAAATCAGCGATGAATGGATTGGAAAGAATTTATCTGTTTTTATCAACCCTTCCGCAACATCCGTTTCTCATCTTCCCTGTCATATACAAATAAACGGCGGGACAATAGAAGATTTAAGTATTGTCAATCCGCATGGCGGGACGGGTGTCATAATCAAAAAAAATCATATGATTTCTATGGGGGTTTCTATTCAAAATACGGATTCCCATCCTATTTATGATGCGCACACAAAACAGCTGTTAAATAAACCCTCTAAAGATATCATTATTAATGAAAATTGTTGGTTGGGAATGAATACGACTTTATTAAAAGAAGTCGTTTTACCTCAAGGTACTATAGTTGGTTTCGGCGCAGTGGTCACACATTCCATAGAAGAAGAACAATGTATTGTCGCCGGCGTCCCTGCTAAAATCGTCAAACATAATGTATTATGGAAACAAAAAGATGAAAATTTTTTCTAAAACACTTCTTTTTTTATGTATTTTGTCCGTTGTTTTTATATTTTCGATTGAATATAAAACAAGTATTGTTCTTTCCCCGACAAATTGTTCTGGGAAAACGACAATCAATATTGATGGTACAACGCAAGAAATAGACCTTTCAAAAAGAAAAACGTTAAAAATAAAAAAGAAATCTATCAACGATATATCTTTCTCTCAAATTCCGACAGACATATGTCAATTAAATATAAAAATGAAAGGAAAGCATAAAAAGCAATTAAACGGCTTCAATTTTAAAAATTTAAATTTTAAATCAAAAATACACTTTAATTTCAATAAGATATTAACTTTATCTTTAACCTTATTATTCTTTACGATTTATTTTAATAGCCCGGATCCAAAACAGATTTCCGCTGTTGTTTCCACAAAAGCGTCAGAACGATTTTATAATTTGGATTTTTTACGTCTGATTTTTATGGGGCAGATTATATATACCCATTTAAGTCTACCTTTAAAATTTAATTTTTCCATCGTCGGATATACCGAATACTTCTTTATTTTATCCGGATTTTTTATGTTTTTAACCTTCAAACCTGAAAAGTCTGCTTTTGATTTTACGTGCAATAAGATCATTCGTTGGTGGCCTTTAATGATATGGGGAATTCTCATTCGTTTATGTATTAGAGGGGAATTTGCAGGTTCGGTTGTTCTTTCGGAATTGCTCTTTTTACCATTAACGGGCATTTCCGATGTTGGTATAAATCAACCGGATTGGTTTTTGGCCGTTTTATTTTGGTCTTCCTTGTTTTATTTTTTACTCCTTAAAGCGTTTGATCAAAACAAGTTTGATTTGCTCTTATTTTTGATTATCGCTTCCTGCGCCCTGATTTTTGTTCGTGGAACTTACGATCTTTATAATATGCAAATGATTCGAGGTGTTTTAGGAGTAGGATTGGGATGTTTTATTGCGAAAATCTATACGAGTGTCAATGAACGTTTGATACAAAATCAAAACAAAATAAATCTTTTTTTTGTTACGATATTGGAATTGTTCGTTTTATTAAATGCCTTTTTTTGTAAAAACTGGTTATTCGTTATTTTTTCGAATGCGTTTTTGATTTTCCTGTTTGCTTTAAGAAAAGGCTATATTTCTTCTTTTTTCAATACAAAATACGCCGCTTGTTTGGGAAAATATGTCCTTGCGATTTTTTTAACACATGGTTTCATTGTTAATGAATTTTTACCTCTTCTGGTAAAAGATTATCCACAAATATTGTCACATAAACCTGTTACTATTGTTTTGACATATGTGCTTGTCTTATTGTTTGGAATCATCAGTCACAACATTTTTGAAGAAAAACCAAATGTCTTAAAACGAGTCTTATTAAAGAATAACCAGAGGTGATTTGAGCACCTCTGATTAAAAAGTTTATTTTACCCAATTTTCATAAGACAAAATAGTTATATTTGGGAATCCCTGTTGAGCGGGAAGATCTCTTAAATACTGTCTATATGCAGCGTAAGAGCTTTTTTCTTTTTCACCAAAGGGGGAATCATTGATTTGTGTAAAATCCGTACATCGCAACAACTCGTTTCGTTCATTCCTGAGATTTTGCGCTTTTTCTTCATCGGACAACAAAGGAATTTCCTGAATTTGAAAACGTTTTGTGCCGTTCGTTGTTTTCATTTGAACAATACGTAAATTATTTTTATTACAGAAAATTGCTGCTTCCGGAGGATAAGAATTTTCAAAAATTTGGTTGATTTGAAAAGATTCTGTCATTTTTTTCTCCTTTCATTAAAAACCGCAAGCATACCAAGAAACAGCATTTTGATTGGAAGTGCCGTTCGTACACCCGTTAAACTGAAATCCCGTAAGACTGGGAACGCCATTCGGATTAAATCCCGCATTATACGCACTTGCCGCACTATGTCCGCCAAACCCAAGGCAAAGAGAACACAGGCATAAAGAAAACGGCTTAATAAATGTAATTGTTCTTGTTAAAGGGTAGTTGACGCCATTCCCGTACTGATTTCCGCCCTGTTCAATAAAACCGTCCGACCAAACCCGATACCAATCGTTTCCGTTATGGTACGTTTCCGTAATATACGGACGAGTGCAGTTTGACAGATCTTTTTCCGCTTTATTTGATAATACGGCAACCGCTTCGTTTGCTTTGTTGGTGGCTATGGTTGCCTGCGCCGTTGCAATTTCGGCCGCTTGATCCGCATCGTCGGCTTTTTCATTGGCGGCCTGAGCGTAGTTTGCCGCATTTGAAACGGCAGTTCTGATATTCGGCAACAACTCTGCAGCCTGCGTGTCGTCAAATATATCGACTGTTACAGCCCGATCCGCCTGTTCCTTTAATTGCTGAACCTGCATCGTCAGTTTGTCAAAATTGCGCTCCAGCGTTTCCGCTGCCAGAATCTCGTTTTCCTGATAGTCCGTTTCCTGAGTCAAAGGCACTTCGCGCATAATCACAATTTGCGTTTCCAAGGCAGGCGGCGTTTCAAAAATAACATTGCCATTTTGAATCGTCCAATCCTCTCTTTGTGTCTGTATATCGTTTAAAAGCTGAAATACCTTCAGATGATTTGTTTCCAAAAAAGGAAAAGGAATAGCGAATTCAACGGCTACTCCGTTCCCAATATAGGATACTTTGTTCGTTGTTGTGCTTACTGTCATTTTTTCCTCAATAAAAAAAGCGGGAGTTTACACTCTCGCTGATGACATGAGCATTCTGTTTAGCATATCACATATTGTTATTATTTTATCAAAATGTCAAGTAAATTTTAAGCCAGTTTTCCCGTACCTTTAAAAAGCAGATTGTTTATGAAAACTTTATTAAGGAATATCACTATGTCGGGAACAACCGGAACCCGGTAAATCTCTTATCCGTATAACTCTTTACGGCATGACGCTTTCGCGCAAAACCTGATGATTAAGAGTCGTTTTTTAAAAAGTCTTTGATTTTTTCAATGACCTCTTTCAGTCCGATTTTTTCAACCGTCACGCCTTCGGGAAAAGCCGTCAACGTTTCGCTTGGCACGGCACGGTCAAGCAAAACGAAAACGCCTTTGTCGTCTTTTTTACGGATCAAACGTCCGAACGCCTGTTGCAATTTCGTGCGCACCAGCATCAGGTTATACGCTTCCCCCGTTTCGCCGAACGCTTCCTTTCTGGCTTTGTGCGCGATATCGGGACGATGCCACGGCACCCGATCGAACACGATCATGCGCAAAGACCGCCCCGGAACGTCAATGCCGTCCCGCACCGCGTCCGTTCCCAACAAACAGCTGTCCCGTTGCATTTTAAAAATATCCAACAACGTCTGCAAATTGACCGTATCAATATGCTGCGCCAACAAAGGCAAGCCCGCGTCCGCCAACGGTTCTTTGATTCTTTGATAAACGGCTTTCAAGCGTTTGATCGCCGTAAAAACGCCCAACGCTCCGCCTTGCGCCGCCAAAAACAACTCGCGATACGCCGCCGCCACCTGTCCGACATCGGCTTTGTTGACATCGGTAACGATAAACACCCGCGCGTTGTTCGCGTAATCAAACGGAGAATTAAAGTTCGCCTGCGTCAGTTCAAAAGGCAGATCCGGCGTTTCCAAATAAGCCGTCCCCGTTCTTTTGACGGCATAGTTCCAGTCTTTTTCCAAATCGCCGCTTTTATCGGTCAAAGTCGCGGACGTCATTAAAACGCCGTGCGCGGTTTGGCGAAGCATATGCGCAAACGGAAAAGTCGGATCGACCCAATGT
>CALYBD010000032.1 GCA_944393745.1 uncultured Alphaproteobacteria bacterium | reverse complement strand
TCATCTATAAAAACATGGGGGGGGGGGGGGGGCATATTTGTAACAAAAGTGTAACAATATAATTTTTTAGAAACAAAAGGAAAAAAGACCTTCTTGTTAAAAAAGACAAAGAAAAAGATTGGGAAGGATAAACACGTAAAAAAAGAGGTTATCCGTACAGTGTGGCGGCGCCCGTACGCGGCCGGCGGCCGAGGCACAACGTCTTCCAGACAGGGTGGCGGCGCCACAGGCTTAACGTCCTCCGGACAGGGGATTAGGTCGTGCCGGCGGTAAGACCCCCAAAAAACTGATGCCCCTGCGACCAGCAGCCCGTAGGGGGAAAACGTCCTCCGGACAGGGGTTGGGTCGTGCCAATGGCAAGAACCATAAAAAAAACTGAAGTCCGTACGGCCAGTACAACGGCGGGGAAGGTAACTTCCCCGCCGCTGTTAACTCTAAGGTAAAGAATGCTTAGAACGTCGTCATTTGCGTCGTAGAGTTGAAATTCTTATAACAGAACGCTCTCCCCATTCTTTCCTGTTCAGCATAGTACGAACAGGAATAAGTTTTCGGACAGCAACCTGTACTGCCGCAATCCTGCTGGTTGGCCGAACAGCCGCTCGGTGTGATCTCAATTTGTTCCAGCTTATTACAGCGACCGTTTATTAAGCTGTACCCGGAAGCACAAGTCGTGCACTTCCCTGTTGTCTTGTCGCAAACAGAGCAGTTTGACCCGCACGATTTTTCCGCGACACAGGTTCCGTTGCTGAGGTAGTAGCCTGTGTTGCATTTTGTACATGTGCCGTCGCTGTTGCATGTTGAACAGTTCGTCGGACAAGGTTTCTTTTCAAGTTCGCAGCAGCAACCGGTTGAATTGGATACCGCTTTGTAACCTGATTTGCACACAACACCCGAACAATTTGCAACGCATGTGTCATTGTCTAATCTTTGTCCGGACGGACAGGATACCGGAATGCACTTACAACTGGATCCTGAAAGAGACGTTGTCTGACCGGCAGGGCAGGTGACATTGTAACAGGCATCAACACATTTAAAAGCATGCGGCGTATTCGGATCCGGAATGCAATTTAATCCGCCACATATTTTGGCATAGCTGATGCCGTTCCCCGTCGGCTGCGTACAGACATCGACGCATTTATAGCCCATACATTTTTCATCGGACGGGCATTCTTCGTTTGTTTCGCATTCGCCCTTTTTTAACTCGACATCGGGTTGGCCGGTGTTGATTTCCGGATCGGCGGCGACAGAATAAGCGTTGCCGCGTCCCAATTTAACGGCTTTGGCAATGACAAAGCCTTCTTGATCGGCAAAGACGGACGTTGCCGTACTTTCGCCCGGCGCAGCCGCAATCAGCAGCCCCGCCAATAAAAGCAGGTTAGTCTTCATGATACGGCTCCTTTGTTAATTATAAACGCAACAACAACCGTCTGCAGACAACGTTGCCCCCGACGGACAGGACGATACCGTCGCCGATGAAGAACCGGAAATAAGATTAATATTTCCGGCAAAGTCTCTGATAGAGAGATTATTCCCCCAATCGGCAATAGTGGCGGACGAACCGGTACTGTCTTTTAAATCGTTGTCAGAATAGGTGTAGTTGTTAGAAGTATCGGTTATTGTTTGCGTCCCCTGATTAATCAAAGAAATATCTTGAGACGGTTTTTCCGCTATGGTTGTTTGTATATTCCGTAATGCCAAAGCCTGCGCATCTGAATAAGATAAGAATGTCAATACCAGAGCAGCTAAAGAAATCACATATTTTTTCATAATTTTTCCCTCCTTTGAAAAATTACTCCATATTATTATTATTTGTTATTTTGGGGAATTTTTCCATAAAAACATAGGAGGGAGGGGTATAATTGTTATGAAAATCCTCCTGATGATCATGCAAAAAAGATCGGACTTTGTTTTGTTGTTTTAAAGGAAAAGACACCGCAGTAAAAGATTTAATTTTATTCTTTACGGCCGAACAGTTTTTCTATGTCCTTTAATTTTAATTCAATGTAAGTCGGGCGGCCGTGGATACATTGACCGGAATAGGGAACGGATTCCATCTGGCGCAATAACGCATTCATTTCCGATGCGTCCAACCGTCGGCCGGCGCGTACGGATCCGTGGCAGGCCATTGTCGCGGCGATTTTCTTTATTCGTTCCTTTAAAGCCAGGCTGTCACCGAATTCAATCAGCGTGTCGGCGATGTCCGCCATTAATGCTTTGGTGTCGGTTTCGCCTAAAACGGCGGGCGTCGCGCGAATTAAAACGGCGTTGTCGCCAAAGGATTCAAACAACAGTCCCGTTTTTTCCAATTCATCTTTTTGTTGCAGGACGGCTTCTTTTTTCTCTGCGCTCAATTCAACGACTTCCGGCAACAAAAGGTATTGAGCCGCCGCGTCGCCGACTTCCATATTTTGTTTGATTTTTTCATAAGTCAGGCGTTCATGCGCCGCATGCTGGTCAACAATGACAATTCCGTCCCGTGTTTGGGACACAATGTATGTTTTATGCAACTGCGCCCGCGCCAACCCCAGCGGCGGAAAGTCATCATCGCTGATCATTTTGTCATCGGCCGGATCGTCGGGCAGATTTTCGCTGATCGGTGCCGAAAAAGCTTCATTTGCTTTAAATAAAGCGCGCGTTTCGTTTAAAGAATAATTTTTTGACGCAGGACGATATGCGGCATAATTTTTGGCCGGCGAAACGGATAGGGGACCGGGGGAAGGCCGGCGCATGGGCAGAAAAGTCGGCTGCGGCACGGAAAGATCCAAAGCCTCTGCCGCCAAAGTCGAAGAAGTGCGCTGACCGGCACTCATCAAAGCCTGCCGGACGGCCGTAACGATAGTACCGCGTACGGCTTGCGCATTTCTGAATCGGACTTCGGCTTTTGTCGGGTGGACGTTAACGTCAACGTCTTCGGCCGGAAGGGTCAGGAATAATACCACGGCCGCAAAACGATCCGCCGCCAATAATTCATGATAGGCTGCTTTTATTGCCCCCAGCAACACTTTATCCCGGACGGTTCGGCCGTTGACAAAGAAATACTGTGATGCCCCCGTTGCTTTGTTCAATGTCGGCAAACCGACAAAGCCTTTTAAGGACAGGCCGTCGCGCTCAATATTCAGCGGAACGGCATTTTCAATAAAATCATTGCCGATAACTTGTGCAATGCGTTTGATTTCTTCGCCGGCACCGACGGGTTTTAAATCCAGACGCTGTTTTTTTTCATCTGACAACGTAAAACCGACAGACGGGTAAGCCAAGGCCAGTTTTTCAATGATTTCCTGAATATATCCGGTTTCCGTCGGCGTTGATTTTAAAAATTTCAGACGCGCCGGAACGGCATAAAACAAATCACGGACTTCAATACGGGTTCCCTGTGCTGCCGATGCCGGTTCGGGGGCGTGTTTTTCGCCGCCTTCGACAAACATTGACCAGGCGGTATCGGCTTGTTTCGTTCTGGAAATCAAAGTCATGCGCGATACTGAAGCAATTGAAGGCAAAGCCTCCCCTCTGAATCCCAGAAAACGAATGTCAAACAAATCGTCTGCCGGCAGCTTTGACGTTGCAAAGCGTTCAACGGCCAAGGTCATTTCTTCGGGCGTCATGCCGGCACCGTTGTCAATAACGGTTAAGGCCGCTTTGCCGCCGTCGTTTAAAATAACGTCAATCTTTGTTGCGCCGGCGTCCAGAGCATTTTCGACCAGCTCCTTGACCGCCGAAGCCGGTCGTTCCAACACTTCGCCCGCGGCAATGCGGTTGACCAGGGTCGGCGGTAAAAGGCGCAAAGTCGTCATCATTACACCGTCTGGCGCATGCTTCTGGCGGCGTTGATCAGGCCGTTTGTTGAGGAATCATGGCTGTCGACGGTTGTGTCGCCTTTGATTTCCGGCAGAATTTTCTTGGCCAGTTGCTTGCCCAGTTCAACCCCCCACTGATCATAACTGTTGACATTCCAGATCACGCCCTGAACAAAGATTTTGTGTTCGTACATGGCGATTAAACGCCCCAGAGTCCTCGGATCAATTTTTTCAACCAAAATCGTGTTTGACGGACGATTGCCCGAAAAGATTTTATGATTCAGCAATGAACGGATTTTTTCTTCATCGGCACCCTGTGCTTCAAATTCAGCGCGGACTTCGGCTGCCGTTTTGCCTTTCATCAATGCTTCGGCCTGAGCAAACACGTTGGACAGCAAAATCGGGTGATGATCGCCCGTTTCATTCAAAGAAATCGCCGGAACGATAAAATCACACGGAATTAAATGTGTGCCCTGGTGAATCAGCTGATAAAACGAATGCTGACCGTTCGTTCCCGGTTCACCGAATAAAATCGGTCCGGTTGTATAGGAAACGGGTTTGCCGTCTTTTGTCACGCCTTTGCCGTTGGATTCCATGTCGGCCTGCTGCAAATAAGCGGGCAGACGGTGCAGATATTGATCATACGGCAAAACGGCATATGCTTCCGCACCAAAGAAATTATGATACCATACCCCCAAAACGCCTAAGATAACGGGAATATTTTTATCCAAAGGCGCATTGCGGAAATGTTCGTCCATTTCAAATCCGCCGGTCAACAGTTCGACAAAATTGTCGTAACCGACCGCGATGGCAATTGACAGACCGATCGCCGACCACAAAGAATAACGGCCGCCGACCCAATCCCAGAATTCAAACATATTGGCCGTATCAATGCCGAATTTTTTGACTTCTTCGGTATTGGTGGACAAGGCAACAAAGTGCTTTGCCACGGCGTCTTCGCCCAATGCCGCCGTCAGCCAGTTGCGCGCGGTTTTTGCATTCGTCAGCGTTTCCTGTGTCGTAAAGGTTTTGGACGCCACGATAAACAGAGTCGTTTCGGGATTCAGGTCTTTTAACGTTTCAACGATGTGCGTGCCGTCAACATTGGAAACAAAGTGGGTGTTCAACCCTTTTTTCTGATAATGTTTTAACGCTTCGACAACCATGACGGGGCCCAGATCCGATCCGCCGATGCCGATGTTGATCACATCTGTGATCGTTTTGCCCGTAGCGCCTTTCCATTGGCCGTCGCGGACGGCGGTCGAAAAGGTTTTCATTTTTTCCAAAACCGCTTTGATCTGCGGCATGACGTCTTTGCCGTCCACGTAAACCGGGCGATCGGAACGGTTACGCAGGGCCGTATGCAAAACGGCGCGGTTTTCCGTCACGTTGATTTTTTCGCCGGAAAACATGGCGTCCCGGGCTTTTTCCAGCCCGGCTTCTTTGGCCAGTTCAATCAGCTGTTTCATTGTTTCGCCGTTGATGCGGTTTTTGGAATAATCCAGCAAAAGCCCGTCCATGGAAACGGAAAATTCTTCAAATCTGTTCGGATCGGCGGCAAACATATCGCGCATTGTTTCACCGCGAATTTCGGCATAATTTTTTTCCAGATCTTTCCAGGCAGTTAATTCGGTTAAAGTCATGACAATATTCTCCTAAAAATCATTTTCTTAAAGGTTAGCAGGTTTGCCGACAACAACAAAGAACAAACTGTCGGGCAAAAGCAGTCTGGCGGCAGTTTTTTTTGCCTGTTCAAGAGTAACGGCATTAATCATGTCGTTGTATTTGTGCAAATAATCAATTCCCAAATCGTGGTATTGCATTCCGGCCAGAAAAGACGCCAGACCGCTGCTGGACGTAAAAGCTAACGGAAAAACGCCCGTAATGTAGGTTTTGGCATCTTTTAATTCTTGTTCCGTCGGGCCGTTTTGAGCCATTTCCCGCCATTGTTCCTGAATAATTTTAATCGCGTCCGCCAGTTTCGCATTATCCGACCCGACGGATCCGATAATCATCGGACTGGCTTTGCTGATGTTCAAAGATGTGCCGACACTGTAAGCCAACCCTTTTTTTTCGCGCACCGCGTCAAACAGGCGTGCGGCAAACGAACCGCCGCCGAAACTGTAATTGACCAGCAGCGCCGCATAAAAATCGGGATCGTTGCGGGCAATTCCTTTATGTCCGAACAAAACGGCGCTTTGCGGAACGTCCATGGATAAAACGTCAATTCTGTCGGACAGTTCCGGCGTAAAGGGCGGTATTTCTTTAACGCGGGATTTTTCAGGCAAGCCGGCAAAAGTTTTTTCCAATAAAGGCTTTAATTCTTCCGCCGAAATATTGCCGGAAACGCCGATGATCATGTTGTCACGCGTTATTCTGTCGCGAATCAGACGGCGCAGATTGGCACGCGTAATCGCCCGGACAGAGCTTTTTGTCGGAAAGCTGCGTCCGTACGGGTGATCGCCGTACACCAGCTTTGCCCAGCGTTCCGAAGCAACGGCGTTCGGATTTCCTTTGCGGGCTTTGATGGCGGCATACATTTGTTCTTTCATGCGCCGGACGGCTTTGCGTTCAAAACGGGGTGAGGTCAACGTCATGCGGAGTAAATCAAAAGCTTCTTCTTTATTTTTCCGCAGCGTTTCCAAATCCGCATACAACACGTCGGAAGACGCTCCGAACGACAGGCCGATGGCTTTTTCGGACAAAATCTCGCTTAATTCTTCGGCGCTGTAGGGGCCGGCGCCTTCGTCCAGTAATGACATGGCCAAAGAGGATAATCCCGTTAACCGTTTCGGATCTGCCGCTTTACCGCCTTTAAACAACACGGAAACGGCAATGACCGGAGTTTCTTTTTCCTCGATCAGCCAGGCTTCGATTCCGCTGTTTGTTCTGACGCGTTGGACATCGGGAATATGAAAAGGAACCGGTTTTATTTTCGGCAGGACAGGGCGAAAAGAAGATTCTTTGCGGACAGAAGCGCTTTTTTTAACGATTGTTCCGCTCGGTTTGGCCGAGACCGTTTCGGCGTGAATCAAAAAAGCAAAACAAAATAAAGATAAAATCAGTTTTTTCATGGAGCGTCCTCCGGCATCAGATAAGTGGTTACCGAAGCGGCGGACAACATATCCGCATAGGCTTTTTTAACATCGGCAAGCGTGACTTTTTCAATGTTTGTCGTCCAATTTTTTAAATCTTCCATTGTCAGTCCCAGAACATAAAATCGCCCGACCAGCATGGCCGCGCTGATGGGATCGTCGTCCAGATATTCAAGGTCGGCAACCAAACGTTTTTTCGCTTTATCCAGTTCTTTTTGCGTTATTGATTCCGGATCGGCAAAACGATCCAGCTCTTTTTCCAGATCGTCCAGGGATTCATTGTCTTTTGCCGTCAGGAAAAATCCGAAAGTTCCTTTGTCCAACGCAAAACCGTTATAGGAGGTTCCTGCAGACCGGGCGGTCTTTTTCCCGGCGACAAAGTGCTTGTACATCTTTCCTAAATGATATGTCCCCAAAATTTCGTCCAGAACAACATAGGCAAAGCTTTGTTCTTTGTTTTCGGACAAGTAAGACGGGACGATATACAGGCGCTGCAAAGAATACAGCTTGATCTGCGGGTGGCGCATTTCTATTTTGGAACGCACCGGATAAGATTCGGAAAATTGTTTTTTCGCTTTTGGCGTTCGGCTGGGCGGAATTTTTCCGTAATATTTTTCGGCCAACGGTTTTAATTCTTCTGCCGTAATGTCGCCGGAAACAACCAAAATGGCGTTGTCGGGTGTATAATGCGTTTTATAAAATTGTCTGGCATCTTCCAATGTCAAAGACGAAAGCTCTTTTTTAAAGCCGATAACCGGCCGCGCATACGGATGTTCGCCCCATAATAAGGCATTTCTGCGTTCGCCGAGCAAAGCTCCGGGATTGTTTTCAATGCGCATCAGGCGTTCTTCTTTGACGACTTCCAGTTCCGGGGAAAAGTCTTCCCGGGAAAAACGCAGGTTTTTCATGCGATCCGATTCCAAATACATCACCAGTTCCAGACGATCCCGGGCAATGTTTTGATAATAAGCCGTATAATCCAGCGACGTAAAAGCATTTTCCGATCCGCCGTTACGGGCAATGATTTTGGAAAATTCTCCGTTCGGCACGGCGGGCGTTCCTTTAAACATCATGTGTTCCAGAACATGAGCTATGCCGGATTTTCCCGCAGGATCGTCAATGCTGCCGGTTTTATACCAAACCATGTGGGAAACAACGGGTGCCCGATGGTTTTCAACTACGACAACCTGCATTCCGTTGTTTAAGGTAAACGTCTGTGTTTCAAAAATTGACGCCCGGGCAGAAACAGTCTGCAGCAAAATAAAAAATAAAAAAACAACTAAACGCATCATTTTTTCCTTGTTTTAAGTCGGATCAGCCCCTTCTGCGGCAGAGGTTTCTTCTTTCGGGGGATTCGGCGTCTGCGCATCGTCAGGCGTTTGTGTCTGTTTTGCCCGGTCCTGTTCGGCTTCGGGTTGCGGGACTTTCGTATCTGTTTCGGGCGGCTGCGGCGCACGCAGCAGATAATCGGGCGGCAAAACCAACGGATTGTTTGTCACGAACCCCTGCGGATCCGGTCCCCGTCCTTTGTCCAAAGAAAAACGGTCGGCACAGCCGGCAAGGCAGAAAAACAAAAACAGGCAAAAGATTTTTTTCATTTTTTATCCTCTTATTTTTCAATCGGCAGAGCCATGATGTCAGTGCTTGTCATAACAGGCGCATAATTGTCCGCGATGTCGGCCAAAGCGGCCTGCTGCATCTGGGCGCCGGCAATGACCCGGGTTTCGTCCCAGGATAAAATGTCGCGTGCTGCCGTTATATCCGCGGCGACCAGGCATTTATACCCCAAAATCCGCGCGTCATGTGCGCTGGCGGCAATGGCGGACGGCGTCGGCATTCCGGTTAAAATCAGGGTATCTATTCCGTCGGCCTGCAAAACGGTGTGCAGGCCGGATCCTGAAAAAGCGCTGGCCGCGTATTTTGTCTGCACCAGATGTTTTTTTCCGGGAACGACGGGGTCAAAAAAAGCACTTCCGGCACTTTCAGAGGCAAAAACGGGACTGGCCAGACTTTTGGCCCGGTGAGCAATATGAATCGTCCGGATTTTGTGTTTATCTGCCCAATTCATTATTTTTAATGCCGGTTCAATAAGCTCTTTTGCGCCTTCAACGGGCAGGGCACCCGTAAAATGTTCTGCCTGAAATTCAATCATCAGCAAAGCCGTTTTTTTGCTTTCCAGACGGGCAGGATCCGGAATACCGGATAATTTACGAAAAATATTAGGCGTTGAGGTCATGTTTTTTTTCCTTTTCGGGATCGGACAGTTTTTCGATGGGGGCAAAAAACAGATTCCAGATTAAAATAATTCCCGCACCGATGCAAATGGCCGAATCGCCGATATTAAACGCCGGCCAGTGATGCGTTCCGATATGAAAATCCAGGAAATCAACAACGGCGCGAAAGCGGATGCGATCAATCACGTTGCCCAAGGCTCCGCCCAAAATCAGACCGAAGCAATTGATTGTCGCCTGACTTTTTTCCATGCTCATCCAATGCAGGATAACCCCGCAGATCAACAGCGCCACCGTGATCAGCACCCAGGGCATGGCAGGGTGGTTGGAATGCAACATAGAAAAGCTGACGCCTTTGTTCCAGGCCAGAACAAAGTTAAAAAAAGGCGTTATTCTGACCGGTGAAACGTGATCCGTAAAATAAGACAAAACAAATGCCTTGCTGATTTGGTCGGCCAGCAATACGATCAAGGCGTAAATCAGTCCTTTTTTCATTTCAGAATCCTTTTCACTGTCTGAGTATCCCTGATGATCTGTGCTTTTAATTCTTCCATGGAATCAAAGCGCACCTCGGGACGGATAAACGTAAATAATCTGACGCGCAGACGCTTTCCGTACAAATCGCCGTCAAATCCCAGAAGATGAGCTTCCAGCAAAACGCCGGTTCCGTTGACGGTCGGGCGCGTACCGATATTGGCAACGGCTTTGAACGTTTGATTGTCTGTTTCCACCGTGGCGGCATAAACACCGATTCGCGGCAGAATGGATTCTTTGGGATCAATGTTGATCGTCGGAAAGCCGATTTGTCTGCCCCGTTTTTGACCGTGAATGACGTAACCTTCGATTTCAAACGGGTGTTCCATTAAACCGGAAGCCTTTTCCACTTCGCCGTCGCGCAGAAAAGAACGGATTCTGGACGAAGAAATAATCTCGCCGTTTTGATCGCGCAATTTTTGAACGGCCGTAACGGGCAAAGACGGATAATGTTTGCGGATAAAAGCAATATCTCCCTGTCTGTTTTTGCCGAATCCGTAATCTTCGCCGACGACAATATGAGCGGCATGCAGTCCTTTGATTAACACATTTTCGATAAAATCGGCGGCACTCATGTCCGCAAAGGCGCGGTTAAAGTTAAAAACAAAAAAACCGTCAATCGGCAGCCGGCAGATCGCCCTGACCTTTGAACGGATCGGCGTAATTCGAAAAGTTCTGCCGCCGGGGCGGAAAAAACCGCTGGGGTGAGGTTCAAACGTCATTAAAACAACGGGGTGTTTTTGTTCGTCGGCAATTTTTACGGCCGTTTCGACAACGGCTCGGTGTCCTTTGTGAAAGCCGTCAAAATTACCGATCGCCACGACGGCGTTTTGAAAATCGGAAGGAACGTTTTGCCAGGAATGAAAAAATCTCATTTAAAAAATATCCGGAAATCATATAATCGCATACTATATTACAATGTCGGAAAAGGTTAAAGATGTCATTTGATCTGCCTGTCGTTTTGGGGCACAGAGGCGCCCGAGCCGTTAAAACGGAAAATACAATAGAAGCTTTTCGGTATGCTTGTCAATCAAACGTGCGTTGGGTGGAATTGGACGCAATGCTGTCCGGGGACGGTGTCGTGATGGTTTTTCATGACGAAACGCTGGATCGTATGGCGGGAATTCCCGGCCGTGTGGACGAATTTTCCGCAGATCGGCTGCAGTCGTTGACGTTGAAAACGGGGGCAAAAATCCCGACGCTGGCCGAAGTGTTGGACGTTTTGAATGAATTTCGGGCCTGTGTAAATATCGAAATCAAACCGTCGCGCCCCGATCTGGCGCGTGAAACGGCCGGGCAGGTCTGGCAGGTCGTTCGGCAGGCGGGCTTTGATGATCCGGACAGATTGCTGTTTTCCAGCTTTGCCTGGGACGCACTGGAGGAAACAATGACCCTTGCTCCGCATATTCGCCGCGGCGTTCTGGTCGAAGATGTTTCCGGCGACTGGCGGCCGGCAGCCAAAAAGTTGGCGGCTTATTCAATTAACTATGACGCGGATTTACTCAATCCCGAATTGATCAGGGAAATCAAAGACGGCGGGTATCGGCTGTTGGTTTATACGGTCAATGATCCGAATCGGGCAAAAGATCTGCGCGCACGGGGCGCCGATGCTTTCTTTTGCGATGATCCCGTGGCCATGACGGCGGCGTTCAGTTAACGCCGCTGGGCGATAACGCATTGATACATATTGCCGAAAAATGTTTTTTTTGCCCAGATCAGTTTGTCTGTTTTCGGGGCAAAGTCTTCTATTTCGTTATACCACAGACTTTCCGCAAACGGTTCGAACAGGCGGTTGAACATTTTTAAAGGATATTTCAGCGGGTGAAACCGTTTGGGCTGCGCATAATCGATAAAAATCATTTTTCCGGTCGGTTTTAAGGCGTTAAAAGCTCTTTTCAGCACAGCCTTTTTTCGTGTGTCGGGCAATTCATGCAACAGAAAATAACCGATAACGACATCATAACGCAAATCGTTGGAAATAGTGAAATCACGTTCCCTGACCGCCGCATTCAGCCACGGAGAAATGCGCGGCATGACGGCTTCGGCATGGGCGGCGGAAATATCTTCAATGTGATATTTTCCTTTTGAATTCATTTTTGAGGCAATTTCTCGTTCAAAATTTCCCGAAGCAATCCCTAGCTGTAAAACATCATCGCCTTCAATGATTTCGTTTGTAACGTTTCTGATCAGTTTTGCGGAATAAAAAAAAGTGCCGGGCCCGGATATCCAGTCGTCATCAAACATTTTGGACAAGAGCGGGTGGAAATATCGCCGATCGTAAACGGATTTCAGATATTCGGGGACGGGGTGGTCTTCTTTGGTAAATTCTTCCCTGATGACGGGAGGCGGCACCGGTGGCGGTGATACGGCCGTTGTTTCTTCCTGTTTGTCGTTCATGGCATCCTCAATCAATTAATCCCATTTTCTTTCCGGCAATAACCGCGCCCGTGCGGTTGGTGACGTCCAAAGCTTTTAAGATTGCCGTAACGTGCAGCTTGACCGTTCCTTCGGACAAATCCAGTTCGCGGGCAATAATCTTGTTGGGTTTGCTTTGTCCCATCAGGCGCAGAACGTCCAACTGGCGGGGGGTCAGCGGACCTTTGTTTTCAACGGGTTCCTGTTCTTTTCCCGACAGATTCAACAGTTCGGAAGGCAGATACAACCCCCCCGATAAAATCAGATGCAAGGCACTTAATATAATTTTGCTGGACGATGTCTTGGGAATAAAACCCGAGGCGCCGATATCAATCGCCTGCAAAACGTTTTCCTGTTCCGTAACGGCCGACAAAACGACAATCGGCGTGTTCGGATAATGTTCTTTCAGCAAACGCAATGATTCATGCCAGTTCAATCCCGGCATGGCCAGGTCTGTCAAAATTAAATCATAAGGGATTGATCCGTCGGCTTTTTCCTGTAATTCCCTGTGATCATGAACGGTGTCAATGGAAACGTCATCGTCCAGATTGGCCAAAACCATACGCAGTCCGTCCAAAAAAAGTTCATGATCATCGGCAATCAGAATTTTCAGCATTGGAATCTCCTGTTTATTCAAGCTATAGTGTAGCTGTAAAAATGATTTAAAAACAGGAAAAAAATGCCGCAGGGAAAAGTTTTTGATCTGGGTCGCCAGGGGGACGGACTTTTAAAAGACGGGAAGCGTACTCTTTTTATTCCGGGGGCACTGCCGGGGGAAACGGTTGATTATGAAACAGACGGCAGTAACCGGGCGCGTTTGCTGGGCGTGTTGACGCCGGCTTCGGACAGGGCAAAACCGGTCTGTCCGTTTTTCGGAAGGTGCGGCGGGTGCGCTTTGCAACATTTAAAGCCGGACGCTTACCGCTGTTTTAAAATGCGTTATTTAAAGGAATTGTTTTCCGCGGATTGGGAATTCCCCGAATTTGATGATCCCGTTTTTGTGGATTTTGAAAGCCGCCGCCGCGTAACGTTTGCCGTTTTGTGGAACGGTTCGGCGCGCCGTCTGGGCTTTAATGCCAGACAAAGCGGGCGCATTGTTGAAATCGCCGCTTGTGCCGTTTTGATTCCGGAATTAAAGCGGCTGATCGCGCCGTTAAGGGAATATTTCTGCGATCGGGGACGCTTTTATCCCAAAAAGCCGGGAATCGGCGACGTTTGCGTGCAGATAACGGATACGGGGGCGGATATTTTAATCACCTTGCCGTTTGAACCGGATTTTGACTGGCGACAGAGTGCGGCGGAGTTTGCTTATAATAACGGTGTTGCGCGGATATCGTGGCGTGTCGGCGAACGGGCCGAACCGGAACCGTTGGCCGTTCTGCATGCGCCGGAAATAAAACTGGGGGATTTTGTGCTGAAGCCGCCGCCCGGTGTTTTTTTGCAGCCGAGCGTTGCGGGACAGGGCGCTTTAACCGCGGCTGTTTTGGAATATGCCGGCCGGGCAAAGCGGATCTGCGATCTGTTTTGCGGCGCCGGAACGTTTACTTTGCCGCTTTTGCAAAAGAAAAGAATCATCAAAGGGGCGGACAACGCGCCGCAGGCTCTGGCGGCTTTGCGCGCCGCTTCCGCCGGACGGGTCGGGGTGCAGGAACGCGATTTGTTTAAAACGCCGCTTTATCCTGACGAACTGGCCGGATTTGACACGGTTGTTTTTGATCCGCCGCGTGCCGGTGCCAAAGCACAATGCGAACAAATCGCCGCTTCGGACGTTGCGCGCGTTATCGCCGTTTCATGCAATCCCGTCAGTTTTGTGCGGGACGCGGAAATCCTGATGAAAGCGGGATTCGGGCTGAAACGTCTGCGCCCCGTTGATCAGTTCATCTTTACGCCGCATCTGGAATTGGCGGCTTTGTTTGAAAAAAGATAAGCTCTCTTCTGCCGGATTCGGGGAAAAAAACGTTTAATCTTCGTCGTCTTTTTGAAAATTCTGGCAGGCAAACTGCAAAAAGCTGGCAATCAGATTTTCGTTCCAGACTTTGACGTCGGCGGGGACTTTTAAGACAACGGGCGTAAAATTCCAGATGTACCTGATGCCGGAATCAATCAGGAAATCAGCCGTTTTCTGCGCGCAGGAAGGCGGAACGGTCAGTATGACGATTTCTATGCCCAGGCGCGGTACCAGATTGGGCAGGCGGGAAATATGAAAAATTTGTTTATTGTTGACGGTCATGTCGACTTTTTGCGGATCATTGTCAAACAAAGCCAGAATATTTAACCCGTAATCGTTGAAAGCACTGTATTTTGCCAAAGCCAACCCTAAATGACCGGCACCGACGATGACGGCGTCTTTTGACATTTTAAAACCAAGGGTGTCTTCAATCGAATCTTTTAATTCGGAAACGCTGTATCCCACACGGCAACGCCCGACATTGTGCAACAGCTTAAAATCCTTGCGTACCTGAGAATCGTCAATATTTAATCGTCCGGCGATTTGCGGGCTGGAAATAACGTCAATGCCGTTGTCAATATATTCGGTCAAAATGCTGTGATACAATGTTAAGCGGCCGAGAACTTTTTCGGGAATTTCAGTTTTCATGTTTGTTCCTAATTTTAAATACCCTTTAAAATTGATAGTCTAGGGCGAAAAATAAAAAAAATCCAGACCGGATTTTATATATTTGAGATTTTTTTCACTATTTTTCTGCCCGATTAAAAACAGGAATTTATAGAAATAATTGCTGCATTTATGTGCGATGTTTGTTGATTTTTTTTCAGTTTTCGGCTAAATTTTTCGGGAACAAAATCACTATATTTTAACAGTGAGGAAACAATGCCGGAAAACGGAAAAATAACAATTACCGTATGTATGGGCAGTTCGTGCTTTGCCCGGGGAAATGCGGAAAATTTGTCGTTTATTGAACAATATCTTAAAGAAAAAGGACTGGAAGCCGAAATTGATTTGTGCGGGGCGCGCTGTGAAAACAAATGTGCGACGGGACCGCACGTTACAATCAACGGTGTCCTGTATTCCGGCGTTACCCCCGAAATGATCAGAGCTGTTTTGAATAAAACTTTGGAAGGATAATCCATGGACAGTTCCAGCCCGGTTTACACATTAGAAAACGAATGTCATGACTGCTATAAATGTGTGCGTCAGTGCAGCGTCAAGGCGATTCGAGTTAAAAACGGTCATGCTTCCGTTATTCCGAACAAATGCATTGCCTGCGGGCATTGTGTGGAGATTTGTCCGTCCCGGGCAAAGCGCGTACGCGACGACGTAAACAAAGCACGGGCTTTGCTGGCATCGGGGAAAGAGGTTTATGTTTCTTTGGCACCCAGCTGGGCAGGCTTGCTGGATTGTTCAAAACAGGAAATCATTTCCGCTTTAAAACAGCTGGGGTTCAAAGGCGTTTCCGAAACGGCTCTGGGCGCGCAGGAAGTTTCCATCGAAACAACGAAAATTATTTCTCAATCGGATCAAAAACTGTTTATTTCAACGGCGTGTCCGGCGATTGTTGATTATATCCGGTATTATTTGCCCGAATATACGCCGTATTTAACGCCGATTGCGTCTCCGGCTTTAACGCACGCAAAGCTGTTAAGAAAACAGTTCGGCGAAGACATCGGTGTTGTTTTCATCGGTCCTTGTATTGCCAAGAAAAACGAAGCCGACCGTCACCCGGATTTAATCAATGTTTCTTTGACGTTTAAGGAATTGGCGGCCTGGCTGGACGAAGCGCGGATCGTGTTGAAATCTCCGGCGGACGAGGGGGAAGCTTTTGTCCCGTACGAAGCCGACGAGGGGGCTTTGTATCCGATTGAAGGCGGCATGAACAAAACGATCGAGATCTGCGGCGCGCCCAAAGACGTGCAACTGATTAATATCAGTCCGGTACAACGGTTTAAAACGTCCTTAAAGAATTTGGATCCTGCTTCTTTGACCCGCAAAGTCTTTATCGAAGCTTTGGCGTGCGAAGGCGGTTGCACGGCGGGACCGGGAGGCAATACGGCCAAAGCGGGATTGGAAGTCGTTTCCGATATTTTGAACTACTCTCATTTGCGCGATCGGGTGCCGTCCGAACCCGAAGTTGTCGTTCGGGAAAAGTTTGAGCCTTCACCGATTGAAAAACCGAAATACGCGATTTCTTCGATAGCCGAAGCGTTGGCTTTGATCGGGAAATATTCTCAGGAAGACGAACTGAACTGCGGGGGCTGCGGTTACAATACCTGTCACGGATTGGCCAAAGCACTGCTGGCCGGGGAAGCCGAACCGTCCATGTGTCAGGCATACATGCGCAAACTGGCGACCCGAAAGGCCAGCGCGATGTTGCGGTGCATGCCGTCCGCCGTTGTGATTGTCGATGCGGATTTGAACATTGTCGAAACGAATGAAGCGTTTGTGAAAATGTTTGCGCCTGAATTGATGGACTTGTTTAAAATGGGAACGGACGGGATTGCCGGCGCGCAGCTGGAAAAAATTCTGCCGTGTACGGGCTTGTTTAAAAATACGCTGAAAACGGGGTTGGAAACGCATAAGGAACACTATCCGATCGGCGAAAAGCTGTATGATATTTCTTTGTTTGAGATTGATTCCGGAAAATTGGTCGGTGCGATTATCACGGACGTGACGAAAACGCAGTTGCGCCGCGAACAAATCGCCAAGAAAGCGCAGGAAGTCATTGAAAAGAACATTACGACCGTTCAGAATATCGCCTGTTTGCTGGGAGAGCATATGGTTGATACGGAACTCTTGTTAAGCCAGATTGCGGAGGGCTATAAGCAGGAGGACGACGAATGATCGGCGATGATGATACGCTGTTTATAGATATCGGCTGTTCTCAGCAAAAAAAGTACAATCAAAATACGTACGGGGATTTCTATATTTCAAAGCGTTATCCCGAAGAACGCCGTCTGATTGCCGTTTTGTCGGACGGTCTGGGCAGCGGGATCAAGGCCAATATTTTGGCTGATATGACGGCGACAATGCTTTTAAAATTCGTTGCGGCCGGGCATAATTTGATGAAAGCAGCCGAAATCGTGATGAACTCGTTGCCGGTCTGTCAGGTGCGCAAGATCAGCTATGCGACTTTTTCGGTGGCGGATTGTTCGGAAACGGGGGTAGTCAAAATTGTCGAGGAAGGCAATCCGGAATTTCTGCATATCAGAAACGGCAAAGTTATTCCAGAAGAAGCCAAAATCATTGTGTCCAAAAAATTCCCCAATCGGTTTATGCGAACTTATACCGTTCAGATGGACGCGGAGGATCGTTTGCTGTTTTGTTCGGACGGCGTGACGCAGTCGGGGTTGGGCGGGCCTCTTTATAAATTGGGCTGGCGGCGGGAAGGATTGATCGACTTTGTGGAAAAGCGTCTGGCGGCCGTTCCCGATATTTCTTGTCGTCAGCTGGCGCAGGAAGTCGTTGTCGAAGCGCAGACCAAAGAACCCGAACGCCGGGCAAAAGACGATATTTCCTGTATGGTTTTGCATTGGCGCCAACCGCGCAGTCTGTTGGTGTTTACGGGACCGCCGTATTATGCGGACCGCGATGCGGAATACGCGAATTTATTTATTAACTATCAGGGCAAAAAAGCGATTTGCGGGGGGACGACCGCGAATTTGGTTTCCCGTGAATTAAACCGGCCGATCACGACGGAAATGTTTGCCAAAGGATCTTTGCCGGCGAACTCTTATATGGAAGGGGTCGATCTGATTACCGAAGGCGTTTTGACGTTAAGCAAAGCCGTGGAATATCTGGAAGACGCGCCCGCGGAAATGCCGGACGACGCGGCGGGCAAGTTGGTGAATTTATTTTTGGATTCGGACTGTATTACGTTTATGGTCGGGGCGAAAGTCAATCAGGCGCATTTTGATCCGGATCTGCCTTTGGAATTGGAATTGCGCAAGAACGTTGTGAAACGTATGGAAAAGATTTTAACGCAGAAATATCTCAAGCAGGTGTCTTTGCATTTTATTTAACGGAGTGAAGCTTATGGAAAACGAAGGAAAGATCAGAGTCCGCATTTGTCTGGGAACGACATGTTTCGTTATGGGTGCGTCAAAACTTCAGGAATTGGAACGTTTGATGCCGCCGGAATGGAAAGACAAGGTTGATATATCGGCTGATACGTGCTTGGGTATGTGTCAGAATCCGGATTCGGGATTTATGAAAGCGCCGTTTGTAAAAATCAACGATGAAATGATCGGCGGGGCGACCGTTGAAAAAATCATTGATAAACTTAAAGAACTGATCGTGTAAGAGGAAACGAAAATGCAAACCGAAGTTAATACCGTTCTTTTGCGCCGCGAAGTCATGGTGCGCCTGATCAAGGCTTTTTTGTCGGGCGACTTTGAAAAACAGGCGGACGCTTTGCCGTTTGATATGCGCCCCAAACATGCAGAAGTGCCCTTTCGCTGCTGTATTCATAAGGAACGCGCGATTTTAAGGGAACGCGCCATTGCGGCTTTGGGCGGTTCGGTTGAACAAGACGATGACAAAACCCATTTGGGCGAATACGCGCAAAGGGCGCTGGAACGCGAAAAACCGGACGATACGGTTTTGACCGTGATCGATACGGCGTGTCAGGGGTGTGTCCCCAGCCGTATTTACGTTACGGATCTGTGTCAGGGCTGTGTGGCTCGGCCGTGCACGACGGCCTGCGCTTTCGGGGCGATTTCGATTAAAAACGGACGCTCGGTGATTGACGGCGAAAAATGCAAAAGCTGCACAAAGTGTATGCAGGTTTGCCCGTACAGCGCGATTGTTAAGATCAAAGTGCCGTGCGAAGACGCTTGTCCGGTCGGCGCGATTACGAAAAACGGCGCGGGTCATGCTCAGATTGATGTGTCGCGTTGTTTAAGTTGCGGGGCGTGTATGGCCAGCTGTCCGTTCGGGGCGGTGGCCGAAAAAAGTCAGATGATCGACATTTTGCGCGCCATCAAATCGGATAAGAAAGTCGTTGCCATGATTGCGCCGGCGATTGCGGGACAGACGCCCGTCAGCATTAATAAAGTCGCTTCCGGCCTGATCAAAGCCGGCTTTGATATCGTGATGGAAGTCGCCGAAGGCGCCGATATCACCGCCAAAACAGAAGCCAAAGACTTTGCGGAACGCATGGAAAAAGGCGATAAGTTTATGACAACGTCCTGTTGCGCGGCATATCGGGAAATGGTCAAAAAGATCGTTCCGGAATTAAAGCCGTATGTTTCCGAAACCGCGACGCCGATGCACTATACGGCGGAACTGGCAAAGAAAAGATATCCCGATTGCGTGACGGTTTTTGTCGGGCCTTGCGTTGCCAAACGCAGCGAAGGATTGGGAGACGAGTTTGTCGATTACGTCATGAACTTTGAAGAAATGGGCGCTTTGTTCGTTGCGATGTCGATCGAACTGGCACAATGCGAGGACTATGTGTTTGATGTTGAAACGTCAAAGCAGGCCAGAAACTTCGCTTTAACGGGCGGTGTCGCTGAATCGGTCAAGGTGGCTTCGGGCGGCAAAGTCGATATTCGTCCGACCTGCGTGAACGGGTTGAATCCGAAAGTGGTTCGCGAAATGATGACGTGGGCGAAAAAAGGCGAATGTCCGTTGGGCAATATTGTCGAAGTCATGGCGTGCGAAGGCGGTTGCGTTGCCGGCGCGGCCTGCCTGAACAATAAAAAGATTGCCGCGCGCGGCGTGGCGGCTTATGCCGATAAGGGGGAAGACATTAAACCCGATCAGGAATAAGACAAATAAAGCAAAAGCCTCCGGTATCGGAGGCTTTTTCTTTTTTCGGTAAAAAGAACAGATGAAAATCTTTTGCTAATCTGCTACAACAAAAGAAACGTTAAAAAAGGATTAACCCGTGCCGTCTTTGTTTGATTCCAGTGTTGCCCAACCGTTGGCGGACAGATTGCGCCCGCAAACGATTGATGAAGTTGTCGGACAGGATCATCTGTTGTCCGCCGATGCGCCGTTGGGACGAATGCTGATTACGGGCAAAGTGTCTTCTTTTATTTTATGGGGGCCCCCGGGGTGCGGGAAAACAACGATCGCCCGATTGCTGGCGCATCATACGGATATGGCTTTTGAACCGATTTCGGCCGTTTTTTCGGGCGTTGCGGATTTGCGCAAGATTTTTGAAACGGCGCGCCAACGCCGTCAAACGGGCAGAGCGACCATTTTGTTTGTTGATGAAATTCACCGATTTAACCGTTCTCAGCAGGACGGCTTTTTGCCGTATGTCGAAGACGGCACCGTTGTTTTGGTCGGCGCGACAACGGAAAATCCTTCGTTTGAATTAAACGCGGCTTTGTTGTCGCGTTGCAAAGTGTTTGTCTTAAAACGTCTGACAGCCGAAGCGTTGGAATCAATTATCTGCCGCGCCGAAAAATTGCTGGGCAGAGCGTTGCCCGTGACCAAAGACGCGCGCGAACAATTAAAAGCGATGGCGGACGGAGACGGACGGTATTTATCGAATATGCTTGAAGCTTTGTTCGATTTGCCGGATCGGGATTTGGCGGCGGGACCTTTGGCGGTGGAAAAAATGCTGACGGTTGTCGCCCGAAGGCCGGCCGTATACGATAAGGACCGCGAAGGACATTACAATCTGATCAGCGCGGTTCACAAATCGTTGCGCGGATCCGATCCCGATGCGGGATTGTATTGGGTGGCGCGCATGATGACGGCGGGGGAGGATCCGAAGTATATTTTCCGCCGATTGACGCGTTTTGCGGTTGAAGACGTGGGATTGGCGGATCCGAACGCTTTAACGCAGGCGGTCGCGGCGTGGGAGGCGTATGAACGCTTGGGATCTCCGGAAGGCGACTTGGCTTTGGCGCAGTTGGTGGTTTATCTGGCAACGGCGCCGAAGACGATCAGTGTTTACAAGGCGTGGGGAACGGCGGTCAGAATGGCAAAAGAAACCGGTTCTTTGATGCCGCCGATGAATATTTTGAACGCACCGACAAAACTGATGAAAGAATTGGGCTATAGTGAAGGCTATGAATACGATCCCGATACGGTGAACGGATTTTCGGGGGCGAATTATTTTCCCGCCGAGATGGGGCGCAAAAAGATTTATAACCCGATTGAAAGAGGCTTTGAACGCGAGATCGTCAAAAGGATTGCCTATTGGGACAGATTAAGAAAGGAACTGGAAGATGGCAGGCGTTGAGTTGGTGAGCGTGAGCGCCGATGACGGGGAAGTCCGTCTGGATCGGTGGTTTAAGCGCCACTATCCGCAGCTAACGCAGGGGCAATTGCAAAAATTGTTGCGTTCGAAACAGATCAAGGTGGACGGCAAAAAAGCGGAAGCTTCGCAACATTTAACAGCGGGGCAGGTTGTGCGCGTGCCGCCTTTGCCCGAAAAGGGGTCTCCGATGGCGCAGGCGAAAGCGCGACGGGACGGGGCGGTTGTCAGTGATCAAGACGCGGCTTTTGTTCAAGGCCTGGTTTTATATAAAGATAAAAATGTTTTGGTGTTAAACAAACCGGCGGGGTTGGCGGTTCAGGGCGGAACAGGCATAACGCGTCATCTGGACGGTATGTTGTCGGCGTTGCGCTTTGAAAAAGACGAAAATCCGCGATTGGTTCACCGGTTGGATAAAGAAACCAGCGGTGTTTTGGTTTTGGGCAGGACGGCGGCGGCAACGGCGAAACTGGCGGAGGCTTTCCGTTCCAGAGAAGCCAAAAAAGTCTATTGGGCTTTGGTTTTCGGAACGCCCGAAATCAAAGAGGGCAAAATAAATGCGAAACTTTTAAAAAGCTCCGGAGAACACGGCGGAGAATCCGTTCGTGTTGATGAAAAGAACGGACAAAGCGCGGTGACGTTGTACCGCGTTGTTGATGAAGTGTATAAAAAAGCCGCTTGGTTGGAAATGATGCCTTTGACGGGCAGGACGCATCAGTTGCGCGTACATTGCGCTTTTATGGGGCATCCGATCATCGGGGATTCGAAATATGCCGATCGTGATCTTCGGGCGGATTATTTAAAGTTCGGGAACGATCTGCACTTGCATGCCCGCGCTTTGCGTATGCCGTTGCCTGACGGTAAAATGTTGGAAGTTTATGCGCCGTTGAATGAAAGAATGGCGGACAGTTTTGATTTTCTGGGCTTTTCTTATAAGAAACCGGAAAATCCTTTTAAGAAGTTTCCTTTGGATTAAGGAGAAAAAAGAATGAAAAAAGCTTTACTTGCAATTTTGGTTTTTGTTGTTTTGTGCGCCCTTGTCGGTTTTTGGACGCTGAAAGATTTTGATCAAAAGCTGCGTTCCGAAATCATAACGATCGTATCTGAAAAAACGGGGCGTTCTTTGCTGATTGACGGGGAAACAAAGATGCATTTTTCTTTTTCTCCTTCCGTTACGATCAAAGATATCAGACTGACGAACGCGTCCTGGGCGGAAGAACCGCATATGATCCAGATCGACAATCTGGCCGTGGAAGCCGAATTGATGCCTTTATTCAGCAGGCAGGTTAAAATAAAACGTTTCGTCTTGGACGGCGTACGGGTGAATTTGGAAATTGATCAAAAAGGAAAAAATAACTGGACGTTTCTGAATGAAAAAACAGCGCAACCGACAGCCGATGCGCCGCAGACGGATCAAACACCGGTTGCCGAATCGGCCGAAGAAAAAGGATTCGGATTTGAGGTCAATGATCTGGTTTTGCAAAATGTCAGTACGGTTTTGATAAACCGACAAAAAGATACAACGTTTAACGCTGCGTTAAATACGTTAAATTTGTTATCAAACGAAACCGATATGACGTTAAGTTCGCAGTGGACGGTTCAGGGCGAAACGTTTTCGTTATCGGCGAAAACAGATGCGCTGGCTGCTTTGTCGGACGGGAAAAAACCGTATCGGTTTGCGGCGCAGATAGACAATCAGAAAATGGCCGTTAAGACGGAAGGAACAATTACTCAGCCGTTAACGGTAAATCAGATTGAAGCGTCGATTCAGGCAAATGTGGCCGATGTTTCTGTTTTAGGGGCGTTTACGGGATATACGATGCCGGCCGTAAAGAATATGGTTTTTACGGCGCGGGTGACGGGAACGCCGGATCAATTGTCCGTTCCCGAATTTACAGCCTCAATGGGTGATGACAGTTCTTTTGCACTCAAAGCACAGGGGAATGTGGCTTCCGTATCTCCTTTGATCATGCATGTTCAGGCCGATGTGAATGCGCCGGATATGAAAAAAGTTCCCGGACTGCCGGCGTTGCCTGCCGCGAAAATGCTGTTGCAGGCAAGGGTGGATAAGGGCATTGAGTTGGAAAAGCTGGCTTTAAACATCGGGCAATCCGATTTATCCGGCCGTATTTTTATTCATACGGATCAGAATTTGGCCGTTTATGCCAGCGTTCATTCCGATCGGCTGGATTTATCCGAACTGTTGGGGACAGCCTCTGAAAAAGAGGGAACGTTTGGTCCTGTTTCAAAAAAGCAGTCTTCGGAATCGACAGAGGCTCAACAGGTGTTTTCGGATAAGCCGCTGCCTTTTAACAGGCTGAAAGCGGCCAATATCAATGTTACGGCCACCGTTGATAAATTAATCGGAGCGGATCAAACAGATTTGGGAAAAGTTTCTCTGACGGCTTTGATGCAGGACGGAAAGTTCACGTTGTCGAACTTTAAACTGGCCGATTATGTTTCTGCCCGGGCGGTGTTGGATGCTTCAGATAAAACGGCGATCGTTGATACGGAATTTAAATTTAACAAGATGCCATTGACGTTGTTTTATGCAAAACGGGGCGTGAATCGCGGAACGTTGACGGGATCCGTCCGTTTAAGCAGTCGCGGCGTTTCCGAAAAAACGTTGGCAACGGCTTTGAACGGGCGGATTTTCCTGAACGCAAAGGACGTTCATCTGAATTCGTTTCGTTTAATCAAACTGCCTGACTTTTTATCGTTTTTATCCCCTGTCGATAAGGCACAGCCGGTAACGGTGTCCTGTGCTGTTATTAATCTGCCGATTAAAAACGGTGTTTTAAATTCCGATAAAGGAATCGGTATTGAAAGCAGCTTGTTTGATCTGCAGGCCAGCGGTGATATAAACCTGACAACAGAACAGATAAATTACAGAATCGATGTTTCTCCGCGTTCGGAAGGCATTTTGGAATCCGTGTTTAATTCTGTTTCTATCGGCGGAACGCTGGGAAAACCGTCTATTCGCGTCAATACGGGAAAAACGTTGAATCGGGCATTGTCTTTGGGCATGGCGTTCTTTATGGGCGGCAAAGAAGCCGCAAAAGAACTGGTGCGTCAGGAAGCATTGAAAAATGTTTGCGCGGACGCTTTGGCGGCGGCGAAATGACCCCTGAAGAACGTTTAAAAAGAACGCAGGAGCAAATCGAATTTGCCGCGGCGGATACGGTGTGTTTCTTTGCGCCGTATCCGGCGGCTTTGACGAAGCTGCAACGGGAAAAATGGCAACCCGTTATTGACCGGATCAATGCGGCGGGCTGCGATTTTCAGGTTTCATCAGGGTTTGCGGTACACCCGTTGTCGGACGGAACAAAGGATTTTTTGACAAGAAAGCTTGATGCTTTAAGCGATGAAGCATTTGATGCGTTTTGTTCCGTATCCGGCGGTTGTCGGTCTGTTATTTTGGCGCTTTGTGTTTTAGACGGTGTTTTGTCGGCAGATCAGGCTTTTGATTTGGCCGTTTTGGAAGAAACGTATCAAAATCAATTCTGGACGGCGGACGAAGAAGCAATGGCTGCCAGGGAAAATCGCAAACAGGCTGTCATTCGGGCTGCGGAAAAACTAAAAGGATAAATAAAATGGCTGAAGAAACAGTGCATATTCGGATTTACGGGCGTGTTCAGGGGGTTTTTTATCGTCAGTGGACGATGACCGAAGCCCGTGCGCGCGGCCTGTCCGGCTGGGTACGCAATCGTGTGGACGGAACGGTGGAGGCCGTCTTTAAAGGAGAAACGGACGTTATTGCCGATATGGTCAAAGCGTGCAAACGCGGATCACCGCGCGCTTTTGTGACCAAAGTCGAATATCAGCTGGCGCCCGATGCCGTGATGGAAGAAATTATTGAAGGCATCTTTGATCAAAAAAGAACGGTGTGATATGCAGATCAGCCACGATAAGAAAAACCATACGTTTGAAACGGTAATTGACGGGAAACGATCACATCTGGATTATGAAATTCAGCAAACGGGAACAGAGCGGAAAATGTTATTTACTCATACGTTTTGCGCACCGGAACACCGGGGAAAAGGAATTGCGGCCGCTTTGACCGAAGAAGGGCTGAAGTATGCGCGCGAAAACGGATACGAGATCGTGGCGTTGTGTTCGTATGTGGCGGCTTATCTGAAACGCCGGCAAGAAATATAAAATGATTATGTTCAAAACAGGCGGATAATTTTTTCGGTTGCACGCCCGGCGTAACTCTGGTATTTCTTTGACAGGTGTGCGGCCATGGTGGAATTGGTAGACACGCAAGCTTGAGGTGCTTGTTGCTTAACCGCAGTGGAAGTTCAAGTCTTCTTGGCCGCACCATTTTACACTTTCTGCCGACACAGTTTTTTAACCGGAAAATCCGGTTTGTTTTTTCAGACAGGAAAATAATATGCCCTCCGCAGCTCTTATTTATCCGCCCGGGCTTTTGTTTCAGCGCGGTGAAGACAGATGTCAGTCGAACATTGATTCTTCTACGGCAACGTCCATGCGCGCCTGTAACGATCTGGGATATGCGGCGGCTGTCTTAAAACAAAAGGGATTTGATGTTTTTTTAAGGGATTATCAAACCGAACATTTGTCTTTGGACGATTTGATCGCGGATCTGAAAAACAATCGCAGCGATATGCTGATGCTCAGCACGACAAATGCGACCGTTTTTACGGATTTGAAAATTGTAAAACGACTGAAGGAAACCTTTCCCGGTCTGTGCATTGTTTTAAAAGGGGCTGTTTTCTTTGATCCCGAAGACGATTTGCTGGCTCAGCTGGATTTGACGGACGTTGATTATCTGATCGGCGGCGAATCCGATTTTATTGTCGGCGATTTGGCGGCGGCACATTTCTATGATCAGGAAAAGCTGCCTTTGATCGGCGGAATCCTGTATAAAAAAGACGGTCGCTGGATAAAAACGGATTTTACGCATTGGCATGATGATCTGGACGCACTGCCTTTCCCGGATCGCGCGTTAATGAATAATGCGCTTTATTTGCGCCCGGATACGCAGGAAAAACAGGCAACGATTGCGACGTCGCGCGGTTGTCCGTCTAACTGTATTTTCTGTCTGACACCGCATATTTCCGGCAAAAAGCTGCGCTTGCGATCCCCGGAAAGCATTTTCGCCGAAATAAAACAGTGCTATGAACAGTTCGGGATTAAAAATTTCTTTTTTAAATCAGATACTTTTACGATAAATAAAACATGGACAACGGCTTTGTGCGATTTGATTATCAATTCGCCTTTGTACGGTAAAATAGAGTGGGTAGCCAATTCACGGGTCAATCCGATAGATCAGGAAACGCTGGTTAAAATGAAACAGGCCGGCTGTTGGCTGGTGGCGTTCGGTTTCGAATCGGGCAGTCCGGAATCTTTGGAAAAAATGAAAAAAGGGGCTACGGTTGAACAAAACAAAGCCGCGGCCGCAATGGCTAAAAAAGCCGGTTTGAAAGTTTACGGTTTTTACCTGATCGGTTTTCCGTGGGAAAAGAAAGAAAACTTACGGCAAACGGCGGATTTGATGTTTGACATAGATGCAGATTTTATTGAATTGCATATTGCCACGCCGTTTTACGGGACGGGATTATATGAAATGGCTCAATCGGCCGGCTTGATTGACGAAAGCGTTTTAGGCAAAGATTACTTTAATGCGCCGACGATCGGGACGCAGTTTTTGTCAATTGACGAAATTGAACGGTTCCGCAAACGGATTATTTTGAAATACCATTTGCGGCCGTCCTATATTTTGCGCAAGCTTTGGTATGCGGCCTTTAAACCGCGGATATTAAAAAACTATTTTATTTTCGGACTTCGGCTGATCAGAAATACGCTGAAACACTGATTATGTTTCAGCCCATTTGATCAGTTTCTTTGATATTTTCCATAAAAGCCCGGCGGCAATCAATGCCGCGGCGGAAAGTCCCGAAAAAATAGCCGCTGCGCCGAATTCATCAACCAAAGATCCGATCAGCCCGGCGATAAAGTTGGCCAAGGCGGAAAAACCGAACCAGATCCCCATCATCAAAGACAGATATCGCACCGGCGCCAACCGGCTTACAACGGACAGTCCGGTCGGCGATAATAAAAGCTCTGCAATCGTATGAAATAAATACATACCGACCAGCCATAATGCGGACGCTTTTCCCGTCGGATCGGCTTCGGCCTGCAGGACGGCACCGATCATAAATAAAAAGCCGATTCCCAAAAACAGCAACGCAAAAACAAACTTGGAAACGAAATGAAGCTCTTTTCTGCCCGGTTTAATCCAGAACCAGGCGAATAAAGGAGCCAGGAAAATAATAAACAGCGGATTTAAAGATTGAAAAAAAGCCGTCGGAATAATGTAATTTCCGATGCTTCTGTCGGTATGTTCCGCGGTGTATAAATTAATTAATCCGCCGGCCTGTTCAAATCCCGCCCAGAAAATGATACTGAAAAGCCCCAGAATAAAAATAACTTTTAAATGACATATTTCTGCCGCGTTCAGTTTTGTATTTCCGGATTGTTTTACGGAAACGGTTTTGACATCGGGCTGCAATCCGATATTTTTCAAATAACGCTTTGATAAAAAAAGCTGTAAAAACAAGGCAATCAACATACCGATCCCGGCAGCGGCAAACGCGGCTTTGAACGAGTACTGAGTTGAAACGAATCCGGCGGTAATACCGGCCAGAAACGAACCGATATTAATCCCCATGTAAAAGATTGTAAAAGCGCTGTCGCGCCGCGTATCCGCGGGATCATATAAATCGCCGACCATTGTTGAAATGTTTGGTTTAAACAAACCGTTGCCGCAGATTAAAAAAGCCAGTCCGATATATAAGCCGATATTAGCCGATACCGGCAGAAACCCGTTTGGCAAAGACAGGATAAACTGACCCGAAGCCATTAATACGGCGCCGTAAATAATAGCTTTTCGCTGGCCGCATATATTATCCGCCAGCCACCCGCCGATCAGCGGAGTGATGTAAATCAGCCCTGTATAAATGCCGTACAGGCGCAGGGCGTCCGCTTTATCCCAACCCAGTCCGCCGTTAATTGTCAGGTCGGTGACATATAAAATCAAAACGGCGCGCAGAGCATAAAAAGAAAAACGTTCCCACAGCTCTGAACTGAAAAGCAGAAAAAGCCCTTTGGGGTGTCCCAGAAATTCCCGGTGATTTTGTATCATCGTATTATCCCGCAGCAACAAAACAAGATATTGTAACGGATTATTTAAATAAAAATAACCTGTCAAAGCGGACATAGAAAAACAGCCTCTTTTCAGAGGCTGTTTTTAATGTCAGAAGAAATGTTATGATGAACAGTTGCTGCCTGCCGTGTACTTATATCCTGGCTTGCAGGAAATACACTTGAGCGTATCGCTGGCGCAAGAGGCACATCCTGTATACAAACACTTGGTTTTAACACCGTTGACGCAGGTGTATCCGGTCATGTTTCCTGACGGACAAGTAGATCCGCTGGAACCGGAAGAGGACGACGATCCTCCGTTAGATCCGGTGCAAACACCAGATTGCGAACATCTTGTACAGGTTTTATTGCTGCCGACATAAAGAGTAGAGCATGATTT
>CALYBD010000031.1 GCA_944393745.1 uncultured Alphaproteobacteria bacterium | reverse complement strand
AGGACGCGAACGGCGGCAGTGGTAGAGGCGCAACGTCTGCACCTTATTTAATTTACCTGACCGATTTAACATAAAAAGCAGACTTCGCTTCGAAGCCTGTTTTTTGTTTTCCGACAGTCACATGACTTGGAACATGATTCGGAAACACCTATAGCCTGGCGCAGTCCTTTTGCTGCAATATAGCCAGATTTGGTGAACCGATGACTATTAACGTCAAAAGAAGGCATATTCATAAAAAAATCATACCTCAGATGACTTGAAAAAACTTTATTTTTCCCTGTGTCGGAAGTTCCGTTTCATCAGGCAAAAGCCGGTTTGTCCGTACAAATCATGTAGTACTGGCATTAGGCAAATGTTTTTGCTATAATTTTTTTAAGCCGTTTAAATCAACGGCCCAGGGCATACAAACCCTTTTACGTATAGTCGCGATGCATATGGCGACTTTAAATAATCATGCCGATTTCTGCTTGGCAGGCGGATGTCGGCTGAATACGGCTATTCGCCCAATAGGTCGAGCCGTAAATACGTATACGGTTTGTAACATCCGCCCACCTTTTCAGGTGGGTTTTGTTTAACCAACAAAACGAAGGATTTTACAAATGAAACTATCAACCTTAATTTCAGCGATTTTTACTTCGCTGTTCTTTTTTACGTTTCCTTTTACATCAAAAGCCGTGGATATAGCATTTTGTTTTGTTCCCGATGTTAATGGTAACGAACAACAGGTTATAAGCGGCTGTCGAGGACTCTCATCTGCAGCAACTTTTTGTGCCGATGCCGGCTTTGTTGTAGGAAGCATTGATTTTAATCAATTATACTGTATGGACAGAAATTGTGTTGTGGCAAATGAAACACGATGCACAGCCTGCTATCAAGGTTTTTATTTAAACAAAGGCAGATGTTATCCCTGTCCTAACGGATCCGTTTGCAACGGATATACATTTTCATGTAACAACGGTTATTACAACAATGGATCCGATTGCATAGCCTGTCATTCGTCGTGCAAAACCTGTTCGGGGGCGAAAAATAACAACTGTACTTCCTGCGACAGCAGAGCTTATCTGTCCGGCGGTCAATGTGTTGACTGCCCTGCCCATGCGGTATGTGACGGATCGTCTTATTTTTCCTGCGCTACGGGCTATATCAAATCAGACGGCGCCTGCGTCAAAGAAGAACAAGAACCAACAAAGACGAACACGGTCAACACTTGTCCGTCGCGCATGACGTTGTCCGCCGACGGTTGTTGCTGCGTTAATAAATAAGGCAGGTTGAGATGAAAAAGCTTGTCTTGTTCTGTGCCGCCTTGATCTGTGCGGCCGCAGCGGTTCGGGCCGAAAACGACACCAAACCCTTCCAAATCGCCAAAGCCGTCAAGCTGGGGCGCAACATCAATGCCACAACGTCGTATCAGTCCGTGTTGTCCACGGGTACTTTTGCCGGATCAACAGAACTGACCGAAACGCCGGAATCATTTGAATGTGATGCGAACTGTCAGAAATGCGATGAAACGACGGGGACGTGTTTGTTGTGCGCCCTTGATCGGTATATATCGGAAAATCTGTGTTTGACTTGTCCGGAAAAGAACTACTGCGACGGTGAAAAAGCGATACCGAACTGTACGGACGTATCGTGTTTATCGGGATCCGTGGCGGAAGCAACGCTGACGGGGTGCTGTTGTATGCCGATCGGGTGCGAAGGCGTGTCGTGCAAATCGGGATATTCCCCCGTCGCCAATGCAACGGGCTGCTGCTGCGTGTAAAGATTAAAAAACAGCTCGTTACGAGCTGTTTTTTTTATGTTAAATCGGTCAGGTAAATTAAATAAGGTGCAGGCGTTGCGCCTCTACCACTGCCGCCGTTCGCGTCCTGACATTTAAACGCAGCATTAAACCCGATACATGCAGCTTTACCGTGGAAACAGACAAGTTCATCTGAAATGCTATTTCCTTGTTTTGAAAACCTTTTGCCAAATACGTCAATACTTCCCGTTGCTTTAAAGTCAGTTTTGCATCGCGTTCTGTCGGGGATTTTCGTCCCGATGGTTTTTCACCCTTCATTTTCAGCCCTCTAAAATACTATTTTAAATTGAGTTAATTTATAGTAATTAACCTAATAAATCTACCCTTTAAAACAACCTTTGTCTATATGGACATTCGTCCTGATCGTAAAAGACAAGATAATTTATCTCTGATCTCTTGCGCTTTTTCGAAAAGTAAAATAAAAACAAGACGTTGTTGTTATATTAATCTTTTTTGACACACGTTTTGGTTTAATAACATCTCTGATAAAATGACATCCTTGTTTTCTAAAACAATCGGATCTGAACTCTTTTAATCCGTCATCTTGTCCGTTTGATTTCAAAAAAGGTTCCGCCCGGTGTCTTTAATCTCTTTCCTGATATGCAACGCGGAGGGGGTTGGAACAATCGATTCGTTTTTATACGATTTGCTTGTTATTCAAGACAAAATGTTATTTCTGTCTTTTCGGATTATTTTTGTGCGTTGCTTTTTATAAAAAAATTGTTACACAATAACGTACGGATATTTAACCTTTACCGGCAAAGGATTATCGCAATGAAATTTTATTTTTTATTATCGGTTTTATTATTTTTAACCGGGTGCGGTTATGACGGCCGGGAAGAATGCGAACAAGCCGTTTCGATTAAAAACAACAAAAACAAATGCCGCTGCTTATACCGGGCGGCAAAAGAAAACGGCGTTGAAAATTTCAAGGATTTTTTGCCGTCTCTTTTACCTCTGGAAAAGCCCGCAACAATAACATCGTCCGAACAGGCCGGAAAAATTTCCCGTCCGCAACGTTATTCCGAAATTCAGGCAAAAGTCGTTGCCGCCTGTGAAGGAGCGAAAAATTTTTACAAAAAAGAATTCTGGCTGACGGCCGATGCGCAAAATGTCCAAAAAGCCATAGACGACGGCGCAAACGTCAATGCAAAAGACGACGACTGGAATTCTCCGCTTTTGCTTGCCGTAAAAAACAAGCTGAGTTTTGATGTCATTAAAATCCTGGTTGAAAACGGTGCCGATATTAATGCGCAGGATCAGGACGGATTTTCTGCTTTACTGTTAACGGTTCGAGACAACACAAACCCGGATCTGACCCGTTTCCTGATTGAACACGGCGCCGATATGAATCAGGTAACAATCGGCGGGGCAAATGCCTTAATTCTGGCCGGCGGATTTAATCAAAATCCCGAAATCATCAGAATTTTGATTCAAAACGGTGCCGATATTGACGCCCGGCAAAGCGAAGGATGGAATGCCCTTATGTTCGCCGGCACCGATAACCCGAATCCCGAAGTCATCAAAGTATTGGCAGAAGCCGGCGCCGATATAAATATCGCCGAAGATATTGACGGAAGCACCGTTTTGATGCTGGCGTGCGAATATAATAAAAATCCCGCGGTCGTTGAAACTTTAATCAGCCTCGGCGCCGATGTCCGAGCCAAAGACTTCAGCGGAAAAACAGCTTTGGACTATGCCGAAAAAAATCAAAATCTTAAATCCTCGGGCGTTTATACAAAGCTGTTAAATTTAACAACTGCCGACAATAATTCTTTTTAAACGCCTTTACGGTTATGCCGAAAAAATCCCCGCGCCAAACGCTGCGGGGATTTTTATATCGGACAAAGCGTCCCGAAATCAATCGCTGTCCGGCGCCGTTCGCAAAAAAATCAAATCTGACGGACGGCACGGGAAAAAACTTTATAAAAACACTTCTTGTTTTTAATAATTTTCCGCAGCAATTTCATAATAAGCCTGCGGATGCAGACAGGCCGGACAAACTTCGGGAGCTTCCAATCCTTCATGAACGTAACCGCATTTGCGACAGCGCCATTTTTTCGGAAGATCGCGTTTAAAAACACGTTCTTTTTTCAGATTTTCCTGCAAAGCCCGATAACGACGACCATGAAAAATCTCTGCCACAATAACGGCACGATACATCTGGGCAATTTCGGGAAAACCTTCCTTTTCGGCCATTTCGGCACAAGCCGGATACAATTCTTTGTATTCGTGTTCTTCGCCCTTGGCCGCTTCGTCCAGATTTTCCGGCGTCGATCTGATTTGTCCGGCCGGATAAGCGCCCGTAATTTCGACATCGCCGCCTTCCAAAAATTTAAACATACGTTTGGCGTGTTCTTTTTCCTGTTCCGCCGTTTCCGAAAAAACGGCCGCAATTTGCTGATATCCTTCTTTTTCGGCAACACGCGCCCAATATGTATAGCGCATACGTGCCTGAGATTCCCCCGCAAACGTCATTAAAAGATTTTTTTCCGTTTGCGTCCCTTTTACAGATTTCATCAATATACTCCTTTGTCAATCAAACGTTCCTATGGGATAAAAGGCGACAAATAAACCAGCCCGTTATCTATTTTGAACATTAATTCGACACCGGCTTTGCGCAGTTTTTCTTCATCGATCAAATCATGTTTTTTGACCCTGATTTGCACACCGCCGTCCTGCAGGCATTCGCTGTTTTCAATATTATCCGCCCCGCCCAAAGCCGATTTGACGGCCTCTGACAAAGAAACGTTTTGTGCCGCGGCAGCGACTGCGCAAGCCTCCGAACCGCCGGAACGCAGATATTCTTCCATATCTGTTTTCAGATTTTCGGAAGCCGTGCCGAAAACCGCCTGAATACCGTTGCCGACACGCATAACGCCCGTCGCCCCCAAAGCTTTAAGCTTTGTTTCGTCCGCCTTTGCGGGATCGTTTAAAATTAAACGCAAGCGCGTAATGCAGGCGTCAAGGTTTTTAATGTTCTCTCGTCCGCCGAAAGCGTTAACCAAATTCGCGGCCATCGCCATTTTCGATCCGTGATCCGATGAAGCCGAAACCTGTGCGGACGGCGTTGTTCCGTCTTCATCGCGTCCCGGCGTTTTCATGTCGAAAAACGTAATGCAAAAACGAAAAACAACATAATACAGAACAGCATAAACCGGCCCTAAAATAAAGATAATCCAAGGTTTGGTATCTAAAGCATAGAATAACGCAAAGTCTATGGCTCCCTGCGAAAAGGTATAACCGATATGCGCCCCGACCAGATTAAGAACGGCAAATGCGGATCCCACCATTACGGCATGAATGAAATACAGCATCGGCGCAACAAACAGGAACGTAAACTCCAGCGGTTCCGTAATCCCCGTCAAAAAGGCCGTCAATGCACCGGAAGCCATAATTCCGCTGACTTTCAGCTTGTTTTCGGGTTTGGCCGTATGCAAAATTGCCAAAGCAGCTGCCGGTAAACCGAACATCTTGATCAAAAATCCGCCGCCCAAAATACCGGCCGTCGGATCGCCGGCAAAGAAACGGGGAATATCACCGGTAACGACTTCACCCATTTTGTTTGTATACGAACCGATTTCGAAAAAGAACGGCACATTCCAAATATGGTGCAGCCCGAACGGCAACAGCAAACGTTCGATAAATCCGTATGTTGCTCCGGCAACCGTCGGCGAACTGTAAGCCGCCCACATCGAAAATTCGTTGATTTTTTCCTGAATCGGCGGCCAGAACACACTTAGAATCGCCCCCAGAACAATCGCAATTAAAGACGTAATAATGGGCACCGAACGTTTTCCCGCAAAAAAGCCCAGATACGGCGGCAGCTGAATACGATAAAAGCGCTTGTAAACCCAAGCGGCCACAACGCCGATAAACATGCCGCCGAAAACCCCTGTCTGTATAGTTTTTATGCCGACGTTCGTCGATACAATCCGACGCGCAAAAGCAACGTCATAATCCAAAGCTGCCGCCAAAACGCCCAGCGTTTCCTGATTTTCGGACACATGGTACCACAAAACGTCCGCCATAACCCCCATGGTCGCCTGCAACACCAGAAAACCCGTTACGGCCGCCAAAGCCGCAACACCGTCATTGTCGGTCAGTCCCAATGTCGTCCCGATCGCAAAAATCAGCGGCATATTATCAAAAATAACGTTTCCGCTTTGGCTCATGACCTGCGGAATAACAGCCGGAATCCAACTGATTTCGGCATTCAACAGCCCTGATCCGATTCCCAGCAAAAGCCCGGCAACCGGCAACACGGCAACCGGCAGCATCAGGGATTTTCCGATTTGCTGTAAAAACATAAATGCTTTTTTCCACATAGCTTTTTCTCCTATTCCCGAGCTGCCAGAAAATCTTTGATTTTTTGATGAACGCCGGCGGCACTTTCCTGTTCGGTCAAGGTCAATGCCAGCGCACGGCAACGTTCAAACGACAACGAGCGGACCTGCGCTTTTACAGCAGCAATAAGAGGCGGAGCAACGCTTAATTCCCGCACACCCAAGCCCACCAGAACAGGAACGGCGTTTTCATCACCGGCCATCGCGCCGCAGACGCCGACCCATTTGCCGTGCTTTGCCGCACCGTCAACAGTTGCGCGAATCATGCGTAAAACAGCCGGCTGCAGTCCGTCCGACAAAGCGCAAAGTTCTGCATTTCCGCGATCCGCCGCCATTGTATACTGCGTTAAATCATTCGTCCCGATCGAAAAGAAATCAATGTGCGGCGCCAATATATCCGCCATGATTGCCGCCGCGGGGACTTCAATCATAATGCCGATTTCGACATCGCAGGACAAATGCAGATTTTTTTGTTCTTCCTCAACAATCTGTCTGGCCTGCAGCAATTCATCAACCACTGTCACCATCGGAAACATGATACGCATTTTTGTCTTATCCGCGGCACGCAAAACGGCACGAACCTGACGGCGCAGAGTATCGGGGCGTTGCAGGCTTAAACGCAGGCCGCGCACGCCTAAAAACGGATTGTCTTCTTTCGGCATCGGCATATAAGACAACGGCTTGTCCCCGCCGACGTCCAACGTCCGTACCGTCAATGTCCGCGTCTTTCCCAGAATTTCGGCAACGGCACCGTAAACGGCCGTCTGTTCTTCTTCGGAAGGTTCTTCTCTACGTCCGGAAAATAAAAATTCAGACCGTAACAGACCAACGCCCTCGCCCCCCGAATCCACGACTTCGCGCGTATCGTCAACGCCGGCAATATTACCGCCGATTTCCAGCCGGACATGATCCGTTGTCACGGCCGGTTCGTCTTTGGCCGCCATCAGTTCTTCCCTTTTTTGGCGTTCGGCTTGTTTTTGATGAAGGGCTGCCTGCTTTTGTTCTTCGTCGGGATTCAGGCGCAGCTCACCCTTTGTTCCGTCCAGCAGTACGGACGTTCCGTTTAAAATATGCAACGCATTCGGCGACAAACCGGACACCGCCGGCAATCCCAAAGAACGCGCCAAAATCGCCGCATGCGACGATACACCGCCGCCAACCGTTGCAAAACCGACAACTTTGGTACGATCCAACGAGGCCGTATCTGAAGGCGACAAATCCTGCGCGATCAAAACCGTATTTTCCGGCAAACTGAGTTTTTGTTCCACTTCACCGGTCAACAAACGCAACACCCGCTTTCCCACATCGCGCAAGTCATTTGCCCGACCGGCCAGCAGTTCGTTTTTCATTTCGGCAAACGCCGCCGCCTGTTTGTTAATCGTCTGTTGCCAGGAAAAAGCGGCACTGCGCCCCTGATCAATCAGCTTTTCGGATTCGGCCAAAAGCTCCGGATCTGCCAGCAATTCCCGATGCGCCGCGAAAATAGCCGCCTTGTCGGATCCGGCCTGTTTTTGCGTCTGTTCGAACAAATCGCTCAGTTGTTGTCCGGCTTCGTTCAGTGCCGCCGTTAATTTGGTTTTTTCCTCACTCGGGACGGCGCCGAACTCTTCAACTTCGATCGCAACGTCCTGCAGCTGAACAACAACGCCGACAGCCGCCCCCGGAGAAGCCGGCACCCCGCAAAACACATCGTCCGTATCCCGACGTTCGGAAACAACCGGAACCGCACCTCCGTGGTCTGCGGCAGATTTTGTCAAATCTTCCCCCAACCCCGTTTCAATCAAAGGTATCAATTTCTTCATTGCTTCCGGCGCATCGCCGCCTTCCGCCGTTAAATAAACGCGATCGCCTTTTTTGATATCCAGTCCCATAACGGCGACCAAACTTTTGGCATTGGCGGTTTTGCCGTTGCAGCAAAGATTAACGGCACTGTCAAATTGTTTGGAAGCACTGACTAAAACCGCGGCGGGACGAGCATGCAAACCGGCCGGATTTTTGATCTCGATTTGCCAGGATTGCGCATGAACGCCGGCGGAGGATACAGACGGCGCCGCCGTTAAACCGTCTTTTACTTCAACCTTTAAAATCACGTCCGTTCCGGCCTGAACGTCTTTGTTGACTTCAGCCGTTATGCCGGCAGCTCTGTCCATATTGGCAATAACGATTTCGGTCAACAGGCTTTTGCCTTTTTGTTGAATTAGCTTCTGATCAAAAGCAATAAGCGGATCCCCTTTTTTAACGGATCGGCCGACAGCGGTTTTCAAATCAAATCCTTCGCCTTTTAACAAAACCGTGTCCAGACCGATATGCATCAAAACTTCTATGCCCTGCGGCGTTTGAATCGTCAGCGCATGATGAGCGGAATGAATATTGGCAACAGTCCCGTCACACGGTGCGCACAACATATACGATGACGGTTCGACGGAAACGCCGTCTCCGATTGTTTTTTGAGCAAAAACCGGATCCGGAACGGTGTCAATCGGAACGGTTTTTCCCGAAACCGGAGCATAAATTTCCAATATTTCGTTTTTAAGCATTTATTTCTCCCGTCAGATATTGCTTTTTCAGTTTATGCCGAAAAAACGCGGTTTCATATACGACAACATGTTTACATTATATCTGAAAAATTTATTTTTCAAAAGCTTTCGGACGGCAAAAGGACTGTTCAAAGGATCGGAATACTGATATAGTCTTTTAAACATTTTGACTTGATTCGGAAATAAAGGAGCCGTTTATGACGTTTATCAAAAACTTTATTGCTGATTTAAAATCGGACAAAGTCCGTGCCGCGGCATTATTCCTGTGCCTGGCATTATTTGTATGGGTCGGTTTTTTTCAATCGTCTGATAATGATTTAATGCCGGCAGATACCACCGGCAGCGTTCAGCTGTACCATACGCACGGCTGCCCGCACTGCGCCCAGGCCATTGAGTTTATTGATACGCAACTGCAGGCCGAATTTCCGGCAAAAGTCATTCAGAAACTGGAGCTGTCTTCCATTTCGGCGCAACAGCGCAACGAATTTTTGGAATTTGCCGAAAAAAATAATATCAAAGGCGTTCCCGTTTTCAGATCCGGCGATCTTTTCGTTGTCGGTTTTAATGCCGATTCTTATCGTTCTTTGATGAAAGGAGAACTGCAAAGCAACGAAACGCATGCTTCCTGCGCGTACGGCGAAGGCGGCGACTGCGAAGCCCCTGACGAATTAGGACAGATTACGGCCGAAGATATTGCCAAAGCTTTGGGCAAGGAACCGCCTCGCCCCAGCAGAATCATTGAACTGCCTTATTTCGGCGAAATAGACGTTTTCCAAAAATCCATTCCGTTTTTGGCCGTTGTCCTGGGACTGGTCGACGGATTTAATCCGTGCGCCATGTGGGTTTTGGTCTTTATGATCTCCGTCATTGTCGATTTGCAGGATAAACGCAAAACATTCGTCATTGTCGGATCGTTTGTCGGTGCTTCGGCTTTGTTTTATTTTGCTTTGATGGCCGGCTGGATCAATTTGTTCAAACTGATCGGATATATGCGCCTGTTAACCGTCGGCATCGGCGCAATCGCCCTGTATACGGGATTTGAATCCCTGCGATCGTTTTTCGAAGGCCCGACCTGTAAAGTCACAACGGCAGAAGGACGCAACCGCATTAAAAACAGAATCAAAACACTGGCGGAAAAACCGCTCAGCTGGGGAACGCTGGCCGGGGTTTTTGCGCTGGCGATTGTCGTCAACGGTATCGAATTTGCCTGTTCGGCCGCATTGCCGGCTATTTTCACCAGTGTGCTGGCTTTTTCGCATTTATCAACGTTTATGCACTACTGGTATATCACCGTATACGTTTTCTTTTTTATGCTGGACGATTTGATCGTCTTTTCACTGGCGGCCTTTGCGGTAAACAAATATGCCGGTGACAAATATATGGTCTGGTGCAAACTGATCGGCGGTGTCATTTTGTTCGTTTTAGGTTTCCTGATGTTGTTCCACCCCGATTGGCTGGCCTAGAAAACAAGGAGTTTTATGCCTATGGAAATCAGAGATAATGCCAGATATTTCCGCAGAGAAATTCTGATCCGTCTGGTTCGTTCTTTTTTAAAAAATTCACTGTTGCAGGACGTGGATAAAATTCCTGTTGATATTCTGCCGACCAGACAAACGGCTTACCGTTGTTGCATTTATAAAGAACGTGCCATTTTAAGGACCCGCTGTCTGGCAGCACTGGGATTCCGCGTTGAAGAAGACGACGAAGTCACCCCCTTGTCCGAATATGCCCGCCGGGCTTTGGCACGCGAAAAGCCGACTTCTCCGGTCATGACGGTGCTGGATATCGCGTGCAACGAATGTGTCACTTCGCGTTATGTCGTGACCGAATTATGTCAAAGCTGTCTGGCGCGTTCCTGTGCTTTGGCTTGTCCGTTCGGCGCAATTGACGTCACGAACGGACCGGCCCGTATTGACCCGGATAAATGCAAAAGCTGCGGTAAATGCAAAGAAGCCTGCCCGTATCAGGCCATTATGAAACGCGTTGTTCCGTGCGAAAACGCTTGTCCCGTCGGCGCGATTCACCGCGGATCGGCCGGACGTGCGGAAATCGATTTTGATAAATGCGTTTCCTGCGGTCAGTGTATGCGTGCCTGCCCGTTCGGCGCCGTTATGGAACGCAGCCAGATGATTGATATCCTGAAAGCCATGCTGACCGAAAAGAAAAAAATGGTTGCTCTGCTGGCTCCGGCGATTGCGGGACAGTTTCCGGGATCGGTCGAACAAGTTGTTTCGGCCTTAAAGGCAATCGGATTTGCCAGCGTGATCGAAGTCGCCGTCGGCGCCGATATTACAACGCGTAACGAAGCCAAAGAATTCATTGAACGCATGGAAAAGGGCGATGCGTTTATGACAACATCATGCTGCCCGGGCTATATCGAAACGGTAAAACGTCATGTGCCCGAACTGGCGCAATTTGTTTCCGATACGGCGACACCGATGCATTACACGGCCGAACTGGCAAAACAGGATCCTGACGCCGTTACCGTTTTTATCGGCCCCTGTGTGGCGAAACGCTATGAAGGCATTAACGATCCGCTGGTTGATTTTGTGATGACGTTTGAAGAATTGGACGCTTTGTTTGAGGCTTCCAATATTAATGTTCAGGACTGTGCCGCCGCCGAATTTGATACACTGCCGTCGGCACAGGGGCGCGGTTTTGCCGTTACCGGCGGCGTGGCCGCGGCGGTTAACGCCGTTGTTGACGGGCGGGTTGAAATCAAACCGATCTGCATCAACGGGATCAAACCCGCCATGCTGCGTTTGTTCAAAATGTACCCGAAAGGCAAAAATCCCGGCAATCTGATCGAAATGATGACGTGCGAAGGCGGTTGCATCGCCGGCGCGGGGGTTGTCTGCAGCGCGAAAAAAACGGTCAAAGACGTTGAAAAGTTCGCCGCACAGGCCGCACCGATCACGCCGGAACCGACAGAAAAAAACAACGACTAAAACTTATTTCAACGCTTCGAAAATCTGATTTGCCAAAGTCGGACTGATTCCTTCGACTTTGGCAATTTCTTCCGCGCTGACGGCTTTGATCGCCCGGACGGATCCGAAATGGTGCAGCAATGCCTTTTTGCGTTTTGACCCGATACCCGCAATACTGTCCAAAGCCGACACCAACGTATCGTTGCGCCGTTTGATCCGATGTGTTCCGATGGCAAAGCGGTGTGCTTCGTCGCGCAAACGCTGAATATAATGCAGCAAAGGATTGTCAAATTCTAAATTCAGCGGCGGACGGTCGGCAAAATGCAACGTTTCTTTACCGGCGTTTCTGTCGACACCTTTGGCGACCCCGACGGCGGTAACGTTTGGTACTTTCAGTTCCTTTAAAACGTCCAAAGCCACGCGCAACTGGATTTCACCACCGTCAATTAAAATCACGTCCGGCAGATTGTTTTCCGCCAGCCCGCGTTTAAAGCGCCGAGTTAAGACTTCACGCATCATGCCGAAATCGTCGCCGGGTGTAAACGTATCCCAGGAAATATTAAACTTCCTGTACGATTTCTTATCAAACCCGTCCGGTGTCGCCACCACCATCGCGCCAATGGCATGGCTTCCCTGAATATGGCTGTTATCGTATGTTTCAACGCGGGAAATCGGATTTTCCAGTCCTAACAATTCGCGCAGCTGTTCCAGCAGTTCCGCACGTGCCGATCCTTCCAGGCGTTTGCGCATCAGTGCTTCTTTTGCATTCAAAACGGCCCGGTCAACCAACCGGCGGCGGTTGGCGCGCGTTTTATCCGACAGCTTTACCGATCCGCCGGCCCGCTCGCTTAAAGCCTGTGCAACGACGTCCTGTTCGGGCAATGCGGCCGACAATAAAATTTCCCGCGGCAAAGAGTGCGTCATATAAAACTGTCCGATAAAGGCCTGCAAAATCTCGCCGTCCGACTGTCCCGCCGTCTGCGAAGGAAAAGAAGCGTAATTCCCGCAGCTGCGCCCGCCGCGGTAAAAAAATACCTGGACACAGCTTTGTTCCTTGTCCGTATAAATGGCCATCACATCGCAATCGGAAATACCGTCCAGATCGCTGCTCTGGCTTTGAATTTGATTCAGCGCGCGGATTCTGTCGCGCAGGACGGCGGCTTCTTCATAGCGCATTTCCGCACTGGCCTGTTCCATTTTTGCCGCCAGCTCCGATTGGACTTTTGTGCTCTTATTATGCATAAAAGCGCACGCTTCCCGGACCAAAGACAGATACTCTTCCCTGTCGATTTTTCCGGCGCACGGCGCGGCACATCGTTTAATCTGATGCAACAAACACGGCCGCGTGCGATGATAAAAAACATTGTCGGTACAGGAACGCAGCAAAAAAGCCTTTTGCAAAACGGCCAGCGTTTCATTAACCGCCGCCGCCGAAGCAAACGGACCGAAATATTCGCCTTTTCTGGTTCTGGCCCCGCGATGTTTCAGCATCTGCGGCCATTCGTCCCGCGTCGTTACCAAAATATGGGGAAAAGTTTTATCGTCCTTTAATAAAATATTGTAATACGGTTTTAAGCGTTTGATCAGATCGTTTTCCAACAAGAAAGCCTCTGATTCCGTTGTCGTTTCGATAATTTCAATGCGTTCGATCTGAGAAATCATACGCTGAATGCGCATACAGGTGCGTTCGGGATGCGCATAGTTTTCCAGCCGGCGACGCAAATTTTTCGCTTTGCCCACATACAGCACTTTTCCCTGAGCGTTCAACATACGATAAACACCGGGACGTTCCGGAAAATAAGCCAAATGCGCCCTGACATAGGCCGCTGCCGTCAGCTTTTGTGCAGATTCGCCGGATTCGACAGCTTGAAAATTAATGTTTTTTTCATTTATCATATTGATTTATAACTCATTTTCCGTTTTTTTGAACTATTTTGCAAGTTTTCCCCAAACCTGTGGATAAGTCTGTGTAAATATATGTCAAGTCTACTTTGGATTAAGGGTTTCCCTTGCTTTTCAGCAATTTGCCTATTTTTTAGGCAAATCTTGCAAGTCGTTGTTTTTACAAAATTTTTTATAATCAAGCATTATTTTTATTTTTTTTTGTTATCTTTTACTTGATTTATTTTTTCAGTTGGAATAGCTCCTTTTTCCTGTGGATAACTTCTGCATAATTTGAATGACTCGTTGTTTTGCAAGGGCTGCAAACAAAATAATGAAAAAAGACTCGTCTTTTTTTATTTCTTTTTTTCACCCGTTGCTGCGGAATCAAATCTTAAAATCTGGCCCGAAACGAACGGTGTTTGCGCCAAAAAACAAAGAGCTTCTATAATCTGGCGTTCGACGGCTTCTTCATAATGTCCGCGCGCCAAAGCCAGGCCGTTGACACGGATTCTTTCTTTAAACGCGCGTGCAGCCAGGCTGATCAGGCTGTCCAGCGCCAGACAGCTGAGCGTATAAGAACTGAAACTTTCGTCCGGCTGCGTAAAAACAGACAAAATACAACCGGTACGTCCCTTTGGCAGACAACGCGCAAAAGCATTCATTAAAATAAACGGTGCGCGCAAATTAACCGAAGTATTGATATCCCAACCCTGCGCCGTTTCTTCGGGTGAAAAAGCGCCGGCCTGACAAACCAATAAATCAATCGGTCCGTATGTTCTGGAAACAGAATCCAACAGATCCGCCGTTTCATCAAAAGAGTTAAAATCGGCACGGAAATAAGCCGTCTTGACATGATATGTCTGCCGCAGTTCTTCGACCAGATGCGTCGCCTCGGCAACAGCGGTATGACAATGAACGATCACATTATAACCGCGCGCCGCCAAAGCGTGAGCAACGGCTTTTCCCCTTCTGTGCGCGCCGCCCGTGATCAAAGCCGTTTTAACGGCTGCGGGATGTCCGACAGCCGGTGTTTCTTCGGCAGAAACGGGCTGCGTTAAAAAAGACGGCAGATCATCGTCTTTTTCATCGCCGGCAAAAGGCGGCAGAATATCCGCGAAAATATTGCCCGTCCGATCCGGCGGCGAGGACACGGTTTTCGGCAAAGCCGTCCCGGTTAACACAGACGGCAGCTGTGCTTTTTGTGATAAAATTTCCGTTTCGCCCGTTCGTTCTATAATCCCTTTTGCCGTCTGAAAGCTCACCTTAACCGCGCTTTTTGCCGCAGCGGAAGCGTCCGTGCGAATTTTAACGCGGGAAAGCAATGCTTCGTAAACACAAAGAGGAGCTTCCCCTTTGATTATTAAACGATTTGCTTTTGATTCGATCAAGAATGTCGTTCCGGCCGCCGGCAGAGTCTGCTGATCTTCAAAGCCTTCCAAAAACAAACTGTCGTCAAAATCGTCCGGAATTTCGACCGCGGCAGACAAAATCGATCCTTCAATCCCGGTCAAAGGCAAAATGGCGCCGATAATCCGGTTGCACGTCAAAGCCGCAAAATTGCGTTCCCCGATATGCAGACACAAAGAAATTTCCGGCCCGTTGTCCGCCGCTTTTACCCCCGTATCCGCAAAGCTTAAGACAACACTGACATTGTCTTCCTGAGGTGTTAAGAAAAAGCGGTGCGTCTGATCGGGATTTAAGTCGGGATACAACCCGTAACCGAAACTGTGAAAAATATTACCTTTTAAAACAAAAACCTGTCCGCTGTTTGATTGCCAGATCAAGACAGGACGATGCGTGCCCAAACCGGCTTCCTGCGCCGGTTCGGCCGTTTCGCCGTTTGCACGCTGCCAGACAAGTTCGCCTTGTTCCAAAACAGGTGTCAGGCCGTCTTCTTCCGGCGGTTTTAAAAATTTCCAAAACCCGTTGTGTCCGCCAGCCGCATCATTAAACCACGGTGCGTCTTTATTCAGGAAAAAACCGTTTTCCACAACAAAAAAGACAGGTGTCTTTCCGTTTAAACGATTGCCCAGAAAAACAGAACTGACATTACGGATCAAAGTATCGGCGCCGACATAAGGAAACAACGTGCGAATATCGCTGAAAACACCGGCATCAAGCGTATAAAACCCGACAAAATGGCCGCTTGTCCGCGCCTGTGAAAAAGTCACCTTGACCGGCGAACCATCGTTAATCCGCAAAACCGACGCATCAAGAAATAAAGGTTTCCTCACCGCTGCCCCCGCCGGTTATTTATGCGACTGTCTGTTTAAATACGGCTGACAGCGTCTGAACGGTACCGTCAAAGCCGTATACCACGGAAAATAACGAATCTTCGCCCCTTTTTGAGCATAAGCCATGCATGATTCGGCACAAGCCTGCGGATCCAACGGTTTTTGATATAATCCGATCTTTCTTTCCCCGACCGTATCCCAGTCGTCGATTTTGACCGTTGTTACGCTGACATGGCTTTGCGCCATTTGCGCCTGAAATCCCTGCAGCCAGATATGCAGCGCCGCTTTTGTCGATCCGAAAGCATAATTGTCCGGCATACCGTATTCCCCGGCCGCCGATCCCAAAACAATGATTTCACCGCAGGACTGTTTTTGCAAAACAGGCGCCATGGCAGATAAAAAATAAACCTGCGTAAAATAATTGATCTGAAACATATTTTTTATTTTTCCCAGATCACGGCCGCATTCTTTTTGCGTATAAGCCGTTTCCAGCGCCGAAAAAACGCTGATAATATTTTTGGCCGCCGTTTCGCATTGCTCCACCGTTTTGGAAAAAGAATCCAAATTCGACGTATCCAGTTCCGTCGTTAACACATCAACATCGGCATAACGGGCGCGAACATCATCGGCCGCCCGCGTTAAATCTTCGTCCGATTTTCCCAGCAAAATCACATCATGACCGTTTTTTGCCGCTTCTCGGGCAAAAGCACGGCCGATCACGCCGGTTCCCCCTAAAATGATCCAGGTACGCTTATTGTTCATTTTTTTTCTCCTTTGAGAACAGACGACGGCCGAAATTCGAATCAAATTTCTTTTGCGGGTCATAAGTTTCTCTGGCTTTGACAAATTCTTCCAGATGTTTATACATCAGCACCAAATTACGCGGTTCCAGCAAAGCATCGTCCTGAACGGAAACACGGCCGTTGTGTTCGCCGGCCACCGTAATCAAATGCTTTAAGAAATCCTCCAGTCCCTTACGGCGAATAAAATCCAATACAAGCGTATATCCGCGCTGAGCCGATCCCAAATAAGACAACGTATCTTCTTTTGTCATCACCAAAACGGCACGACAAGCGCTGACGCGGGTTTGGGATAATTCCGTTAAAATACGGCGGATTGCCTGCGGGCCTTCGGCTTCCGAAAAAGACGCCTGCAACTGATATACCCCTTTTTGGGAAAGCAGATGTACATGATCTGACGGATATAAAAATTTTTCGTACGGTTCCACCTTTTTGCCAAGCGAAAAAGACAGGCGATAACGCAGATTTTTAAACAACGGCAAAGATGTAAAATACAACACCGGATACGGCAGAGGCAGTTTGATTTTCGGAAAAGAAAACAACGGTTCCGTTGCCGGATCTTTGGTAAAGGAAGCGGTCGTCAGAATACAGCGCCCCACTGCGTCCGAACGGGCGGAAGTATCAATCCAGACAGTACAAAAATCCGCCGTCTTTCGGGCTGTTTTTAAAGATTCCATCAATTCGTTCAAATCGGACAGACGCCGTCTTTCGACAACGACATTTTCTTCAGGACGTTTCAGCAGCGTGATCGAGATTAAAACAATCACCCCGATCAGTCCCTGGCCGCCGATGACGGCTTTAAACAAATCCGCGTTTTCGGAATTGCCGGCCCGAACCGTTTCACCATTGGCCAAAACGACGTCAATCCAGTTGACCGACTTTGCCAGCGATGTCCTTTTGTGCCCGTTCTGACCGACAATATTGGCCGCAATCGCACCGCCCAAAGTATGTTGGCCGGATCGTGTCGCCGTCGCCAGCATAAATCCCCGCGGACCGTACAATTCGGTAATCGTTTTCAGCGTAACGCCCGGTTCGCAGATCAGCTCGCCCGTTTTTTCGTCAAAAGATCGAATACAGTCCAGCCGTCCCGTCATCATAACGGCGCCGTCGACATTAACGGCCTGATCGGCATAGCTGCTGCCCGAACCGCGGGCAATAATGCCGTTTTTCCCGACCTGTTCCAGGTATTTCGGCACATCGGCCGCCCGATCGGGCCGGCAAACCTGGGAAAGAGCCGAACTTGTATGGCCTCTGCCGTCAAGCTTCATTTCATACCAATGCATTGCACGCCACTCCTTATTTCACCGGAAAACAGTGTACTCGAAAAAAAAACAGAAATGAAGCTATTTAAATACGAAGAAATTACGGACGGACACTGTCCAAATAAGATTTTAACTCTGTCGCCAAAGATTTTTCCGGCCGCCCGCCCCAAATACGAATAATTTCAGCCGCCGACAAAGCCGCCAGTTTTCCCGCGGCAGGCAGGCTTAACCCCTGAGACAACCCGAATAAAAATCCCCCGGCAAAAGCATCGCCGGCCCCCGTACTGTCCACAATGGACTGATGATTTTCGGACGCCACCGTCGCCACGCCTTCATGCGAAAAAATGCAGGCTCCTTTTGCACCGCGGGTCATTGCCAAAATCTGACGGCGGTCAATCAGAACATTCATAAAGGCATCCATGTCCGTCACATCGCGATCAATTTCAAAACACCCCCGAATTTCACGTTCGTTACCGATCAAAATATCGGCCTGTGTCCGGATCGTTTCGATGACTTCTTGAACGGCAACGGCCCGGAAATTCAAATCATGCATATTAAAAGCGACTTTTATGCCGGCCTCTTTTGCCGTTTTCAACGCCGCCGTCACGGCCGGACGGGCACGCCTGGAAACCAGCATCTGTCCTTCAATAAACAAAATTTCGGAATCCAAAATCGTCCGCGTATCGATATCTGCGACATCAATTTCTTCGCAAATGCCCATATTAAAAGCAAACGTACGATCATGATCAGGGGTTACCATCACCAAACAGCGAGCCGTCGCCCGATCAATATCACGATCAAAAGCAACCAACGGCACACAAGATTTTACCTGACTGCGGTCAAAGGCTTCTTTGAATTTTTCCCCCATCGTATCATTGCAGGCCTTGCCGATAAAAGCCGCCCGGCCGCCCAAAGACGCCACCGTCGCCATCGCGTTTGCCGCCGTTCCGCCCGGAATAACGCGGGAGTCCGTCAAATTCCTGCGGATCTCGCGCAAAACAGAGATCGGCAGAATATTTCCCTGTCCTTTTGTCAAAGAATATTGCTGAAGAAAATCTTCCGTAACATTGGCAACAACATCTACGAAAGCCACACCGATAGCGGTTACGTCAAAATTACTCATAAGGACAGGTTCTCCATCTGAATCACGTTATCGGACTCTCTTTATATCGGCAGACGTTTTAAAAGGCGAGTCAAAAATAAAGAAAACCGCAACATCAGACAAACCGCGCTTTTCAGAAAAAAGAAAAAATTCTTCCGATCGTCACCGTTTCAAAAAAGCCTAACCTTTATAACGATTCGGCTGTTCTTTTTGCGTTTACGGATCAAATCAGCATTAATTCCTGTTCCTGCTTTTTTCCTTTGGGCAACGGAAGAGGACGGCAGATAAGAACCAGTTTCCCGTTCTTTGCCGTCAATGATGCCGTTCCGCCGTGTGTCAGGTTCCCGAACAGAATTTCATCGGCCAGCGGTTTTTTTACGTGTTCCTGAATGATGCGCGCCAAAGGCCGGGCGCCGTTTGCGGGATCAAAGCCCTTTTTGATCAGCCATTCTTTTGCGGAAAAATGCACGGCCAACGTGATCTTTTTTTCCGCCAGAACAGTTTCCAGCTGAGAAATAAATTTATCGGCAATACGCCCCATAATTTCACGATTTAACCGATCAAACGGAACAATCGCGTCCAGCCTGTTTTTGAATTCCGGCGTAAAAAGCCGGTCAATGGCCTCTTTATCTTCACCTTCGCGCGCTTCACGGACAAAGCCCATTGCCGGTTTAAGCATATCTGCGGCGCCGGCGTTTGTCGTCATAATCAAAACAACATTCGAAAAATCTATTTTTTTGCCGTTGGAATCCGTTAATTTACCGTAATCCATCACCTGTAACAGCACATTAAACAAATCGGGATGAGCTTTTTCGATTTCGTCAAGCAGTAAAACGGCATACGGATGCTGATCCACGGCATCGGTCAGCAGCCCCCCCTGATCAAAGCCGACATACCCCGGCGGCGTGCCGATTAAGCGTGAAATCGAATGTTTTTCCATATATTCCGACATATCAAAACGCAGCAGCTCTACGCCCAAAGTCTTCGCCAGCTGGCGCGCCACCTCGGTTTTTCCGACGCCGGTCGGCCCGGAAAACAAATAGCTGCCGATCGGTTTTTCGGGATCACGCAGCCCCGCCCGCGCCATTTTGATAGAAGAAACAAGCATTTCTATAGCCTTGTTCTGCCCGAAAACCGTCTGTTTTAAATCCCGTTCCAAAAAACGCAGCGCTTCGGTTTCATTGACGCTCATTGTTTTTACGGGAACACCGGCCATTTTGGAAATGACCCGTTCAATATCCTGCGGCAGAATTTGCTTTTTCCTGCGGCCGGGCTGCAAAGCTCTGGCCGCGCCGGCTTCGTCAATAACATCAATCGCCTTGTCGGGCAGTTTTCTGTCAAGCAGATAACGCATCGACAAATCGACGGCCGTTTTAAGCGCTTCGGTCGTATAGGACACTTTATGGTGTTTTTCGTACAACCTCTTAACGCCGCGCAGAATTTCCATCGTTTCGGCCGCTGTCGGTTCTTTGATGTCAATTTTTTGAAACCGGCGCAAAAAAGCACGGTCTTTTTCCATATGATTGCGAAATTCTTTGTACGTCGTTGATCCGATACAACGCAAGGCGCCCGAGGTTAACGCCGGCTTGAGCAAATTGGACGCGTCCAATGTCCCGCCGGAGGTTGCTCCGGCACCGATAACCGTATGAATTTCATCAATAAACAACAGCGCTTCCGGTTCGTTTTCCAGCGCCGTTAAAATATTTTTCAGCCGTTCTTCAAAATCGCCGCGGTAACGTGTTCCGGCCAGCAAAGCCCCCAGATCCAACTGATAAACAACAGCCTTTTTCAACTGATCCGGAACCTGCCCTTCGACGATTTTTGCGGCCAATCCTTCCGCCAGCATCGTTTTCCCCACGCCCGGATCCCCGATCAGCAACGGATTGTTTTTCGTGCGTCGGCATAACACCTGAACGATCCGATCCAGTTCATCGGCGCGTCCGACCAACGTATCCGTCTTTCCGGCTTTGGCCTTTTCATTCAGATTAATGCAAAAATCCGTCAATTCTTCGCCGAAAGCAGCCTCTTCCTCCTCATCAACGCCCGTTACGGGAAAACTGCGGCTAAGGAAAGTAATGACCTTCAGCCTGGTAATACCGTATTTAGCCAGCAAATAAACAGCAAAAGATTCTTCTTCCGAAAACATGGCGGCGATCAGATGAACGGACGTTACGACATCACGTCCGCTGGACTGCACCTGAATCGACGCCCGCTGCACAACGCGCTGAAAGGCAATGGTCGGTCGCGGTTCGCGCGCGGAAGACTGCTGCACCAGGCATTTTAAATCCTTGTTGATAAAAGCCAGCAGCTCTTTTTCCATTTCCGGCGCCCGGCGGCAGTATTTGCGAAACAACGGCACAACGTCCGCATCGTCCATGACGGCCAGCAGCAAATGTTCCAGCGTGGCAAATTCATGCCCCCGTTCGGCGGCCAGCAGCAATGCCTGCTGTAATGTTTCTTCAAGATTCGGAGAAAGCATTGTTAAACCCTTTCAATTTCACAACGCAACGGATGCTGGCTGCGTCTTGCCGCCTCGACAACCTGAGTTGCCTTCATTTCGGCAATCTCAAACGTATAAATGCCGCAAATGCCTATGCCGCTGTGATGAACCTGCAGCATGATTTCGGTTGCTTCCTGCAGTGTTTTTCCGAAAATACTTTGAATCAAGGAAACAACAAATTCCATCGGCGTAAAATCGTCGTTGAGCAAAATCACCTTATATAAAGACGGTTTTTTTATCTTCGGCTTGGTCGCCAGCCCGCCCTGAGTTTGTTCTTGCGGCAAAGATCGTTTCGGCATAAAAGTATCCTCAAATTGTTTTCAATACTATTTATGTAGCTTTATGAAATAATATTCAACTTTATTTCACTAAAAAAATTTTATCTGAAATCATTTTTGCGGTGACAGTCGTTTTACAAATTTTTTTACTTTTAAGCATAAATTAACGGCAAAGAGCTAAACTAACGGATTAATGTTTAAACAGGGAAAATATGTTTTTTGTTTTTCGTATCGCCGTTTTGATTTTCTTTCTTTTTTCCGCCGAAGCGCTGGCCGATCCTTCGCGCACGGCTTCTTTGCTGATCGAAGCCGAAACCGGACGCGTTTTGTTTTCGGAAAATGCAACGGAAAAACGTTATCCTGCTTCTTTAACCAAAATGATGACTTTGTATCTGGTCTTTGACGCTTTGGAAAAAGGCGAACTGCAAATGGATCAGCAGCTGACCGTTTCCAAAAAGGCCGCCGGACAGCCGCGGTCAAGAATGGGATTAAAGGAAAACACCACCATTTCCGTAGAAAATGCGATTTTTGCCATGATTTCGCGTTCGGCAAACGATGCCGCCGTCGTCATTGCCGAAGCAATGGCCGGATCGGAAGCACAGTTTGCCGACAAAATGACACGCGTCGCGCGCGAACTCGGCATGAAAAACACCCGGTTTAAAAACGCTTCGGGCCTGCATAACAAAGATCAGGTCACAACGGCACAGGACATGGCTATTTTATCAAAGGCCCTGATCCAGCATTTCCCGAAATATTACAAGCTGTTTTCCGTGCGCGGATTCCGTTACGGCCGGCGATATTACGGCAATCACAATCTGGTCGCCCGATATTATAAAGGCGGCGACGGATTAAAAACCGGTTATGTTGATGCGTCCGGATATCATGTCGTCGGATCGGCCAAACGCAACGGGAAAAGGCTGATCGGCGTTGTGCTGGGGCGAAATTCCGTGCGCGAACGCGACCGACATATTTTTAAGCTGCTGGATTCGGGCTTCGCCGCGTTGAAAAACAAAAAAGAAACGCTGACAACGTTAAATGAAGCTCCTCTTTTCGAACCGGGAAAAGAACAACACCCCGAAGATAACGAAAAAGAATACAGACTGCGCCGCATTGCCGCAAAAAAAATCTCGGAAGAACTGGACAGAACCGTTTCTTTGGATCAAAGCCTGCAAATGAAACAAAACGATAAAATCATAAAAAAAGCCATTATCGACTGGGGACGCAAAAAACACTAAAATGGATATGCCTCTGATTTTAAAACAGGCGGTCGAAAATTTAACGGCAGGCCTGCAACAAAAAGAAATAAAAGAACACGCTCAAAACATCAGTCTGCGCTACAGAAACGAAAAGGAAACGGCAAACAAAGGTCTGGCAAACGACACCGAAGCCGCCGTCTATGCCGTGTCCCGCATGCCGGCCACTTTCGGCGCGGTATGTTCGGTTTTTCGATCAACGCCTTTTTTTGAAAACTTTTATCCCGAAACAATGATTGATGTCGGATCGGGAACGGGATCCGCCGTTTGGGCAGCAAAATGTTTTTTCGACTTTAAACAGATTTCCTGTCTGGAAAGCAAAGCCGCCATGCGGCATATCGGAGAAAAGCTTTTTCAGGAGGGAACGGATTTTTTCCACGCTCGCCCCGAATGGCGGGATTTCGATCTGAGGTTTCCCGAATTTAATCAAACGGCGGATCTGGTGACGGCATCTTATGTGTTAAACGAGATCGAAGAATCTTTTTATGAAAAAGCCTTATCCGCCTTATGGCAGGCGACAAAGCAGGCTTTGGTCATTATCGAACCGGGGACAAGTGAAAGTTTTAAACGAATGAACGCCTTCAGAACGTTTTTAATCAACAACGGCGCGTTTATCGCTGCGCCGTGTCCGCATAACGATCTTTGTCCGAATCAATGGTGTCATTTTTCCTGTCGGATCGCGCGGTCGAAAGGACATCGGCTTTCAAAAAACGCAAAAGCCCCCTACGAAGACGAAAAATTCACATATCTGGTCGCCGTGCGTGATCCGTCCATAGCAAAAGGAATGCGGGTGTTGCGTTCGCCTTTCATCGAAAAGGGAAAAGTCACGCTCAGCTTGTGTGCGACCGAAGGCATACAGAATAAAATCATTACCAAAAAAGACAAAGACGCTTATAAAACGGCGCGCAAGTTAAAATGGGGAGATCTGTTTAATCCCACGTAATGATCCGTTCGACACTTAAATGCCCCTGTTTGCATTGAGGACACAAAACGGTTTGCTTTAAATCCATTTTTTCCAGAACGCGTCCGCAGTCCAGACAGGTAAAGTGCGGCAGATAATCCCCGTCTTTAAACAGGAAATGATAGGTAAAGCGGTTATACAGTCTGGCACAGTGCGGACAATAATACGGCTGATGTTCCCATGTTTTTAAAATGACGGGGCGACGTCGGCGGATTAAATCGCGAATAAAATCCAGTTCGTGCGGATTATCGACAATGTACTGAGAAAAGTTTACGCCGACTTCTTTTTCCTCTTCGGAAGCAAAATTTTGCATGCTTAACGCCAGATCGGTTTTGCCGATCCCGTATTTGCCGACGAATTTAAAATCACAGTGAGAACACGACAAACTGACCAGATTTCCCATACCCGCGCCTTTCATTCAAAACCGCTTTAACTGTGGCATATTTTCGTTTTTCGCTCAAGCCAAAGGTTTATTTTTTCGCTTTTTTTAAAGAAGTGTTTTTTGTCGGGCGCAAATGTGGTATACAAGATAAAATTTTGTCTTTTCATTACTTAAATTCCTTAGGAGGATATATGGTCGCTCATAAAGATTTAGCAAATGCTCTGCGTTTTTTGGCCGCGGAAGGCGTACAGAAAGCCAATTCCGGTCACCCCGGCATGCCGATGGGCATGGCAGACGTTGCCACCGTTTTATTTTCAAAATTCTTAAAGTTTGACGCGAAGGCGCCGCACTGGGCGGATCGCGACCGCTTTGTTTTATCGGCGGGACACGGTTCCATGTTGCTGTACAGCCTGCTGTACCTGACAGGTTACGAACAGGCAACGCTGGATCAGTTAAAAAGCTTTCGCCAGTTGGGATCGCGCTGTGCCGGTCACCCCGAATACGGTCATCTGGAAGGAATCGAAACAACGACCGGTCCTTTGGGACAAGGCATTTCCACCGCTGTCGGTATGGCTCTGGCTGAAAAATTGCTGGTTCAGCGTTTCGGCAAAGACATTGTCGACCACTACACTTATGTTCTCTGCGGCGACGGTTGCCTGATGGAAGGCATTTCCGAAGAAGCCATTTCTCTGGCCGGCCATCTGCGTTTAAACAAAATGATCGTCTTGTGGGACGACAACAAGATCACGATTGACGGCGCAACGTCTGTCGCGACATCGACGGATCAGCGCAAACGTTTTGAAGCCAACGGTTGGAACACGGACGAATGTGACGCTTACAAGCCCGAAGAAATCGAAGCCGCCATCGCGCGCGCCAAGAAATCCGACAAACCGACTTTGATCGCCTGCCATTCCGTCATCGGTTACGGCGCCGCAAAAGAAGGCACCAGCAAAGTCCACGGTTCCCCGATCGGAGCGGAAGATCTGTTGGCCGCCCGCAAGCGTTTGGGATTTGAATACGCCCCGTTTGAAGTGCCGCAGGACATCTTGAACGAATGGCGTTCTTTCGGCACAAAAGGTCAGGCCGACCGCGAAGCTTGGGAAAAACGTTTCGCAGCCATGGACGCTTCGAAAAAAGCCGAATTCGAACGCACGGTCTTAAATCACGTTCTGCCCGCCGGTTGGAAAGAAAAAATGCAGGCCTACAAAGAACAGCTGTTGGCCGACAAACCGAAAGTCGCCACGCGTAAAGCGTCTCAAATGGCTTTGGACGTTCTGGTTCCCGCCATTCCGGAATTGCTGGGCGGATCGGCGGATCTGACCGCGTCCAACCTGACAAACGCCAAAGCGTCCGTATCCGTTACCCCCGATGATTTTTCGGGGAACTATATCCACTACGGTATCCGCGAACACGCCATGGCCGCCGCAATGAACGGGATCGCTCTGCACGGCGGATTTATTCCGTATTCCGGCGCTTTCCTGGTATTTATGGATTACCTGAAGCCTTCTTTGCGTTTAGCCGCTTTAATGGGCATTCGCACAATTTATGTTTTAACGCACGATTCGATCGGTGTCGGCGAAGACGGTCCAACGCATCAGCCGATTGAACATCTGGCGTCCATGCGCGCAATTCCGAACGTTAATGTGTTCCGTCCCTGTGACGTCATTGAAACGGCAGAATGTTGGGAATTGGCGATCGAAGCCGAACATACGCCGTCCGTTTTGGCTTTGTCGCGTCAAAATCTGCCGACTTTGCGTACCAGCGTTAAAGAAAACCTGTCGGCCAAAGGGGCATACGTTTTGGCGGATTGCGGTACAAAACGCGATGTGACATTATTGGCAACGGGATCCGAAGTCGAAATCGCCGTCAAGGCCAAAGATCTGTTGGCTGAAAAAGGGATCAACGCGGCTGTTGTTTCCATGCCGTCCTGGGAATTGTTCGACAAACAGGACAGCAGCTATAAGAAAGAAGTCCTCGGAGATTGTCCGCGTGTTGCCGTTGAATCGCAGGGTGCTTTCGGTTGGGAAAAATATACCGGTCTGGACGGAGCGATTGTCGCCATGCGTTCGTTCGGCGCTTCTGCCCCGGCAGAACAGCTCTATGAACACTTCGGCATCACACCGAATGCCGTTGCCGCCGCCGCAATGGGCTGCCTGAAAAAATAATTTTTGAAACAAGGAGATTGATAAAAAATGCCTATGATCAGTTTACGCCAGCTGCTGGACCATGCCGCGGAATACGGTTATGGTATGCCGGCTTTTAACGTCAACAACATGGAACAGATTCTGGCCGTGATGAACGCTGCGAAAAAAACGGATTCTCCGGTGATCGTTCAAACGTCCAAAGGCGCCCGCGGCTATGCCGGCGATCCGATGATCCGCCATATGGTTGAAGCCGCCGCCGAAATGTACCCCGATCTGCCGATCTGTCTGCATCAGGATCACGGATCTTCCGTTGATACGTGTGTTACGGCTTTGGCAAACGGCTATACGTCCGTAATGATGGACGGTTCGTTAAAAGACGGACAGCCCGCTTCTCATGAGTACAACGCCGAAGTATCCGGCACGGTCGCCAAATTCGCCCACATGATCGGCGCGTCGGTCGAAGCCGAGCTGGGCTGCATCGGTTCTTTGGAAACCGGCAAAGGCGAAAAGGAAGACGGACACGGATTTGACGGTGCAATCGACAAAAAGCAGCTGCTGACGGATCCTGACGAAGCCTATGATTTCGTCAAAGCCACCAACATTGACGCTTTGGCGGTTGCGATCGGGACGTCTCACGGTGCTTATAAATTCACGCGCAAGCCGGACGGCGCGATCCTGTCGATTGACACGATCAAGAAAATCCATGCCAAAATTCCGACGGTTCATCTGGTTATGCACGGGTCTTCTTCCGTTCCGCAGGAATTGCAGGACATGATCAACGAATTCGGCGGCAAAATTCCGCAGACCTACGGCGTGCCCATTGAAGAAATTCAGGAAGGCATCAAGTACGGTGTCCGCAAAGTCAACGTTGATACGGACTGCCGTATGGCGATGACGGGCGCAATCCGCAAGATCTTTGCGACAAAGCCCGAAGAATTCGATGTACGCAAGTACATGGGACCTGCTATGGAAGAAATGCAGAAAGTCTGCGAAGCCCGTTACGAACAGTTCGGCGCGGCCGGTATGGGGTCAAAGATCAAAGCGATTTCTCTGGCAGATATGGCCAAACGTTATAAATCCGGTGAATTGGATCATATGCTGTAATCCGGATTGTTCCGATAAAAAAAGCCTTCTTACGTTTAAGAGGGCTTTTTTCTTTATTCAAACGCAAGAAAAGCGTATCCTTAAAACAGAAAGGAAGTGTTTCTGATGTTAAAAGGAAAATTCGTTTTAAACTTCATTGCCATATTCGCGCTGTTGATGTTTATTGTCTGGGCGGGAACGGCTTTTGACAATGAAATGACTTTTTCATGGTATTCCTATACGATTGTCGGCGTGCTGAGTCTTTTTTACGCGTGGACGAAAAGTGCCGACTTAAACAAAATTCCGGAAGAAACTCCGAAACCGCAGCCGCATCACCACCACGTGCATCATCATCACCCGCCGCAGTAAAACCTTAATGCCGGCGGATCGGGGTTCTTGACGCTCTGATTTTATTGTTCCGAAAATTTCTGCCTGATTTTAGCGGTCAGTTTCTGCGCGCCTTGCCGATTTAAATGATCAGAATCAACGAAATCTTCGGCTGTAAAATCTTTATCGCGGTAACAGTTTAAATACAAAACCTGCCCCTGATAACGTTTGATCAATTTTTCCAATTTTTCAAACACATCTAAATGTGCCGGGACGTATGACAAATATTTTTCCGTCATCGGGGGGACGACGATCAGCAGCCGGATACCGTCATCGGCGGCGATACGAATTAATTTTTCGACAAAAGCCGTCTGATTGTTCCCCCGTGCCGCGTGTTTTAAGTGTTTTTCCACTCTTGTCTTAATGCCTTCTTCGGTTTGCGGACCGGCGTCGAAAGGAAAAGGATACGGTTCGTTGAAATCAAATTCCTGTATTTCGTAAGGGGCAAACGCCAACGATGTATCCATATTCTTTTCGGCATATAAGATCGGATTTTTAGGCGGTATGCCAAAGTATTGATTGTACTTCAACGTCTGAGAAATCATTTTGGAACGTTCTTCTTCAAGCCCGGCCGAAAAATCGGAATAAAACAAAACGACGCGTTTTAAATTCAAAAACATCAGCCGACATTTCTGGTACAACTGATACGAATAATATAAATCCTGCGAAGAAATGCCCAGATTAATATCCTTGTCCGTTTCGCAAAAACCGCACTGCGCATGAGAAGATCCCAAAACAGCCAATTCAATCTGCGGCGCTAAAAGAGCTGCTTTCTTGGCCTTATAATAAAAATAACGATCAAAACCGCCCTTTAGGCGTCTGCGCAATCTTTGAGAAGGGATAAAGCAGCACAAAACCTTTAAAAAAACTTTTCAGACCAAATATGCATCACGTACGCTCCCTTCTGACTTATACCCCCCCCCCCCCCCCCCCCCCCCAAAAAAAAAAAAAAAAAAAAAACAAGAAAAAAAAGAAACTCCTAATGCCACGCGTCGTGCTTTTCTTTTTT
>CALYBD010000030.1 GCA_944393745.1 uncultured Alphaproteobacteria bacterium | reverse complement strand
CCGGTGGTCTTGTCGCAGTCGGAACACCCCGTACCGCAAGAGATTTCCGCAATACACTTTCCGCCGCTGAGGTAGTAACCGCCGGAGCAGCCTTTGCATGTACCCGTTGTCTTATCGCAGTTGGAGCACCCCGTACCGCATTCTTTTTCCGCGGCACAGGAACCGCTGCTGACATAGTACCCGCTTTTGCAATCAGAACATTTGCCCGTAAACGGATCGCAGCCGGTACAGTTGGCATCACATTTTTTTTCTTCGACACACGCCGAACCGTTAAACAGATACGGCGAATAACAGGCCGAACACTTACCTGTTTTTTTGTTACAGTCCGAACAATTTGCGACACAAGTTTTTTCCTTGTGACAGGTACCGCCTTCAAGGTAATACCCGCTTTTACAAGCAGAACACTTTCCCGTTGACAGATTGCACTTGCTGCAACTGCTGCCGCAAGGATCCGCGATGCTGGCCGTTGCATCACCGGCTAACTTTTGACTGCCGTTGACGGAATAAGCACTTCCGCGCCCTAACTTGACCACTTTAGCCAAAGAGAAGGCGGCTTTTGTATTAAAGACAGCATCGTTTGCGTGCGCCGTAGGGGGCACGAAACAACAAAATAAGAGAAACAAAAGAAATTTTTTCATAGATCCCTCCATATAAGACATAAAGATGTTACTATTATTCAGCGAACAGAGGGCTTCATCTATAAAAACATGGGGGGGGGGGGCATATTTGTAACAAAAGTGTAACATATGTTTTTTATAAAAAACAAAACAAATTAAAGCGTTTTTTGCCCGGTTATCCGGGATTTCTTTCTTTCTAAAAACAGATAACGTATCACAACCGAAAGGTTTTTTTTGTTTGTTGATAAAAAGAGTGATACTGAAAAAAGTATTCTATAACGTATGAATGTTTTTTGTTTTGATTTTTTTTCCGGCCTTCCCAAAGAAGGCGTTAACTTTTACGATAGTACGAGGCTGTTTCAACGTCTTGAAATTTTTGCGCATTAAGGATTTTGATTCGCCCGAACAGTTGGTCGTTGTCGGCGCCGTTACTTCAATGGAAATCAGTAATTTAAAAGGACGCAAAAAAAATCAACGTTCCTTTTTAATAATTAAAAAGAGGATTCCCATATACCGCCGGTTTGGAAATATTTAATTCTGCAGACAAGGCGCGAACGGTATGCGCGATCGTTTAAATCATTAGCGGCCATCAAGTTTTTGAACATGGTTTTTAAATTTCTCGCAATTGTAATTTTGTCGACAGGTGTAGTGATTTTTTCGTTTTCAATTAAGAAACCGGAAGCTCTGCGATCGTGCATCAGGCCGGTTTGTTTTGTTCAAAAAGACTTGCCTGTCACTATCGAAAGTTCTATTTTAGTCCTCAAGAATACATTTCTAAGATGATGTATTCGTTTTGGGTCCGCTCGCCGGGGAAAGCATGGTGTTGTCTTTCGGCGTGACCATAACCAAAAAGGATTTAAAGTATGAAAAAAGTTCTGCTTTTTTCTGCTTCCATCTTAGCTTTAACTGTTTCACCGTCTTATGCTCAAAAGGCAAAGACCGATCAAACAGACAAAGCCGTTGTGGCAGAAAAAAATATTCAAAAAAAAGAAAGCGCGGTCGCGCAAGAAAATCAAGTTTTTAAATTAGGTGAAATTTCCGTTTCCGTTGCGGATCAGTCCGTTTCGAATGTCGGGAATCTGAATACCGTTACGGCAGAAGAAATTCAGGCTTATACGGATTCGGACACTTTGGATAAAGCCGTTTCTTTATTGCCCGGCGTTGATTTGACGTATCAGATCGGGGCGAAAAATCAAAAAGGCGTTTCCATTCGCGGTTTCACGACACGTCAGATTTCCGTTATGGTGGACGGTGTGTCGCAGGCGTTGCCGTATGACAACGATCCCGATATGCAACGTTATTTGACGAATGATTTGTCCGAAATTCAGGTCGCCAAAGGAATCAGCTCCGTTTTAAACGGGCCGAACACTTTGGGCGGCGTGATTAACTTGGTGACAAAGCGTCCGACAAAAGAAATCGAAGGCAATCTGACAATCAAAGCCAAATTCGATAATGACGGAAAATATAACGGTATTCAAAACAGCTTTAACTTGGGGACCAATCAGGGGAACTGGTATTTGCAAACGGGCGGGACATACAATGACATTGATCATTGGAAGGTATCCCGCGATTATACTCCTGTCGCAGGCGGCGCCGAAGACGGCGGATATCGTGAAAATTCGGATTCCAAAGACTATAAATTTAACTTTAAACTGGGCTATACGCCGAACGAAACGGACGAATACGTGATCGCGTATAACTATCAGCACGCCATTATGGGGATTCCGTATTGGGAAGGCGTGCCGACTCCAAATTCTTACAGACGTTATGATCCCTACAATCATTGGGGGATTTACACGCTGACAAATACGGCGATCGGTGAAACGGGATATGTTAAGACGCGAGCGTTCTATGACGAATATTCCAACCATATGTATTTTTATACTGATCCGTCTTTGACGCAAACCCGTTTTGCGCCCGATGATTATCAGGACTATGATTTCGGAGCGAACATCGAAGGCGGTGTTGATCTGAACAGCTACAACACAATAAAAGCGGCTTTTCATTATCGCCGTGACGTTCATACGAAACGCGAATTGTATACGGACGATTTGTGGGAACGTTATGTCGATGACACTTATTCCGTTGCGTTGGAAGATACCGTTCATCTGACTGTAAATACGGATTTGATTATCGGTGCCAGCTATGATTGGTTGGAAACGAAAGCTCCGAAAAACAATAAGGATTTAAAGGATCTTGATTATCGGAAAGATGACGATTCCTTTAATCCGATGGCAGCATTGCGTCATCGTTACAGCGATACGGGAACGGTTTATGCGGGTGTGGCGAAGAAAAACCGTTTTGCGACACAGAAAGAACGTTTTTCGACACGTCAAAACACATACATTGAAAATCCGATGTTGGAATCTGAAAAGGCGATCAATTATGAAATCGGTTTTACCGACACGTTTGCCGATCGGTTTAAAGTGGAAAGCAATATTTTCTATAATGATATTGATGATGCTTTAATGGCGGTCATTCCTGATCCGACAAATAAAAATTGCGGTAAGAATGATGATACTGTCTGTATGCAGGTTCAAAATGTCGGAAAAGCCAGATCTTACGGTTTGGAATTGGCGATGGGGTATCAGTTCAGCGATGATGTTTCGGTCGGGTTGGGCTATACGTATTTACGCAAAAAACTCAAAGACAATCCGTTATTGTCGGTTTTGACGAACGTGCCGAAACATAAGTTCAATTTGTATGCGGATATCGGCATTACGGAAAGTTTGCGGGTTGTTCCGGTGATTACGGCGTATTCTTCGCGTTATTCTCCGGCGGGCGGTTCTCCGGCGGAATCCGGTGCGGTGGCTCCGGCGGACGCGGTGAAGTCGTCCGGATTTATGACGGCGGATCTGAAGTTTGTTTACAGTCCGATGAAGAATCTGGATATTGAAATCGGAGCGGCGAACATCTTTGATGAAGATTATGAGCTTTCAGCCGGTTATCCGTCCGAAGGCAGAAACTTCTTTTTGACCTTGTCAACGAAGTTCTGATCTGACTAAATAAAAGGCGGAGCGGTTGTCCGTTCCGCCTTTGTTTTATAAAAGGAATAAAAATGAAACATATTTTGGAAACATTGAAAGCCGAATTGGAAAAAGGCGAAAAAGCGGTTTTATGCACGGTTATCGATAACAGCGGTTCCTGCCCGCGTGGCAAAGGGGCGCATATGTTGGTCAGCGAACAATCGAAAACGATCGGGACGGTCGGCGGCGGACGGGTCGAATATGAAACGGAGATCAAGGCCAAAGAACTGTTGAAGACAAAAGAGAACTTTATTCAGGATTATCGGCTTTGCCCGAACGAAGTCGCCGACATCGGTATGATTTGCGGCGGGAACGTGACGATTTTGTTCCAATATATGGATCAAAGCGCCATTGATTTTTGTGATCGGGCGCTGGCTTTGATTGATAAACATGACGATGCGTGGATTGTCGCGCGTATTTCTTCCGATTTTAAATGGGAAATGGGTTTTTATACGCCCGAAGACGGATTTGAAAGTATTGAGGGCGGCGAAGAATTTAAGCCGTTGTTGATGCGTAAGGCAAAGCAAAATAAAAACAAAGACGGCTCCAGACTTTATGCCGAACCGATTTCTTTGGCGGGACAAGTTTATTTGTTCGGCGGCGGACATGTGGCTCAGGCCGTTGCGCCGTTGTTGCATTCGGTCGGTTTCCGCTACACGCTGTATGAGGAACGCGAACAATTCGCTTCCCCCGATCTGTTTCCGGACGCCGAAAGAATCATTCTCGGCGGTTTCGATCAGATCGAAAAGGAAATCCATATCACGGAAAACGACTTTGTTTTGATTATGACGCGCGGTCATCAAAACGATTATATCTTGCAGGTGCAAGTCTTAAAGACGCCCGCGTGCTATATCGGCGTGATCGGCAGTGAAGCGAAATATAAACGTTTGTGCGAACGGCTGGCCGAAGACGGTTTTTCTCAAAAAGACATTGACCGCGTTATTACGCCGGTCGGCCTGCCGATTAAAGCCGAAACGCCGGCTGAAATCGCCGTCAGCATTGTGGCGCAGATGATTCAGGTGCGGGCGGAACGTTTCGATGAAAAATAAGCTTTTTTTCTTGTCCGTTTTATTGTTTTGTTCTTCCGTTCATGCGCGGACGTTTACCGATTCCGCCGGCAGGACTTTGGAAATTCCCGAAAAAATAGACCGTGTCGTGCCTTCAGGGCCGATCGCGCAGATGACGCTGATGACGTTCGCGCCCGAAAAAGTCGTCGCTTTGTCAAACAGGGAATCTCAAAAGGCTCATTTAAGTCCGGCGGATCGTCAAAAAAAAGTTGTCGGACAGCTTTACGGGTCGGCGGATTTGAATCTGGAAGAATTGGCGGTTATCAATCCGCAGTTGTTTGTTGATATCGGCGAATCCAAAGAAAAAATAGAATCGGATATGAATAATATGGAAAAGCGTTTGGGAATCCGAACCGTTCATATTGATTCGTCTTTAAAGAACACGTCAAAGTCTTATTTATTGTTGGGCGAGTTATTGAATCTGGAGCAAAAAGGGGCAGAGTTCGCCGCGTATACGCAGGAAGTGTACGACAGGATTTTAAAGATCCTTTCCGAAGTCGGAACCAAAAAACGCGTTTTATATATCAGCGGCAATAAAGGCCTGTCCGTTTTGGGCAAGGGGAGCTTTCACGGACAAGTGATTGACCTGATGGGCGATAATGTCGCTCTTTTCCCTGTCGTTTTAACAACAGGCGGAGGCAATGAAACCAATCTGGAACAGATCTTGAACTGGAATCCGGAATATATCATTGCCGACAGAGCGGCTTATAACGCTGCTTTAAAAAATCCGGTCTGGCAGACGGTTCCTGCTGTTAAAGAAAAAAGAATTTATCGCGTTCCCGACAAACCGTACAGCTGGGTAACGTCTCCGCCGGCCGTGAACCGTTTTCTGGGACTGCTCTGGCTGGCAAAAGTCCTGTATCCGGAAAAGGCGAAATATGATTTATACGAAGAAACAAAACGCTTTTATCGGCTGTTCTATCAACAGGATCTGTCTGTGGAAGAATATGAAAAGCTGACAACTAAATCCCTTTGATCCGGCGCAGATAAAGGATTGCTTCTAAAACGGAACCCGCAATGCAACGGGCTTTATCCGAAATGGTAAAGCAATTTTTCTTTTGTTCTTTGCGCGGATCGACATCGGCGATTTTAAATCCTTTCGTGACCTGAAAACCGTCACGGATCAACCCGCGGATAATTCCCGAGATCTGAGCCGTTACGGGCGTGTCGTCAATTATGGCAATGATTTCTCCGGCTTCGACATAGTCCGAAATCTTACGCACGTTGCGCAACGTTCCGGCGCACGGCGCAAAGTTTACCCGTTCAATGCCGTAACCGCCGATAATCCCCGGAACGCCGGTGTTCGGCAAAGCGCTGCCGTTTGTGATAATGCGTCCCAGATCATGGCCGCGCATTGTTTCAATGACGGCGTCAACGTCTTCGGGCGCGCTGAACCCCGGCCCCAAAGCAATCGTGATCGGTGCCATGTCCCGATGCGTTCCGATGTTGCGCTTGGCCAAAATGGCGTCAACAACCGCCAAAGGCTGCAGTTTTGATAAAACTTCAGCCTTCGGGTCGATCATGACGGCCGGATTGCCCCGCCGCATGCAAGCCAGAGCCTCATTGACATTTTTAACCAATTCCGCGGTGACGTCTTCAACCGTTGCCGTACCGTCATAGACGGCTTCCGAAAAAGCGATGTGCCGGCGAATGGACGAAGGGCGTCCGGTTTCCAAAGCCAAAACGGGAAAGCCGCATTTAACTAAACGATGAATGCTTCCCGAAGCGATATCGCCGCTGCCGCGGATAATGATTAAATTGTCGATCATGCCGTTTTCCTTACGTGAATGCTTTTTTGCCCGCGCGGCAAGACTTGTCCGATGATCGGAGCATCGATTTTTGCCGCTTCTTTTTCGGGAAGCGCGATCAGCAATCCTCCCGAAGTCTGAGGATCGAACAAAACGTCCGTTAATTCAAGAGGCATTTCATCGCAAACGACTTTATCCTTTAAGAATTCGCGATTGCGATAAGCTCCGGCGGGGATCATACCCATGCGCGCGAAGTTCAACGCCGCGTCAAACTGCGGAACGCGTTCGGCAAAGATTTCGATTGTGACGTTGGCGCCGTCCGCCATTTCGCGTCCGTGCCCCATCAAAGAAAAGCCCGTAACGTCCGTACACGCGTGCACTTCAATACCGCTCAAGTCGATATTGTTCAGCTTTGTCATGGATTTGATCAAAGCCTGATAGTCTTTGTCTTCCAACATTTCCGCTTTTAAAGCCGTTGTCAGGATTCCCGTGCCGAGCGGTTTGGTTAAGACCAGCACATCGCCTTCTTTTGCGCCCGCGTTGGTCAGCAAAGAATCCGAGGCGGCAAATCCGGAAACGGACAAGCCGTATTTCGGCGTAAAGTCGTCAATCGTATGACCGCCCGCGATAACGGTCTTGGCTTCCACGGCTTTATCGTGTCCGCCTTGCAGGATCGCTTTGACGCGTTCCAATTCCAGACAAGTCGGAAAGCACAACAGGTTCATCGCCAAGAAGGGCTTTCCGCCCATGGCGTAAACATCGCTTAACGCGTTGGCGGCGGCGATTTGTCCGAAGACGTAAGGGTCGTCAACCATCGGCGGGAAAAAGTCGATGGTTTCGATGAGGTATCTCCCGTCACCTAAGTCATAGACACAGGCATCGTCGCTGGTGTCAAAGCCCAGCAACAGATTTTTATTTTCATAACGGGGCAGGTTTTTAACGACTTCGGCCAACACGCCGGGGCCGATTTTAGCGGCGCATCCGGCGGTTTGGCAAAGTTGTGTCAGCGTTTTATCCGACATGTCAGTACCGTTTTATTGTCTTGAGTCGTTTTTTCGACACTGTATCCGGCGTTTGTGGCAAAGCGCGTGCAATTTTCGCACGCGGCCGGCGCATCGACACAGATGACGGCTTCTTCTGGCTTATCTTTCAAAGCCTTGGCCAACATGACGACCGGTTCGGGGCAGGAAAGCCCGCAGGCATTGATTTCGATCATTTGTTTTCTCCTTTTTTAAAGGTGCCGAAAAAGGCGATCAGGGTCAAGATGACCAAAGCGACAATGACGCTGATTTTTCCGCCCGTTGTGGCGCCCGCGCCCGAAGAGGCGAGGCTGAAGTTGTGCGCGAAAGCCGCACCGGCGGCAAAGCCCAGAATCGTCATGGCGGAATCGGTATTGCCTTCGCCGGACAAGATCAGTTGGCGCAAAGGACAGCCGCCCAACAGGACGGAGCCGAACCCCACGACCGACATTCCCAGAAAGTTCCACAAATGCTGTGTATGAGCAACCGGTTGCCCCTCAAAGCTCAAGTGGAACTGTCCGACAGCCAGATTGGCGATCAAAGCGGCAACGAAGATGGCCACAAACCCCGACAACAAGGTGATGTCTTTAAATAAAAACAGATCGCGGATACCGCCTGCCATGCACAGCCTGCTTTTTTGGGCGAAGAATCCGACTACCAACCCTGCCGCCAAAGACAACAGGAACGGCGCATGCATTGATCCTGGGCCGCTGGTGCTGAAGACCAACAAAGTCGGAACGGCGGCAAAGACGATCAGGAAAACGATTTGCAGGATCGAGAATGCCAAACCTTCGACTTTGGACTGCGGATAGGCGCGATTAAGCGAAAAGCCGCGTTTTAAGAAGAACACGCCCGCGCCGATTCCGGCGATAAAACCGATAACGGCGGTCAAAGCGTTCAAGTCTCCGCCTGCCAGACGCAGGATCATGCGGAACGGACAGCCCAGGAAAACCAAAGCGCCCAACATGACAAAGAATCCGATCACGAATCGCAACAAAGGCGAACTGCCGCCTTTGGGCGTGAATTCGCGTCTGATTAAAGCCGACAAAGCCGCCCCCAAAACCAGACCGATGATTTCCGGACGCATATACTGAACGATCGGCGCCGAATGCAGTTTTAAAGATCCCGCGGTATCGCGGATAAAGCAGGCGATACAGAATCCCATATTGGCGGGATTGCCGTAGACCGTCAGCGCGACCGAAATCACGCCGATGATCAATCCCGTAAAAATCAGAAATTTTTTTTCAGTCATCAAAACTTTCCTTAGAAGACATATCTCAAGTTAATACCGACAGAGTAGTTTTCAAAGTTATCTTTCGGATCGGCCACTTTGTCACGGACTTCCTTATCTAACAAATAGGTTGTACGGATTCCCAAAGCCAGCTTGTCGTTAAACTGATAATCGGCGTTGACGGCCAAAGTCGTCGCTTTGGTAATCTGCTGATACTGTTGATCCTGTTCGCCGTAACGAATGCCCGCAAATCCGCTGACTTTTCCCTGTTTTGTGTAAACGCCCAGCTGAACGGCGGGTTCATGAGTGTTTGAACCGTTATCGCGGGCTTCCGTATAATAGAAACGCGCCAACAGCGTCCAGTTGCTGACGGGCAGATATCCGAACTGAACCATACCGGCATAGCTTTTTGTATCAGAAACGTTGGTGAAATCAAAAGTGGTCAACAATTTAAAGTGCGTTCCGTTGATCGGTTTCCACAACGCGCCGATTCCGGACGTGTTTGAATTGGAATGATTGTCGCTTCTGGCGCTTCTTCCCCAGTTGCGTGTGCCTGAAACGCGCAGAGCGACGGCGTCATTGAAGCCGTAGGTTAATTCTTCTTTTAAAGCTTTGGAGTAACTTTTTGCTTTATTGCCGTTTTTTGTAACGGTGTGACCGTAAGTAAAGCTTGTGTCGCTCATGACCGTTTTGGTCGGTAAATAAAAAGAGCTGGTAATATCCGCAGATTGTGCGGTTGTAGAAAACAGGCAGACTCCGAGAGCCGCCGCAATATATTTATTCATCATGTAATCCTTTTGGTTATGGTTCAGCCGCGTTTGAAATTTTTCAAAGCGGAAGACGAACCCAAATCAGACGCGTTTGTTCGGATTTTGTCCGGTTATGACCGTAAGGCGGACCCGAACGTAAATGAGAACCCACAACGTCCTTAGCCGTTAGGTTATATGATTATTTTTACAGAGCAAGAAAAATATTCAAAAAAAACAAAAAGCTGTTATTTTGAGTTTATGTACATAGCAACGTTTCATTCTCATTTTGCCGCGATGCAGGCGGCGGAAAATTTCAAAGCGGCGGGATTAAAGGCGATTTTGCGTCCCGTGCCGCGCAAAGTGTCTTCGTCTTGCGGGACGTGTCTTTCTTTCGAGGAAAAAGAAGCGGTTGATCAACGCGCTTTGTTCGGCAACGAAGCGGAAGCCGTTTATCTTTATGACGGCAAAGAGGCTACAACGGTATGGAAAAACGATTGATTTACATGGATAACGCGGCGACGTCTTTTCCAAAGGCGGACGGTGTCGCTGAGGCAAGCGCGTATTATCTGACGCAGGCGGGTGTGAATGTCGCCCGCGGAGGCTATTCTCTGGCCTATGAGGTCGGGGAAACCGTTTTTCAGGCGCGCAAGAAAACGGCGGAGATGTTCGGCGTTAAAGATCCTCATCGTGTGATTTTTACCGCAGGAGCGACAACGGCGATCAATATGATGATCAAAGGATTGTTGCGCGCGGGCGATAAAGTGCTGGTGTCTTCGTTGGAACATAATGCCGTGATGCGCCCGTTAAACCAGATCAAAGCCGATTTTTATCGGGTGAAATCGGACGGGCGGGGCGTCTTTGATTTTCTTGATTTTAAAACGCATCTGAAAGGCGCAAAAGCTGTCGTCTTAACGCACGCTTCCAATGTTTGCGGCACAATTCAACCGATTGAAGAAGTCGCTTCTCAGGCAAAAAAAGAAGGCGTCTTCGTTTGTATCGATGCGGCGCAGACGGCCGGAATTGAAAAAATCGACTTTGATTGTTCAGGCTTTGACGCTCTGGCTTTTTCGGCGCATAAAGGCTTGATGGCGGCACCCGGACTGGGGTGCCTGTTGTTGTCCGAACGTCTGGCGGAAACACTCGATCCGCTGATCTCGGGCGGAACGGGCAGCGTGTCCGATACCGAAGAAATCCCGCCCTTTTTACCCGATAAATTTGAATCGGGTACGCCTAATCTTTCAGGAATCTATGCCTTGAACGCGGCTTTGGACTTCGTTTTAAAAAATCCCGTCAAAGGCAAAATCATGAACGATACCGCCTTTTTAATTGACGGCTTGAAATCTCTTGACGGTTTGCGACTGGTCGGATTGGAAACAACCGAAAGCAGGACAGGGGTCGTTTCCGTTGATTTTAAAGAAAAAGACAATGCCGATGCGGCTTATTTTCTGGAATCCGAATTCGGCATTATGACGCGTTGCGGCATGCATTGCGCTCCGAGCGCGCATAAAACGTTGGGGACTTTTCCGCAGGGAACGGTCAGATTTTCTTCGGGCTTCTTTACAACAAAGGACGAGTTGGAAACGGTTTTGTTTGCGATCGGAGAATTTTTAAAATGAGCTTGCATTCGTTGTTATTCGGAACGGATCGTTTTTCGTTGATTTCCGTTGTCGGCGGCGGCGGAAAAACCAGTGTGTTGCGCACGTTGGCAAACGAATACCTGGCAGAAGGTCTGAAAGTCGCGGTTACCACAACCACAAAAATGAAACACCCCGAACCGCGTTCTTTGTTGGCATGGCGCGTTGACGAGATTGAAAAGAAACTTCAAACAAATCGATTTGTCGTTGTCGGCAAACCGTTTGACGATCGCAAAATCGGCTTGGTTGATCCGGTCGTTTTTGAAAAGACGTTACGTTTGGCGGACGTCACGATTAACGAAGCGGACGGGGCGAAAATGTTACCGTTAAAGGCGCCGATCATCAGTGAACCCGTCTTGCCCTTAAAAACGGATATCGTTGTGATCGTTGTCGGCTTGGATTGTATCGGCCGAAAATTAAAAGAAACGTGTTTTCGTGTCGAAGAAGTCATGAAGATTTTAAAAACGGACGATGAAAACAAACGTATCACGCCGCGCGAAGTTACCAAGATTATCGAAAAAGGATATTTGGACAAGACGCCGTTTCCGTGTGTCGTTTTGTTGAACAAGGCGGATAATAATCCCGCACGTTTAAAAGCGGCGGAGAAGATTTCATATTATTTAACGCCCTTTAAATGCGTTACGACATCGCTTTTTCCCGCGCCGAAGATCTTTTAAAATTCAAAGATTGACGCAAAACGTTTATAGAGGTATTACCAGACAGCGGTTTTTAAACAGGAGGACAATCTTATGGCCGAATGCAATCACGATTGCGCCAACTGCAGCGCAAATTGCGGTGAAAGAAAAGAAATTCAAAAAGACAAGCCCAACGATTTAAGCAAGATCAAAAAAGTCATCGGGATTGTCAGCGGCAAAGGCGGTGTCGGGAAATCTTTGGTTACCTCGATGCTGGCGGTGGCTTTGAACAGGCGCGGTCGCAAGACGGCCGTTTTGGACGCGGACATCACCGGTCCGTCCATTCCCAAGGCGTTCGGCATTACGCAAAAGGCTTTTGGTAACGAACTGGGCATTATGCCGGCGGTAACGGAAACGGGCATCGAAATGATGTCGGTGAATTTGTTGTTGGAAAACGACAGCGATCCCGTTTTATGGCGCGGTCCGATCATCGGCGGAACCGTGCGTCAGTTCTGGACGGAAGTCGTTTGGAACGACGTGGATATGATGTTTGTCGATATGCCTCCGGGAACGGGAGACGTTCCGCTGACCGTTTTTCAGTCTTTGCCGGTTGACGGGATCATTGTTGTCACATCGCCGCAGGAACTGGTGTCGATGATTGTCGGAAAAGCCGTTAAAATGGCCAAGATGATGAATATTCCGATTTTGGGATTGGTTGAAAACATGTCTTATTTCAAATGCCCCGATTGCGGCAAGGAACTGGAAGTTTTCGGCAAATCCAGAATAAAGGAAACGGCGCAGGAATTCGGTATTGAAACAACGGCGCGTCTGCCGATTGATCCGGCGGTCGCCGCGGCGTGCGATCAGGGCAAAGTCGAACAGGTCAACACGGACGCTTTAAACCCGATTGCCGATTTGTTGGAAAAGATGATTTAAAGATAAAAAAAAAGCCCCTTGTTAAGAGGCTTTTTAATAACGTTAAAACGAATATTTGACACCTAAAGATAATTCTCCCAGATCCTCAACGACATCTTCGGATCCGTTGTCGATTTTGACGTAACGTCCCGTCAGATTCAGGCTCCAATGATTATTAATACGGTATTGCGCGCCGACACCGAATCTGAAACCGAGATTGTCTTCATCATATTTATCGCCCAAGGCATCGCTGGTGACTAAATCTGAAATAATCAGAGATTCTTTGAATTTATACTTTCCCACCCCGATTGAACCGAAAACGTCCAGGCTGTTGACGCTGGTCGGCAGATATCCTTTAAAGTCAAGCCCGAAAGCATCAAATTTGACTTTTGTTTTTACGCTGGCGGGGTTGCCTGTCGCAATTAATTGATAGCCCGTATTGGTTTTATCTTCGTTTGTTGATTTTTGATAAAAAGCCTCAACAGAAAAATAACGGTTAATTTGAACGCCGGCATTGACAGTAAAAGAAGACAAGCGGTCTTCAACCAAATCCATATCGGCATCATCTCCGTCAAATTCACTGTAATTGATTGACAATCCGGCAAACGGCTTGACTTCGGCGGCCGAAGCGTTTGTTGTTAAAAAAGCGATCAAAGCCGCCGGAATAAAAAAGAGTTTTTTCATTTTCGAACATTCCTTTTCGGTATGTGATTGAACAAAACCCGCCGAAAGGGCGGGCGGATGTTCGAAAACCGTTCTTATCTGAAAACGGCATGACGCTTTCGCGCATAGCCTTATAACGCCATCATCCGCTCCTTATAGGGCAGATTTGGCATATAATTTGTCAGTCGCCATACACAATGCGACCAGATAAGAAAGGGTTTTCGAAGCCCTGCGTGTATCTTTTCATAAACGCACAGACAGTTTAATCAAAAGATCAATCCGGAGCAAGAAAAACACCGAATGTTTTAAGTATGTTTTTTTTTGAAAAGAAAAGTCGTTTATTTCCGACAGCCCCCAAAAAAACAAACCTCCCTTTTCAGGGAGGTCTGTTTTTTGGTAGGTCCAGAGGGACTTGAACCCCCGACCAAGGCGTTATGAGCGCCCCGCTCTAACCAACTGAGCTATGGACCCACTTGTTAAGATATCAATCTTTTTACTTTTTTCAATATAAAAAAGAAATTGATACAAGGGATTTATTCTTGCCGTGTAAATCTTCTCCGTCTGCTTGAAAGGAATTATAAAACGTGATGGAAAAGATCTTATTTTTATGCCGCCGATCTTTTCTGTCGGCACAGCGGTGTTAAAGCGTACAGGACAACAAAATCTTTGCTTGATATAAAAAAAGAACCCGTTAAAAAAACGGGCTCTTTCTTTACTTTAGCCGTTATCCAAAAACGACCGCAGTTTGCGTGACCGGCTGGGGTGTTTTAATTTACGCAGAGCCTTGGCTTCAATCTGGCGGATACGTTCACGGGTAACGGAAAACTGCTGGCCGACTTCCTCCAGCGTATGATCCGTGTTCATGCCGATCCCGAAACGCATTCTTAAAACGCGTTCTTCTCTGGGCGTCAGGCTGGACAAAACAGCCGTGCAGGTGGCGCGCAAATTTGTCTGAATGGCCGCGTCCAACGGCTGAACAACGTTTCTGTCTTCGATAAAATCACCTAAATGACTGTCTTCTTCGTCACCGACCGGGGTTTCCAAAGAAATCGGTTCTTTGGCGATTTTTAAGACTTTACGCACTTTTTCTAAAGGCATGGACAGCTTTTCGGCCAATTCTTCCGGTGTCGGTTCGCGGCCGATTTCATGCAACATCTGACGGCTGGTGCGAACCAGTTTGTTGATGGTTTCAATCATATGGACGGGAATGCGAATCGTCCGCGCCTGATCGGCAATTGAACGCGTGATTGCCTGGCGAATCCACCAGGTGGCGTACGTTGAAAATTTATATCCGCGGCGATATTCGAACTTATCGACCGCTTTCATCAGGCCGATGTTGCCTTCCTGAATTAGATCCAAAAACTGCAGACCGCGATTGGTGTATTTTTTCGCAATCGAAATAACCAAACGCAGGTTGGCTTCGATCATTTCCTTCTTAGCGCGGCTGGATTCCTGTTCCCCCTTCTTGACCATCGAACAAATACGGCGGTATTCAAAGATCGGCATACCGATTTCTTCGGCCATGGAAGACACGGCATTTTGAATTTCAGCTATTTCATGAGCATACTTTTCCGTAAATGTTTTCCAGGCTTTGCCGGTCGTTTTCTGAATCCAGCTTGAATCAAATTCGGATTCTTTATAAGCTTCCAGAAAATCTTCACGTTTAATGCGGCAGCTGATGGCCATACGCAACATTTTGCCTTCCAGCGTCATCAAACGTTTGTTGTATTCGTTTAACTGATCAACCAGCATTTCAATGCGGGCAGGGTTCAGCTGAACGCCTTCCATCAGCGAAACCAGTTCCTGTTTGATTTTTTCAAATTTCTTTTCTGTGGCGGCGGGAACGGGTTTTGCGGCTTTGAGACAAGCCAGGCGTTGATCCTGAACTTTTTTCAGTTTCTGATACATGGCCAGAATTTGTTCAAATTGTTCCAGCACCTGCGGCATCAAAGACTGTTCCATCTGTGCCAAAGAAACGGACGGAGAATCGGAATCGTCTTCGACACCGGCGTCTTCTTCGTCGGTTTCGTCTTCTTCGTCAGAGGAATCGTCTTCGTCTAACTCTTCGTCATATTCTTCGTCATCGTCATCGATATCGGAGTCCTCAGATTCATCATCGTCATATTCCTCATCGGACTCTTCTTCGTCATAATCTTCGTATTCGTCATCGTTTTTTTCTTCGGCAGAGTCGTCTTCGCTGCGAATCTCGGAGCTTTCTTCTGCCATTACGGCGGCGGAAGGCAAAGAAGTCGCCAGGGATAAAGCGGGCGTTTCTTCGTCCGAACCGTATGTTGCGTCCAGATCAATAATGTCGCGCAACAGCATTTTCCCGGAAATCAAAGCATTATGCCAGCCGCTGAGCGCTTTAATCGTCAACGCGCTTTCGCACAATCCGCCGATCATTAAATCGCGGCCGGCTTCGATACGCTTGGCAATGGCGATTTCGCCTTCACGAGACAACAGTTCGACAGCCCCCATTTCCCGCAGATACATACGCACGGGATCATCGGTTCGGCTGACTTCCGCTTCGTCCAGCTTAAAGCCGTCGTCGTCCTCGTCTTCGGAGGATTCTTCTTCCTCGTCTTCGTTTTCGATCAGGTTGATGCCCATGTCGGAAATCATGGCCATGACGTCTTCGATTTGTTCGGACGATTCTTTTTCGGGCGGCAAAGCGCCGTTTAATTCGTCAACGGTAATATAGCCGCGACTTTTCCCTTTGTTCAGCAGTTTTTTAACGGAAGCACTTAAAGAATCCAGCAAAGCGTCTTCTGTATTGTCTGTCGGATTGATTTCTTCATCGGCATTGGAAGTAGTCATATAGAAATAGCCTTTATCTTCTGTTGCGAAAGAACACGCGCAAAACACCCCCGGAAAACATTCCGGTCAATTCTGCATTTTTTATGTTTTTGCCAAAGATTTGTCAACAAATAAATAAGAAGTTCAGACTGTTTATGCAAGATCCTTTTCTTCTTTTAACAGATTTTGGTATTTTTCCCACAATTGCCGGGCGTTGTTTTCGTCGGCATCGGCAATTTGTTCCGCCAGGCGTTGCAATTCGCCGCGCAAAGCTTTTTTATGTATTCCGGACAGAATCAGGGAAATATCTTCGCGCGCCTCCTGCGGCAGAGGATTTTTTCTGTTCAGCATTTCTATTTCGGCGGCGACAAAGTCATAAATCCCGGTCTGATCGGTTGCGTGCAAATGCTCTTTTAACCGGTCGGCCGTTATGTCGGGATCGGCCGACAAAGCCGTCATGACAAAGCCGAACATTTCGTTTTGCCGCGGGGAAGAGGATTGACATTCGGCCAGGTCTTCCAAAAACTCGGCACCGATATCGGGATAAAGCAACACGTAAGCCAGCAGCATACGCGTTTCGTCCCGATCCGGCCGTACGGAAGGGTGCGTGATTAAAGAATCTCCGTGTTTCGAATACGGGCCGCGGCGCACGGGAAAGTCCCCGGCGGTATTTTTATACGGAGAGGTTATTTCCCATAAAGCGGATTTAAATTCCTGCCGGTAAAAATTTTTAACGGCAGGATCCTTGATCTTTTCCAGACATTCTTCAATATCTTTGGACAATCCGGCTTTACGTTCGGGGGTGTCCAAGGGGCGGTCGGCCAGCAGCATCTGCCAAAGCTGTTTGAATAAAGGCCTGTACTGGGTCTGTAAAAATGTTTCAAAAGAAGATTTGCCGTGTTCCTTGATATATTCGTCGGGATCCAGATTGTCGGGCAGAGTAATAAAACGCAATGAATATCCGGGCTTCAGCAAAGGCAAAGCCCTTTGTGCCGCGCGTATGGCCGCCCGTTGTCCCGCACCGTCGCCGTCAAAGCAACACAGCGGTTCAGGGGCATAGCGCCATAACAGTTGAATCTGATGTTCCGTCATGGCCGTGCCCAGCGGCGCCACCGCACGCGTAATTCCGGCCGCCGCCATGGCAATCACGTCCATATATCCTTCGACAACAATGATTTCCTGCATTTTCCGCGCCTGTTGTGCGGATAAATGAAGGGCATAAAGTGTATCGCCTTTGGAAAAAACGGGCGTTTCGGGAGAATTTAAATATTTCGGTTCCCCGTCGTCCAGCACGCGTCCGCCGAAAGCAATGACTTTGCCGCGTTTGTCCGTAATCGGAAACATGACGCGGTTTCTGAAGTAATCATACGGAGATTCACCGTTATCGGGACGGATCAGCAATCCGGCTTCGATTAAAACGTCTTCGTTGAATCCCGCACGGATCAGGTGCGCCTTTAAAGCATTTCCGGGCGGCGAAAACCCCAGCCGAAACCGTTTGATGATTTCGTCGTTCAACCCGCGGCGCTGCAGGTAATACAGCCCGGGACGTCCGGCCGGTTTGTACAGCTGTTCTTCAAAAAACAAACAGGCCGCCTCCAATGCTTCGGTTAAACCGGTTTTTTTCCTTTCGCGTTCGTAATCCCGGGCCGAAGGACGCGGAATTTCCATACCGGCCAGCCGCGCCAGATGCTCGACGGCTTCCAAAAAAGTGACAGATTGTGTTTTTTGCACAAAATCAAAAACGCTGCCGTGCGCGCCGCAACCGAAACAATGATAGTATTCCCGTTCATCGCTGACGGAAAAAGAGGCCGTCTTTTCATGATGAAAAGGACAACACCCCCAATATTCGTTGCCGCGTCGTTTCAGCTTGACGGTTTGTCCGACAATGCTGACGATCGAAGTACGGGAGCGGACTTCCTGAATGAATGAAGCGGGAAGAGACGGCATTTTTTTTATTTGGCCGCCAGAATTGTTTTGACAAAAGCCGACGCTTGGCCGAAATCCATCTGGCCGGCAAACTGTTCGCGCAACGCCGCCATGACTTTGCCCATATCTTTTAAGCCGGCGGCGTTTGTTGTTTTGATAACGTCTTCAACGGCTGTTTTTATTTGTGCTTCGTCCATTTGCTTTGGCAAAAAAGACTGAATGATGTCGATTTCGCTTTGTTCGCTGTCAACCAGATCCTGACGACCGCCTTTGGCGTACAGGGCAACGCTGTCTTTGCGCTGTTTGATCATTGACTGCAACAGCTGTAATATGTCGTCATTGGAAATGGCGCCGTCTTTGCTGGTGCCCCGCGAGGCAATGTCCCGATCCTTGATGGCGGCCAAAATCAGGCGGATTGTTGAAATTTTGTGCGTATCTTTGTCGATCATTGCCGTTTTTAAGGCGGCTTTTAATTGTTCGCGCAGCATAAAAATACTCCTTTGATTTTAAAGTATCGGATTAAATCTTTTGTCATAAAACACCCTTTTTCTTTTTTTGGCAAGCTGATGTTTTTGATAACGCTTGAAGAAAGATAATAAGCCCTGTATGATAACAGGTGCGATAAAAAAGCTTTTTCGGAAAAACGGCCGAAAGAGTTGTTTTTTTGTTGTTTTTAAAAAGGATTAAACCTCATGCAAAAAGTGCCTATGACAAAAAAAGGGGCTGAACGCCTGCAAAAAGAATTAAAAAATTTAAAGGTTGTCGAACGCCCGGCGATTATTGCCGCAATTGCGGAAGCGCGTTCCCACGGCGATTTGTCCGAAAACGCGGAATACCACGCCGCACGTGAAAAACAAAGCTTTATCGAAGGACGCATTCAGGAATTGGAATATGCGGTTTCCTGTGCCGAAGTCATTGATACGGCGACTTTAAAGGGTGATAAAGTTGTTTTCGGCGCTACTGTTTTGCTGATGGACGAAGATTCCGAAGTCGAACAAACATATCAAATCGTCGGCCAGTACGAAGCCGATCTGGAACACGGGCTGATTTCCGTTCAATCGCCTTTGGCTCGGGCGTTGATCGGAAAATCCGTCGGCGACAGTGTCGAAGTCGTTTCGCCCAAAGGCGGAAAGTCTTATGAAATTTTAAACGTGGAATATGTCTGAGAGATGAAATCCGAAACAAAAGAACTGGTTGCCGGTGCTCTGGCTTTCTTTGCCGCGGTGGTCGTTTTCTACCTGATCGGGGCAACGTCCGCCGTACACGGTGTGTCCGATACGTACACACTGCGCGCACGCTTTAATCAAACGGAAGGCCTGATCGTCGGCAGCGATATTCGTTTGGCCGGTATTCCTGTCGGACGGGTGATTTCGCAGGAATTGGATAATTACTACGGCGTTGTCGTAACGTTTTCGCTGCCAAAAAATATCTTGATTCCCGAAGACAGCGGCGCAGCAGTTCAGTCTTCCGGCCTGATCGGGACAAAATATATCGAACTGCAGCCCGGCGGATCCGAAGAGATGTTGCCGGACGGCGGTTTTATTGAATTTACGCAGGATTCACCCAATTTGCAAAATTTGCTGGATAAAGTCATTTCGATGGCCAAGGCCAACAGACAAAAAAATAAAAGTCAATAAATTGACAGAGGTTGAAATATGAAAAAAAGTCCGATTGAAACGGTGTTGGGAATTTTGGTTATTTTGGTGGCGGTCTTTTTTGTTCATTTTGCCGCCAGCAAAATTGATGCACGCCCGCAGCAGGGATATGAATTAACGGCCGTATTTACCCGTTCCGGCGGATTGGAAAGCGGCAATGATATCCGTATCAGCGGGGTCAAAGTCGGTTCCGTTGTCGGGCTGGATTTAACGCCGGAATATACGGCAAAAGTAACGCTGAATGTCAAAGACAGCGTTGAATTACCGGTCGATACAACGGCATTGATTACAACGGACGGATTGATGGGCGGTACTTTTGTTCAGCTGGATCCGGGAAAATCAAAAGAGCTTTTAAAAGCCGGTGACAAAATCAAAAAAACAAAAGATTTCAGATCATTGGAAGACATGATCAGCGAAGTCATTTTTTTAGCTACGGGAAAAGAAGATTAAACGCATGACAAAAACATTTCAGACAATCGGATTGACCGCTCTTTTATCAATTTCATCTTCTTTGGCGCTGGCCGATGATATTTCTTACAGCCAGGTTGTTTTGCGCGGACTGGATAAAGTGACCGGTCGTTTAAGCACAATGACCGTTAATGTCGGGGAAAAAACAACTTTCGGCGCTTTGGATATTTATACGCGCGTCTGTTATGCTCACCCGCCCGAAGAAACTCCCGAAAATGCTGCCTTTCTGGAAGTTGTTGAAAAAAAAGAAGAAGGTCAGCTGAAACTGTTTTCAGGCTGGATGTTTTCTTCTTCGCCTGCTTTGTCGGCGATGGATCACGCCGTTTACGACGTGTGGGTGATTAAATGTCAGGGCGATCAGGTTGATCCGCCTGCGCCGGAACCGTTGGTTTTGGAAAATCCGATTGCAATCAAACCGGTTCAGCCGAAGTTAAAAATTGTCTGGGACGAAGAAAATCAAACCATAACGGACGTTTCCGATTTGTCCGAAGAAGAAAAACCGATCGATCCGGAAAATCAACCGGAAAATACGCAAACGGAATCGGTTTCCGCGGAAGAAATGCAGGAAACGGATTCAATCGTTATTCATATCGAACAACCGCGAGAACAAACTTCGTCTGTTGATGCAGACGACGGCAATACCGAAACGGATATGGAACCGCAGGAATTCAGATTGATCCCCATTCAGGAAACAATGATGCCCGATTCCGATGCTATTCCGGGCGAAAATCAGTCGGAGGCTGAACCTGTTATCGGATCTGTCGGCGAAACGGAAGTCGGGGCAGAACCTGTCATTGAAGCTGTCGGTGAAACGGAAGTCGGGGCAGAATCTGTCGTTGAATCTGTCGGCGAAACGGAAGTCGGAACAGAATCTGTCGTTGAATCTGTCGGTGAAACGGAAGTCGGAACAGAATCTGTCGTTGAATCTGTCGGTGAAACGGAAGTCGGAACAGAATCTGTCGTTGAATCTGTCGGTGAAACGGAAATTGTTCCCGAGAAACAGGAAATTGAACCGGAAGAAGACAGCGCTCCGTTGCTTCCCGTCCCGAATATTTTAGAGGACGATTTTGACGATTTGCCGGCACAACAGGGGGGGCTGTTTTCCGAAGAATCCGAAATGATGGAAAAAGCGATTTTTTCAACAGACGAATACTGATGCCATAACGGATTCCAATCTGATTTATTCATTGTTCGTTTAATGCGTTTTTACGGCAAACGGGGAAAATTGAGTTTGAATAATAAAAAAGCCCCCTTTTAAAGGGGCTTTTTCTTTAAAAATACGATTATTTTCGGACCAACGGTTTGTATTTCACGCGGTGAGGTTGATCGGCTTCGGCACCCAGACGGCGTTTTTTATCGGCTTCGTATTCTTCGTAGTTGCCTTCAAACCATTCGACGTGGCTGTCGCCTTCAAACGCCAGAATATGCGTTGCGATACGGTCTAAAAACCAACGGTCGTGCGAGGTAACGACGGCACAGCCCGGAAAAGCCAGTAAAGCCTGTTCCAAAGCGCGCAGAGTATCCACGTCCAGATCGTTTGTCGGTTCGTCCAGTAAAATAACGTTGGATCCCGATTTTAACATTTTGGCCATATGAACGCGGTTGCGTTCGCCACCGGACAGTTGTCCGACTTTTTTTTGCTGATCGGGACCTTTGAAATTAAACTGGCCGACATAAGCGCGCGAAGGAATCTTACGTTTACCCAACGTCACTTCGTCATTGCCGCCGGAGATTTCTTCCCAAACGGTTTTGTTGGGATCCAAGGCGTCCCGGCTTTGATCAACATAGCCTAAAACAACGGTTTCGCCGATGCGAAAATCTCCGGAATCCGGCGTTTCCTGGCCTGTAATCATGCGCATTAAAGTTGTCTTGCCGGCACCGTTCGGACCGATAACCCCCACAATACCGCCCGGAGGCAGCTTGAAAGATAAATCATCAATCAACAAACGATCGCCGTAGCCTTTGGATATATTCTTGGCTTCAATCACCAGATCACCCAAACGCGGGCAGGGCGGAATAACGATCTGCGCGTTTTCAATCGTTTGCTTGTCGGCTTCGTTCACCAAAGCATCAAATGCCTGAATACGGGCTTTGGATTTTGCCTGGCGGGCACGCGGGCTTTGACGGATCCATTCCAGCTCCTGTTTGATTGTGCGCTGGCGGGCGGATTCTTCTTTGGCCTCCTGCGCCAGACGTTTTTCCTTTTGTTCCAGCCAGGACGAATAGTTACCTTCGTAAGGAATGCCTTCGCCGCGGTCAAGCTCTAGGATCCAACCGGTGACGTTGTCCAAAAAGTAACGGTCGTGTGTGACCATGACAACGGTTCCCGGATAATCATGCAAATGCTGCTGCAGCCAGGCGACGGATTCCGCGTCCAGATGGTTTGTCGGTTCGTCCAACAGCAATAAATCCGGCTTTGAAAGCAATAAACGGCACAACGCGACACGGCGTTTTTCACCGCCGGACAGCTTTGTAACGTCCGCGTCTGCCGGCGGACAGCGCAGCGCGTCCATGGCAATTTCAATCGTGCGTTCCAAATCCCAGCCGTTACAGGCGTCGATTTTTTCCTGTAATTCGGCCTGTTCGGCGATAAGAGCGTTCATTTCGTCGTCAGTCATTTCTTCGGCGAATTTCATGGAAAGTTCTTCGAAACGCTTTAATAAATCGCGTGTTTCCCCGCAACCGTCCATGACGTTTTCCATGACGTTTTTTGTCGGATCCAGTTGCGGTTCCTGCGGCAGATAGCCGACGCTTGCCCCTTCGGCAGCCCAAGCTTCGCCGTTAAATTCGGTTTCAATGCCGGCCATGATCTTTAACAATGTCGATTTACCGGCACCGTTCGCGCCCAAAACACCGATCTTTGCCCCGGGGAAGAAAGACAACCAGATGTTGTTCAGCACCCTTTTGCCGCCCGGGTATGTTTTGGACAGATTTTTCATCACGTAAATATACTGGTATGAAGCCATAACAATCCTCTTTCAGAAAATAAAGTTATGGCTGTTATACCAGACGTGACCGGTTCTTTAAAGCAAAATAAACTTATTCGTTTGTTTCGGACAGACCGGCTTCGTTTACTTCGCCGTCCGCATTCATTTCAGGCGGAACAGTTTCGTTTGTTTCACCGTCTGCATTCGTTTCGGTTTGTGCGTCTTCGTTTGTTTCGTTTATCTGCCGGAAAACCAGTTTTTGACCGTCGGCGGTTTTCAGAGTCAGTTCATCGCCTTTGCGTTCAAAAGAAACGACTTTTGCCAGTGATTGCAGGTAATTTTGTTCGGCCTGCATTAATTCCTGCGGCCCCATCATCATGGTGACGCCCGCCGGTCCCAGCGTCAGTTTGTTGTCGTCTGCTTTATAAGTACCGAAATAGCGGTTCACGGCGGATTTTCCGGCATAGCGAAGTTCTGCCGGATTAAAACTGATCGTTATTTGCGCTTCATTCATGGCATTTTGCAGCTGATATGTTCTGTCGTCCAGCGGTTCCGTTGATGCCGAACAGGCAGATAAAAAACAAGCCGTTAATAAAGCAAACAATTTTTTCATGGCAATTCTCCGGTAAAAATTAATCTGTTTATTATTGTTGATGCTTTTTTATAAAAATGCAAGACGAAAGCCGGCTTTCAGCAAAAAAGAAAAAAGATAAATCCTTTTGAAGATATGGGCTTTTGGAAAAAACGAAATATGATGGGCTGATCGGAAATTTTTGTTAAAAAGGAAAAATCATGTCGGAATTTTATGAAATCAATCCGGAGAAGTTTATCCAAAGTCCGTTTCATCTGATCGGGAAAATCTGGCAGCTGATCTGCGCCGAAAAAGACGGGAAAGTCAATGCCATGACGGCGTCTTGGGGCGGATTGGGCGTTATGTGGGGCAAAAATGCGGCTTATATCGTTATCCGCCCGCAGCGGTATACAAAAGAATTTGTCGATACGGCTGAAACGTTTTCTTTATCTTTTTTCGGGGATTGTTACAAAGACATGCTAACCTATATGGGCACCGTTTCCGGACGCAACGAAAATAAAATTGCCGAAACGGGTCTGACGGTTGTGTATGACGGGAAAACGCCTTATTTCAAAGAAGCAACGGCCGTTATGATTTGTAAAAAAATGTATGCACAAAAAATGTCGCCCGATTGTTTTATTGATGTCGCGGCGCGTGAAAAGTGGTATCCTGAAAAGGACTATCATACGCTTTACATAGCGGAAATCGAAAAAATATTACTGAAGGCGGAAACATGATTTTTTATTTTTCGGGAACGGGAAATTCGCAATGGGTGGCCGAAGAATTGGCGCGACGGTTAAAAGATAAAGCCGTCCTGATCCCCAAAGCCAAAAAGGAATACAAGTTGGGCAATGATGAAAAAATCGGATTTGTGTTTCCGATTTATGCCTGGTCGGCACCAAAGATCGTTTTTGATTTTATCAATCGCGTTCGCTTTGAAAACGTCAATAATCCCTTTGTGTTTTTTGTTTGTACGTGTCACACGCAAACAGGAACGATTGACAGGATAATGAAAAAAGCCCTTGCGAAAAAAGGGTTGCCGTGTCAGGCGGGATTTTCTTTAAGAATGCCGAATAATTATTTGTTGGCGCCGTTCGTAAAAACCGATTCCGAAAAAAAGAAAATACAGCTGCTTGCACAGGCGCAGGTCCATTTGGATTTAATTGCGGAAAAAATTCAAAAGAAAAAAAATGTTTTTCAACTCAGACGCGGATTGGGGGCCTCTCTTTTGTCCGGAATCGGACGGCCGTTGTTTGAAAAATTTATGACGGTCAAAGGTTTTTATGTCACCGATGCCTGTAATCGGTGCGGCCTGTGCGCAAAAGTTTGTCCCGTCGGCAATATTCGCGTAACCGAAAAACCCGTCTGGGGCGATCATTGCGAATTGTGTCAGGCCTGCTTGAATTATTGTCCGCAACAGGCCGTTCAATACGGGCATTATACCAAAAATAAAAAGAGATACGTTTTTTCCGAAAAATTACTGGAAGACAGCTGATTAACGTCCGCCGCCGCCGCCGCCGCCGAAACCGCCGCCCGAAAATCCGCCGCCGCCCGATCCTGATCGGGACGGACGGGAACAAGACGCCCTTACGTTTGATCGCAAAGCATTAAAACGCGTTGCGGAAAATGTATGACCGGAATACCAGCTTGGTTGAAAGTGTATGCTGTCGGTCATCTGCTGCATTTTTTCGTTCCATTCTTTTTCCAGTCCCAGCAAAATCGCGTAGGGAAGCAGCTTTTCCATTTTATCAAAATTGACTTCGGCGGGCAGGCCCGTCTGAACGGCTTTTAAAAACATTTTAATGCCGTCAATATGGGCGATGACCTGCATGCCTTCCCGGGTCGGCCGGATAATCAGATGAGCGTAAAATAAAATGCCGAGACACCCTGCCGCATAAAAAAGGCAAATATGAAGGATTTCCGGATCCGATGCAGCCGATCCCCAAGTGAAGACAACAAAATGCAATCCGATAAAAAACAAAATGAAAAAAGGCATAAATCGAAAAACGCCCGTGGCAATCATTTTCGTAATATCCTTGCCGGCCGGAATTAAAAACAAAAGGTAAAAAGCCATTGTTCCGGCCATCGGCAACACTTCGGCCAGGTAACATTGGTACGTCGTTAATCCCAAAAGCAAAAGTATGGCTCCGATTGTGAAAAAACAATTTGTCGTAAAATATTTTTCTCCGGTTTTCATGGTTAGAAAATTTTGAAAATCCGTTGAAAACAGTTCCATTTTTTGCGAATAGGTTTTTGACAACGTCAACGGAAAAGTCAGATGTTTTTCAAAAAATTTTTCTTCACCGTTTTGACCGTCGCGCAGTCGCGTAATATGAAAAGACGCCTCTTCTTTGATTTTCAAGAATCCCGAGATACACCCTTGGATTAATGCGGCAGCCAAACAGCCGTCTTTATCTTTGCCGTATGAATAAATCCAGCCGGCCTGGGCGGGAGTTAAATCAGGGACGCCGTTAAAACGGGGCATGACGGCGTCCTTTTTCGGATCTGTTCCGAACAAGAACCATGTTGCCAGTAAATAAGCCAGAAAAATAACGGAAGAAAGGCGGAAAGTTTGTGTTAACGGCAGTCTGTCATAAAAAGGCAGAACGGGAAGGCGAACAACGCCTTTGTCAAATCCGACGGCAACGGTTAATCCTTCCCGCGCAGCCAAAGGCCGCCCGGCATAAAAACGGCCGTTTGAATAAACGCCTTTTTCTTTGGATCCCCGCCGCCCGATATAAACGGCCTGCTGACGCGGGGAAAGAGAATCCGGCAAAACAACGGCGGCAGAAACGGAAAGAATCGGAAAAGCCCACTGATCCCCCGTAACATTCCAGTAAAGTTCGTCATATTCCTTAAACCCGGAAATAACATTTGAAGCCCGATAAGTTATTTCAAAAGAATAAATACCGTTGTTCGGCAGTAACTGATCCGTACCGGTGTTAATAATAAAAGACCTGCCGGTTTTTTCGATAAAATACGGTTCCGGCCGATCATTTCGGCGTACGGACAAAACCTCGTATGTGACTCCTTTGGTTCGCGGCAAGCTGCGATAAATGCCGCGTTTTATGCTTTTTCCTTCGCGCCGAACGGTTATGCGTTCGCGAACAATGACAGAGGCATCTGTCTGAACACGAATAACAACGTCATAGTTTAAAATTTCTTCGGCGGCAAAAGCGGATCCGGTAACGCAAAAAATCAAAAAGAACAGAAGTTTTTTCATTTAAAAAGCCACTTTGACGTTTTCCCGCGCAGAATCTTCGATATCAAAAAAGTCTTTTTTGGAAAAACCGAAATGCCCTGCTATCAGATTGGAAGGAAAAGAATCCACGGCCGTATTATAGTTGCGTACCGTTGCGTTGTAATAACGTCTGGCGTTTTGCAGATCGTCTTCCACCTTATTCAGGGAATTTTGCAATTCGATAAAGTTATTGCTGGCTTTTAAATCGGGGTATCCTTCACTGAGGGCAAATAAAGACCTTAATCCCTGCGTCAGTTCATTTTCGGCAGAAGCCTTCTGAACCGGTGATTCGGCCTTAATCGCCGCGTTTCGCTTTTCAATGATTTGCTGCAAAGTGTTTTGTTCGTGTTTTACATAACCTTTGACGCATTCCACTAAATTGGGAATCAAGTCATAACGGCGTTTCAGCTGAACGGAAATGCCGCTCCAGCCTTCTTCACACTGATTTTGCATTCGAACAAAACGGTTGTAAAGAAAAACAAGATATAAAATCGCTAAAATTATTAATAACAAAAGAACGGTAAAAATCTGCATGATGTTTGATCTCCGGAATAAAGCCCTGCAAAAGTGTAACATTATAACGTGTGATAAAAAACAGAAAAGAGCAGCAGTGTTGTGAATAAAAAAAGCCCCCCTTTTGCCAAAGGAGGGCTTTTGACTTCCAAGGAGAAGTTATTTCTTAATGGCAGCCAGATACTTAGCCGGGAAAGCGGCGTAGAAAGCTGCTGCCTTGACCAAATGATCAACCGGGCACTGATCTTCAACCGTATGGGCATAGATTTCGTTGGCCGGACCGAATCCGATTGTCGGAATCTTGTGCAAGCCCATCGTGGCAATGCCGTTTGTCGAAAACGTCCACTTGTCAACCTTCGGTGTCGGGCCGACCGTGTCTTTGTACGCTTCGACAGCGGCGACACAGCCCGGGTGATCTTCTTCCAGCACCCATGTCGGATAGTACTTTTTAAAGTTCGGTACATATCCCGTATAAGACGGTGTCGTGTAGGTCAAAACTTCGACATCGGCGTCTTTACCGACTTCAAAGCCCGCGCGTTTAACGGCGTCTTTGACTTCGTTGACGGCGATTTCCTCGGTTTCACCGGCCGTCAGACGACGATCCAAATGAATGTAAGCTTCATCGGGAACGGCGCACAAAGACGGCGTTTTGCAGTCAATATAGGAAATCGTAATCGTGCCTTTGCCCAAGAACGGATCAACGTGCAGACGATCATTTAATTTTTCGATTTCATTGGCAATCTTTGCCATCATATAAACGGCGTTTTTGCCGCGTTCCGGCGCAGAACCGTGGCAAGAAACACCGTGCGTGCGCACGCAAATTTCCATACGGCCGCGATGACCGCGATAAATGTTCAGGTTCGTGGGTTCCGTAATGACAACGATTTCAGGTGCGGGATCCAGAACTTTTTCTTTCATGATCACGTCCCAGCACAAACCGTCGCAGTCTTCTTCCTGAACGGTACCGGTGACCCACAAGGTGTAATCGTCTTCTAATCCCAAATCTTTAATAATCTTGCCGGCATAAACCATGGAAGCCATACCGCCTTCTTGGTCAGAAGCGCCGCGACCATAGATAATGCCGTTTTCCAGCTTGCCTTTGTACGGATCGCAGGACCACAATTTCGGATCGGCAATCCCGACCGTGTCAATATGAGCGTCCATGGCAATAACATGTTTGCCGTGTCCGATACGACCCAAAATGTTGCCCATCTTGTCGATGCGGACTTCGTCAAAGCCGACTTTTTCCATTTCCTGTTTGATGCGCAGGATAACGTCTTTTTCCTGGCAGGATTCGGACGGAATGGCAACCATATCGCGCAGGAATTTTGTCATGTCGTCGCGATATTTTTCAGCGGCCTGAATGATTTTTGTATCCATTGGATTTTGATCCTTTCGTTAGATTCTAAAAAAAAGAAAAAGGGAAAGCCTCCGATTAAACCGAAGGCTTCACCCCTGAAAAATCAGAAATTAATTCGCGGAGTTGCCCGTTCTTTCATGGCTTCCAAAACGCCGGCCACGTCTTTAAAGCGGCGGTTCAAAATCATGGAAGCGATGATGTAAGGTTTCCAACCGGCTTCGTGATAGGTGTCCAGACGATAGCGGTCGAATACGGAAGCGGCAACTTCGCCTTCTTTACAGGAAACGCCGGTAATGTCTGCGGGCAGGCAGTGCATGTACAATGCTTTGCCGCCTTTTGTCAGTTTCATTTTTTCTTCGGTGCATTCCCAGTTTTTGAACTTGGCGTTATTGGCCAGGCATTCTTTTTCCAAAGCCTTTAAGCCGTCCATGTCTTTTGCCTTGAGCAATTCGGTACGACGACCCATAACGGCATAAGGCGCCCAAGACTTCGGATAAACGATATCGGCGTCTTTGAAGGCTTCTTCCATTGAATGGACGATTTCGAACTTCGTTCCGTTGGCTTTGGCCTGCTTGGCGGCGACCTGTTCGACTTCGGGAATCAGGTTGTAGCCTTCCGGATAGGCCAGGGAAACGTCCATGCCGAAGCGGGTCATCAATCCGATGATGCCCTGCGGAACGGACAACGGCTTGCCGTAAGACGGAGAATAAGCCCATGTCATCGCCAATTTTTTGCCCTTCAGGTTTTCCAATCCGCCGAAGTGTTCCTTCAACCACGCCAAGTCGGCCATGGACTGTGTCGGGTGATCGATATCGCACTGCAGGTTGATCATCGCGGGACGATTCGGCAGAACGCCTTCTTTATAGCCCATATCCAAAGCGTCGGCGACTTCGACCTGATAGGTGTGGCCGGCGCCCAGGTACATATCATCACGAATACCGATGACTTCGGCGCAGAAAGAAATCATGTTCGCTGTTTCCTGAACCGTTTCACCGTGGGCAATCTGAGACTTTGTTTCGTCCAGATCCTGCATGCCCAATCCCAACAGGTTGCAAGCGGACGTAAAGGAGAAACGCGTACGCGTCGAATTGTCGCGGAAAATAGAAATTCCCAGGCCTGTTTCAAAAACTTTGGAAGAAATGTTTTTATCGCGGAACAGTTTTAAAATTTCGGCTACGGCCAAAACGCGTTTTAATTCGTCTTCGCTTTGTTCCCAGGTCAGCAGGAAATCTTTTTTATCCAGATCGGACTTATAGCTTTTGATTTCCTTAATCAGTTCTTCGTAATGCTTGCAGCAGCATTCCGCTTTGGTGGAACACGATTTTTTCGTTTCGCAGGTTTTTGCGGATTTTTTGCAGCATTTCTTTTTTGTTTCAGCCATGATGACTCCTAACTCAATAAAAATTCAAAAAATGATCAACGATTTATCTTCGTTTGACAAATAGTCTAAAGGCGTTCTGGTTGAAGTCAACAGCATTATGTGAAAAAGTATGAAAAAAAACGCTTGCAAAATAACGAAATTTTTGAACGTGTTATTTAAAAAAGGAAACGTAAATGATTTTAATTGATGATTCTTTGAAAACGCTTTTACCGCAGGCGGCTTTGGGCGTGTTGCGCTGTCGGGCGGACGTGTCGGAAAGTTCGGTTGAACAGTCGGCGCAATTTGATTCTTTAATAAAAATGCTGGAACAAAGATATAATGATTTGTCTTTGATCGCGCAGAATCCGAAAATCGCCGCAACGCGCAAAGCCTATAAAATTTTGGGAAAAGATCCTTTGAAATACCGCAATTCGGCCGAAGCAATGCTGCGCCGAATCGCCAAAAAAAACGGTTTGTACCGGGTCAATAATGCGGTTGATGTCAACAATATGATTTCAGTGGAATCGGGGTATTCTTTGGGATCATACGATCTGGCGGCCGTTAAAGGGCAAATTGTCTGGAAAAGAACGCCGGACGGTGAAAAATATCAGGGAATCGGCAAAGACGTTTTAAATATAGAACATCTGCCGGGCCTGTATGATGACGAAGGCGTTTTCGGCAATCCGACCAGCGACAGTCGCAGAACGATGATCAATTCGGGTCAAAACAGGCGGCTGTTATATGTGATTTATGCTTTTGACGGGGCAGGGGACCTGTCCGGCCGGCTGGATCAAACAGAGGCTTTGTTGGTTCAATTCGCCAATGCGCGAGAAATTGAAAAACAGATTGTTTATGTATAAAAACAAAGTGTCCCGAAAACATTTTTTAATAAAACCTTCATGCAGGGCGGAGTGTTTGTTATGTTGAGGTGTTTTCGAAGGGATTTAAGTTCTTTATTTTTTTGTCTTGCGAACGTCTGGATACATCAATACCGGCATGGCGACATAAACGGACGAATACGTTCTGACAACAATCCCTGCAACATAATCAAAGCAAATCTTTGCAATACGGGAGAGCCCGTAAACAGCATAATCGTTATATCGAAATTTAATTGAAAGACGGAAAACAATCCGATGGCAATCAAAATATCGCGAAACAAAGACAACATTGTGCCCAACGCAAATTCCCGTTCAAAACACGTATCCGGACATAGGTCGTAATCATGACGGCGGCCAAAATCTGTGCCCGGGCACAGTTTCGGATCAATTCGGCACCGACGCGCGGCTCGACCGTTTCTACCCGCCGGAAAATAAAAACAAAAGACCGAATATAATTATTTAACTTTGCAGAATAAAATTATGTTTATGCTTACAGCTAAAAAAATTACTGGAAATTCTGTTGGCAAACACGCACATCAATAACAACAGGCTGCCCAAGGCTATTAAAGTTTCCGGTTTTATGTAATGCGTTCAAATGTGTCTTTTTTAGAGTGGTCGATTCATTTTATGAAAGTCAATTGACGCTGTAAATAACCATACCGATTTCGCGAATTTTGACCAACAAATAACAGCAAAAAGGCAGTCAAATGAAAAGGTCAGTTTGTACTGGTGTTGACGGTTTATTTTTGATATAATTTTTCTCAGGTCGTTTAAATCAACGGCTCAGGGCGTCAGAAACCCTTTTATCAGTAGTCGCGATGCATAAAGCGACTTTAAATAATTATGCCGATTTCTGTCCCATGCGGGCGGGTGTCGGCGTTATAAGGCTTTGCGCGAAACCGCCGAGCCGTAAACTGATATACGGTTTCTGAACATCCGCCTACCTTTTCGGGTAGGTTTTTGTTTAACCGAAACAAAAAGGATTGTTCAGAGATGAAAAAAACAACTTTAATCTTTTTATCAACACTGATCGCGGTGTTCTTATCCGCGTCAGATTCCCAAGCTACTTATGCAACGTCGGCTCAGTGTAAGGC
>CALYBD010000029.1 GCA_944393745.1 uncultured Alphaproteobacteria bacterium | reverse complement strand
TTCAGACGTGTGCTCTTGCGATCTGTTGCAGATCCTGCAGCGCCGGCTCCCGCGGCTGAACCTGCTTCGGCAGACGGCACTCCGGCACCTGTTGCAGATCCTGCAGCTCCGACTCCCGCGGCTGAACCCGCTTCGGCGGACGGCACTTCGGCACCTGTTGCAGATCCTGCGGTTCCGGCTTCCGCAACCGAACCCGCCCCTGTAACCGATCCGCTTCCGGTACCTGCGCTTGAACCGCTTTCGGCGGATCTGATGCAGACTCCTGCGGTTCCGGCTCCCGCGACTGAACCCGCTTCGGCGGACGGTACTCCGGCAGTTGTTGCAGAGCCCGCCACCGTAACCGATCCGCTTCCGGTGCCTGCGCTTGAACCGCTTCCGGCGGATCTGATGCAGACTCCTGCGGTTCCGGCTCCCGCGGCTGAACCTGCTTCGGCAGACGGCACTCCGGCACCTGTTGCAGATCCTGCGGTTCCGGCAGTTGTTGCAGAGCCCGCCACCGTAACCGATCCGCTTCCGGTGCCTGCGCTTGAACCGCTTCCGGCGGATCTGATGCAGACTCCTGCGGTTCCGGCTCCCGCTTTGGCAGAAGGTTAATGATGTCTAAGAAAAAGGAAGAAAAATAATGCTTCGTTTTTTGTCAAAATTTAACTTGGCAACACGGATTTACGCCGGCTTCCTTTTTCTGGGCGCTTATGTTGTTTTGGTCTGTTTTGGTGCCGTTTTTGCTGTCGGGTATGTTCATCGGGAATATACAAAAGCCGATAATGTCATTGAAAGCACACGTCAGCTGGCCGCATTGGAAACGTATTTGTTTTCTTTAAATCGTTCTTTGTTTTTCTTTGCCTCAAGAGGGACGGACGAAGAAAAATTGACGGTTGAAGAATCTTTTGACGCTTTTGAGGAAAAGGCACGCGAGGTTGAAGGATATCTGGAATTTCCACAAGTCAGTGAGAAATATAAAACTGTTCTGACGGCTACTTTGGAAAAATACCGCACGAATATGACCGAGATGTTTTCTTTGCACGAAAAAAGCGCGGAGGCGGCCGAAAAAGTCAATCAATATGCCGAACAGGCGTCCAATCAATTAAATACTCTGATGGACGAAACGACTTTGCCGTCGGCTTCTTTTGCTTTAAATGCTTTGCGTGAACAGTTGGATGTTGTTTTGCATTCTGTTGATAACGCTTCTGCGGAAAACGCGGAAAGTCAAAAACAGCTGAGTGCGGATTTTGCGGCGTTAAAAAAAGCTCAGGATACCGCAAGAAAAGCGGAAATGATCAATACAAAACAGCTGAAAAACGTTTTTGCGGCCATGAACGGGCTGGACGATGAAATCAACAGAAAGCTAAAAATAGATGCCGCCCTGCGTGAAAAGATGCAATCGGTGTCTTCTTTTGGTGATCAAAATACAAAAGATTTCAAAGATCTGATTAATCTGATGGCGCAGTCTTGCACACAGCTGCTGTCCCAGGCGGAAGCCGGTAAAATTTCATTGCAGAAACTGTTTGTTTCTGCGGCGGCATTCGGCGGTTTTCTGGCTGTGATGCTGTCGTTTTTATCGTTGTTCGGTATTCGTTATCCTTTGGCGCGTTTGATTGAAAATGCTCAGGAAATGGCCCGCGGAGATCGTTCTGTTTTAATTCATTTTACCGAACGAGAAGATGAGGTCGGAGCTTTGGCGCGGGCTTTGGCCGTGTTGCTGGTTCGGCTAAAAGAATTTCCTTTCCTGACAAACGAAACGCTGCTCGGGCGTAAAAATACAACGTACGGATCCAGTGTGGCTTATGTCCCGCTGGGGGCTCCGGGAACTGCCGGATCCGGTGGCGCAGAAACGGAAAACGGCGGTGATGAAATTGCTTATTTCGGTCAAGGGGTCGGCGTTGATACCGAAAGCCAGCTGTGCCAGATGCTGTCTTTGGTGCAGCATATCGGTGCTTCTGCCGCCTCTGTGACCAAAGAAATTAAAGAACGTTTTTCCGCGTGTAAAAAGCAGTTGTTTGATTTAACGGAACAGCTGCAGTCCATCGAAACGGATACTGTCGAAGTCCGGGAAAAAACATCGCAGGAAACTTTGGCGCAGCTGTTGGATCAGCTGAAAAACGTATCGGATTCTTTTTCCGTGTGTTTTTCATTAGCCGACGAAATGCAGGATTTGTTAAAAAAACAGACAGAATCTGCGGATTCGGCGGCTCAACAGCTTGATCAAATGCGCAACTTTGTTTCCGGGTTGTTAAATTGGACGCAGGTTGCGGGCGAATTGACGGATATGATTCATTCCGCCGCCGCGGAAACAAAGATTTTGGCTTTGAACGCCTCTATCGAAGCGGCAAAAGCCGGTGAAAAAGCCAAAACATTCGGCGCCGTTTCTTTGGATATGCGGCATCGAACGCATAAAACAGCCGAAGCGGCCGAACATCTGTCCGCGCATTTGGCCGGCGTGAATAAAGAAACCGTTCGTTTCCTTGAAAATATAAAAACGATCGTCGCGGATATAGATTCTTTGCGTTGCGGTTTTCAGGCTTTTATGCCGGTACAGGATAATCAGCTTGGCCGGTTGCAGACGATTTTCGGACTGGCGGAAACGGCAAAGACCAATATGGAAAAGTATGTGGCTGAAAATGAAATCGTGCGCCGGATTTTAACGACTCTGCCCAATGCCGTCGCTCGGACCGAAGAAGTTTCCCCGATCTTGGAAACACAGATTGCCCAGGCGGAACAATTGCTGGATACATTTAATTCTTCTTTGCCGATATACGAAGAAGACAAGGAAACGGGCGAAATATAATCTTTTATTAAGAGGCCATCAATGAACGGGTGTGTCCGTTCCCATGCGGCCGACATTGCTGATCATTTGATCCAGAATCGTCAGGGTTTCTTCATGGGTCGGTGTTTTTGCCGCGGCCGGAACAATATTGCGTCCGTCCGCCAAAGTTTTTGTTTCTATTTTTTGCAAAATACCGTCACGCCCGAACCTTAAAACCGTAACGGTTCTTTGCGTTTCTTTCGGCTTAAAAAAAGCAATGCGTTCCTGACGGGAATGAATATAGATCCAGTCTTCGCTGTCAAACACGGCTCTGGCAGAAGGAGATCCCAGTTTTTTTTGAACATCCGTATACGAAATCCGGCCGATTTGCAGCGAAGCCAGAACGTCCGGATCCAAAGCATCGCCGTGCGTATCGATCATCGGCGTACAGGCCGTTAAAAACAGAACAACAATACTGCCGGAAAACAGTCGGGAACAGTTCATGCATAAAACCATATTTTAATTCAGTGACAAAACGTGTATAGAATATAGCTTAAAAGAAATTTGAAAGAAAGCGTTATGAATAAAACAACTCCTGAATTTTCGTATATCGTAGATGTTCGTCAGATTCCCGGGGCAGGGCTGACGCTGGATTTACAGGCCGATGAAACGCAGCGCAAGGCCTTGGCCGACAGATTCGGTTTGCCCGGCATTAATGCTTTTTTTGTTCATGCGCGGCTGAAAAAAATCAATAAAGACCGTATTCGGGCGGAAGCGGATTTAACGGCTGATGTCGAACAGATCTGCGTTGTCAGTTTGGAAAAGTTTGTTCAACGGGTGCAGGATCATTTCAGTGTTGTTTTTTCCCATGAAAAAGATTCCTCTGTCAGATTAAATGAAATAGATCTGGACATAAACGAAGAGGACGATGTTGAATTTTTGGAAAACGCCAAAATCGATATAGGCGAACTGAGCGCGGAGTATCTTTCTTTGGCTTTGGATCCGTTTCCGCATGCGCCCGGTGCCGTTTTTCATTCCGAATCCGCCCCCGAAACGCAAAAAAATGCGTTCAGTGTGCTGGAAAAGCTGAAGTTTAAGTAAAATTGCCTTGAAGTTTGGCAAAATTTTTTATATGACAGAGGTCTGATGTTTTCAGTTCTGAAAACAATGATCAACAGTTTTATGTGAGAGTTAGGAAAATGGCAACACCTCGTAGTAAAAAATCAAAATCCGCGCGTGATATGCGTCGTTCTCATTTGGCGCTGAAATCAAATGCCGTTATGGAATGTCCGAATTGCGGCGAAATCAAACGTCCTCATAACGTTTGCCCCAGCTGCGGCAGCTATAACGGTAAAGAAGTTGTTACCCAAAAAGCTGACAATAAGGCCGAAGAATAAAGCTTGATCGGGGTTATCAGGTGGAAAGCTCTTCCCTTATCATAGCTATTGACGCTATGGGCGGCGATAATGCTCCTGACAGTGTTATTGCCGGTGTTAAGTCTGCGGAACAAAAATATTCCGATGTCCGGTTTTTGATTTTTGGCGATGAAGGCAAGGTTCGTCCTTTTATCGATAAGTATCGTCTGGATTCGGAACGATATGAGTTTATTCATACGCCGGATTATGTCGCATCTGACGAAAAACCGTCCGCGGCCGTTCGTTCCGGGCGTAATTCCAGCCTGTGGCTGGCAATCGATTCCGTGAAAAAGGGAAAGGCTGCGGCTGTCGTCAGTTCCGGTAATACCGGGGCTTTGATGGCTTTTTCAAAATTGATTCTGGGGACAATGCCCGGAATTCACCGTCCTGCAATCGTGACGATTCTGCCGACTCGCAAAGGCGAATGCGTTGTGCTGGATTTAGGGGCCAATGCGGAATGCAGCGCGCGTAATCTGGTTGAGTTTGCCGTTATGGGCGAAGCTTATTGCCGGGCCGTTTTAAAACGCGAACACCCGACAATCGGATTGTTGAATATCGGATCCGAAGAAATCAAAGGGCGTGACGAAATCAGGCAGGCTGCACAGATTTTGCGCGACTCTCCTCTGTCAAATGAATTTAAGGGATTTGTTGAATCCGATGATATTGCTTTGGGCGCCGTTGATGTGTTTGTAACGGACGGTTTTACAGGCAATATCGCTTTAAAAGCGATTGAAGGCACGGCGCGGCTGATGGTCGGTCTGCTCAAAGACGTTGCGGCGGGCTGTTTGTTGGCAAAATTGGGATTTTTGCTGGCTTTGCCGGCTTTAAGACGTTTAAAGAAGAAAATGGATCCCGGCCGCTATAACGGCGCCATGCTGGTCGGATTAAAAGGGATATCCATTAAAAGCCATGGCGGAGCCGATGCATTCGGGTTTGCCAATGCAATCAATGTTGCGGTTGATACCGTACGTAATGATTTGGTCGGAAATATCGCAAAACAATTGACATCAATTCAATTTTTAGATGAGGAAAAAGAAAAATGACACTGCGTTCCCGTATTATCGGCATAGGTTCTTTTTTGCCCGAACATATCAGCACGAATGATGATATGGCAAAGATCGTTGATACCAGTGATGAATGGATTGTCGAACGAACGGGAATTCGGGTGCGTCATTTTGCCGATAAGGATATGTCTTCCTCTGTCATGGCGACAAAAGCAGCGCAACAGGCTTTGGCAAATGCCGGTCTGACGGGTGATGATTTGGACCTGATTGTATTGGGAACCGTTACGCCGGACAAGACCTTTCCGGCAACAGCCGTTTACGTTCAGGCGGCTTTGGGAATGAAGCACGGCTGCGCTTTTGACGTTGTTGCCGCATGTTCAGGATTTTTATATGCGTTAAAAACGGCAGATAACATGATCCGTTTGGGGCAGGCAAAAACGGCTTTGGTGGTCGGTGTGGAAACGCTGTCCAAGATTACGGATTTTACAGACCGTAATACGTGTGTGTTGTTTGGTGACGGCGCGGGCTGCGTTGTTTTGCGCGGTGAAGAATCCCAGGGCACGTCGGCTGATCGCGGCGTGCTGGATACATTGATTTATTCTGACGGTTCTTACGGTCCGGAACTGTGCTCGACAGGCGGGCCGTCAACCAATCATGATGTCGGCTACATTACGATGAACGGCCGGGAAGTATTTCGTCATGCCGCCGTGAATATGGCCGAGGTTTCTCATGAAATTCTGGAAAAGAACGGTATAGATTTGGCCGATGTTGACTGGCTGGTGCCGCATCAGGCCAATATCCGTATTCTGGAAGCAACGGCAAAGCGCTTGGGGATTCCGATGGAAAAGGTTATTTCAACCGTTGATTTGCATGCCAATACTTCGGCGGCATCAATTCCTCTGGCTTTGGCAGAAGGCGTAAAAACAGGAAAAATCAAAGAAGGACACCTTTTGTTGCTGCCCGGTATGGGGGCCGGTTTTACCTGGGGCGCCAGCCTGATTCGCCTGTGATTTTTCAGGGATTCCTTTGAAAAATCAATAAAACCTTGAAAAACGGACAGAAATTTCTTACCCTGATAAGTGTTGTGGTAAGGGAGACTATTTTATGTCAAAAACAGAGGATAAAAATATTACCCGTGCTGAATTGGCGGAAGCTGTTTATCACGAAGTAGGCTTATCATTAAATGAGTCTGCCAAACTGTTGGATCAGGTACTGGAAGAAATTTCCAAAGTGCTGGAAAAAGGGGAAACGGTAAAATTGTCTTCTTTTGGTTCTTTTTCCGTACGCAGTAAAAAAATGCGTATGGGACGTAATCCGAAAACGGGCGTGGACGTTCCGATTTTGCCGCGCCGTATATTATCGTTTCACCCGTCGCATATCTTGAAAAAACAGGTTAATGAGAAAAAATAATTACGATGGAAGAGGAAACGGAAAACGCTGATCTGTTTGATAAAAAGGCGGCAAGGGCTTTTCGAACGATTACGGAAGTATCGACGGAATTAAATGTTCCGGCGCATGTGTTACGTTTTTGGGAAAAGAAATTTTCTGAAGTGGCTCCGGTGCAACGGGGCGGCGGGCGGCGTTATTACCGTCCCGAAGACATTGCTTTGCTGAAAAAAATTGAATATCTGCTGCATCAAGAAGGGTATACGATTAAAGGAGTTCAAAAATTGTTGAAGGACGGAACAATCAATACCGTTGTGGAAAGCAGACAAAACGGCGGAATGCAAACGATGACCGTTGCGCCCAGGGTCGATGAAAACGGGCAGCCCGTAGAACCGAAACCGGAATTGGACAGCGTGATTTCAGAACTGGAAGAAATCAGCGCCTTGTTGAAAAAGGTTGTTTAACGGATAAAGAGGCTTGCTTTTCTAAAACAGGCGTATTATAGTCCCTCTACATTGTCGGAGCGTGGCGCAGTCTGGTAGCGCACTTGTATGGGGTGCAAGGGGTCGAGAGTTCGAATCTCTCCGCTCCGACCATAAAAAAAAACAGTCCTTGTGTAAGGACTGTTTTTTTTCAGGATTTTTGCTACGGGCGGATCAGCTGATAATTGAATGTTTCTTTGTCCTCAGAAACCAGCTGATTGACTTTAATATTGCCGGGGAAAGGAAAATGTGCCCCGAATAAAGAGCCTTTGTAGTTTTTAAAGACATCTTTTCGTGAAAGAACAGCTTTTGGGGGATCCATATCAAACCGGGCGCAATACTCAGGCATGGGAATTTGTAAATCGGCGGCATGAGCGATATCTCCGACAAAATAAATTTTTTCATTTGCCGATGCATGCATTTCATAAACGGTATGTCCGGGAGTATGCCCTTCTTTTTTATGGGGAATAACCGTTCCGAACGGACCGGTCAGTTTTGTTTCATAATCAAAAAGAGACAGTTGTTCAGGTTGATAAGGTTCTAAAAAAGCTTTTAATGAGGCGCGGGAATTGTCCGTTTTCCAAGCGTCATATTCCGTTTTTGCCAGATAAACGGTTGCATTCGGGAAATAATTCCGAGTATTTTCTTCGGCATTTTGTTGTGTCATTCCGGTATTAACTAATCCGCCGACATGATCTGAATGCATATGGGTAATAAAGACAGCTTTGATTTCCGTCGGATTAATATTCATTTTTTGTAAAGCCTTGGCCAAGGCATTTCCGTTTGTATCGCCGAAACCGACATCAAATAACGAATAGGTATTATTTGTTTTGTTTTTGACCAGAAAAACATTAATGGATGCTTCATAATCTTTGGCTTGAGGAAGAGGGGAGTCTTTATTGACAGAGGTAAAAAGGCTTTTTGGAAAACGGTTTTCTTTTTCTTGAATCGGTATGACGGTTATATTGTCGTAATCATATTGAAAAACTTCACTTGCCTGTAACGGATTAAGGCAGGCCGAGAATAAAAGAAATGTAGAAGTTAAAAACGTTTTCATTTTTTGTTCTCCTTATATAAGTGATCTGACTAATCTTATCTGTAACGTTTTGTGATCTCATCTTTTATTGCGAAGACGTGTTGTCTTCGGATTGTTATTGATCAATCGGAAAAGGAAAACCATCGGATCTGATATACCGCAAATACAAGAACTGTTCAAAGACTTCATCATTAAACAGGTTGATGTGACTTACAGCATCAATAATGATGGCTCAAAACATGCGTCTGAATTGATTATCAGTAACTGATAAAAAACGCAGGATAGTTTTAATTTAATTCTCCTGCGTTTCGGTTAAAACTAATCTGCGCGCTACACATAGAGCGAGAATAACGATATTTTGATGACGCATGTTTTAGGATTAAACAAAGTATAAAAGAGTCTAAAAAGCACATCGGAAATGTCTAAAATCCGCCGCCGCGTTACAGATGCTCACCCCTCGAAGGGGGCCGCTCGGACAGCTGTCCTGCGCGTCGTCCCCTGACGGTGACCGACCCGCCAGCGGTTCTTATCCCAGTCTTCTAACCACAAAAAAAAGGGTATCTTTCGATACCCTTTTTTTATGAGAAGCGACTACGGATAGTTCGCTTTAGCTCACCCTCAAGGGGCCGCTCGGACGATAGTTCGTCCTGCGCGTCGTTCGCTTTGCTCACCGACCCGCCAGCGGTTCTTATCCCAGTCTTCTAACCATAAAAAAAAGGTATCTTTCGATACCTCTTTTTTATGGTAGGCGACTACGGATTCGAACCGCAGACCCTCTCGGTGTAAACGAGATGCTCTAACCAGCTGAGCTAGTCGCCCGTCAACATCACCGGTTATACAGGATTTAACGAAAGATAACAAGATAAAAAAACAAGCGGCCGCAAAATGCTGACCGCCTGTCTTTAAGAACAAAGCACGCTATTAGTTGACAGCGTCTTTTAAACCTTTGCCGGCCTTAAATTTCGGCTGCTTAGAAGCCGGAATGTTAATTTTGGCACCCGTACGGGGGTTGCGGCCTTCGGTTGCAGCGCGCTGAGCAATGCTGAATGTACCAAAGCCAACCAGACGGACTTCGTCATTTTTCTTCAAAGCGCCGGTAACGGCATTCAAAAAAGCATCAACAGACTTGCTGGCGTCCGTTTTGGACAGGCCGGTATTCTTAGCTACTTCAGCTACGAGATCGTTCTTATTCACTTGAGGGCTCCCTCTATTAAAATTAAAAGACAAAACTCAGATTCAACAACGAATCTAAGGAAAAGTTTAGAACGCTAAGCTTTCTTTGGTCAATAGAAGATTAGAGGTTTTGTTGTTTTTTTTTTGAATTTTTTTTGATTTTTAAACTTTTTTGACCGAAAAGAGTCTTAAATCGGGAAAAAGGCAGGAAATGAGCAGGAATTTTTCCCTCTTTTGCAGGGGTATGCATATCAAAACGAATCGAAAAAGGAAGGAAACAAAGTTCCTTCCTTTCATTTGTTTAATGGCAACGGATTTTTTCTTCCCCGTCATCGTCTTCTTGATTCAACAAAGCTGCCTTTGCTTTGTTTTCCTCTTCTTCTTCATTCCATTCAATCGGAATTAAAGGACGGGTTAAAGAGCGTTTTAAAACTTCTTCCGCCGTTGAAACGGGAATAATCGTTAATCCCTGCTTGACGTTATCGGGAATTTCTTCCAGATCTTTTTCATTGTCCTTTGGAATCAAAACCGTTTTTATTCCGGCACGCAAAGCCGCCAGCAGTTTTTCTTTTAATCCGCCAATAGGCAGGACTTTGCCCAGCAAAGTAATTTCACCGGTCATGGCAATATCCTTGGATACGGGAATTCCCGTCATGGCGGAAACCAAGGACGTACACATCGCAATTCCGGCAGAAGGACCGTCTTTTGGTGTGGCGCCTTCGGGAACGTGAATATGTATGTCGCGTTTGTCAAACAAATCGGGACGAATGCCGAAAGAAATGGAATGAGACCGGACAAAAGAACGCGCCGCCGCAATGGATTCTTTCATAACATCGCCCAGCTGGCCGGTTTGCGTGACTCGTCCGTGGCCAGGCATCATGACGGCTTCTATCGATAAAATTTCGCCGCCGACTTCTGTCCAGGCCAATCCCGTTGTGACGCCGACCTGATCCTGCTTTTCGGCAACACCGTAAGTGTAAACCGGTATGCCGGCATATTTTTTCAGGTTGCGTTCGGTGATGTTGACGGTTTTTTTCTTTGTCGTCATCAATTCTTTTGTGGCCTTGCGCGCCAGTCCGGCCAAAGCTCTGTCTAAATTGCGCACGCCCGATTCGCGCGTATATAAACGGATTAATGAACGCAACGCCCCGTCAGTGATTGTCCATTCTTTTTCGGTCAACCCAGCCGCTTCACGCTGTTTTTTGATTAAGTGGCGTTTGGCAATTTCGACTTTTTCATCTTCCGTATACCCGGCAATGCGGATAACTTCCATACGATCCAGCAAAGGCCGCGGCATCTTTAACGAGTTCGCCGTTGTAATAAACATAACATCGGACAAATCGTAGTCGATTTCCAAATAATGATCGTTAAACGTTGAATTCTGCGCCGGATCCAATACCTCCAAAAGGGCAGAAGAGGGATCTCCGCGCCAATCAGCCCCCAGCTTGTCAATTTCGTCAAGCAGGAATAACGGATTGCGGGTTTTGACTTTTTTCATGCTTTGAATGATTTTTCCCGGCATAGATCCCACGTACGTCCGGCGATGACCGCGGATTTCCGCTTCGTCGCGCATACCGCCCAAAGAGGCACGGACAAACTTACGTCCTGTTGCACGGGCAATCGATTCGCCCAAAGAGGTTTTTCCGACCCCCGGCGGTCCGACCAAGCACAGAATCGGTCCGTTAACGGATTTTGTTTTCTTCTGTACGGCCAGATATTCCAAAATACGTTCCTTGACCTTTTCCAGACCGTAATGGTCGTTGTTTAAAATTTCCTCGGCCTTTTTCAGATCCGTCTGAATCGGCGATTTTTTACCCCAAGGCAGATCCAACAACCAATCCAGATAATTGCGAATAACCGTGGCTTCCGAAGACATCGGGCTCATATGACGCAGCTTTTTTAATTCCGATTTGGCTTTGGCTTTTGCTTCCGCCGACATTTTTGTTTTTTTGATTTTTGATTCCAGCTCGTCCAGTTCGGCGGAACCGTCTTCATCGCCCAGTTCTTTTTGAATCGCCTTCATCTGTTCGTTCAGGTAATAGTCGCGCTGAGACTTTTCCATCTGCTTTTTCACGCGGCGGCGGATTTTCTTTTCCACCTGCAAAACGCCCATTTCGGCTTCCATAAAACCGAACAGCAATTCCAAACGCGTAAAGACGTTCTGCGTTTCCAAAAGATTCTGCCTGTCAGCCAGCTTTAAAGATAAATGCGAGGCAATAACATCAGCCAGCTTTGACGGATCTTCAATCTGGCCGATGGACAACAGAATTTCCGGCGGAATTTTTTTGTTTAACCGGACGTATTCTTCAAACTGCGCCATTAAAGAGCGCATAAAAGCATTAATATCGTCTTTGGTGCTGATTTTATCGGGCAGATCTTCGATTATGGCTTCAAAACAGCCGTTATTGTCAGAAAACTGTTTGATTTTAACACGCTTTAATCCTTCGACCAGCGCTTTGACCGTTCCGTCGGGCAGGCGCAACAGCTGAACAACGGATCCCAGCGTACCGACCGTATGCATTTCTTCGGCGCCGGGATTGTCCAAAGCCGGATCCTTTTGTGTCAGCAAAACGATCTGACGATCATCGTTCATGGCTTTATCCAAAGCTTTGACGGATTTTTCCCTGCCGACAAACAAAGGAACGATCATATGCGGAAAGATGACAATATCCCGCAAAGGTAACAAAGGATATATTTTTTCTTCAGCCGAAGCGTTCATGATACCCACCTCTCCTTGATTGTGAAAGTCGGTTAATAAATAAGGTCGGAAAAAATAAAGTACAAGAGCATAATTAAAAAATCTTATGCGCTGGTTGCTTCTTTATTTTTCTTTTTGTAAATACGCAGCGGTTCCGTTTCGCCCAGGACGACTTTGTCATCAATAACGATTTCGCCGATGCCTTCCATGGACGGCAGTTCAAACATTGTTTCCAACAAAAGTCGTTCAATGATGGCGCGCAAACCTCTGGCACCGGTTTTGCGTTCAACGGCTTTTTTGGCAATTTCCCGCAACGCCTGAGGCGTAAAGTTCAGCCGGACGTTTTCCATGGCAAACAAAGCCTGATACTGTTTGACCAAAGCATTTTTCGGTTCGGTTAAAATGCTGACCAGAGCTTCTTCGTCCAAATCTTCCAAAGTCGTCAGAACGGGAACGCGGCCGATAAATTCGGGGATTAAACCGAATTTCAGCAAATCTTCCGGTTCCACATCACGCAGGACTTCACCGGTTTTTCGGTCGTCGGGACCGGAAACATTTGCCCCGAATCCGATGGAGGATTTATTCGTTCTTTGCGCAATAACTTTTTCCAAACCGGCAAAAGCACCGCCGCAAATAAACAATATATTTGTCGTATCTACCTGAATAAATTCCTGCTGCGGGTGCTTGCGGCCGCCCTGAGGCGGAACCGAAGCCACCGTGCCTTCCATGATTTTCAGCAAAGCCTGTTGCACACCTTCGCCCGAAACGTCGCGCGTAATGGAAGGGTTTTCGGATTTTCTGGAAATCTTGTCGATTTCATCAATATAAATAATGCCGCGCTGAGCTTTTTCCACATTATAATCAGCAGCCTGCAGCAGTTTTAAAATAATGTTTTCAACGTCTTCGCCGACGTACCCCGCCTCGGTCAGCGTCGTTGCGTCCGCCATGCAGAACGGAACGTCCAAAATGCGCGCCAATGTTTGCGCCAATAATGTTTTTCCGGATCCCGTCGGCCCGATCAGCAATATGTTGGATTTGGCAATTTCAACGTCCGATTTTTTTTCTTCTCGGGTCATCAGGCGCTTGTAATGATTATAAACGCTGACGGCCAACACTTTTTTTGCCAGTTCCTGGCCGATGACGTAATCATCAAGAATTTGCTTGATTTTCTGAGGGGAAGGCATTTTTTCGCCTTCTTTTACCGTATTTTCCTGATGTTCTTCCGCAATAATGTCTGTACACAGACCGATACATTCATCGCAGATAAAGACATTCGGTCCGGCAATCAGCTTTTTGACCTCATGCTGGCTTTTACCGCAAAAAGAACAGTATAACGTTCCCTTTTTATCTTCTTTAGACGGTGATTTCGTCATGATTATTGCAATCCTTTTTTGTTTTTTTGCCGTTCAATGCTGTTAAATCGGCACAGACAGCGGCAACCTGTTTGGCTTATTCATCTGCCTTTTGACGGGTTGAGACGACTTCATCGATCAAACCGAACGCCTTGGCTTCTTCGGCACTCATGAAATTATCGCGTTCCATGGCTTTTTCGATTGTTTTCAGGCTTTGTCCGGTTCGTTCAACGTAAATGTTATTCAACCGGGCGCGCAAAGCCAGAATTTCACGGGCGTGAATTTCAATATCCGTTGCCTGTCCCCTGAAGCCGCCGGAAGGCTGATGAATCATCACGCGCGCGTTCGGCAGACAAAAACGTTTGCCTTTCTGCCCGGCGCATAACAGTAAAGATCCCATGGACGCGGCCTGTCCGATACACAACGTCGAAACATCGCAGCGGATATAATTCATGGTATCAAAAATGGCCATACCCGACGTAACGACACCGCCCGGCGAATTAATATAAAAGGCAATGTCTTTGTTCGGATTTTCGGATTCCAAAAACAACAGCTGAGCACAAATCAAACTGGCGACTTCGTCATGGACTTCACCGGTCAAAAAGACGATGCGTTCTTTCAGCAGTCTGGAATAAATATCGAAGGACCGTTCGCCGCGGCTGGTCTGTTCAATCACCATCGGCACCAGAGTATTCATGTAAACGTCCATCGGATCGCGTTCGCGCATCATGTAGATCTCCTGTTTTTTTATTCGATTAAAGGAACCGCCGGAAAAACCCGCGGTTCCCTTTTATATCTCAAACAAAGAAAAGTTTCAAAAACGTTATTTATCCGTTTTTTTCTTGGCAGCCGTTTTTTTCGCCGTTTTTTTTGTTTCGGTTTTTTCGGCCGTATCTTCCTTTGTTTTGGCTTTTGTTTTTTTAGCCGGCTTTTTTTCTTCCGCGTTATCGGCGGCTTTAGCTGTTTTTTTGGCTTTTTTGGCCGGCTTTTTCGCCTCTTCGGCATCGGCTTTATATAATTCTTCGGGCGTTACTTTCTTTTCGTTCAGTTTGACGGCCTTTAAAATAAAGTCGATGACTTTTTCTTCAAACAGCGGTGCGCGCAGTCTGTCCAGCATTTCGGGGTGTTTGGAATAAAAATCAAACACAGCCTTTTCCTGACCAGGGAACTGACGGGCTTCCATCATGATCGCGCGGTTCAGATCGGCGTCCGTAACGGTGATTTTGTTTTTCATGCCGACTTCGGCCAGCAGCAATCCCAGACGGACGCGGCGTTCGGCAATCGAACGGTATTCTTCGCGCAGTTCTTCTTCGGTTTTTTCGGCGTCTTCTTCGTCCAGCTGATTTTTTTCTTTGGCGGCCTGGACCTGTTTCCAGATGGAATCAAATTCCAGATCCAGCATACTTTCCGGTACGGGGAAGTCGTGCGCTTCGGCCAAAGCGTCAAGCAGAACGCGTTTCAGATTGCTCATGGAAACGTTTTCATATTCGCGCGTTAATTCCATACGGATCATGTCGCGCAGTTCTTCCAAAGAGTTTTTGCCGAAGAATTTTGCAAAATCATCATTGATTTCGGCGGGCTTTTTCGTGCGCAGTTCTTTGACGGTAACGGCAAAAACGGCATCTTTTCCGGCCAGATCTTTGGCATGATAATCAGCGGGGAAGGGAACCTTGACGTCCAGTTTTTCGCCGGCTTTTTTGCCGATCAGCTGATCTTCAAATCCGGGAATGAAAGAACCCGACCCCAATTCCAAGGAATAATTTTCTCCTTTGCCGCCGGCGAATTCGACGCCGTCAATGGAACCGACAAAGTCAATGACCGTAATGTCGCCGTTTTCTGCGCCGCGGTCTTCTTTTACCGGTTCGGAATCGCTGCGTGCCGCTGCCAGACGATCCAAAGCTTTTTGAATTTCTTCTTCAGGGATATCGGCAATCAGTTTTTCCAAAGAAATGGTCGCGAAATCAACAGGAACGATTTCGGGAATGACTTCGACGTCCAGTGTGAATTCCAGATCTTTGCCTTCATCAAAAGCGGTGATTTCGATTTTCGGGCGCATTGCCGGGCGCAAAGAACGTTCGGACAGTGTTTTGGACGCTTCGGACTGGATCAGTTCGTCCAGAACTTCGCCCATAACGGCCTTTTCGTAACGCTGGCGCAGAAAACTTTCCGGGGCTTTTCCTTTGCGGAAACCGGGGATCGTTGCATTTTCGCCGATTGATTTGATTTTATCCGTCACTTTGGCCGCGATTGTTTCCGCGGGAACAACCACTTTAAATCCGTGTTTCAACCCTTCAGCTTTTGTTTCAGTTACCTGCATATCCTTTTTCCTAAAAAAATTAAAACATTTCACTTGTCCGACACAGCCAAACAGGGGTGCGGGCGAAGGGACTTGAACCCCCACGGCCGAAGCCACCAGAACCTAAATCTGGCGTGTCTGCCAATTTCACCACGCCCGCGTTTTGGCTTATCGAAATACGCTGATGATGTCTATAGCATAAAAATGCGAAACGACAAACATTTTAAATCGTTTTTGCAATATCTTTTTGTTTGCGGGCGCCGAAATATCCCGAAAAAAGTCTCAGTTTTGTTTCTTTAAAAGGGAATTTAGGTCTTCTGTCGGATTTGAAATCAACGAAAGGCCGTATTCTTTTGTCAGGATTTTCAACACATTCGGACTGACAAATGCCGGCAGCGTCGGGCCCAGTCGGATATTTTTGATTCCCAAATACAAAAGGGTCAACAAAATACAGACGGCTTTTTGTTCGTACCAGGACAACACCAGTGACAAAGGCAGATCGTTGACAGAGCAATTAAACGCTTTTGCTAGTGCCAAAGCAACTTTGACGGCGCCGAAAGCGTCATTGCATTGCCCCATATCCATCAGCCGGGGCAGGTCGTCGATTTTTCCCAAATCAAGATCGTTAAACCGGTATTTGCCGCAGGCCAGCGTTAATATCAGCGTATCTTTCGGCGTTGATTTGACGAATTCCGTGTAATAGTTGCGCCCCGGTTTGGCGCCGTCGCAGCCGCCGACCAGAAAGATATGTTTTAACGTTCCGTTTTTAACGGCTTTGATAATTTTATCCGCGGCGGATAAAATCGTATGATGCCCGAATCCGACGGTTAAAATGCTGCCGCCGTTGATACCCGTCATGTTGCGTTCTGCGGCATATCCGCCCAATTCCAGGGCTTTGGCGATAACGGGCGAAAAATCTTTGTCTTTGCCGATATGAACAATGCCCGGATATTCAACGACAGATGTTGTAAACACGCGATCGGCATAGCTGTCTTTAACGGGCATGATGCAGTTGGTCGTAAACAAAAAAGCACCCGGCACGTTTGCAAATTCTTTTTGCTGATTTTGCCAGGCCGTACCGAAATTTCCTTTTAAGTGCGGATATTTCTTTAATTTCGGATAAGCGTGACAGGGCAGCATTTCGCCGTGTGTGTAGATATTAATACCCTTGTCCCGCGTTTGCTGCAGCAGCAGATCCAGATCGTGCAGGTCATGGCCGGAAACGATGATGAACGGTCCTTTTTCGATGTTTGTCGTAACGGTTGTCGGAACCGGGATTCCGTAGGTTTCCGTATTGGCTTTGTCCAAAAGCTCCATACAAAGCAGATTGACTTCGCCTGTTTTTAAAACATTTCCCAGCAGTTCGTCCGTATCGGCGTTTCGAGCCAGCAGGCGCAGAGAATCGTAAAAAAACGCATCAACTTTTTCATTTTTGTATCCCAGAACACGGGCATGGTGCGCATAGGCGGCCATTCCTTTTAAGCCGAACAAAAGCAAAGATTTCAGGCTTTTTGTGTTTTCCTCGGCATTCCAGACGGCGGAAATTTTAAAATCGGACGGTTTGTTCGTTCTTTCCCGGACGCGGCGGATCAAAGGCCTGATTGTTTCGTCATCAAAATTGACGTTGGTAACAGTGGTAAACAACCCGTCAATAATCAGTCCGGTGTTTTCTTCGTTTTTTTCTTCGGACAAAGCTAAACTGACCAAAGCGCTGATTAATTCGTCCTGAAGGTCTGCCGTTTGCGCTTTTTTTCCGCAGACACCGGCCTGAAGGGAACAGCCTTTGCCCAAGGCTGTTTGTTCACATTGAAAACAAAACATTTTTTTTCCTTTCCCGTTGTTTTTATTTTGTTTGAAACGATACGGGGAAAATAAAGCTTTTCATAGATATCAAAAGGACGATCCGTTATCGGGTTTGTATGTATATATTTTAATTGACAAAGACTGAAGCTTCGCATATAAAACCAGCATCGGAAGCCGGCATAGCTCAGTTGGTAGAGCAGTTGATTTGTAATCATCAGGTCGGGAGTTCAAGTCTCTCTGCCGGCACCATAAAAAGCCCTTGATTTTCAAGGGCTTTTTTGATTCTTGAAACAAGAATGAAAATCATAAAAATAAAAGTGTCTAACAAATGTCTAACAAAAAAAGTTTTTTTATGTGTGTCTGACGTAAAAAAATAAGCTCTGAACGCCTCTTTTCAGACTCCGGTAAATCGGAAAAATCGGAAATATGGGAAAAATAATTTCATAAACCTGGTGTTTGTCCGGCCTCTCGTCAAAACATCGGTCGGGAAAAATACGGAAAAATGGGAAATATTGTTTCAGACAAAAGGAAAGGGCGCGTCAAAAAGGACACGCCCTTTAAAGATTCTCAAGCAAACTCAGTTCAAAGCGTCTTTTAAAGCTTTGCCGGCTTTGAATTTCGGCTGTTTGGAAGCAGGAATGTTGATCTCTGCGCCCGTGCGCGGATTGCGGCCGGTTGTCGCGTTGCGTTTCGTTACGCCGAACGTCCCGAAGCCCGTCAGGCGGACTTCATCGCCTTTTTTCAATGTCGCGGTCACCGCGTTCAAAAAAGCTTCGACAGCCCGTTCGGAATCAACTTTTGTTAAGCCCGTGTTCTTCGCAATTTCCGCAACTAATTCTGTTTTGTTCATAATGCAACTCCTCATGTAAAAAAGAATGTCTGACCATATGCTTTTTCAAAGAAGCAGGCAAGGATTTAATGATTTCCGTTTTCCCATTCGTTAAAAATATCGTCCATATCGTCCGAAGTATACGGATCATTGTCGTCATCGTAAGACGAATATGAATAATTCGATGGTTTTTGAGGTTTTGGGGTAGGGTTAGGAAAAAGGTATTTGATTAATAAAAATACCGTAATGAAAAATGTTAAAGCGATTCCTGTCAGATTATTGCTATTTTTCGCATCGGCTAAACTTCCTATAAAAGCTAAACCGAAAAATGCGATAAAGGGGAGTAAACAACCCGAGCCTCGCTTGACGTTTTCTTTATCGGACATTTGCTTCCTCCGCATTTTTCTTTTGCGCGGCGAAGATCTGATCGAATTCTTTTAAACATGCGTATAACGCCAATAATTCTTTCGGTGCTTTTGCCTTAACATTTCGCGCCGGTTGTTTTTTTTCCTTTTCTTTCAGATCCGAAAGAGGTTTGTACGCCATGAAAAAACGTTCGAAACTGCCGGTTACGATTTTTTGTTCTTTAACGCTCCAAAACGAACAGGAGTTACTGCCTGACAAGGGCGTTCCGCACATATGAATCAGGTAAAGAGTGTTTTCGCCTTTTTGAATTTTCCAATCGGCTTCGTACAACGACAGCATTTCGCCGATTGTCGCCGTTAACCTGCCGATATACAGTCCCGTAATCCCCGTTCCGGCAATACGGTAAGAAGCCAATTCATGTCGATTGGCGATTTGTTTTTTATAACGCTTGAAGACATCAAGGTTTTTAAAAAAGAATTCTATCGATTGATAATCTTTTGCCGGAGATTCGGCATAAAAAGTAATTACAGACATAAAAAATCCTCCATTTAGTCGAGTTTCTATAGCGGCCGACAAGCAGAGCCAAATGACCGCTTTAACAATTATCATATCAGAGATTTTTGTTTTCCGACAACCTTTTTATGTTTTCTGATCATATAAATTTTACATCGATTTTTCTGAGATCGGAAATAATGGCTTGAAAGAAAATCTTGGTTATTCACTTGAAACAAAGTCTTTTCTAAAATCAGTTTCTAAATATTTAATTTCATTTGGAAGATCAGAAGATGTTGTTGTTATACCAAAATAAGTTGCAGCTCTGGTTGCTCCTACGTACATATATTTTGTAAACTGCTGTGTCTTCGTTGCTAATTTATCTATATTTATAAAGAAAACTGCTTCGAACTCTAATCCTTTAATGTGTTCAACAGAAAAAATTCTAACATTATTCTCTTCTCCTGTGAATTTTCCTTCGTAACAAGCTTCGACGCGAATGCTCGCTTCTTCTAACATTTGTTCCAGAGGAGCTTTCAATGTTGAAATTTCATCTTCATCATTAACGAGAATAGCTATTGTTGGAAGGGTGTTTATTTGTCGTTGGATTTCCATAATACGATCGTATAGCCAACGTGCTATAATTTCGTTGTCGGATGAAGATTTAAGCCATACCGGGTTGACGCCGTCAGAAACATTAGGCTGTTCAAGTTCTGTTGTTTCATAAGGATCAGATACAAGTTTTTCGGCAAAAGAGTGTAATTTTTTACTTTGGCGATAATTGACGGATATATCTACAAATTCTATGCTGGGTACTGCCCAAGATAAGCTTTTTCTGTTTGAGCAACCGTTGGATGTTAAACGTTGATTGAAATCACCACAGGCAAAAAACGATCTAAATGGCTTCTTGGTCAAATGGAACATGCATGCGATTTGAATCGGTGTGAAATCGGTCATTTCATCGACGTAAATTTGATATTTTAATTCTTTTTTTAACTGGAACAGATAAGCGTTTGCTGTTTCTTTAAGAGTTACATGCTTTGCGTCAAACTCTTCAAGAATATATAAATATGAATAAATTAAAATATCGATTTCATCTTGAGATATAAAGTTTGACTGGGTCTTAAAGTCCGAAGCATAATATTTTGAAAAATCCTTCTGCATTCTAAAGCGTTTGTATCTCTTTGTAAGATAACGAGGATATTTAACTTCTGGAGAAGAAATCTTTGTAAAAGCACTTTTAACAATAGAAAGTTTCCCGATTTCTTTAAATTCATTATCGTCAAAAGAGTAGCCATATTTTTCAAAGAAATTTTTGAATGCCTTGTTTTTTTCAGAAGGCTTTTTCGAATTGGCTATACTGCGTGAATAATTTTCTAATGGTTTATAAAAATATTTAGAAAATATTTCCTGACTTGAAATAGCGTTTCCTTTTGTTAAAGTTTCTTGCTCATATTCTTCATCATTTAATTCATCTTCATCGGTTTCAAAATCTTCATCTGTGTCATTTTTTAAGTTTTCTGCAAATCGTTGTAATGATTTTATGAATTTGTCTCTATCATCTTTTGTTTTTATATTTTCATTGGAACGTAATATCTTGTTTAACTTTTCTATAATCTTGCTTTTTAAAGATGTTTCTTCTTTTTTTATTTCATTTTCTATTGATAATAGACCGCTTATCATAGAGTATAAGTTTTCAGTATTTATTTTATCTATGAAATTATTTTTTGTTTCAGAAAGGTAGGACACAATAATCTTAAGAGCTTCTTTTGTCTCATCTACAAATTTGAATTCCTGCCATAAAAGAAAATCTTCAAAAAAAATGTTTATATTTTTGAAAAAATGATCAGATAAAGTCTGAAGTCCTTCTTTCAATAAAAATCCGCTTTTACCTTTTTCTTTGCTTAAAATAGGCAAGATATTACGTGCTAAATTATAGGAATAATTTTTCCATGTTTTAATGTTTTCGCTTTTATTGATAACTTCTTCTCTATTTGCAGCGTCTTTTAAGTAAGCAACTAACAAATCTGTTGGAGTGAACATCGTCCAATTGTTCGGATATTCGTCATCGTCTTTAACGACAACTTGCTCATCTTCGTTCAAATGACGAACAAAAAGTTTTTGAGAAAGTCGGCGAATAAGTGTTGTCGTTTTTCCTGTTCCCGCAGGGCCCATTAAGCTGAGGCGTTTGTCTAACGGATGACGATATATGTTTTCCTGGATCTTATCCAATAAAGGATGGCTTCTAAGGCTTATGCTTTTTCTGATACTTAACCCCAATAAATCATCTTCATATGTTTCAATATCATCGCCTTCGAAAGTCCAGATATCCTCTTTTTGTTCATCGATTTTTTCTAAACAGTTTTTAAATTCTAAAATTCTTTTTTGTATAGAATCTCCTGTTTCAATATCGTCATTGTCTTTGCAAAAAGAAAATTTCACCCCATCCCACTTATCGGTGTTTATTTTTGTAGGATTAAAAATATCTTTTTCGCGAACATAATAAACCTCATTATGCCATTCAAAATCTTCTCCGATGTCTTTTGACATTAAAATACCAATGGGGGCTTTATTAGATGCAAGGGCTATCCCTTTAATAGTTGGAACATAATTACTTTCTGAAAAGAAAAACTCTTTTTGGTTTTTTCCTTCCTCATCGGTTACTACGATGCGCATAAAGCACGGGCGATTTTTTGCTTTATTCAGGCCGGTGTGCTTTTGATCCAAAAATGACGACATTTTGTTCATATCCGTCGTCATCGTATTTATCTGAGCCATAGAATTCACGAGGTTGGTTCGTTCATTGTTGCTCAATTCGATTTGTGCAGAATCTGAAATTTTTTCCATTACATTAAGGATGTTTTCTCCTCTGGATACAAAATCTTCCACCGTTTTCTCCTTTAAAGCACTGCAGTATTTTGGACGCGTCTTATGTTAAAAAGTCTATCATTTTATATAAAAGGTTTACAGTACTTTTTGATTTTAATAACGAAATCGTTTTATCGTATTCTTTCAATTTTTTTGTTTCTATTCCTTTATACTAAGGGATTATTTATGATAGCTGTTTCAAACAGAAAGTGGCATAAAAAATATCCTCGCTAGACAATTCCCTCCGCCCCGGAATAAAAACGGCTTCCTTAATTTTCGCTTTCTGAAACGGTAAAAATATCTTGAAAAGATATCTTGGTCTTCACGATTGTCAGTGTTTGGAACGTGAAATCAATATCCGTAATCATACCTGTCTTTGTGATATAAGCGTCCTTGTCGTAATACGTTACGGAAACAAGGTCGTGTCGCCGGAGGCTTTTTATCTTTTCGGACAAAGCCGCCACTTCGTCTTCGGACAGTTCTTTTTTCGGTTCGGAAACGCGCTGTCGTTCCAAAATCATCCGGTAATACCCTGTCAAAGCGTTGAACGGCAGGAATTGACGCGCCCGTTCTTCTTTACTCGCCCCCATTGTGTCCTCCGATCAATTTGTTCCTTACACGCGCCGTCCCTTTGTCCGTATAGCTGATTGCGCGCAATAAAGCATTCTTCCCGAATTTTTGCCTGATTGCCAAAACGGCTTCTTGCATTTTACGTTCCTTTTCGTCTTCTTGCCTGACGGAAAACAGATCCTGTTGTAAAAAAGACTGATCTTCATCTGTAATGTTCATTAAACAAACGGTTAGTTTGCGAATGGGAACGCTTCGTCGTGTCGTTCGGCGATAAATGCTTTCAAACTCTTTGACGAGCTTTTCATAAGAGGATGTTTGTTCCGACAATTTTTCCGATCCTCCGGTCGGGGAAACGATATCACGCGAATACCCGACACTTAAAGAAATACCGGAAGCGATCATATGCTTTTCAATCAATTCCAAAGAAAGCATGTCGACCATTTCTTTTACGCAAACCAACGCGTCTTCAAAAGTATAGTCGAAAAACAAAATTTGACTGTTTGACAATGAATTCGTCTTGGATTTATAGGCTTGAATATCCCTGATCTCGCAAGGTTCCCGACCGTGCGCATGATCGATCAGAAATTCCGCATTCACGCCGAACTCTTTATATAAAAGCCGTTCATCGCAATGAGCTATCCCGTAAAGATCGAAAATGCCGTGTTTTTCCAATCGGAACGCTATCCCTTTGCCGATGTTCCAAATGTCCGTTATCGGACGGTGATGCCATAGTTGCTCTTTAAACAATCGTTCGTTCAAATAACCGATATGATCGGGAACGTGCTTTGCCGTAATGTCCAATGCGACTTTTGCCAAAAACAGATTTGTTCCTATTCCCGCCGTTGCGCATATTCCGCTTCGTTCTTTGACGGCGTTCATCAACATGACCGCCATTTCTTTGGGCGTTTTACGGTAAATATGCAGATAGTTGGTCGCGTCAATGAAAACTTCGTCAATCGAGTAAGGGTGTATGTCATCCGGAGCGACAAAATTCAGATAAGTGCCATAAATATCCGCGGATATCTCCATATACCGTTTCATACGCGGTAAAGCCGTAATGTATCGGACGTTTTTCGGTATTTCAAAAATGCGGCAGCGATTATGAATCCCCAAGTCTTTCATCGCCGGAGTAATTGCCAGACAGATTCCTCCGCGTCCTCTGGCGGGGTCGGCAACGACAAGGTTCGTCTTAAACGGATCAAGCCCGCGTTCGACACATTCCACGGACGCGTAAAACGATTTCAGATCAATACAGATAAAAACCTTGTCCGTCATTCTTGTCCTCCGAATCAAAAGCTATCAGATTCGGTGTTTAAACACAAGAACAAAAGAAGAACAAAAATACTTTGCTTATCTCTTGATGTTTCAGGAAAGAGGGGCAAAAACGTTAAAAGTCCGTCATTTCTTCCGGATCGATGACGCTGACCAAGTTATAAATCGTCTCGGCGATATCGCAGCCCATATTTATATCTTTCATGGATAATTGTTCTTCCGGTGCTTGCAATAAATTCCATGACAGCAGTTTCCCCATTTCCGTGCAGGACGGATTGTCCGGATCAAAAGAATCCAAAAAGACTTTTAAAACCCGATCAAACAGCGGATATTGTTTTCTAAAATACTTCATCGTTTTTTTCATTAACTGAGTATAGACATCCTCTTTCATTGATCCCAAAACGCTTTGCAGCGCGCACAGGTAATATGCGGCGATAAAGAGGTTCCAACATTCAAAACGGATCTTTTTGAAATTTTCAAAATCCGTTTTAAAAGCGGATTCCCGTTCAAAATTGTAATATTGCGGCAGAATAATCGTGTCGCACAAAAAATTAATTCCTGTTTTCTTGGGCTTGAATGGCATGAACGGTCTCCTTTTAAAAAACGGAAACCCACCTTCATAAAAAGGTGGGCGGACGTTAGAAACCGTTATAGATAAAACGGCTCGATGCTTTCGTGCATATAGCCTTATTACACCGACATCCGTCCACTGCGGAAATCGGTGTATTATTTTCAGACGCCATACACCATTTACAGGCGACTATCTATAAGGGGTTTCTAAGCCCCGCTTTTACTTTTTTTGTAAAAGCTTTTTCACGTTATCAAAAAGAAAAGAACTCTGCAAACAGATCTTGCTGTACGGTCTTTGTTTTTCTTGATTGTCAATTCCCTGTCGCCTGATGGAAGAAAAACGGTTTCCCCGACTTTCGCTCCCATGTCGTTGCAAGTCGGGAGATCCCCCTTCGTTTTTCTTGGAATGACAATCGCTTTCTTCTCTCCGACGAAGCACCTCGAAAGGGTTTCAGGCGCAATGCCAAAAACCCTTTAACAAGTGCTTTTTTACAGAGAAGGAGCTTTTAAAATGACCGATAAAAAAGATACCGTTCAACAAGTCGCAAATACCATTATTGAACGCTTGGAAAACTTTTCCGGCGAATGGGAAAAACCGTTCTTTTCTTCTTTCGCCCGGAACATCACGACTAAAAAGGCTTATCGCGGCATTAACATTTTGATTTTGAACTTTGCCGCCGCCGTTAACGGTTTTACTTCTGCTGTTTGGGGAACTTACCGGCAATGGCAGGAAAAAGGCTTCCAAGTCAAAAAAGGCGAAAAATCGACGACTATCGTTTTTTGGAAACCCGTTTCCTATAAATGCGAAGTTGAAAACTCTGAAACAGGTGAGCTTGAAATAATCGAAAATCAGGCTTGTGTCGCCCGCTCTTATCCCGTTTTTAACGGCTCTCAGGTTGAGGGGTTTGGCGAAGATGTCGAGAAAGCCGAATTTACGGTCAAAGAAAACGTCATGGCGTTCTTTGAAAATACGGATATCTATTATTCTTACGGCGAAAACGTGGCGGCTTACGACAGTAAAAATGATATTGTCTTGTTGCCGAATAAAGACAAATTCAAAACAGAGAGCGGATTTGTTTCCACAGTGGCGCATGAAACAATACACGCCACGGGACACAAAGGTCGTTTAAATCGTGATTTTAAGGGTAAATTCGGCAGTGAAGATTACGCTTTCGAGGAGCTGATTGCCGATATAGGCGCGGGATTTGTCGCGGGATATTTAGGTTATGATTATCAATTCAGTAAAAACAATCTGGCGTATTTGCAATCTTGGCTGAAAGTTTTGAAGAACGACAAAAAGGCGATTTTCAAAGCCTGTTCCGAAGCGCAAAAGGCTTTTGACTATCTGATGATGTTCCAAGAAATGGGAAGGGAAGCGGCTTGACCGCTTCCTTTTTATGCGCTTTTTCGCCCGATGCCTTACCCATCAGCGATGCTGATTCGCCCGAAAAGACTTCCTTTTTATAAAAATAAAAATAATGTTATAATAGTTTATTTGGAGCTTTTGCTATGCTGGGTGATGATTTTTTATATACCGTTGATTTTGAGTTAAACAAATTACGAGATAGTTTACTTGATCATATAATGGGAAAGTATGCAGACAATTATTATGAAATACAGATGCCATTGTGGTTTTGCGAGGGCGGCTTGTCTGAAGAAATAAGCATATCAAAAGAAACTTTTGAAACTTTTTATAACAACTGCCTATACGGTTACAAAGGTAGCGATAATATTGAAGACACAGTGGGCAAAGCTTTAACATTTTTTTTAAAAAAGCATAAACGCAATACGAAAAAAAATTTTCAAGACCTTTTTCTTCGCTTGTATGCATATCAGAATGCTTATCAAGCAGTTTCTTTTTTACAAAATATTTTATATGAACAACACTTTATAGTTTCAAGCATCGAAGCCCAGTATTATGAGAAAGGTATTGGATGGAACAGCAAATTTAGCGAAAAAACAAGGGTGCTCTGCTATAGAGGCTGTCTTGATATTATTCCGTTAAAAATTTTGATCAATTCATTTTTTTCGACAGCATCATCAATGCTTGAATATTTTGCAAAAACAAAAGGGTATTTTAGTAAAAACTATAAAAATGTAAGAAATATGTCTTGGTCTCGATGTGAAGATATTCCAGAAACTCTTTTTGATAAAGGCAACCCCTGCATCAAAAAATTAAGAAGTGTAAGAAACATGCAAATTCATGAAGGTAGCCTTTATTTGGATGTTAGTATCTATAGCGAGATGGGTATAAATTTCAAAAATGATTTTTTTTTACTATTTCCAGATTTTGATTCAGAAAATAGAATTTCACACACACACCAAAGGCATTTGTTTTACTCTCAAAAAAATGATCCTCTGACTGTAATTCATGAAATTTATAATGAAATTCAGAGGTTGTTTATTCCAACGATTAATGCCTTGATAAATTCTTCTCATCAGTAAAGTTTATTCGATTTCAGCTTATTTAAGAAAGTTTTTTCAAAAAAATCTCTTGATTGTCAATTCCCTGTCGCCTGATGGAAGAAAAACGGTTTCCCCGACTTTCGCTCCGGTGTCGTTGCAAGTCGGGCGACACCCCTCCGTTTTTCTTGGAATGACAATCGCTTTCTTCTCCCCGACGAAGCACCTCGAAAGGGTTTCAGGCGCAATGCCAAAAACCCTTTAACCCAGTGCTTTTTTACAGAGAAGGAGCTTTCAATATGACTGATAAAATCGATCAAGCTTTAACCGAATTGAGTACAACGCTTAAACCGTTTATGCCGGTTAAGCAGGCTCAAACACTCATTAAAAATCTGACTCATTCCGAAGAATCAGAAGCGTTCGCGGACATTATTCTGAACCTTGCCGGACGCATTAAAACGATGCCGCAAGTCTATGAAACGGACGGGCAAGGCAAAAACGCTTTGGCTCAACTGCATTATTTTGTCGGTTCGTATGATGCCTATATCGTTGAAAAAGACACCTCCGACAAACAAATGCAGGCGTTCGGTTGGGCGAGTTTCGGATACGGTTTCGAGGCCGGATACATCTCCGTTGACGAACTTTTGGAGCTTGCGGAACTGGATTTGTTTTTCACGCCTTGCCCCGTTGATCAGCTCATCAGGGAGGGCTGAACAATGCTGTATTGGGATTTGATCGAGGAGTTCTTGCCCGACTTTGAAGAACGCGACGATGTAAAATTTGATACCGTTTTATTCTGTTTCGTTCACGGCAGCAAAGTACCGGAGGAGGATTTGCCGGCGTTACGGGAACTTGCAAAAAGCGGTTGGCTGTCGGAAGTTTTCTTTGCTATGGAAAAGCGTCTTTTAAATGAAGCTTTCGATGTTTATTTTGAAAAAAAGGTTCTTCCTAAAATTTATCTCAGGCAGAAAGAATACGGCTCCGAATAGAGCCGTATTCTCCGAAAAAAATCGGTCGCCGCACACGCGGCGACACCGTTTGAACAGTCATCAATAAAGGGCGGTCGGGCGGGCGAGGTCGGGTTTAAGGCTGTTTTGAGGCTGATTTTCAAATGATTGATTTTATTGAAGGCTACTTTTTTGCAGGATAGCCTTTTCGTCCGACGAAAAAGGCGAAAATTGCCCCACCAGCCCGCCCTTGAAATTGCCCTGAAATAACTGTAAAATTTTATCCGTCACACACGCTTGAACGACTTTATTGCGAGGCTAAAGATGCCAATGTTGCGTAAATCGTTCAGAATAGAAAAAGAAATTTGGGACGCGCTCATCGCCGAAAAACAATGTCCGTCCCGTTTGATTCGGTTGTTCATTCTTGCCGGGATTCATCAGATGAAAATCCCGCACTATGACGAAATACTCCTGCTGACGAAGCTGGAAGAAGAGATCCGAAAGGTCGGTATCAACACAAATCAAGCCGTCCGCGCTTTGAACACGACGCTGATAAAAAAGGACTCGCTTGAAGAAAAAACGTTGCAGGATTTGCGGCGGGTTTGTCGTGAACTTCACGCGCTTCGGGATAAAATTAACAGGCTTTTGGCGGCGTATTATGGCGAATAAACGGAACTGGTTAGACGAACATATCCGTGGGATTTATGTTAAACATCAACGTTTTCCGATTGATTATCCTCCGCCGGCAAAACAGAAGGCGACACTTTCTTTCAAAGTTCCCGTCCCGGAAGCGATGGTTAAAGTCGCGTTTTATATCAAGTCGCCGCAAGGGGCGAAGAATATCGCTCATTATATTGCTCACGGTTCGGAGGGAATGGAAAAAGACGCTCGTGTTTATGACGATGAACGGCGACTGATCCAGACGGAAAAATTGAACGAAACGATAGACGCGTATCAGATGAAACAACGTCGGAAAAACGGCAATCTAATGGTTCATCTGATCGTGTCTTTCCCAAAAAGAATGAAGGTTGGCGAGGAGGAGGGGTATCGGTTTGTTGAACGGTATATGGAGCCGTTTGCGAAAAAAGGATACCGGTATTTATACGCCGTTCACACACGTCAATCGGCAACGCACGGGCATATTCTGCTTCAAATGTCGAACGGTCGGGAGCGTCTGAAATTCAAAAAGCCACAGCTTCAAATGCTCCGGCAACATCAGGTCGAAGTCGCCAAAGAGTTCGGTTGGGAGATGCAGGCGACACGCTTCCAAGACAGGGATTTTTCTCTGACGCAGATGATTGTTCCGCGCAAACGTAAAACGATCCGCTACAAACAGAGAAGGAAACTTGAAGAGATTGCACAAAAAAATGGAATTTCTTTACAACGTTCATTTTAATGATTGCATATCATCAAACAATGTATAATATATTGATATATTGTTTTGTTGTATACAACTATTAGGAATTATTTATGGATAAAAATCCGGATACCGGTCTGTTATGCCTGACCGTTATAGCTCAGTTATTCGAACGTAAAACAAATCCGCAACAGCTCCGGCATTTATCAGGTAACGGATCAAGACCGTTTAATGAAACGGATATTTTACGCAGTGCGAAAATTTTAGATTTAAAAGCGAAGGCCGTTCAAAGCTCGATCGGACGTTTATCGAAAACGCCGTTGCCCGTAATAGCCTGTGCCCCGGAGGGGCGTTATTTTATATTGGCAAAGTATTCGCCGGATAAGGTTTTGATACATTATCCCGAAAAGGGAAAGCCCGAGATTCTTTCAGCGCAGGATTTTGAAAAAATCTGGACGGGTCGGATAATTTTATTTACATCGCGGCAGAGCATTAAAAATCTATGGCGGCGGTTTGACATATCATGGTTTGTTCCGGCAGTTCTTAAATATAAAAAACTGTTTGGCGAAGTTCTTTTATCATCTTTATTTTTACAAATATTTGCATTGGTGTCACCGTTATTGTTTCAGGTGATTATCGACAAAGTTTTGGTTCATCACAGTTTAAGCACTTTAGACGTTATCTTTTTTACGTTAATTTGCATGACGGTATTCGAGTGTATTTTAAGCACCTTGCGGACATATATTTTTTCACACACAACGAACCGGATTGATGTTGAACTGGGTGCGCAGTTGTTCAAACATTTACTTGCGTTACCTTTAGCGTATTTCGGGTCAAGACGTGTCGGTGATACAGTGGCGCGAGTACGGGAATTGGAAAATATTCGGAATTTTTTAACGGGATCAGCGTTAACGTTAGTTATTGATACGGCGTTTACGATTGTTTTTTTTATCGTTATGCTGCTGTACGCGCCGTTTTTGACACTGATTGTCGCTTTATCCATACCGTTTTATATTGTTTTATCGTTATTGGCCTCACCAGTTTTGCATAAACGTGTGGAGGAAAAATTCAAGCACGGGGCTGAAAATCAGGCTTTTTTGGTTGAATCCGTTTCAGCGATAGAAACATTAAAAGCTTTAGCGGTTGAACCGCAATCCGTTCGCAGATGGGAAGAACAGCTGGCCGCGTATGTCGCCAGTTCGTTCAGAGTGTCCAATCTGGCGAACATTTGCCATAATGCGATCAGCTTCATTCAAAAAACAACCTCCGCTTTGACTTTGTTTTTCGGGGCGAAGTTGGTCATAGAAGGAAAAATGACGGTTGGTCAGTTAGTCGCATTTAATATGTTGGCCGGTCATGTGGCGGCGCCGATTTTGCGTTTGGCTCAATTATGGCAGGATTTTCAACAAGTGCGCATTTCAATCGACCGGTTAGGAGATGTTTTAAACACACCTGCCGAGCCGGCTGTGAATTCGGGGCAGGCTCCGTCTCTTTCGTTAAAAGGCGATGTAAAGTTTACGAACGTTTCATTTCGTTATGCTTTGGATAAACCTCAAGTGTTGTCGGATATTTCTTTACATGTCATGCCGGGTGAAAGCATAGGGATCGTAGGGTCTTCCGGATCGGGGAAAAGCACGCTGACAAAGCTGATCCAGCGGCTGTATTTGCCGGAAACGGGGCGTATTACGATTGACGATATAGATATATCGACAGCCGATCCGTCTTGGTTAAGGCGACAAATCGGTGTTGTTTTGCAAGAAAATACATTATTAAACCGCTCAGTGCGTGACAATATTGCCTTAGCCGATCCCGTTCAGCCGATTGATCGCATTATAGAAGTTGCAAAAATGGCAGGCGCACATGATTTTATCGCTGAAATGCCCGAAGGTTATGACACGATTATCGGAGAACGCGGCGCGTCTTTATCCGGAGGTCAACGGCAAAGAATCGCGATTGCGCGAGCTTTACTGGTCAATCCGCTGATTTTGATTTTTGATGAAGCGACATCCGCTTTAGACTATGAATCGGAATCTTTAATCAAAAAGAACATGGCGGCGATCGGCAAGAACAGAACAGTCTTTATTATAGCGCATCGTTTATCCACGGTTCGAACGTGCGATCGTATCGTTGTGATAGAGAAGGGCAGGATAATCGAACAAGGATCGCATACCGATTTGTTGACCCGTCCGGACAGCCGTTACGGTTATTTGTGGAAATGCCAAATGAACGGAGAAGCGATATGAACAATAAACCGTCTTTGGAACAACAGTTTTTACCGGCTGTATTGGAAATTACGGAAACGCCGCCGTCTCCTTTAGGGCGAGCCACGATGTATGCGATCGTTGGTGTTTTTTGTTTTGCGTTATTGCTCAGTTTGATCTGTAAAGTGGATATTATTGCCATAGCTCCGGGCAAGATTATTTCCAGCGGACACAACAAGCTGATTCAACCGTTAAAAAGCGGTGTTGTCGATGATATTTTCGTTCGTGACGGGCAGTTTGTCAAAAAGGGGGATCCTCTTGTTCAGATTAAGTTTGAAGACGCGGAAGTCAATCGAGTTCGATTGGAACAGGAATTATTGTTTGCTTCAATGGATGTGGCGCGTTTGTCGGCGTTACTGACGGCGGATCCGTTGAAAACCTTTATACCGCCTTTAAAAGCTTCGGAAGAATTGATTGAAAAGAACAAACGGATGTTAAAAAACGAAGCGGACAAGATTAAAGCGCAACTGGCCGTCATTGATGATCAGATTGTTCAGGCAAAAGCGGAAAAGGAAACGGCGAAAGCTTCGATAAAAAAGATAGAGCGTTTATTGCCGAATGTTCGTTTTCGTGTGGATCAATATCGTGATATTTATGAAAAAGGCAGTATAGCAAAATCCTTTTTTTTAGAAAAAGAAAAGGAGTTGATTCAGTACGAAGAAGACTTATCCGTTCAAAACAAGACCTTGGCGGAAATAGAAGCGAAATTGCAAGTTTTGGCAACACAAAGAGATCAGGAGGAGCTTAATTTTAAAAACGATCTGCTTTATCGTTTGCAAGAAGCGTCCAATAAAGAAAAGCTGTTAAAAGACGAATACGCGAACGCGCAATGGATTGACGGTCTGACGACGATCAAGGCTCCCGTTGACGGAATTGTTCAGGAAATGGAAATTCATACGGTTGGCGGAGTGGTGACTCCGGCGCAGACATTGATGAAACTGGTACCGTCCGACAGCATATTGGAAGTCGAAGCCATGGTTTTAAACAAAGATGTCGGATTTGTCAAAGAAGGTCAAAATGTCAGTATCAAGATAGACAGTTTTCCGTATACGCGCTACGGAACGATTCAAGGAAAACTGGTTCATTTATCGCGTGATGCGGTTGAAAACGAACAGCTCGGCTTAATTTACATAGCACGTATATCGATGTTGCGGGACACCATTCGTGTGGAAGACAAAGACGTCCGCCTGTCCGCCGGCATGAGCGTGTCAGCTGAAATCAAGACGGGTCGTCGCCGTTTGATAGAAATAATCCTGACACCGTTTAAAGAATATGCGTCCGAAAGTCTTAGAGAAAGATAATACAATCAAAAGTTGTATATTTGTCAAACAATTCTCTTGACGGTATGTAATTTCTCTGATAGCCTGATATCATCATTATTACAGAAAGGTATTTTATATGATCCGTCCCTTAAAAGCAATCGGCCTGGCAGGCTGTGTTTTATGTTCGTTTTTCCTGATAGTT